>JASJAR010000050.1 GCA_030066905.1 Paracoccaceae bacterium | reverse complement strand
ACCCTCTGGCAGGTGGTTTCGTACTTCTCCAAAAAACCCTCGATCGGGAGCCTGCGGATGTCGGGGAGGGCCGCGCGGAGGGCGTCGTGGGGCCAGTCCCACCAGGCGAGGTCGAGGAGGCGCTCGGCGATATCCTCCCGAAACCGCGCCTTCAGCGGTTTCGCCGGAACCCCGCCGACGATCTGATAAGGGGCGACGTCTTTCGAGACGACCGCGCCCGCCCCGATCACCGCGCCGGTGCCGACCGTGACGCCGGCGAGCACCGTCGCCCCGTGGCCGATCCAGACGTCATGGCCGATGGTGACCCAGTGCTTCCTGCGCCAATCGAAGAAGTCGGCATCGTCCTCGCCGAGGTCGTATTGCGCCGCGCGGTAGGTGAAATGGTGCTGGGAGGCCCGCCAGGTGGCGTGGTTGCCGGGGTTGATCCGGGCCCCTTCGGCAATCGAGCAGAACTTCCCGATACTTGACCAGACCGCGTTGCCGTGACTGACGATGTAGGAGTAATCGCCGAAATCGACCTCGCGCATGGTCACATGGGGGTAAATCTCGGTCCAGCGGCCGAGGGTGCAGTCCACCAAGGTTGCGGTTTCATGCACCATCGGGGTTTCGGAGAGACGTTTCCCGGCGCTCATTTCGGCGGGGTCCACGACCCGATGATCCGCGACCGGATCGAGGCGGATATCCAGTCGATCAGATAGACCATCGCGATGATCAGAAAGATGATCGACCAGGCTTCGTCCCATTTGTAGGCCGAGATCCGGTCCGACAGCAAAAACCCGATCCCGCCCGCGCCGACGATGCCGAGGATCGTGCCGGAGCGGACGTTCGATTCGAAGTTGTAGAGCAGGATCGACAGGATCACCGGGCCCGCCTGGGGCAGGATGCCGTAGCGGAGTTCCTGAAGCCGGGAACCGCCAGCGGCGCGGATACCGTCGACGGGCTTCTTTGACGTGTTCTCAAGGGCTTCGGAGAAGAGCTTCGCGAAGGTGCCGATCTCGGAGACGGCGATGGCGAGGATGCCCGCGAGCGGCCCCAGCCCGAAGGCGCGGATGAAGATCAGCGCGAGGATGAGCGTTTCGAAAGCGCGGATGATGTCGTAGCCCCGCCGGGAGCCGAGCCTCAGAAAGTTCAGCCGGTTGATGTTCTTCGCCCCGAGAAATGACAGGGGAAAGGCGACGAGGGCGCCGAGAAGCGTGCCGAGGAAGGCCATCGAGAGGGTCTCGCCAAGACCTTCGAGGATTTCCGAGAACGCGTCCCACTCCGTCCAGATATGGGGCGGGAACATGAACGACAGGACCCGCCCGAGGCGCCCCAGCCCCTCCCAGATGCGCTCAGGCGAGAAGTTGAAGGCCCAGAGGCAATAGAGTGTGAGGCTTGCGAAAAGCGTCCAGAGGGCGATGCGGCGCAGGCGCACCGGGAGGGGCTTGCGGAAGGCGCCGGGGACCCGGGCGCGGGCGGCGTCGATGTCGCTCATCGGTCGGCCTCCATGCCGATCACTCGGTGGCGGACCTTCTCGGAGGCGTAGTCGATGACGATCACGGTGACGAAGATGATGACGAAGAGGGCGGAAAGGTCGGTGTATTCCTGAAAACTCAGCGCGGTGCGGATTTCCTGGCCCAAGCCCCCCGCACCGACATAGCCGATGATCGAGGAGGCGCGGACGTTGATCTCAAAGCGGAGAAGCGTGTAGCTGATGATGTTCGGCAGGACCTGGGGCACCGCACCGTAGCGGATCTGGTCGGCCCAGGTGCCCCCTGCCGCGCGGACCCCTTCGAGAGGGCGCATATCGATGTTCTCGTTGACCTCCGAATAGAGCTTTCCGAGGGCGCCCGCCGAGTGGAGGCCCACCGCAAGAACGCCCGCCATGGGCCCGACGCCGAAGCAGAAAACGAAGATCAGCGCCCAGACGAGTTCGGGCACGGTGCGGGCGATTTCAAGGTAGCGGCGGGAGAGCCAGAGCACCCAGGCGTTCGGCGCGAGGTTCCGCGCGGCTGGAAACGAGAGGAGGAACCCGCCCACGACGCCGAAAGTGGTGGCCATGAAGGCGATGAGCACGGTCTCGATGAGGAGCCGTAGCCAGACCTGCCAGCGCCAGAACCACTCCACGATGTCGGCGGCGAAGCTCTCGAAGCTGATCGAGGGCAGTGTGAGGGCGATGAACTCCCCGAGCCGGGGAAGGCCTGCAAGGACGATCCAGCGCCAGTCGCGGCTGCCGTCGTCGAGGGTGACCTGAACCATCTTGAAGAAGTCGCCCAGATGCGCGGTGACGGCGATGAGCACCACAAGCATGCCCGTGACGAGACCCGTGTTGAGCTTCGCCCGGCGGCGGCGGGCGCGGAAGGCGGCTTCGGCCGCGTCCGGGGTCTCGGGCAGGGTGCTGCCGGGTCGGGTCTCGGTGAGGGTCATGGGAGATCGTCGCGCAAATTGGGTGGGCGGCGGGTGACCCCGCCGCCCGAGGGGGAGCTCAGGAGCCGCTCCGCCGCTCGTTCCTGATCCACTCGCGCATATCGACGATCCATTCGTAGCGGGAATGGTCGACCTCGAAATAGCCCACATCGGGGTTCGCGTCGTCGGGGTCGAAGGAGGTGTGCTGGTGGAAGGCGTTGAGGTCTTTTTCCGGCATCTCGAGAATTGCCGTCTTGATGTCCTCGATCATCTCGGGCGGAAGGTTCGACCGGGCCGTCCAGGGGCCGACGGTGATCTCGGGGCTCTTCCAGACCGTGCAGACCTCGCCGGCGTCGATCATGCCCTTGGCGACCATCCGCTGGGGAATGCCGTCGATCTCGGAGTTCTGGTAGGTCGAGGCGGTGTCGAAGGTGCCGTTGACGACGCCTTGCACGCCGGCCTCGTGGCTGCCCGAAAACGGCGTGGCGGCGAAGTAGCTCTCGGGCTCGATGTCGAGCCGGGTTTTCATGTTGAAGAACGGTACCGCGAAACCGGAGGTCGAATCGGGGTCGGCGAAGGCGTGGACCTTTCCGGCCGCGTCGTCGAGGCTCTCGATGCCGCTGTCGCAGCGGGCGACGACGATGGAGGTGTAGCCGGTGTTGCCGTCGGCTTTCACGACCGACAGGAACGGCGTCACGCCCCCGTTGGTGGCCGTGTAGGCCGCGGCATAGGAGGACGAGCCGAATCGCGCGATCTCGATCTGGTCGGCGGCCATGGCCTGGATCACCCCGTCGTAATTCCCGGCGGTGAAGATCTCCACCTCGACGCCGAGCTCGCGGGAAAGGTAGTCCGCGAGCGGCTGGTTCCGGGCGATCCGGTCGGCCTCGTTCTCGCCCGAGAGGATCCCGAAGCGGACGACCTGGTAGTCCTCGCGCCAGTCCGCGAGGACCGGTGTCGCGACGAAAAGGGCCAGCGCGGTGGTCGTGAGAAGTTTCATGAAGGGTATCTCCCTGATGGTGGTTTGGCGATTGGAAAGAGAAGGTTAGGCGCTGATCTTGACCTTGGTGGAGGTCACGACCTCCGAGAAATCGTCGAGCCCGTCGCTGCCGTAGATGTCGCGCACGACCTTGTCGGTGAGATGCTGAGCCGCTCCGTCGAACATCACCCGGCCTTCGCGCATCGCGACGATCCGGTCGCAGTACTCGCGTGCAGTATCGAGCGTGTGGAGGTTGACGATGACCGTGAGCCCGTCGTCCTCGTTGATCTGGCGCAGGGCCTCCATGACCTTGGTGGCATTGCCTGGGTCAAGCGAGGCGATGGGCTCGTCGGCAAGCATCAGGCGGGGCCGTTGCATCAGCGCCCGGGCGATGGCGACCCGCTGTTGCTGGCCGCCCGAGAGCGTGCCGGCGCGTTGCAGGGTCTGGCCCACGAGGTCGAGCCGGTCGAGCGCGGCGATGGCGTCGGCCCGGTCGTTATCGGAGAACTGCATCGCCATCGAGGGGAAGAAGCCCCGGTCGGCGAGGCGACCGACAAGGACGTTGGTCAGGACGTCAAGCCGGTCTACGAGGTTGAACTGCTGAAAGATCATCGCGCAGGCGCGCCGCCAGTCACGCAACGCCTTGCCCTTGAGCGCGGTGATGTCGGTCTCGCCGAAGAGAACCTGGCCTTCGGTCGGCTCGATCAGCCGGTTGATAAGGCGCAGAAGCGTGGACTTGCCCGCACCCGAGCGCCCGATCACGCCGACGAACTGCCCGGCGGGGATGTCGAGGCCGACGGCGTCGACCGCGGTGGCGGCCCCGAAACGGCGGGTGAGGGCTCTGAGTTGCAGGCGTCCTTGATACATCGGCGGGGCTCCGGGGGTGGCAGGCGGCACAAGTCCTGCCCGCCAACCAACGCAAGATTTGCGACGGGGACATATGCGGATATTCGCCCCGCTAACGGGGTCATTAGCGGGCGTTGAGGCCGAGCGGTGAGCGTTAACAAACTGTCACGAGCGGTCACTAGCCCCGGGGCAGCGACCATCGCCAAACCAACGAACCCCCGGGGGATTTCACCATGTCGTTCCGCACGCTATTTCTGACCACCGCCGCCAGCGCCGTCCTCGCCACCGCTGCCGCGGCCGAGACCTGGCAACTCGCCGTGACCGATGTCGAAGGGCTTGAGCGCCTGCAAACCGAATGGGGCGCCTTCAAGGAGGCGCTGGAAACCGCGACGGGCGACACGTTCGAGTTCTTCCCCGTCAATTCCCGCACCGCCGCCGCCGAGGCGCTGAGGGGCGAGACGGTGGATTTCGTGATCTCGGGCCCGGCCGAATACATCGTCATCAACACGCTCACGGACGCCGCTCCGCTCATCGGGCTCGGCCGGCCAGACTACCATTGCGCCATCGTGGTGCGCGCCGATTCGGGGATCAACGCGATGTCGGACCTCGTCGGCAAGACCGTCGCCTTCGGCGATATCGGCTCGACGTCGAACATGCTCTGCCCGATGCAGCTCGTGGCCGATTTCGGGGTCGACCCCATCGACGATATCGAAAAGGTCCACACCTCGCGCAACATCGCCCATGAGGCACTGAAGAACGGCGAGGTCGACGCCATCGGCACCAATGCCACAAGCTGGATGGAGGGCCCCCGCGCGGCCGACGACAGCGTGCCTTACGGGTTCTTCAAGATGCTTGGCCGGTCGGGCGATCTGCCGAACGACATGATCATGGTCGGCTCCCATGTGCCCGAGGAGGCCGCCGCGTCGGTGCGCGACGCGATCCTCGAAAACAAAGACATGATCATCGAGGCGATCCTCACCCATGAGGAGAACGAGAAGTACCGGGGCATGGACCTCGTGCCGATCGACGACAGCGCCTACGACGTCGTCCGCTCGATGTACACCAATGCCGGCTTCCCGCAGTTCGACAACTTCATCGGCGAGTGACCTTGGCGCTCGATGCCGGAACACGCGGCGAGGCGGCCTCGGCCGACCTCGCCGTGACGGGCCTCGCGATGAGTTTCGGCGGGGCGCGGCCGGTCTTTTCCGGCCTCGATTTTGCCGTTGCGCGGGGCGAGGCCCTGGCACTTGTGGGGGCGAACGGGGCGGGGAAATCGACGCTGCTGCGCTGCTGTCTGGGGCTTGTGGCCCCCGATGCGGGGGCGGTGCGGCTTTTGGGCGAGGATATCCTTGCCCTCGGCGCCGCCCGCCGCCGGGCGCTCCGGCGCCACACCGGTCTCGTGGCACAGCGGCATAACCTCGTGCCGCGCCTGTCGGTGCTGTCGAACGTCATCCACGGGCTTCTGGGCCAGGCGGGGGGGCCGAGGTTCTGGAGCCACGCTGCTGCCCCGGAAGAGGCCCGCACCCGCGCCATGGCCGCACTCGACCGGGTCGGCATCGCCGATCTGGCACTCAGGCGCGCCGACCGGCTCTCGGGGGGCCAAAGCCAGCGGGCGGCCATCGCCCGGGCGCTTGTCTCCGAGCCCAGGCTTCTGATCGCCGACGAGCCCTGCGCCTCCCTCGACCCCGCCGCTGGGGAGGAGATCATGGCGCTCTTTTTCCGCCTCGTCCGCGAGACCGGAGTGACGGTGATCTTCACCTCCCACCAGATCGACCACGCGCTGACCTATGGCGACCGGGTGCTGGGGCTGAAGGCCGGCGGCTTCGCCATCGACGCCCGGGCCGAGGCGCTCGCCCCCGCCGATTTCCGGATGCTCTATGACTGACGCCGCCCTCTCCCCCGCGCGCCTCGCGCGGCCCTCGGCGCTGTCGTTCTTGGGCTATGCCGCCGGGGCCATGATTCTCGTCTGGGCGCTTGAGGGGGCGGGCTTCTCGCTCGACAAGGCGCTCGCCTCGGGGCCGCGGCTTGCCGATTTTCTCTCCCGCGCCTGGCCGCCGGCCACCGAGCGGCTGCCGAGCCTGTCGTGGAAGATGGTCGAGACGCTCCAGATCGCGGTCGCCGGGGCCGCGCTCGGGGTGGTACTGTCGGTGCCGTTTGCGCTTTTGGCCGCCCGTGGCGTGCTCGTCGGCCCCGCCGTCAACGCCGCCGTGCGCGCGGTTCTCGGCTTCATCCGCGCCGTGCCGGACCTCGCCTGGGCGCTGGTCTTCGTCGTCGCCGTCGGCCTCGGGCCCTTTGCGGGAATGCTCGCGATCATGATGGACACGCTCGGCTTCTGCGCCCGGTTCTTCGCCGACGACATGGAGAACGTCGACAAGGGCCCCGCCGAGGCGCTCGAGGCCACAGGTGCAAAAAAGCTCGACATCGCCGCCACGGCGATCATCCCCGCCGCGATGCCCGCCTTCGTCTCGACCTCGCTTTTCGGGCTCGAGAAGGCGGTGCGGTCCTCGACGATCCTCGGGCTCGTCGGCGCCGGCGGGATCGGGATCGAGCTCAAGGTCGGGTTCGACCTGTTCGACTACCAGACGGCGATGACGGTGATCCTGATGATCGCGGTCGTCGTGATCGCCGTGGAACAAGTGGGCGCGGTTGTGCGGCGCCGCATCATCGGAGTGGAGCAATGAAGACCGACACTGCGCATGAGCACTGGAATCGCGAATGGCAGGCCGCGCCTAAGAAATGGACCGAGCCCGAGCCGGATGTCATGGCCTGGGCGGACGCCCTGGCTCCGGAGTCTGCGATCCTCGATCTCGGGGCCGGCGTCGGGCGCCATGCCCTGGCGCTCGCGCGCCGGGGGTTCGGGGTCGCGGCACTCGACGCTTCCCCGGTAGGGCTTGCCGAAATCGCCGCGGTGGCCGGGCGCGAGGGACTGGAGGTGACCACCCATGAGGGGCTGATGACCGAGTTGCCTTTCGAGGACGGCGCCTTCGACCACGTGGTGAGCTGGAACGTGATCTATCACGGCGACGAGACGATCCTCCGGCAGAGCATCGCCGAGATCGCCCGGGTGCTCCGCCCGGGCGGGACGTTCATCGGCACGATGCTCTCGGCCCGGCGGATACCGGTGGAACTGGCCAAGGCCCAGGGCCGGGAGATTTCCCGCAACACCTGGGTGTTCGAGGGCAAGGGCGACAAGGTTCACCCCCACTACTTTTGCACCGCGCGCGAACTTCTCGACCTGTTCTCCGGCTTCGAAGTCTGGCATCTGTCGGACCGCGAGCACGACAGCCCCGGCTCCTGGCACTGGCACCTGACCCTCGAACGGCTATGACGGCACTTCTCATCGAAGGCGCGGAGGTGATCCTCCCCGACCGCGTGGAGCGGGTCTCGGTGCGCGTCGAGGCCGGACGGCTGGCCCTCGACGCCCCGCGCGACGGGGCCCGGGTGCTCGACGGGCGCGGGCTGCTGCTGGCCCCCGCCCTCATCGACATCCACGGCGATGCGTTCGAGCGCCAGATCATGCCACGCCCCGGGGTATTTACCCCGATGGAGGTCGCGGTGTTCGAAACCGACCGGCAGCTTGTCGGCAACGGGATTGCCACCGCCTATCATGCGCTGACGCTGTCGTGGGAGCCGGGGCTGCGCTCGGTGGCGCGCGGTGAGGCGATGCTTGCCGCCCTTGCCGATCTCGCCCCGCGGCTCGCGGCCGAAAACCGGGTGCAACTGCGGTGGGAGACCTTCTGTTTCGAGGCGATGGAAGTGATCGAGCGCGCGCTCGACGGGGCGCTTCTGCCGTCGATCGCGTTCAATGACCACACGTCCATGGCCGTCCTTCACCCGGACACGCCCTTGCAGTCGCGGCCCTTCGAGCATCGGCCGGACTACCCGGTCACCGATTTCGCGAGCCCGGCCTTTGAGCGCAAGATGTCGAGCCGCGCTGCGCGGTCCGACGTCGCACCGGAGGCCTATGTCGAGATGATCCGCGCCCGATGGGCCACCCGCAACGCGGTGCCCGGGGCCATCGCCCGGATCGGCGCGCTGGGGGCGGCGAAAGCTGCTCCGATGCTCTCCCACGACGACAGCCAGGCCGAGACCCGGGACTTCTTTCGCGGCCACGGCGCGAAGATCAGCGAGTTTCCGATGCGCCGGGAAGTAGCCGAAGCGGCGCGGACGGCCGGCGACTGGATCGTCTTCGGCGCCCCCAATGCCGCGCGCGGCGGAAGCCATCTGGGCTCCACGTCCGCCGGCGAGATGGTTGCCGCCGGGCTCTGCGACATCCTCGCCTCCGATTACTACTACCCGGCCATGCTTCAGGCCGTCGCGCGGCTCCGGCGGGACGGCATCGGCGGACTTGCCGATCTCTGGAAGCTCGTCGCGGAGAACCCGGCCGCGGCTTCGGGCCTCACCGACCGGGGCCGTATCGAGGATGGCCGCCGTGCCGATCTGGTGCTTCTCGACTGGCCCGAGGCCGGGACGCCGTCGCCGGTGATGACGCTGCGGGAGGGCCGGACGGTGTTTGCGACCCGGGGGATCGGGTAGCCGCCCGTGTTTGGGATTCGGCCCCGAGCCGACGTTTGTTCCGGAAGATGAGGCGCGCCATCGATGGACCGGCGGGGCGCGGTGTCCCGGGGGTGCGGGACGATCGCCTGCCGGACGCCGATCTGCCGCGACCCTAGCCCAGCACGAGGAGCCAGAACCAGACCGAGACGGTCGAGGCCGCCGTGGCGATGAGTACCGACGATGCAGCGACCCGTTTCGCCGCGTCGTAGAGCGTGGCAAACATGTAGGCGTTGACGCCAGGTGCCATGGAGGCGGTGAGCACCGCCGAGCGGAGCGCGCCCTGATCGAGCGAAAGGGCGTGGCCCATCGCCCAGACGATGGCGGGGTGAACGACAAGCGAGATCGCGCAGATCATCAGAATCGTCCTTGAGTCGCCCTCCGGCCGATATCGAAAGAGCACCCCGCCGAGGCTGAAGAGCGCAGTCGGCAGCGCGGCCAGGGCGACGAGGTCCAGCCCGTCGATAAGTGGCGCGGGCAGGGGCAGCCCGGTCAGGTTGGCGACCACGCCAAGGGCGATGCCGATGACGAAGGGATTGCGGAACATCGCGTTCAGAACCCGCGATGCCTTCCGGGCGATGCTCGCCGCCCCGCTTTGGGTGATCTCCATCGCCGTGACGCCCAGGAGGTAGCAAAGCGGGGCGTGGAAGGCGATGATCGCGAAGTTGTTGCCAAGCGCCTCCGGTCCGTAGGCGCGTTCCGTGATCGGGATGCCGAGCAGAACGGTGTTGGAAAAAAGACAACAGAAACCTATGGCTACGGCATCCTTCGTCGTGCGTCGGAACAGCGTGCGCGCGCCGGCGTAACCGACAAAGAAGCTGGCGAAGGCGCCGACGTAGAAGCTGATGAGAAGCGGCGCGCTGACGGTCGCGCCGATGTCGATCTCGGAGATCGCCCGAAAGAGGAGGCAGGGGATGGCGAAGTTCTGGGTGAACTTGACCAGGCCGTCGGTTGCGGTTGCGCTGAAGAGGCCTGCCCAGGTGACGACATAGCCGAAGCCGATCACGACAAAGACCGGGAGGATGATCTCGACAAGGGCGAGCATGCCGGATCAGGGGGCCATGGCCGGAATACAGCCGACGCCTGACCATCTCGACGGGCCCCTCACGGACCGCCGCCGGACCACGCCGGCCGGTCTGTCGCAAACCGATTTCTCACACACCCCGAACCCCCCGCTCTCACATATGGCTGCGCGGACCGTTCCGAGCTTGCTGGACGCGACGAGATTACCGGCAGTTCGGTCCGTTGCAAGGGGCGCGGGCCCGGACCGCCCTCGACCTTGCCGCGCCTGTCAGCCCATGTCCTCCGGGCGGGACGGGGTTGGCCGATCTGGTCGCTCGTCCGGCAAGGGTCCCGGCCTCAAAGGTGCGGCGCGCCGGGGTTGGGGCGGCCGCGCATGGCCCTCCAGCGTTACGGCAGCGGAATGTCGCTCACGAATTTCGGAACGTGGTAGCCCTTCTGAACCGCCGGGCGCTCGGCGATGCGGAGGTACCAGTCGCGGACGTTGGGGAAGTCGGTGAGGTCGATCTCCTGCCACTCGAAGCGCGAAATCCACGGCCATGTGGCCATGTCGGCGATCGAATATGCGCCGCGCCCGCCCCCGGCGATGAAGTCGCGGCCCGCGAGGCGCCGATCCAGCACGCCGTAAAGCCGCCTGGCCTCGTTCGAGTACCGCTCTTCTGCATAGTGCGACTTGCCGCGGTTGTATTTCACGAAGTGATGGACCTGCCCGAGCATCGGTCCGACCCCGCCCACCTGCCACATCAGCCACTCGATGGCGGGCCAGCGCTCTTCGCCTTCAGGCAGGAAACGCCCGTGTTTCTCCGCGAGGTAGAGCATGATCGCACCGGTCTCCATCATATGCAGGCCGTTGTCGCGGTCGACGATGGCCGGAATCCGGTTGTTCGGCGCGATCTTCAGGAAGCCCGGCTCGTGCTGCTCGCCCTTGGTGATGTCGACCGCATGGGCCTCGTAATCGATGCCGAGTTCTTCGAGCATGATCGAGACCTTGCGGCCGTTCGGGGTCGTCCAGGTGTAAAGTTCTATCACGGTCTTGGTCGTCCTTCAGTCAGGCTTTTTGCACCCGGGGCGGCAAGGGCGGCGGTTTCGGCTGAGCCCCCCTGGCAGGCTTGCGACTGCCGCGCGCGGCAAAGTTTCCCCGGTGGGCCGGGTGAACGCCCGATCGCGGTATCGCACCCCCCATGCACATCGGCCAACCCCTACCGGCATTTGGCCGGCCGATCAAAGCTCCGGTGCGAAACGCAGGCCAGAAGGTGCAATCCTTCGTCGCCGCAGGCTTGAAAGACCGACAATGCCATAGTGGGCGTCGGCCCGGTGACGCGGTAAGGGGGCCGCCAGCAAGGCGGTGGGATGTCTTTCGCGTCGTGCCTGGCGCCTCAAGCAAGACGATCGGCACCGGGTCCACCGGGTCATCGAGTTCCCGGACGAGAAGCGGTTCGAGACCACGCGGAGGGACACCCGAACATTTGCGATGCATCATCCGGCCGGAGCGCTTAGGGATGCGCGGGAGCGGATCGACGATGCGACCACGGTCGATCCAATGCGGGACGGTGGTGCCGGCACGGCGGCCACGGAGCGAGGGGCAGGGTTCAATGAGCAAGGCAAAACGGGGCATCTACGCGGCGGCGATCTCGCCGTTTCGCGCGGACGGGTCGCTCGATGCGGCAAAACTGATCGGTTATTGCCGCTACCTTCTGACCGAGGGCGGCTGCGACGGCGTGGCCCCGACCGGGACAACCGGGGAGGGCAACTCGATCTCGTTCCGTGAACGGCTCGAGCTGCCGGCGGCCTTCGCCGAGGCCGGTTTCAGCGCGGAGACGGTGATTATCGGAACGGGATCCTGCGCGACGCAGGATGCCGTCGACCTCACCCGCGCGGCGGTTGCCGCCGGGTTGCCCAACGTCCTCGTGCTGCCGCCGTTTTACTACAAGGCCCCCTCCGACGAGGGGCTCTACGCCTACTTCTCACGCCTCATCGAGGAGGTTGGGGACGATCGGCTCCGGGTCTATCTCTACCATTTTCCCCAGATGTCGATGACGCCGATCCCGGTCGATGTCGTGAGGCGGCTCAAGGCGGCCTACGGGCCGATGGTGGCGGGGCTGAAGGATTCGAGCGGCGACCTTGCCCAATCGCTGGCGTTCGTCGAGGCGACCGGCGGCGTGGCCGAGGATTTCGACGTCTACCCGTCGAGCGAGGCGATGCTCTTCGATGGGCTTGCGGGCGGTTGCGCCGGCGTCATCTCGGGTTCGACCAACGCCTTCGGCGCCTATGCGCGGCAGGCGATGGCCGAAGGTAGCCCCGACAGCCCGGCGTTCGCCCTGGTGAAGGCCGCGCGCGCCGTCGCGTCGAAATACCCGTTGATGGCGGCGATGAAGCAGCTTGAGGCCTGGCGGAGTGGCGACGAGAGCTGGACTCGGATGGCGCCGCCGCTGGTCGGGCTCAGCGAGGATCAGAAGACGGCGCTGCGGGCGGATATCGATGGGCTGGAGGCCAGGGCCGAGGCGGGTTGAGGGGGGGGGGCGCTCGTTCGCGGCAGGACCCGGTGGGCCGGGCTGGCCTTGCGGGCGTCCGATCCTTCGATGTCGGGGCCCCCCATAGCCCGGCTGCGCCAACGGCCGCTCGGAGGCCGTTGCGGGGCGTGTGGCCCGGCGGTTGGAGGAGCGGTGGGGCTGGAGGCGAGTACCGGAATCGAACCGGTGTACACGGATTTGCAATCCGCTGCGTAACCACTCCGCCAACTCGCCGCTAGCGGGCGTGGCTTAGGTCTAACGCTACGTGCCGTCAAGCAGTCAGAGGTGCCCCGAGACTTGTGGACGCTTTGTCACGGCAACACTGTGGCCGAGAGCTTTCTCCAAACGCTGAAACGGGAAAGGATCAGGCGGAAGACATATACGACAGGGGGCGACGTCAAGCGCGAGGTTCTCGAATACATCGAACTGTTCTACAACCTGAAGCGCAAGCATACGAAGAACGGGAGGCCAGCACAATGCCGTTTGGCATGTCCTCTAACTATGGTCCGGTGGTTCCCAGCACGCGAAGGCCAGCCTCGCCGGACAAGGTATCTCGTTCTTCATGACGCATCGCAGAACGACCGAGCGGCGGGGGGGACATCTTGTCGATGTCGCTCGACCCATCATCCCCGGCTATCCTTGCATCGATCCTGGACAGAATGGACCTCCTTGGCGGTCAATCGACGCCACCTGCGGCGTCGCGCGAGCGGTGTGTCTCGAACCGGGCCGGACGGGTTAGGTCCGCTTCGGACTGACTTCCGATCTCGGTTCGGCCAGAACAGCCGAGGGCGACTATACGTGCGACCCATATCCTTCGGCGGGAGCGACGAGGTTCGCATCATGGCAGGACCCTTCGCGAACCTCTCGGCAAGCGTCGAGGCGGCGCCGGAGCGCGACGGGGTTTTCGTTCTCCTCGCTGTGATGGGCTGAGAGGTGCGCACGGCGCTGCGGACGTCGGACCTGGAGCAGGTTTGAGGTTGAGAACAGCTCACTTGATCCATCTGTTGTGATGCCTCTGGTGAACTCGATTGTTTCGCCAAAAGCTGTTGACTCTTCGAACGGATTCGCGAGGGTGTTCAGGCTTGAACGCCGATGAGTATTGAGCGCGCCTATAGCTGTTGCCTTCGAGCACGCCCCTCCTTGAGCGAGGCGCGGTGCGGTAGCCGTTGTGAGGTTGCGATGCGCGACATTCCGATGCGAGGTCAATAGGCAGTTTGCCTGTTGATGAGGACGTCCGGTTCCGCGTCATGCGACTTATCGAGGTCAACCCCGAGATGAGCCAAAGAGAAATGTCTCGTCAGCTCGGAATTAGCCTCGGCGGAGTAAACTATTGCCTGAGGGCACTCATCGAGAAGGGCCTTGTGAAAATGCAGCGGTTTCGAGGGTCGGACCGGAAGTTGGCTTTTGCCTATGTCCTTACGCCCCGCGGCATCGGTGAAAAGACGCATCTGACGAGGCGCTTTCTCGCGCGCAAGATGAAGGAGTATGAGGCGCTGAAGGCAGAGATTGAGAGTATCGAAGGCGAGTTGTGACGATTGAAAGGTGTCAGGGAGCAAGGCGGCGATACCTCGGAGTTTGGGACCACTTCGCGTTGGAGGTGCGGGAGCTTGCGTTATCGGGCGTTTGGGGGGGCGTGGTATCGGTCCTCTCAACGCCGTTCCTGCGTTTGAAAATTGGTCGCTCGGTGGGATTGCGACGCTTGCGACGGACATGGCTCCGCGAGGAAATGTAAAAGTCACATTTATGAGAATCCTAGCCCAGCACCCCCCAGTTGATGATGATTGACGTAGAAACGTTCCGCCAAGGCTGGTCCCTGTTGGATTCGCGCGAGCGCCGTCAAGCCTTGTTTGTTTTGACGGTGATCATTCTTGCCGGCTTATCCGCGGCACTGATGGTGGGGTCGATCGTGCCCTTTCTGACCGTCTTGTCAGATCCGACCCGGATCGAGACCTCGCGCACGCTTTCATGGCTCTACGAGACCGGCGGCTTTGAGTCAGACTACGGATTTCTCCTGGCGCTGGGATTTGCTTCGCTCTGCATGATCATTGTTGCAAATCTGGTCATGCTTGCTCGGGTCTACGTCGTGAGCCGCTTCACAATGATGCGCGTGCATTCACTTTCTTGTAAGCTCCTGACAGCTTACCTCTCGCAGGACTACGAATACTACCTTGGTCAAAACTCGGGAGAGATGGGCACTCAGATCCTGGCTGAGACGCAGCAGGTGATTTTACAGTTTTTCGCCCCGGTTGCTGATGCAATCTCTTCCGTGATCACGGCTCTGGCCATCGTAGTGGTCCTGCTGGCATTTGAGCCTGGCATCACCTTTGCCGCATTGCTGACATTTGGAGTGACATACGGCACCCTGCTCGCGCTGACTCGGCGCTATGTCGGAGAGCTTGGTCGCAGGCGCGCGGTAGCCAACAAGGCACGTTTCAGGGCTGCCGGTGAAGCCCTGGGTGGTATCAAGGCCGTAAAACTCTCCGGGCGTGAGGCTCCCTTCATCGATAGGTACGCACGGCCTTCGCTAGTCATGTCGCGATCCATGATGCTCGCGAGGCTGTTCACGGAGCTACCGCAATACCTTTTGCAGGTGCTGACCTTCGGCGGGATGATCATTCTGTGCCTGGTGCTGTTGAGCCCGGAAGCGCTGCAAAGTGGTGGGATTGTCGCGGAGATCGTTCCAACTCTGGGTCTATTCGCCTTTGCCGCACAGCGGCTTCTGCCCGAGCTCTCACGGCTCTATCGATCCGTGACAAAGCTGCAATTTTCTCGAGCGGCTGTGAACGCGGTCCATAAGGACTTAGCAGCGGCTGGAGCTCATTGGCTGCCCCAAAAAGCTAGAAGGGATCGCCTTAGAGTGACACGCGATCTGGTTCTTGAGAATGTTCGGTACACCTATCCCGGTGCGGAAAGCCCAGGATTGGTGGGCATCGACCTGAAAATGTGCGCGGGTGAGAGGATAGGCATCGTCGGTGGCACCGGGGCTGGGAAAAGCACCTTTGCCGATATCTTGTTGGGGCTGTTGCGTCCAAATGAGGGTCGGCTTCTAGCTGACGGCATCGAAATTACGGAAGAGAACCTTCGCGCGTGGCGCAGCACAGTTGCCTATGTCCCTCAGCAGATCTTTCTGACTGACGGTACGGTTGCGGAGAACATTGCCTTCGGTGTGCACCCAGACCGGATCGACCGACGCAAGGTTGAAGAGGTGGCACGCATCGCGCAAATCCACGACCACATCGTAGGTAGTATGCCGGAGGGCTATGACACGATGGTAGGTGACCGGGGTGTCCGTCTCTCGGGAGGGCAATGCCAGCGCATCGGCATTGCCCGTGCGCTCTATGAAGCGGCCGACCTGATTGTGTTTGATGAGGCCACCAGCGCCTTGGACAATGTCACCGAGCGTGAATTGATCGCGGCGATTGAAGGATTGCCTGGAGATCGCACCGTGGTCATGATCGCGCACCGCTTGTCTACCGTTCGGAGATGCGACCGCATCTTACTCTTCGATAAAGGTCGAATCGTGGCGTCTGGTTCTTGGGACAGCCTTTCCCGCGAAAGTGCGGCGTTTCGTGCGTTGGCCGCTTCAAGCGAAGCGGCATGAGATGGCACAAACCGTTTTTCATTACTCGCAGCAGTGCTGGACGCCACAATACATGCGGCTGCTAGCCGGTATGCGGCTCCTCGAGACGCGCACGGCCTTGGCCGTTCTGACGCGTCGGCCGCGCGCGGATGCCAGGCATGTTCTGATCTATGCGCAGGGTCGCTCTGGCACCACACTACTGGCGAGCCTTCTTGCCAGCACAGGGTATTTCACCGATCTGGGCGAGCCTTTACACCTTTTCACGCGGGAAGTCTGGGCGCCGATACAACACATGCGCGGCTTAGGCCGTATGTCCGCTGGAAACGTTGTGGCGCATGTAAAGGGTTCGCAGCTCTTGCGAGAACGGAGACGCCCGGTTGACGGGGCTGAATTCTTGCGCTCCATGGCCGACGAGGGCTGGACTATCGTGCATGTACATCGGCGCGGGCTGGCCGATCAGGTGCTGTCGGAATGCCTAGCACGGGCGCGCGGTGCCTATCACAAGACCGATGCCACATCCGAAGATCTCCGACTTCGAATTGAGCCAACCGAGTTTCTTGAACGCTATGAGCGTCGGCTTGAGTACGGCGTGCAGGACAAATTAGCGTTGGCGGGGCTACCGCACCTCGCACTTAACTATGAGGACGATTTGATGGATGCGTCCCGACACCAAGTCACGGCCGATCAGGTGCTGGAAGCTATGGGCCTGCCGGCACGAACGGTGCGCACCGACCTCCACCGTATCGGAGGAATAGACCCGCGCTGCAGGCTTGAGAATTATGACGAGATCGCAGCGGCACTGGCGGCACGGGGTGTCGCATGGGCCGACGGCCGCCAGCCTGTGTCGGGCAACATCAGAGAGACATGCACATGAGACAACTTACCGCGATGCTGTCGAGCACCTTGAAAGATGGCCCAATCGTAGGCTACGGGCCATATCTGCGGTACCGGTTGGGACCTACAATTGGGCGCAATGCCCCAATGATTGTCACAGTGGGTGAGCAAAAAATCTGGGTACGCCCCGGAACGCCGGACCTTCGCGTGGCCTTCCAGAGCCTGCGGTCGGAACTCGATATCCTGTCAAACCTTTTGCCGCGCAATTTCGACGGGTTGATCGTGGATGCCGGCGGATATATCGGTACCGCCGCGCTGAAGCTGGCGAAGATGTATCCGCAGTCGACCGTGGTCACGATCGAGGCTTCTTCCGAAAACTTCAAGGTGCTGCAGAAGAATGTCGAGGGTTCGGATCGGATTGTACCGGTCAAGGCGGCACTTCACGCGGAACCGGGGCTGTCCCTCGATTTGGTTGATCGCGGCACAGGCGCCTGGGGTTTTTCCATCGCGACGCAGGACGCGGGACAAGGAGGAACGGAGGCCGTGACGACCGTCACACTTTCAGAAATCTTGGATCGGTTTCCAGGCAAACCACTGGGCATCGTGAAAATGGACATCGAAGGAGGCGAATATGTTTTATTCGACCAGAATGACCCGACACTCGAGGCTGCAGAGGCTGTGTTTATAGAGCTACACGACCGCATCGTCCCCGGCTGCACCGAGCTTTTCCGCGCTTTCAGCCGCGACCGATGGTTGATGAACGCCGGCGGCGAGAAGTTTCTGTCTTTGCGCCGAACTTCGGCGAATTCAGGCGATTGCGTCGTTGTCCCTGACTTGGCCGAGGTGTGAGCGGTACGCAGAGCGATGGCCGTGACGTTTTCAGCACGAGACGGAAACAGCCCGATACCACCACCGTCGCGGCTGGGCTGGAAGCTGCGCCGGAGCGCACTACGGTTTGCGATGTCGGACCGCGAAATCGATTTCGACAACTTCTTTCAGAACGACACGGTCGCGATCTTTCCTGAACTGGGTGTAATCCTGAACCGGATCAAGAAGGCCGGCAACACATCTCTGGTGGCCTTTCTGGATGACGTCGCTCGTGCCTGCGGTGGAGACGCCGGCCCCCCCCCCCCGGCAGCACCAAGGAGGTGAAGGCCCGGCGCAGACCGCATATGATGCCGTTCTCAGCGTTCTATCGAGTGAGCGGTTTCGCCACGCTGGTGTGTGTAAGGAACCCCTATCACCGCGCAATATCGGGATTTTTGGACAAGATCGCCGGCGGCACTGACCCAATGTACCACGAATATCCTTGCTATGGCGATGACAGCATCAGCGCTTTTGAGGCCTTCTTGCAGCACCTTGCCGACCACGATTTCTTCGGTAACAGGCATTTCATGCCGCAGACGTCGCTGCTGATCCAGCCGGTGGATCGCTTCACAAGGGTCGCTCGTCTTGAGACAGTTGTGGCGGATATGGATGCGTTTCTGACTGGATTGGGCCATCCGCCAAGCGTAGCTGCGCCGCTTTCGAAGCCCCACCCACTAGAGATGCGTGACAAAAACAAGATCCACGGAAGTACGAAGAAGGAACACTACCTCACCCCGGTAGCTGCGCACCTTATCGGGCACCTTTACCGCAGCGATTTCCAGGCGTTCGGCTATGACTTGCGCATTTGAGCATCCCGCATCCTGCTTTCCGACTCCGGTCGTTGGACGAGTAAGCGTCATTGTGCCGTGTTACAACGTAGAGGCGTACTTCGGCGATTTTCTGTTCGCCTTGCTTGAGCAGGACTGGCACGATCTTGAGGTGATCCTGGTCAATGATGGCGCCAACAGCGCGACCACGATGGCGCTGCGTGACGCCGAGGCGCCCATCAGGGCGCGTGGCTGGACGGTGATCCTGATCGAGCAGGAAAACAAGGGTTTAGGCGGTGCGTTGGATGCAGGGCTCAAGCATGTCTCCGGAGAATTCCTGATGTGGCCCGACCCGGACGACTGGCTTCTGCCAGGCTCAATCGAGCGCCGTGTGCAGCTCATGCGCGAGAATCCAGATGTAGGATTACTTCGTTCGAATTGCCGGCTCTTCGTTGAGAACAAGCAGGAGTTCGAGGGGTATTTTATGCCAACGGACATGGCTCCTGCTCTGGTGCCCGAACTGTTCGAAGACCTAGTGTTTCAGCGCTTCTTCTATGCTCCGGTGTGCCATTTTGTGCGCTGTGCGATGTTCTGGAAGGTTCATGTCGATCGCACAATCTGGTTTTCGAACGCCTCTTCGCAGAACTTCCAACTTCTCGTGCCATTTGTGGAACTTTTCCCGGCCCTTCAGGTGCCGGACGTTCTCGCAGTTTATCGCGTCCGGGAGGATAGCCGCTCGCGAGCGCCGACAAAGTCTCATGAGCACCTAATGGGTCGGCACGAGCAACTGTACGAACTTACAATGCACACACTGCCGAAGCTGCAAACCTATGCACCCCATCGGGAGGAGCGGGTATTGAACTATCACTGGCGCAACAAGATGCTGCCCACGTCAATCCGCGCTAAGATGCGCGATAGGGGCGTGGTACTCCTTTCGAAGGCGGATCTTGTTCCTTGGCGTAAGGCGGTGGCGCGCCTTTGCTTCGCCCTGCGGTGCAATGCCGTCTTTGAAATGGTCGACCAACGCACAGGGCAAATCGCGTCGCGGATTTTGTCAAGGACAATGGACATTGCGGTACGGATGCCGGAAGCCACCGTGAAATGGGGCGCTGGTCCGTTGTGGGCCGCGCCCGCGGCACATCAAAAGGCTGCTGAATGACGATGACGAGCCCACTTGCGGCACCAGTTTCGTCGTCGTCACGACCTTATCGGGTGATATTCACTCATGTGCCAAAAGTGGCGGGCACCTCTGTGATGCGGCGCCTAGTGCATCCCAACTATACTCCTGACCGGATCAAGGAGTTTCGTGGTGTCCGGGACTTGTTCGCAACTCGTCGGGCAGCATACGATGTCGTGGTGGGTCACAGCGTATATGGAATTCATCATTTTATGTCAGGTGACTATCGCTATTTCACCTTTTTGCGTGACCCCGTGGAGCGAGCTGTTTCGCACTACTTCTTCATCAAGCAGCCCCCATGGAACCCGGATTTCGTCGGAGGTAACGCGGCGCAGAAGGTGCTTCATAATCAGGTGGCCCTAGCCGACATATTCGACAGGACCGCAAACCGGCGCTGGCGCTTGATGGGCACATGGTTGATTGACAATATGCAAACGCGTTACCTCGCCGGCTGGACGCAGCACTGGCGAGCCCCTGCATCCCGGATCCTTCTCAAGAAGGCCAAGCGCAACCTGCGCGATCGCTATACGAGTTTCGGTTTGCAGGACCGTTTCGACGAGTCGATCGCGCAAATCTCCGGTTCTTTCGACTGGAAGATCGCGCCCGATCACGGGCGAAAGTCCAAGCAGACCCGTATCGAAAAGATCGTAAGTGAGGCTGATATGGAAGCTGTGCGGCGCAACAACCTCCTCGATGCAGAACTGTACGATTATGCGTGCGAACTATTTCGGCAGCGTGCCATGTGAACGTTGAAGGAAATGAAGATGATCTATCGATATCTGTTGATACTCGTTGCCACTATTGCCGGGCTTGGCACAGGAGCAGCAATTGTTGCGTTTAATCGTGAATCGCAGCAGCAACCTTTTGCCTTTCTCTTTCGCGCCACGGACAAGGTCGAACGCGAATTCTCAGCCCTCATGGCTCCAGCTGACGCAGGTCCGCCGATCGAATACCATCCAACGGTCTTTACTGGTATCGACGGTATCGTCGTGAACATCCCACGTGAGCCTATGCCTGGGGCAGGTGGCGCTGTAGCGGTGATCGGAAACGAGACACTGATCACGACATTTCGCGGAAACGTCTACACCGCATCGGAAGATGGAAGCTTTTTCCTAACCGACATCGTGGTGCCTGATAACGGCTTGGAGGAATGGCGTTCAGCGGCGCGCCGACCCGAAAACATCGAGTTTCGGCACAGCTTCGGCAAGCTACGATACAACGAGTTGGAAGTGCTTGACCGATCCGATGGACGTTTTCTTTTTCTTTCATATAACGAGTTCCACGAGGATCAGAACTGCCATACGTTAACGGTAGCCCGTCTGACATTGCCGGTCAGCGGTCCTGTTTCAGGGACATCCGCTTCGCCCGAAGACTGGGAGATTGTGTTTCGGTCCTCTCCCTGCCTGCCGCTACGAGGGGTAAATGATGCCATCCAAGGCGAAGAGGCCGGTGGACGCATCGCTTTTTCACCCGACGGCACGACGGCCTACCTTACGGTGGGAGAATATGGTTGGAATGGCTGGGATTCCGATGGACTTACAGAATTGAGCCGCTCGAGTTTGGCGCAAAATCCGAACGCCGATCAGGGAAAAATTGTGGAGATTGATTTGGCGACGTTGGAGGCACGCCATTTCTCAACTGGGCATCGCAACGCACAGGGTGTTACGGTCGACCATGAAGGCCGTATCTGGTCCGTCGAACACGGCCCCCGTGGTGGTGACGAACTCAACCTTATTGAGGATGGCAACAATTACGGATGGCCAGTCGTGACATATGGCACAGACTACAACGGCGCTCCGATCCCTGGTGTGCAAACGGTCGGCTATCATGACGGCTACGCCGAACCCGTCTATGCTTGGTTACCCTCGGTCGGCATCTCCGGCATAACGGCGTTGCATGCCGATTTTCATCCAAGCTGGGATGGTGATTTACTTGCAATCAGCCTTAACGGTAACACGCTGTTCCGAATTCGCGTTGATGGGGAGCGCGTAGTATTCACTGAAGAGATTGAAATGGGGCGTCGTCTCCGCGACATCGAACAACTTGAGAACGGCAGGTTAGTCATTTGGACCGATAGCCATGAAGTCATCTTCCTGAGCCCTGTAGAAGGTGGATTTGGCGAGCAATACATTGGCCGTCGCTTGGAGCGCTTGGCCGACGCAGATCCGCAATTCGCAGAAGAAGTAGCAGAGGCGATCGGCCAATGCTCTGAATGCCATTCGTTCAATTCGCAGGAATATCGGATCGGCCCGCCTTTGGCGCGCGTACATGGCGAACTGATCGGTGGAGATTCACTTTTTCAGTACTCGGATGCCCTCGAAAACGCTTCAGACCGCTGGGACGAGGAAAGTCTAACTGCTTATCTTCGCGATCCTGAGGCTATCTACCCTGGAACCACGATGGCTAACCCCCAAATTGGCGACGAACGCGTTATCGCGGAAATCGTTTTCATACTTGAGGAGCTTTCGCAGGAAGATCTGAGGGATTGAGTAGTGACCACGATGCCGACCGTCCCTTCGTATGAGCCCTGAAGCAGAACTCCGAAACGTCATCGCTGGAGGCTACTGCGTCGGATGCGGCGCCTGTGCTGCCTTGGATCCGGCGATCTCGATTGGCTTCGACGATGTGGGCCGTCTGCAGGCGCACCTACCCGAAGATCGCGCCCCGTCGGGGGTCGCCACCGCCGCCTGTCCTTTCTCGGGCGTAGGCCCGGACGAAGATGCGCTGGCGAAGGCGTTGTTTACCGATCGCGCCATCGTCACGGATTTCCGCATCGGCCGTCACTTGGCCTGCTTTGCTGGGTGGGTGGAAGAGGACGGGCTGCGGGCTCGAGCGTCCTCGGGTGGAATAGGCACATGGCTGCAGAGCGAATTGCTGTCGAAGGGCTTGGTAGATGCGGTGCTGAATGTGACCCCGCGCACAGGGCATGGGACTGAACCGTTATTCTCTTTCACCGTGGCGCGCAGCCCCGAGGAAGTCATGGCGAACGCCAAAACGCGTTACTACCCAATCGAAATGTCCGGCGTCATCGATCATGTTCTAGCGAACCCGGGGCGCTATGCCGCGATTGGCACACCCTGTTTTGCCAAGGCGCTACGGTTGGCGGCGCGGCAATCGCCGGAATTAAAACGGCGCCTGTCCTTTGTACTCGGTATCGTTTGCGGACACCTTAAGACAACCGCGTTTGCTCGTGCCCTTGCCGCGCAATGCGATATGGATCCGGATCGTGTCGAAACGATCGATTTTCGCTCCAAGTTGAAAGGGCGGCCCGCCAGCCGTTACGGTGTATCTGTCTCCGGCGTGCGACGTGACGGCTCTCACGGCACCGTTACTCGGCCTATGGAAGGGCTCATCGGCGAGAACTGGGGGCATGGATTATTCAAATACAAGGCGTGCGAGTTCTGTGACGACGTGCTTGCGGAAACCGCCGACGCCGTGGTGGGTGACGCCTGGCTCCCTGACTATGAAAGCGACCATCGCGGCGCTAACGTAGTGGTGGTGCGCCAACCGTTGCTGCGCGACCTCTTGCTTCAGGCACGCGCCGCCGGGCGGCTGCACCTCGACGAGTTAAGCGCGGACGACGTCGCCGCCAGTCAGGCCGGTGGGCTGCGCCATCGGCGCGACGGGCTTGCCTACCGGCTGTGGCTGACCGACCGGACAGGCGCCTGGCGACCGCGCAAGCGCGTTTCACCGAACCGCCGGCATCTCGCCCCTTCGATGCGGCGGGTGCACGCGGCGCGCTATGCGCTTGGTCAGGCTAGCCACGTCCTCTGGCGTGACGCGCCAGACATGGAGGCCTTCACTGCACGGATTGGACCGATGATCGCAGCCTATGACAGGCTGATAAATCCGGGCCTCGCGCGGCGAGCGCTTCGGTTCATCGAACGCAAGCTCGATGCAGCGTTGTTCCGGGCAGGCCTGCGACGATAGGCCTTGGAAAAAAGAACACCATGACAAGTCGAGAGCTGGCAGTTTGTTCACAGGCGCTGGCGGACCGTCCGCTTCTGTTCGTGGGCAACGGCCCCTACCGCAACCGTGGCTGCGAGGCGATCGTGCGCGGCACGATGGAGATCCTCGAGGGCACCTTCGGCCCCGATATTGCTGCGCGTGCGGGCGTCATGGCCGCTCCGGCCACGGTGCAGGCCCAGCAGGCCCGGGAGATCGACCCGCGCGTGACCAATTTCGCGGTTTCGCATGTGGGGCCGCGCCTGAGCCGAAAATGGTGGCTGTCGCAGGCCAATGCCCGCCTCGGGACGCAGTTTCACGGCCATACCGCCGATCTGCGGGGCCCCGCGCAGAGCGCGGCCTGCGCCTTGCAGCTGGGCGGCGACAACTACTCGCTCGATTACGGTCGGCCTTGGGACTACGTCAGTGTTGATCGCTGGCTGGAGAAGCGTGGCATCCCCGTGGTAATCTGGGGCGCCTCCGTGGGTCCGTTTGAGGCCGATCCGAAGTTCGCCCCGATTATGCATGCCCACCTTAAGACGCTGGCGGGCATCTTCGTGCGCGAGACCGCTACGCGTGACTACCTCGCACGTTACGGGATTGTCGGCAACGTGCACCTAGTGGCCGACCCGGCCTTCTGCATGACCCCGTCCGAACCCTCCAACCCGGCCGTGCGCGACCTGGTCATGGACGGCATGATCGGGATCAATATCAGCCCGCTGGTAGCGCGCTTCTCCCATGCCGGCGGCGACCTGCACGCCTGGCGGCGAAACGCGGCCGAGATGATCGTTGCGGTCGCCGAACGCACCGATCGGCCAGTGCTGCTGGTGCCGCATGTGGGCTCGCCCCAGCACGACGAAGACGATTTCGCCTTCATGGCCGATCTGCGCGAAATGGTGGCGCCGCGGCTAAAGATGCCGGTGAAGGTGGCTCCTAGTCTTGGCGCGGCGGAACTTAAATGGCTCATCGCAAAATGCGCGGTCTTCGCCGGCGCGCGAACCCATTCCACCATCGCCGCGCTATCTGCCTGCACCCCAACGCTTTCGCTCAGCTATTCGGTAAAGGCGGTAGGGATCAATCAGGACATCTTCGGCCACCAGGAGTTCTGCAAGTCGGTCAAGACGATCTCGGTGGCTGAATTCGCCGACACGATGGGCGCCATGCTGGAGGACGCGGACGGCATCCGCGCCGCGCTCGCGGCGAAGATGCCCGAGGTCAAGGCCAGCGCCCGGTTGGCGGGCACGCTGCTGGCCGAGCTGCTCGAGACGCGCCGCCCATGACCGCGACCGCCGTCTCGATCGTGATCCCTTGCTATAACAAGCGCGCCTACGTGGCTGCGGCCATCGACAGCGCGCTGGCACAAGGTGACCTGGCCGAGGTGATCGTGATCGACGACGGCTCCACTGACGGCAGCGCCGATGTGGTAGCAGGCTATGACGGCCGCATCACCTGGGAGACGGGGTCCAACTTTGGTGGGTCCGCGGCGCGCAATCGTGGGCTCGCGCTCGCGCGGGGGCGCTGGATCCAATTCCTCGATGCCGACGACGTGCTGCCCGCCGGCAAGATCGCCGCGCAGCTTTCGGTGCTAGAGGGGGCGGGCGACGCCGACATGGCCTTCTGCCCCTGGTCCTTCTTCCATGACGACGGGCAGATAGACCCGCCCGACGACCGCCGCTACTGGCGTGATTACGGCGCGGGGCTCGACCTGCTGGTCGACATGTGGACCTTTGGCGGCTTCTTCCCACCGCATGCGTGGCTCGCGCCGCGCGCGCTGATCGATGCCGCGGGTCACTGGGACGAAACGCTCTCCGGTGACGACGACGGGGAGTTCTTCGGCCGGCTGCTGGCTCATGCCGGGCGACTACGATTCGTGGATGGCACTCACGTGCTGTACCGCGACCCGCCCGAGGGAGCAGTCAGCCGCGACCGGTCGTTGCGCTCGGCACGCAGCTTCTGGACGGCATTCGAGCGGGTGGCGGAGGCGATCCTCGCGCGGCGCAGCGACCGCGCGGCGCGGCGGGCGGTGCTGTCGCGAGTGCGCAAGACCGCTTACGCTTGGCGCGATGTGCCCGAGCTTGTCGAAGCAGCCACCGCGGTCGAGCACCGCTTGGGCCTTTGGGACCTCTCGCCGAGCCTGCCGCCCGGCGCGCGATGGGCGACCGCCATGCTCGGCATCCGGCGTGGTCTGGGCGCCCGGCGGATGATGAAAGGCTGATCCATGGGCCAACCCGCATTCCACGACGCAAGACAGTCCTTGAAGCACAGCGTCGCGCTGGAACTGCGCCGCCTGCGGTTCGGCCCGCCGCGGCAAAAGGTGTTCTGCGTGGGCTTTCAGAAGACTGGCACCACCTCGCTCCAATACGCGCTGTCGCTGCTGGGCTACCGCGTGGGTGGCATCTTCGGCGTAGGCGACCTGGATAGTTTCGGCCAGGTCCGCGACCGGGCGCTGGACCTGATGCAGGGCTTCGACGCTGCCGCCGACAATCCGTGGTCTGTGCTGTTCCGCGATCTGGACGCTGCCTTTCCCGGGTCGAAATTTATCCTGACTACGCGCGATCCGGACCGCTGGTATGCCTCGGCCTGCAAGCATTTCGGGTCGCGCGGTAGCCGGATGCGGGAATGGATCTACGGTGCCGCCAGCCCGGTGGGGCACGAGGCCGCCTACAAGGACCGGCTGGTTCGCCACGCGGCCGAGGTGCGTGCGCATTTCGCCGACCGTCCCGGCGATTTCATGGATTTTGACGTCGCGCGGGGCGACGGCTGGGAACGGCTGTGCGGCTTTCTGGACAAACCGGTACCGAGGCGCGACTTCCCGCGACTGAACACCGCGGCGATGCGAGGATAGGGGATGCAGTACCGCCCTGACATCGACGGGCTGCGCGCCGTCGCGGTGATCCCGGTGGTGTTTTACCACGCCGGGCTGGCCGGGTTCTCAGGCGGCTTCGTGGGCGTGGACGTGTTCTTTGTGATTTCTGGCTACCTGATCACCCGCATCATCCACGACGAGATGTTGCAGGGCCGGTTTTCCATCTTGTCCTTCTACGAACGCCGCGCGCGGCGCATCCTGCCGGCGCTGCTGGCAGTGCTGGCGGCGTCCTTCGTGGCAGGGTGGGTCTGGCTGGGCCCTGCCGATTACGACGCGATGGCCCGCGCGGCGGGGGCGGTGCTGCTGTTCGTCTCGAACGTCTGGTTCTGGCAGAATTCGGGCGGCTATTTCGACGGCTCGACCGATTACCTGCCGCTGCTGCATACCTGGTCGCTGGCGGTCGAGGAACAGTTCTATATCCTGTTCCCGCTTCTGCTGCTGGTTCTGGTGCGGCTTGGCCAGCGGACCACACTAGGCGTGACACTGACGCTGGTGGTGGCGTCGCTCGCGCTGGCTGCCTGGGCCACGCCTCGGATGCCGTCAGCGTCCTTCTACCTGCTGCCCACCCGGGTCTGGGAGCTGGGCGTGGGGGCGCTCTTGGCGCTTGGGCTGGCGCCCACGGCGGCGCCGCGTTGGCTGCGCGAAGCTGTGGCAGGGCTGGGGCTGGCGGCGATTGTGTATGCGGTGACGGCCTATGACGGCGCCACGGCGTTTCCCGGCCTGGCGGCGCTGCCGCCGGTCCTGGGTGCGGCGGCGCTAATCTGGGCCGGCGGCGCCGGCGGGTCGCTGGCGGGACAGGCGCTGTCCTGGCGGCCCGTGGTGTTTGTGGGGCTGCTGTCATATTCATTGTATCTATGGCATTGGCCGGTGATGGCCTTCGCCCGCAACTGGCTGATGGCGCTGGACCTACCGTTTGGCTGGCAGTTGGGCACTATTGCGCTGTCGCTGGCGCTGGCTTGGGCCAGTTGGCGCCTGATCGAACGGCCGTTCCGGACGGGGCGCGGGCGCAGCCTGTCGCCGGGGCCCATCTTCGCGCTGTCGGGCGCGGGGATGGCGGCGCTGGGGGCGGCGGCGCTGGCCGTGGTGCTGACCGGCGGGGCCGAACAGCGCTACAGCCCCGAGCAGCGCGCGCTGCTGGCTTCGCTGAACCATGCGGACGACATCCGCGCCTGTCGCGGCGCCCGCCCGGTAGAGGCTTTGTGCACCTTCGGCGACGGGCAAGGCGTCGGCGGGCGCTGGTTGCTATGGGGCGATTCCCATGCCGAGGCGGTGCTGCCCGCGGTCGAAACGCTGGCCCGAGAGGCAGGCGCGTCACTGGATTTCGCCAGCGACGCCGCCTGCGCGCCATTGCCGGGGGTGGTCCGGTCAGATCGCGACCCGGGCCAGCGCACGCGCTGCTTGGGTTTCAACGACCGGCTGGCCCGCCATGCGCAGACCGGCGGATACGACACCGTGATACTGCATGCGCGTTGGCCCCTTTATGTCGAGGGCGTTCGGCAAGACGGTCACGGCGCGGCCCCCATCGTGCTGGCCCGCAGCGGAACAGACGTGTTCGCCGCTGGCCCGTCGGACAACGCTAACATCGCCGGAACTTCGCTGTCGGCGCTGGCGACGCGTTTGACGGAGGCCGGGCTGAAGGTGGTGCTGGTCGGTCCGGTGCCGGAACTGCCGTGGGACCTGGGCACGCATCTGAAGGCAGCGGTGCTTCACAGCAGGCCTTTGCCGGACCCACCCGCCGCCGCCCCAGTACATGACCGCCAGGCGCGGACCCGGGCGCTTTTGATGGATGTGGCCGAAGCGTCCGGCGCGACATGGATACCGCTGGCCCCGCATCTGTGCACCGACACCTGCCACACCCATGACGGGCTGGCGGCCTTCTACCGCGACGACAACCACCTGTCGCCGACCGGTGCCACGCGACTGGCTCTGCCGGCGCTGCGCACAGGCTGGCCGTCGTCTGCGATGCGGACGGGGCAGTAGCCGATGGTGCAGCTCAGCGTGATCGTCCCCGCCTACCGGCCCTCCGATTTCGACGCCCTGCGCGCCAGCATGGCGGCCAACGGTGATGTCGCAGCCGAATGGATCGTGGTTGACGACGGATCGGGACCCGAGTTCGACCCCGTCTTCGCTACACTCAACATCACCGGAACTCGAGTTGTCCGGCCGGCGGAGAACCGTCGCCAAGGCGCAGCGCGCAACACTGGACTGTCGTATGCGACGGGCCCTTGGGTGAAGTTTCTCGATGCCGACGACGGGCTTAATTCGGGTCACCTGATCGCCCTTTTGGAGGCCGCCCGCGGCGCGAAAGAAGGTGTAATTCCGTTCGCTCCTACGCGGCATATATTTCCTAGCGGTCGCAGTGTGGTGAATGACAGCTGGCGCGACCTTCCGCACGAGCCGCACGCACAGCTTGAGCGGTTGCTTAAGGCGCCGTTCCTGCATCATTGCGGAGCGCTTTTTCCGCGCGGTCTTTTGGAACAACTGGGTGGATACGACGAAGGTCTTGAGACCGACGAGGACGGTGATCTCCTTATCCGTACGCTCCTTGCGGGTTTCAGTTTTGTGGCTGTGCCGCAGGCGGAGTACCTCTATATTCACCACGAAGGTTCGCGGGTTTCGACCGACGACAACCCCCGCAAGATCGCCGCACGGGAGAGGGTCTGCGATAGGCTTCAGGCGGCGTTCTTGGGGCGCGAAATGCCGCCAGCAATCCGAACCGCGCTAGCCCAGCGGCTCGACCGAATAGCAATGTCAGCTTGGGAGCGCGATCCGGCGACCGGCGCGCGGCTACTAGGGAAGGCGCGGCGGATCTGCCCAAACTACCCGTTACCCGAGCGTCTGCCGGTGCGGGTTTTGCGGGGCATAGGAGGGCCGAGGTTCGCGACCAGTGCGGTACGCCTTTTCCGCCGAGCCCGAAGCAGACCTCAGCGCAGATTGTAGCTCTGATAGAATGGATGAATGCTAGGAGGTCTGAATGACAAGAACCGTCAGATCGTTTCGGCTGAGACTGTCCAGGATCAAGCGACGCTGGTTGCAAGCCCGCGTCATCGCCGAACAGCGTCACTACAAAGATTTCGCCTTTATCCACATTCCCAAATGCGGTGGCACGTCGCTCACTGAAGCGCTCGGGCAGGCGATCAAGCTTCACGACACGGCTCGGGAACGGCGGGCAAAACTGGGCGCAGAGCGCTGGGACGCAATGTACACGTTTTCGCTGGTGCGCCATCCGTATGAACGCACGATCTCCTACTATTCATTCCATCAGAGGACATCGTATCGGGCGAAACGCGTCGGGGAGCTGTCGCTGAACGACTGGGTGCGTGAAGCGCTACACAGCGATGGCCGGTTAAGGCGGATCACGGCAAGCCGTTTGCGACCATGCTGGGACTATTTGGTTGACCAACATGATCGAATAATTGTGGATGACGTTTTTCGACTCGAAGACTGAGCTACCCCCCGAAATTCGGACACTGACGTAAGCTACGATTTGTTGTCTGCTGATCTTCGACAAGAAGGAGATCAGAGATGTCGAAACGGAAGAACCATTCGCCGGAGTTCAAGGCAAAGGTTGCGCTTGAGGCTCTGAAGGGTGAGCGCACGGTTGCGGAACTGTCCAGCCAGTTTGGCGTCCATCCCACAATGATCCACAGCTGGAAGCGGGCGCTGTTGGACGGCGCGTCCGGGGTGTTCGAGCGTGGTGGCACGAAGAAGCCCGAGATCGACGAAGAACAGGTCAAGGAACTGCACGCGAAGATCGGGGAGCTGGCCGTGGCCAACGATTTTTTGTCGCGAAAGCTCAAGCCGTGGATCGGCAAGTGAGGCGCAAGATGGTCGAGCCTGGCAATACCAACCTGTCCATCGGCAAACAGTGCAAGCTGCTGTCGATCTCGCGCTCGTCGTTCTATTACATGCCCAAGGGCGAGACGACGCTAAACCTGATACTGATGCGCCAGATCGATGAGCAGTTTTTGGAAACGCCGTTCTTTGGTGTCCGGCAGATGACCTGGCACCTGCGCAACGAAGGCCATCTGGTCAATGAGAAGCGGATCAGGCGATTGATGCGGTTGATGGGCCTCATGCCGATCTACCAGAAGCCCATCACCAGCAAGGCGGCGAAGGGGCACAAGACATACCCTTATCTGTTGCGGGATCTGAGGGTGACGCGACCCAACCAGGTTTGGGCGGCCGACATCACCTATCTGCCAATGCGCAAGGGGTTCCTATATCTGGTCGCCATCATGGACTGGCACACCCGCAAGGTTCTAGCCTGGCGCATCTCGAACACGCTGGAGGCGGACTTCTGCGTCGATGCGCTGAACGAGGCCATCGCCAGGTTCGGCCCGCCCGAGATCATGAACACCGACCAGGGCAGCCAGTTCACGTCATTCGCTTGGACCGACCGCTTGCGCCGCTCCGGCGTGCGCATCTCGATGGATGGTAAAGGCCGGTTCCTCGACAACATCTTCGTGGAACGGCTCTGGCGGAGCCTGAAATACGAATGCGTCTACCTGCACGCTTGGGAAACTGGATCAGAGGCGCGGGCTGGCATTCGAAAATGGATGGAGTTCTACAACCACAAGCGGCCACACACAGCCCATGGCGGCCACCCGCCCGCTGTGGTTTATTGGCTAAAGAAAGACGACATGGAAACCGATCAGCAGGCGCAAAGAGTAGCTTAATTTACGCGGAAAACTGTCCAAACATTGGGGGGTAGCTCAGATTTCGCCGTTGAGCAGTTCATCCTGGACCCGGGCGTTGAAGCTTTCGCAGTAGCCGTTTTCCCAGGGTGAGCCCGGTTCGATATAAGCGGTCTTGGCGCCAACCGCTGCGATCCAGTCCCGTACCTTCTGAGCGATAAATTCCGGGCCATTGTCAGATCTTACGTATTCCGGTGGTCCACGCAGGATGAACAGATCGGTC
>JASJAR010000049.1 GCA_030066905.1 Paracoccaceae bacterium | reverse complement strand
TCAACAATCGCCGACTTCTCGAACCCATAGGGAATATTCCGCCAGCCGAGGCCGAAGCAAACTTCTACGCGGCTCTGGAAAGATCAGATATGGCCGCGTAACTCAGACAAATCAGCCTCAGCCAAACCCGGCGCGGTTCATAGCCCCAGGCAGTGTTGCACTGTCGGGCGGGCTGGCGGGTTCTTCGCTCCCTTTCCTTGTGTACCTGCGGGCTTGGTGGCCTGTGAACAATCGCCGCCCCGCTTCAAGCCGACGGCCCAAATGTTTCGAAGTGAACCCGTTCTGGCGCGATGCCTGCTGCAATCAGGCCGCTTTGGATATCGGCCAGAAAAGGTGCCGGACCGCAGAGCATGTAATGCGCACCCGCACCTGCGTTCAACTGCACGAGCCGCTCAGCAGTCACCCGACCTTCGACTTGAAAATCCATGCCGATCTGGTCGTTCGGGCGGGGTCGGGTGTAGTGCACCTGCGGCCGCACATCGGGGTGATTGGCGGCCAAAGCGGCAACCTCCGACTTCAGGGCATGATGCGCGCCGTCGCTTGTGCCATGCACGTACCAGACCGGGCGCGGCGACCGCGTGCGGAGGGCCGCATGCAGCATCGAGACCATGGGCGTCAGCCCGACCCCGGCGCTCACAAGGACCAGCGGACTTGTCCCGTCGGGGATCACGAAGTCACCCGATGGGCGCCGGGCGCGGATCAGATCACCGACCTCAATCCTGTCATGGAAGTGCCGCGAGGCGAGGCCGTGCCTCTCCCGCTTGATGGTGAGCCGGTAGGTCCCCTGCCCCGGCGCGCCCGACAACGAGTAGCTGCGCCCCACCGGGGCAGGCTGACCCGGGATATCCAGTTCCACCGGCAGATGCTGACCGGCACGAAAGGGCTCCAACGCGCGGCCGTCTGCAGGTGCGAGATGAAATGAGGTGATCTCGTCGGTCTCCTTGATCTTGGCGGTCACGACCAGATTGCGCAGATCGCGATCGTCCTTGGACCAGCGCAGCGACAGGGCCGCCGAGCGATCGATGACCGCCTCGATTGTGACATCGATCATCCGCATCGCATGTGGGTCGTGGCTGCCCCGAGCGTCCCAGTCGACGCGCGCACGGCCCGAGATCTGCAGCAGACCGCCGGTTTCGAAATCCACAAAGACCAGCCCGATCCGCGGGTTTTCCAAAAGATTGCCGATGGTGTTGAAGAAATTGTTGCCCGCGTAATCGGGGAGGCGCAGATGCGTGCCGTCCGTCACGGCTACGAAGCCGGGCGCGCCCCCGCGATGGGAGGCGTCAAAGCCGTTCGAGGGATGCTCGTCCCGTCCCCTTTGACCCGTCCCGATAAACAGCGTGTCGGCGGCGCGGATGCGCGCGATCTGGCCCGCGCTTAACTCGGCGGACGCCATCGCCCGGCTTGGCGCGTGGGCTGTGACCCGCCGCCACGCCCGCTCGTGAATGTATTGCGGACAATTGCCAAAGCTCTGGCGCACATCAAAGGCAAAGCCGTCCGGATGCGGCCTGGTCGTCCCGCTCAGCCGGTTGCGGCGGCGTGTGGCCAGCTCGATCCCCAAAAGGCCGACATCGCTGCCACGGATCAAGGCTTTTGCCAGCGGATCATGCCGGTCAGGCGTGGCTGCGATCTCAAGTGTTGTGGTATTTGGCGATTGGATGAACCGGTCTGGCCCGTCCAGCAAAGTGACCCAATGCCGGCCAGCTTCATCCGCGCCAGCGACCACCAGAAACGGAAGCTGCGTGAAGAACGCACGGTGTTGGTCCGGCATCGAGGGCCGGATGAACCCCGCCGCCCAGTCGGATACACCCCAAGCACCGGCACGGGCCTGCGCCTTGAGTTCTCCAGCATGAAAAGGGTTGGTGCGCTGCAACATGATGGCCTCCTCGGGGCGGTTGGCAGCGCTGCCGCAGGTCTCAACCTCGGGCAGCGCTGCTTGTTTCTTGCTTGTGTGGGAGTGGCAAAGCCTCAGGCGGCCTTCGCGAGCTCGACGACCGGGAAATCGATGTCCGTCTTGAAGACCTCGTTGATGTAGTTGGTCAGGACGTTCAGCGCGACATGACCCACGATTTCCACCACTTCGGCATCCGAGTACCCGGCTGCCTTGACGGTCGAGATGTCATCGGCCGAAACCTGACCGCGGTTCGTGGCAACCTTCACCGCAAAGGCAACCGCGGCATGGGCTTTGGCATCCGACGAGCTTCCCGCGCGGTTCGCGGCAAGCTCCGCCTCATCGAGTTTCGCGAAGGTCTTGGCGAGGAAGGTGTGTGCGCTGTTGCAATAGTCGCAGCCATTGGTGCTGGCGACGGCCAGGGCGATCCGTTCGCGCGTCGCAGCACTGATCTTGCCTTTCTGAAGGGCGCCGTTGAGGCCCAGATACCCCTCCAGCGTCGCCGAGCTGTTGCCGATCAGGCGGAACATGTTCGGCGCGGAGCCGAGCATCTTCTCGACGCCCTGCAACAGGGCTTGGCTCGCTTCAGGGGCGTCGGAGATGGTGGCGGGTGTGGTGATGCGGGACATGATGAACTCCTTTTTTGGGTCCGGTTTGGGTTGGGGCCGTATTGGCCATGTCCGAAAGCTAGATTGCGACACCTCGCAAATGAATATATCATCTTCGAAAGACATTATTCCGGAAAATGATAGGAATAGGCTCCCATGGACCGTCTGCAAAGCCTTGAGGTCTTCATTGCTGTTGCTGAAGCGGAGAGCTTTGCGGGCGGCGCGCGCGCGGTTGGGCTCAGCGCGCCCTCGGCGACGCGCGGGGTGAATGCGCTGGAGGATCGTCTGGGCGCGCGCCTCTTCACCCGCACAACCCGGCGCGTGCGGCTCACAGATGTGGGGCAGGCCTATTTGGAGGATGCCCGCCATATCCTGGCTCAGTTGCAGGCCGCCGATGCCGCCGCCGCCGGGGCTGCGACAACGCCGGTCGGAAAACTGCGGCTGACCTGCTCCAACGAGTTCGGGCGCATCTACGTCGCCCCGATCCTGACCGAGTTTCTCGATACCTATCCCGATGTGTCGGCCGACGTTCTGATGGTCGACCGGGTCGTGAACATGGTGGAAGAGGGGTTCGATGTCGCCGTGCGTATCGGGGAATTGCCGTCGTCAAGCATGTCGGCTGTGCGCGTCGGCACGGTGCGGCGCATCGTGTGTGGTGCGCCGGACTACTTCGCGCGTCATGGGGTTCCACAGACCCCGGCAGAGTTGCGCGCGCATAAGATCGTTTCGGCGACACCCGTCAGCCCGGGCACTGAATGGCTCTTTGGCCGCGACATGCAGGACGCCGTCCGCGTCACGCGGCGATTGACCGTCAGCAGTGTCGCAGCAGGCATCGAGATCGCCCGGCAAGGATGGGGTTTGGTCCGGGTTCTATCCTATCAAGTCGGCCCGGATCTTGACGGCGGCACACTCAAGGCCGTCCTCGATCGATACGCGCCTGAGCCTTTGCCGATCCACTTGGTCCATGTCGACAGCCGCCGGGTGCCCGCCAAAGTCCGCACCTTTTTGGAATTCGCAAAGCCGAGGCTCAGGGGTGTGCCGGGACTGTCATAAAACGCACCCGAATTGGAAATGGGGGCGTTGAGCTAGATCAAGATGCTGATCGTCTGATCTGGGTAAGGGTGCGCCATGCCTGCAGCAACAAACAAAAGCGAATTGCTCGCCGTGTTCGACAAGGATTTGGCCAAGCTGCGCAAGACGCTCAATGGCATCGACGAAACGAGTTCATGTTTGTCGGCCCCGGGGGAGGATACCACGATAAAGGGTGTCATCGCTCATCGTACCCATTGGATGGGGATGTTCCACGGCTGGTACGAAGATGGCGTTGCTGGGTGCGAGGTGCATGTCCCAGCGAAAGGGTACAAATGGTACCAGCTTGACCTGAGCGCCGAATTTCCTCCACCTGGTGGAGAGTGCTTGAGATTTGGTTGATGGCGTTACGCGGCCAGTTTGTCCATGTTTGTTTTCTCAAAAAATTCTCTCGGCGTCATGTTCCCGAGCGCCGAATGTGGTTGTTGATTGTTGTAGTCCTCCTTCCATGCTTCGAGCATGTCACGGGCCTCGGTCAGTGAACTGAAGAGCGTTTCGTTGAGGCATTCATCTCTGAGTTTTCCATTGAAGCTTTCGATGAATGCGTTCTGGGTCGGTTTTCCCGGCGCGACGTAATGCCAGTCGATCCCGGTTTCCTGAACCCATCGCAGGATGGCCATGCTGGTAAACTCGGTGCCATTGTCAGACACAATCGTCCCCGGCATTCCGTGTTCAGTGATGACCCTGTCCAGCTCCCGTGTGACACGCAGGCCCGACCGGGATGTGTCGGCGATCAGCGCCAGATTCTCGCGGGTGTGATCATCCACAACCGCCAAGATGCGGAATCTCCATCCAACTGTGAAGGCGTCTGACACGACGTCCAGACTCCAACGCCGGTTTGGGCCGTCCGGCAGCACCATCGGCTTTCTGGTGCCCAGAGCGCGCTTTCTGCCGCCCCGGCGGCGCACCTGAAGCTTCTCCTCGCGATAGATGGATCAATACTGAGGAACTTTCTCACCCCGTCCGGCATGTTCGGCAACGATCGTGACACGTTTCGCGCGAGTCTGAGGTGTCTTGGCACCCGCAATCCAGCGCAAAACGTTGCGCTTATAGGACGGTGCCGCTTTGCTCCACCATGCCTCCGCGCAGTGCGAGGCGATTTCGGCAAGCACGTCCTCGGGCTCATGAAGGGCATCGACATGCGCCATCTCGTCCCATTTGCCCGAGGCCTTGGCCTCGTTGATTGCTCTGAGACCATGCTCGGTCATCCGACCTTCTTTCACGAGCTTCTGCGCCCTTGATTGATATGACGCGGCCCAAGCTTGCTGCTTGCGCTTCGAGAGCAGCTGCATCGTTCGGTGATCATCGAGCTTGAGACGTCGCCCGTCGATCCAGCCGTAGGCAATAAGAACGTCTAGCACCTGATCACGGCTCACGTATTTGTCCCGTTGAGCGGCTTTCCAGGTTACCAGCCAGATGCTTTCGTCCTGGGTGTGATTTGCCGCAAACCACTCCCAAAGTTCGTCGTCGCCTGTGACTTCGACCGTCTCAAATTTCGTGTGGTCCATCGGTATAAACCTCTTTGAACAGCCTGAACCGAGCCCCGCCCCAGGCACGCAACATGCGCCCGCCTGTGGCCCGTCGGTATGGGTGAGGTTTGGCGCTACTCGGCTGCAATCCTTTCTGGTGACGTGTCTTTCTGCGAAGGGTCCGGCCGTCGGAACAAACGAACCAACATACCCGGTTTCGGTGGGCCCTGTTTGGTGCGCCTTTCCGCGCGCCGCTCGCGGCGCAGATACATGTGATAAAGTGCCGGCACTCCTATCAGGGTTAGGATCGAAGCGAAGCCCAAGCCCGCCATAATGGCCACAGCCATGGACGCGAAAAAGGCATCAGAGAGCAGCGGCACCATGCCAAGGATTGTCGTTGCCGCAGCCAGAACCACCGGGCGCAAACGGCTGACAGAGGCGGCGACGATCGCCTCGGATTGCGGCTTTCCTTCTTCCTCTTTCTGGGCGTCGATTTCCTCAACAAGAACGATGGCGTTCTTAATGAGCATCCCCGAAAGACTGAGCAGTCCCAAAAGCGCGGTGAAGCTGAAGGGCAGACCCGTGTAGAGAAGGCCCAGGCCCACACCGGTGACAGCCATCGGCACCACCGTCCAGATCACAGCTGTTTGACGCAGTTTGCCAAACAGCAGGATTGTGATCAGGAGCATCGTTCCGAAAGCAAGCGGCATCTGGCGGCCAAGGCTGGCCTGCGCGGTGGAGGCGCTTTCAAACTCGCCGCCCCATTCGAAACGGTACCCCGGTGGGAGTTCCATCGCCTCGATGGCGCCGCGCACCTGAACGAACGCTTGCGGCGGCAACACATCTGGCACGGTGAAGGCCTGAACACTGATCGTGTTCACGCGGTCGCGACGCTGGATCAGCGTATCGCGCGCAATCACGTTGAAGCCGTCAATCACTTGCGCCAGCGTCGTATAGCCGCCCGTGCTCGGCGCAAAGATCGGCTGATCGAGCAGGACCCCGTCCCCCGTTTGCTCCTCGTCGGGCGTGCGAATGACGACGGGGATCAGCCGGTCATACTCGCGGAACGTCCCCGCTCGGATGCCATCGGTGGCCAGCGCGACAGCCTGCGCCACGTCCGAGCGCGAGATGCCGAGCGCTTGTGCGCGGTCGGCCGCATAGATCGGTTGGGTCACCAATTCGCGTTCGCGCCAGTCGATCCGCTCGATTGCAAGTAGGTCGGTTTCCGTCTCAAGGATGCGCCGCGCTTCAGCGGCAAGCGCGCGGAGCACATCCGGGTCCGGCCCCGAAAGGCGCACCTCGACATCCGCCCCCACCGGTGGGCCGTAGATGATCTGCTGAACACGCGTTTCCGCCCAGGGGACCGCCCCGTTTGCATAGTCGATCAGCGCATCGCGCAGTCTGGGGATTTGCGTGTGATCCGCCACGCGAATGACGATTTGGCCGTAGGCGGGGTTCGGATCTTCCGGCGTATATGTCAGCATGAACCGGGTGATGCTTTGGCCGATGGTCGTCGTCACCGCCTCCACCTCGCCCCGCTTGAGAAGCCATTCCTCGATCATCGCCAGGTCCTGGCTGACGCTTTCGACCGCGCTGCCCTGCACGCCATGATAATTCAGATAGACAAGCGGCGTTGTGGCGGGGGGGAAGAATTGCTGCTTGACCCCGCCCATGGCCCCCACGCCTGCAACCGTCGCGCCGACCAGGCCGATGATAACCAGCCACCGGACGCGCAAACTGAACTGCACCAGCTTGCCATAGATGCGGAAGAAGAAAGTGTCATAGGGGTCTTTGGGGGCATCGGACGTATCGGTCCGGAAAAAGTAGCTCGCCAAAAGCGGTGTGACCGTCACCGCGATGATCCACGACAGCATAAGCGAGATCGCAATCACCGCGAACAGAGAGAAAAGGAATTCGCCGGAACTGTCGGGGCTCAGACCGATCCCCGCAAAGGCCATGATACCGATAATCGTGGCGCCAAGCAGTGGCACCTGGGTGCGGCGGGCGACGTCGGCCGCGGCATCGACGGCCTTGCGGCCCCGGCGCATCTGCACCTGCATGCCTTCCGCGATCACGATGGCATTGTCGACGAGCATACCCATCGCAATGATCAACGCGCCAAGGCTGATCCGTTCGACCTTGATGTCGAAGATGTTCATGAAAAAGAACGTGAAGCTGACCGTTAGCAGGAGCGATCCCCCCACGACGATGGCCGCTCGCCAGCCCATGAAGAGCGCCAGAACGCCGATCACAACGCCGACCGACATCGCAAGGCTCGCCAGGAAGTCCTGGTTGGCGGCATCGACGACACGGTGCTGCTCGTAGATCGGCTCGAGCGCGACGCTGGCGGGTAGGAGCGGAGTCAATTCAGCCAACCGCTCCTCCACGCGTTGCCCAACGACCACAATGTTCTCGGACGTCAAGCCAGCGACGCCGATGGTAAAGGCCTCCTGGCCGTTGTGACGGATGATTTGATCCGGGTCGTCGACCCGCGCCCGGTAGACGTTTGCAACGTCCGCTAGGTTGATGACTTCGCCTTGGAACCCGAACGTAAGCGCGCTGATCTCGGACACGGTGTCGTCAAGCGCGGGTGCATCGACACGCAAATCCCTGCGTGGATCATCCGCCGTGCCAGTGGGCACGATGGTGTTGGCTGCGGCAACTGCGCCCAGAATGACCTCGGGCGGCACGCCCAGGGCCGTCAGGGTTTCACCGGATGGTTCTACAAAGATCGCTTCTTCGGGCAGGCCAAGGATCTCTGCATTGGCCACACCGTCCACGGCAAGAAGCTCCCGCCGCAGGAACGTGCCGATCTCCCAGACATCGCTGTCGGAATACCCCGGCGCGGTGACCGCATAGAGCAGGCCGTAGACATCGCCAAAGCTGTCATTGACCACCGGCGGCAACGCGCCATCGGGCAGTGACGGCAGCGCATCGGCGATCCGGTCGCGCATGTCGTCCCAGACCTGGGGCAACTCGGTCCCGTCGTAGGTGCCTTGGATGGCAACCTCGATGACCGACAGCCCCGGGGTATTTGCAGATGTGACAAAGTCGATCTCATCCATCTGCTGGATTTCTGCTTCCAGCACTTCAGACACTTCCACGGCGACCTCTGCCGCGGTTGCTCCGGGATAGGGCGTGATGACCAATGCCGATTTCAGTGTGAAGACAGGGTCCTCAAGCTTGCCAACACTGAGGTAACCAGCAGCCCCACCAAAGAGGCAGAACAGGATCAAAAGCCATGTGTAGAGAGGCCGCTCAATGGCCAAGCGCGCGATTTGCATGGGTCAGTTTCCCTCGACGATGAGGCCGGTGTAGCGGGCGAGCAGAGCGTCGGGGGCAATGAGGTGGCCGCCGAGTTCGACAATCTCGGCCCCGGGTTCGAGGCCAACGACCGTCAGATCAACGCCGGTGGCCGACCGAACCTCGACCGGCGCAAACTCGGGCCGAAGCTCTCCATCCCGCTCCGTGACGACGACCACCGCTGTTTCGCCATCCGGCCGCGTGACAATTGCGGTCGCCGGAACCGGCAGGGCGTCTTGGTGCTGCAAGAGGCGGGCTGTGACGGTGACGGTTTTGCCAGGCAGGACCAGTGACGACACCTCCTCTTCAATCGCCAAGGAAACGATATAGCTCTGGCCAATGGCGCCGGTCTCCGCCTGGATCTCGCGGAAGGCAAGGGGGACCGGTTCGGTCTGCCCAGGAAGGATTGTGCTAAACGCGACCATCGACAGGTCGCCGATCGTGGCGAGGATGCGTTCGGGCAGATCGAATTCCACGCGGGTCTCGGACATGTTGTGCAGGCGCAAGATCGGCTGGCCCGCTGTGATGTTGGTGAAGGTCGCAACAAGCCGGTCCGCGACGATCCCGTCAAACGGCGCCACGAGCTGCGCATCAGCGAGCGCATCGCGGGCATCTCTCAATGCCACTTCAGCCAAATCTCGCGCTGTTTCTGCGTCTTGCGCCCGCACCTGGGAAGACACATTGCGGGATGCCAGCGTTTGAAGTCGCTCAAGGTCACGTTCGGCTTGGGCCAGGGTCAGTTCCGCCCGCTTCACGGCGCGTTCAAAGGGCTCAAGATCAAGGGCGGCGAGGTGTTCACCGGCTGAGATGAAGGACCCTCTTGGGGCGTCCAGGAGCGACAGATATCCTCGGACCTCGAAGGAAAGGTCGGCGGTCTCCAAAGCCGCGATCCGCCCGAAAAACTGTCTCTGCTGAACCTCATCGGCAGCACCGACAATCATCGTGCGCACAAAGAGAGGGCTCGCCTCCAAAGCCATCTCAGAGATAGTCTGGTCCGCATGAACGCCACCGATGGGCAAGCCAATCAGGGCTGCGGTTGTCATCGCGATCCGAATTCCTTGCATCATCCGAGCTGGCTCCTATGTGTCTAACCGACCGTTCGGTTGGGAGATAGAAGGGCGTCTGAAAGGGTCAAGAATGGGAAATGGTTTTGTCGCCGCTGAGACCCGACGCGAAGAGATCATGCGGGTGTCGACCGGCCTTTTTTTGGAAAACGGCTTTGCCGCGACATCGATGAGCAAGGTCGCGGCAGCCTGCAAAATCACCAAGGCAAGCTTGTATCACCACTTCACCGGAAAGGATGAGTTGTTCATCGCCTGCGTGACGCACGGCTATACCCCTGCCTTGGATGATCTTCGTGCGTTGGAGAACGACCAGTCGCTCGATCCGGTCACGCGTCTGCGCGAAGCGATTTCCGTTCTCTACGAGATGACGATCAAATCGGAGGTCGGGCGGATGTCTCCGCTCATCGCCGAGGTTTCGCGGGCTTTTCCAAATGTCGCGAGGTCGTTCCACAGCGACTACATTGGGCCGCAGCAAGAAATCGTCTGGCGCATGATTGCGGATGGTGTTGATCAAAAGGTATTCCAACCTGTTGATAGAAAATCCTTTTTTCACTTGTTGTTCGGCCCGATCGTGACGCTTTCACTTTCGCGGGAAATGTTTACCAGCTTCGAGGACTTGGAAGACCATTTCCCAGTCGAACCGCTGAAGCAGTCTCATACTGACGCTTTGCTGAAGCTTATTCGGAGCTGCGCGTGAATGCGCAGCGCGGCGGGCATTGCGGTTCTGGACGAAACGTCGCCGAAACCCCATATGAGCGGCAGGTGAAGGGAGCTCTGCAATGCAACTGACAAGACGCCATGTCATCGCTTCGACGGCGGCTGCTGCAGCGACGCTGATCGGCTTGCGGGCAATGCCAGTGTCGGCTTCGACGCAAGAAGCGCTCGAACGGGTCGCGGACTTCGCGGGCGGTGTCAGCCCAGAGCCGGGCCCGCTGCGCTTGATGGTCCCCGAGGCTGTCGAGGACGGCAACCTTGTGCCGGTGTCGGTCTCCGTGGAGAGCCCGATGACGGTGGAAGACCATGTCGAGGCGGTCGCCATTTTTGCCGATGACAACCCGAACCCGGAGGTCATCGTCTATAACTTCACGCCGCTCAGTGGGGCCGCTGCCGCCTCGACGCGCATGCGGCTGGCCCGGTCGCAAAATGTGATCGCGGTGGCCAGAACCTCGACGGGTCAGGTCTTTATCGATCAGCACCCCGTTGAGGTCACCATCGGCGGCTGCGGCGCCTAAGGGGAGAGGAGCGAAACATGTCACGCATCAGACCGCGCGTCAGTGTGCCGAAATCGGCCACCCCTGGCGAGATCATCACCATCAAGGCCCTCATCAGCCACCCGATGGAATCGGGTCAGCGGCGCGACCGCGACGGGGCGCTCATTCCGCGCAAGATCATCAACCGGTTCGACTGCACCTTTAACGGAGACCCCGTGCTGAGTTGCGCGATTGACCCGGCCATCTCTGCCAACCCATTCTTTGAGTTCAACGCGAAGGTGGACGTCTCAGGGACGTTCGCATTTAAGTGGGTCGACGATGATGGATCAGTTTACGAGGACGCGGCGGAGATTTCTGTCGGCTGACAGGGCGAGACGATTGGCGTCATTCGCCCGCGCCATGGCGGGCTGTTTTGGCGTGGTCGCGGTGATTTCGCCGGTCTCCTCGTCGGCCGTTTTGGCGGATGCGGCGGCAGCCGAAGAGCCCACGGCCGCACAAGACGCGGCCGAGGCGATCCTTCAGATCGAGGGCGACATCGCCTATGGCCAGTTCCTCGCGAGCGAGTGTCTGACCTGTCACCAAGAGAGCGGCGCAACCGACGGCATCCCCGCAATCGTGGGTATCGCCAAAGACTATTTCGTGCTTGCGGTGGTTGAATATCAAACCAATGTCCGGGACAGTGATGTCATGCGGGTGCAGGTCGCAAGCCTGGGCGGCGAAGAAATAGCAGCGCTGGCCGCCTATTTGGGAACGTTGGACCCCAAGTAAACGATACAAAGACGACCTTTGGGAGGAAACGAATGACCAAGCTCACGCGACGCCGTTTCGGCGTTTTGGCGGGTATTGGCGCCACGACGCTGGCGATGCCTGCTTATCTGCGCGCCCAGGGTGCGGCACCCCGTGTCGTCATCATCGGGGGCGGGGCCGGTGGCGCGACCGCCGCGCGCTACATTGCCCGCGATTCCGAGGGCGCGATCGATGTCACGCTGATCAACGATGCCGATCGCTACACCTCGTGCTTCTTTTCCAACCTTTACCTCGGCGGGTTCCGCGACTTTGCCTCGATCACCCATGACTATGCCACACTTGAAAGCCAATACGGCATCACCAAGGTCACGGGGCTGGCCGCCTCGGTGGACCGCGAGGCGATGACCGTCACCATGGCCGACGGCGCCACCCTCCCCTATGACCGGCTCATCGTCGCGCCGGGGATCGACCTGATCTACGACGCCATCGAAGGCTATTCCGAAGAGGCCGCTCAGATAGCGCCGCATTCGTGGAAAGCCGGTGCTCAAACCCAGCTTTTGCACGACAAGCTCAACGCGCTGGAGGACGGCCAGAACATCGTGATGGTGGCCCCGCCCAACCCCTATCGCTGCCCGCCGGGGCCATACGAACGGGTGTCGATGTTTGCCCATGTGCTGAAATCGAAGGGGTTCACGAATTCAACGATCACAATCCTCGACCCCAAGCCAAGGTTCTCCAAGCAGGGGCTCTTCACCGAAGGTTGGGCGCGACATTACCCGGGCATGATCGATTGGCTCGGGGCTGACATCATCGACGAAGTCGGGGCGGTGGATGTCAATGCAGGGGTGGTCGAGACAGGCTTCGGCGCATTCGAAGGGGCCCTTCTCAATATCATCCCGCCGCAAAAGGCCGGCGCGATTGCCGCCCAGGCCGGGCTGACCGACGACAGCGGCTTCTGCCCGATCGACGCCAATTCGATGCGCTCGACGATTGATGAGAACATCTTTGTCATCGGCGACGCGTCGATTGCCGGTGCGATGCCCAAATCGGGCTTCTCGGCCAATAGCCAGGCCAAGGTCGCCGCGCTCAATGTGCGGGGAGATCTGACCGATGCCCGCGTGTTCCCGGCCCGCTACGCCAACACCTGCTGGAGCCTCATCGAGACCAATGACGGGGTGAAGGTCGGCGCGCAATACGCGGTGGAGGATGGTGTGATCGCCTCGACGTCGAGCTTTATCAGCGAGACCGGCGAGAGCGATGAGCTGCGCAAGGAAACCTATGAGGAATCGCTCGGCTGGTATGCTGGCATCACCGCCGACATGTTCGGAACCTCCGCCTAGGCTCGACCACACATGTCCGAACAAAGAACGGGGCCTGTCAGACCGGCAGGCCCCGTTTTCGTTTCCCGTCAGCCTGCCGGCGCGGATGTCTTTGGCCGGTCTGCCCCCGCTTTGTCGACGACAAGGTCGGTCAGCGCGCCAAAGACGATCATGCACGTGAGTGCGATAAGAGAAGACACCGCCAGCGACGATCCCCCCGACAGACCTGCCCCCACCGTGCAGCCAGCCGCCAACACACCGCCAAAGCCCATCAGGACAGCCCCCAGGCCGTAGCGGAAGACCGATGGCGTGCCGGGTTCGGAAAACGTCGCGATCCGGAACCGGCCTGTGAGGAGTGCGGCGAGGAAGGCGCCCGCGACCGTGCCGGCAACACTGCCGAGGTCCACGTTGACGCGCGCCGGATCGACCCCTGCGGCGGCAAAGTCGACGGTCTCCGCCAGCGGGCGAATGTAGGACAAACTGTCGATGGCAACGGGCTCAAAGACCTGAAACGACAATTCCTGCGTGAGCCAAAACCCGAGCGGGATCAGCGCTCCGATGGCCACTCCCATGGCCACAAGAGAGGCCCTGAGGCGCGCCAGCACGACCACTATGGCCGCCGCGGCCAAACAGGCGCCTCCGAACAAAGGCGCGACCGCGTTGCCCAGACCGGAGACGAGGCCGAGCTCGTTGCCCCCGATCATCGTCGTGTTGGCCAGCCCGCCGACAAGACCGGTAAGAACCGCCAGCGGCCCCCCAATCGCCGCCCATGCCGTCAACGCGATCACCACCACCGAAAAGAGCGCACGGATGTTGCCCGACCCCGCCAGCACGATCAGCCGGCTCGAACAGCCGCGCGCCAGCACCATGCCGATGCCGAACAACGCCCCGCCGACGACGGCGCCCGAGAGGCTCAACGGATTGGCGAAAAAGCGGGCGGTGGACAGATCCAAGACCCCGGTGGTGACGAGTGTTTGTGTGCCCGCCACCGCGACAGCAAACCCTGTGAGCCAAAGCCCGAGCGCTTGGCCGCCACGGCGTCGTGTGAGGTCAAGGACGGCAGAGCGCGTACAAAAGCCCGAGACGAGCACCAGCGCACCGAACGCCAGACCCAGAACGAGCCCGATCAGCCCACCCGTTGCGGGCTCTCCAATCGCATCGATGAGGGGTACGAAATCCATTCTGTCTCTTCGCGTTCCGTGAAACCCGACCGGTCCGGTCGTTCAGCCAGTGAGCGATAGGAGCCCCTGGCAAGCAAGGGTGTTTTGTGTGGTTTCGCGCGCCACGCCTTCGGCCGAGCCCTTGAGGACGTCGACCACCAAAGCTCGGCCCGGCTACTCTCCGAGCGCGATGCCTTCGCGCCTGGGGTCAGCCCCTCCGACCAGCCTATCCGACACCTCTATCGCGTGGAGGCCGGAATTCAGCCCACGAATATTGACCTCGAACCCCATCTCCGCGAGCGGCGCTGCAAAACCGACCGCCGGTGTGCCGTCCTCCAGGTCAAAGGTGCCGAAGCGGTTGACGAGATGCGGCATGGAGACGGCTTCCTGCACATTCATCGCCCAATCGACATGGGCGATGATGGCCTGCGCGACATAGCCGATGATCCTGCTGCCGCCCGGCGAGCCGATCACCAGCGCGGGTGCGCCATCCTCCAAGACAATGGTTGGTGACATCGAAGACCGCGGCCGTTTCCCCGGCTCGATCCGGTTGGCGATGGGCAGGCCACCCCGATGGGTGCGGAACGAGAAATCGGTGAGTTCGTTGTTGAGCAAAAACCCTCGGACCATCAGCCGCGAGCCAAAGCCGTTTTCGATGGTCGTCGTCATCGACAGCGCGTTGCCGTATTGGTCAACGATTGAAATATGCGAGGTGGACGGCAATTCCAGCGACTCGTCGTCGGCCAGAAGCATCGCATGGTCCCATTCGGGCGATCCCGGGGAAACCTCGGGCAAGGCGTCATCACCGCCAAGAAGGACCGCGCGTTCATCAAGATACGCCGGGGCCGTCAGTCCCTCCGTCGGCATGGGAACAAAATCGCTGTCGGCCATGTAGCGGCCCCGGTCGGCGAACGCGAGCCGCGACGCATCGCCGATCAGGCGCCAGGCTTCGGCACTCTCGGGGCCAAGCGCGGCAAGGTCATAGCGGTCGAGCATCCCCAAAATCTGGCCGACGGTGAGCGCCCCGGACGAGGGCGGCCCCATGCCGCACACCTCATGGGCCCGGTAGGGCACGCAGACCGGGTCGCGCTCGATGACCCGGTAAATCGCAAGATCCGTGGGGCTCAGGACCCCGGGGTTTCCCGCCGCCGTGCGCACCGTCGCGACGATGTCGTCGGCGATGGGCCCCGAATAGAACGCATCGCTGCCATGGGCGGCGATCAGCCGAAGGGTTTGGGCATAGTCGGCGTTGACCAGCGTATCGCCCGCTTCAAGCGCGGCCCCGCCGGGGAAGAAGTAATCCGCCGTTGCGTTGAACGTCTGCAACCGTTCCGCCCCGCCCGCGATTGAGGAGGCCAACCGCTCCGACACCGTGAACCCCTCCTCGGCGAGCGAAATCGCCGGTGCAAAAAGGCCGCTCCACTCTGCCCGTCCCCATCTGGCATGGGCCTCTTCCATCAACATCGGCGTGCCCGGCGTGCCAACCGACCGGCCGCCCACCACGGCATCCCAAAAGCCCATCGGCTCTCCGTCTGCTGTTTGAAACAACGTGGGGGTAACCTCCAAAGGGGCCGTCTCGCGCCCGTCGAGCGTGGTGACGGTGCCGGAGGTCGCGTCGTACCAGACCAAAAACGCGCCGCCGCCCAAACCGGAGGATTGCGGTTCCACCAACCCCAGCACGGCCTGGACGGCAACCATGGCATCGGCCGCCGTGCCGCCCTCCCGCAGCACCGCAGCCCCCGCCTCGACCGCCAACGGGTTGGCGGCTGCCACCATCCAGTCATCGGCCTCGGTCGGCCGCCCCGCCGCCTTGGCGGCAAGCGCTGCCTCGGCGGCCTCAGACAGCGTATCAAGAGCCGAAAGGCCGCTGTCGGCCTCGGGTGCTACGCTGTCGGCGGCTTGTTGTGCAAACACGGGAGACACGGCGCCAAACGACATCAGCGCCAGGGAAAGGAACGCAGGTTTCATGGGATGGTCCTCCGCGAATGGTTGCGGACGATGCTGACCGAGTTTCAGCACATTGCAATCCCAATGACCCCACAACGGTGGAGAAAGCGCCTGCCGGACCGCGTCAGAGCCCCTCAGGCCGTTTCATTTGACACCCGGGCTTCCGCGCTCTCCGGCGTCCCACCCGTCTTGTTTCACGGCCGCGTTGTGTTCGCCCAGCTTGGGGGCTGGCAACTCAGAAACCATAGCGTCACCGCCGAGCATAATCGGTGTTCGCACGCCCTTCACCCCGTCGGCTTCAACCTCAAGACCGCGAAACTCAATATGCGGGTCGCCAAAGGCTTCGGCGACGGAATTGATCGGCGCGGCGGGCACGCCGACCTCTCTCAGGCGCTCCAGGAGGGCTGATTTGGCCCAGCTCCGTGTGGCCGCCATCAGGTCCGGGACAAGCGTCGCCCGTGCCTTGACGCGGCCTGCATTGGTCCGGTGGTCCGCGTTGTCCCACAAGTCCTCGCGGCCCAAAACCGCGCATAGGCGTTCGAATTGGGCATCGTTCCCGGCGGCGATGATGATCTCGCCGTCTGCGACCTCAAAGACCTCGTAGGGAACGATGTTGGGGTGCTGATTGCCCATACGCTGCGGCGAGGTGCCGGTTGCCAGAAAGTTCATCGCCTGATTTGCCAGCGTCGCGGTTCCTGCGTCGAGAAGGCTCATATCGACGTGCTGACCCTGGCCCGTGGTTGCCCGCGCAGCAAGCGCGGCCTGAATGGCGATGACGGAGTACAATCCGGCATAGAGATCCATGATCGCAACGCCGACCTTTTGCGGCGGCCCATCCGCCGCTCCGGTGACCGACATCAGGCCCGACATGCCCTGGATCAGGTAGTCATATCCGGCGCGCTCCGCATATGGCCCCGTCTGGCCGAACCCCGTGATCGAGCAGTAGACGAGCCCGGGGTTCAAGGCCGCGAGCGACGGGTAGTCGAGGCCGTACTTGGCAAGCCCTCCGACTTTGAAGTTCTCGATCAAGACATCCGCCCCGGCGGCCAGGTCGCGGACCAGCGCGCGGCCCTCCTCGGTTTTGATGTCCGCCGTTACGCTCAGCTTGCCCCGGTTGCAGCTATGAAAGTAGGCCGCCGACCGGTCGCCCTGGCGCTCGACAAAGGGCGGACCCCAGGCGCGGGTGTCGTCGCCCTTGGGGCTTTCGACCTTGATCACCGTCGCGCCGAGATCGGCCAGCACCTGCCCGGCCCAGGGGCCGGCGAGAATACGGGCAAGCTCCAGGACTTTCAGCCCGGCCAGCGGCTTCATGCGAAGGCCTGAAGGCCGGTTTGAGCGCGCCCGAGGATCAGCGCATGGATGTCATGGGTGCCTTCATAGGTGTTCACGGTTTCAAGGTTCTGGGCATGGCGGATCACCCCGTACTCGGCCATGATGCCGTTGCCCCCATGCATGTCGCGGGCCATGCGCGCGATATCGAGCGCCTTGCCGCAATTGTTGCGCTTGATGAGGCTGATGGCTTCGGGCGCCGCCGTGCCCTCTTCGAGCATCAGGCCCACGCGAAGGGACGCCTGAAGACCGAGCGCGATCTCGGTTTGCATATCGGCGAGCTTTTTCTGAAAGAGCTGGGTTTGCGCCAGCGGCTTGCCGAATTGCCGGCGGTCCAACCCGTAGCGACGGGCCCGGTGCCAGCAATCCTCGGCCGCCCCCATGACACCCCAGGCAATGCCATACCGGGCGCGGTTGAGACAGCCGAAGGGACCTTTGAGCCCTTCGACGCCGGGCAGAAGCGCCTCTTCGCCGACCTCGACATTGTCGAGGACGATCTCGCCCGTGATCGAGGCGCGCAGGCTCAATTTGCCGTCGATCTTCGGGGCTGAAAGGCCTTTCATGCCCTTTTCGAGGACAAACCCCTTGATCTTGCCACCATGGGCCTCGGACTTGGCCCAGATCACGAAAACATCCGCGATGGGGCTGTTCGAGATCCACATCTTGGCCCCGTTCAGGAGGTAGCCGCCTTCGGTTTTGGTGGCGGTCGTCTTCATACCGGCGGGGTCCGACCCGGCCTCCGGTTCGGTCAGCCCGAAACAGCCAATCAACGTGCCCTTGGCAAGGCCAGGGAGATATTTGCCGCGCTGCGCGTCGGTCCCGTAGGCATGGATCGGGTACATCACCAGGCTCGACTGAACGCTCAGCATCGACCGGTAGCCGCTGTCGACCCGCTCGATCTCGCGCGTCACCAGACCATAGCTGACATAGCCCGCGCCAAGCCCGCCCCATTCTTCGGGGATGGTGATCCCCAAAAGGCCCATCTCGCCCATCTCGGCGAAAATCTCGGGAAGAACACCTTCTTCGAGATACATCTCGTCGACGCGCGGGGCGAGTTTGTCAGCCGCGTAGGCGGCGGCGGCTTCGGAGATCATCCGTTCGTCGTCGCTGAGCTGTGTGCTCAGGCCGAATGGGTCCTCCCAATTAAACGTTGCCAGCGAAGGGCCGTGGCCCGGTTTCTTTGAATCAAGCATCCGTCAGCTCCATTCGCGTTTGTGCGGCAGCGCCTTGCCCCGCGATCCGTCCGAGAACCACCGCTGACAACAGCCCGTTGCCCGACAAATAGCCGCGATCTGATGTGCCCGAGACGCCCACCGCCGCGCCACCGGCGGCAAAGAGGTTCGGGGAGGTGGTCCCGTTTGCCAGTTTGACCCGCGCGTCGGAGGCCAGGTTCAAGCCGCCCTGGGTGTGAAAGAGGGCGCCGGTGACTTTTACTCCGACATAGGGCGGCTTAAGCTCCGGCCCCCGAAAGACCCGGCCAAAGTCGTCGGCGCCCGCGTCGGGGATGGCGGCCAACGTGGCCGCCAGAGCCTCCGCTGGAAGGCCGCATAGGTCGGCCAATTCGGAGACCGTATCGGCGCTGCGAAATGCACCGGCGGCCTCGGCCTCCTTGAAGTCCTGAAACTGCCGGGCGATGTCGGCGATACGCCCGTCAAAGATCGCCCAGGCGATGCCGCCGGGTTGGGCGAGAACCGCGCGGGCGGCTTCGGAATAGCCCTGGCTTTCGTCCCAAAACCGGCGGCCTTCGGTGTTCACCTGGACGCCGCCGGAGGTGATCACGGCCCAAGTGATCAAGATGCCATGGGGCGTGGCGACATTGCCGTGCCCTTGGTAGGCGCCCAGATGCAAAAGCTCCGCGCCAAGTGCGTCGCCCCAACGCACCGCATCGCCTCTGTTTCCGTCATGCCCGAACCAAAGCGCATGCTCGATCTGGGGCATCCGTTCGGCCACCATCGCACGGTTCCCGCCAAAGCCGTTGCAGGCCAGGACCAGGGATTTGCAGCCAATGCGCTCGCGCCCGTGAGGGCTCTCAACGGCCACGCCAGTCACCTGGCCGCGCTCATGATAAAGCGCCGTGGCACGGCGATTGCAGACAATGTCGACCCCCTCGGCCTCGCAAGCCGCGCGCAACCGGTCGACCAGCTCCTGCCCAGAGCGGCTGGGCAGCCCGTGCATCCGCCGCCGCGAATGGCCCGGGTAGTCAAAGTCATTCACAACCGAAAACGGCAGATCAAACCGGTCCGCCAGCCATTCGATGGTGGGCGCGGCGGTCGTTGCAAGAACCTCCAACAGCCCTTGCGGGTTTTCGCCCTGGGCCTTGCGCTGGATGTCATCGGCCAGATGCGCCGGGCTGTCCTCGATCCCTGCCTCGGCCTGAAACCGCGTCCCCGCCGCCGGGATCAAGCCCGCCGACAAGGCCGTTGAGCCTGCTGGGACGGGGTCGGCTTCAAGCACCATAACCTCGCCGCCGGCGTCCTTCACCGAAAGGGCGGCGACCATTCCCGCAGCCCCCGCGCCGATCACGAGGACCGGCACGTCAAGCTCGAAGCCTTCAACGGGTGTTGCCAGGACCGATGTCATGTCTTGTCTTCGTAGCTTTGCCCGAGGGCCAGCATCTCCGCCGTCCCAATCCGGTCGTTCAAGCCATTGAAATCAAACATCTGATCGGCGAATGGCCGGTTCGAGCCATGGGCCTTGAGGCTGGCGTAATACGCCCCTGCGGTCTTGGCGAGCGCCCGGACGATGCCGCCGGGAAAGATCACGATGGAGTAGCCAAGCGCTTCGAGGTCCGCCGCCCCTTTGAGCGGTGTGGCTCCCCCTTCGACCATGTTGGCCAGAAACGGCACCCGCCCGTTGAAGCGCTTTGGCACCTCGCGCAACTCGTCCCCCGAGCGCGGGGCTTCGATGAAAAGGATATCCGCCCCCGCCTCCACATAGACCTCGGCCCGCTCAAGAGCGGCATCGAAGCCCTCGACCGCAATGGCATCGGTGCGCGCGATGATGAGCGTCTCATCGCTGGTGCGGGCATCTGCCATGGCAGCGATCTTGCCCGCCATTTCGCCCATCGGAATGAGCGATTTGTCCGACAGATGGCCGCAGCGCTTGGGGAAAGTCTGGTCCTCGACTTGCAAAGCACTGGCACCGGCGCGTTCGTAAAACCGCATCGTCCGCTGGGCATTGAGTGCGTTGCCAAACCCGGTATCGGCATCGACAATCACCGGCAGGTCGACCCGGTCTCGGATCAGCGCCATCGTGTCGGTCATCTCGGTCACGGAGGTAAGCCCAATGTCGGGCCGCCCAAGCCGGGTATAGGCCACCGCGGCTCCCGAGAGATAGAGCGCCTCGAACCCCGCCTCGGCAGCAATCGCCGCCGTCAGACCGTCAAAGACACCTGGTGCGACGAGAATCTCAGGCTTCTTGAGGCGGGCGCGTAGGCTCATGCCAACTCCTTTAGCATCTCGGCGCAGGACATGATCGGTGTGATCGAGCCGAGCGAGACCAGCGTGGCGTCATGCACCTCTTGGTCGAACGCCGCCGACCCGTCACCGAGGAGGATCGTGTGGAGGCCGCGCAGATGCGCGTCACGCAACGTGCTGGCCACGCCGCCATTTGTGACGATCCCGCCAATGATGAGCGTTTCAATGCCGAGATGGCGCAGGATGTAGTCCAGCCGGGTTTGGTAGAAGGCCGAATAGGCGACTTTCTCGATGGTGAAATCGGCAGGCTTTAGCGCGTCGACCAAGTCATGTCCGAAGGCGCCTGGGGCAAAGTCGCCGCTGCCGAGGAAGGGGCGCAGCGCCTTGAGATGCGGCGCGATCAAAGGCGCCCCCCCCGGACCGGGCACCAAGGTGAACTGGGCGCTGATATAGACCCCGCCCTTGGCGCAGAGCGCGTCCGCGATGGGGCGCAGGCGGTCGGGCAAAGCCGACATCGCAGCCGAGCTCTGACCGGAGCGACCATAAGCGCCCTCGGGATGGAGAAAGTCATTCTGCAAATCGATGGTCAAAAGCGCGGTGCGTTTGGGGTCGATGGCATGGGTCATGTCATGGCGCGCCCGGCTCGATGATCGTGTTCCCAAAGGTATCGACGCGGCCCGCGAGGCCAGGGTCGATGAGGACGGTCGTGTCGGGTTGGACCAGTATCGCAGGCCCCTCAATCACCGCGCCGACCGGCAGCGAAAGCCGGTCGTAAATCGCCGTCTCGTGCCAGGCATCGCCAAAATGGACCTTGCGGCGGCCGATTATCGAGGCCTCGACGCTACCGCCCTTGGGCGCGAGGGTGGCGAGGTCGAACTTCGGGCGCTTGCCGATAACGGCGGTGCGCAGGTTCATCACCCGGCGCGCGCCGTCTTTCAAAAGCCGCCCGAACGTCGCGGTGTAAGCGGCATCAAAGGCGGCCTCGATATCGGACCTTGTCGGCGCCTCGACCCTGCCCTCTGCGACCTTCACATCGAGCGGCACCGCCACGGTGTGGGTTTGGCCGACATAGGCCATATCAAGCTCGACCTCGATATCACGCGCCTCGAACCGCGATTGGGCGGCGTCCAAGAGCGCCATCCCCGCGTCGACATGGGCCTGTATCCCCCTGCCGAGACCAGCGATGTCGAGCGTCGCGGTCAACGCATTGATCGTTTGCACGAAGTCTTGGCGCATATCGGCAATCACGCAGCCCATCGCACTGGTGACCCCTGGGTAACGCGGGATGATCGCGCGCGCGATGCCGACATCTTTGAGCATCGCGCCGGTATGGAGTGCACCACCCCCGCCAAATGGCATGAAGGCGAACCGCTTGGGGTCGAACCCGCGCTCGATGCTTACCAGACGGATGGCACCGGCCATGCGCGAGTTGGCCACACGCAAGATCGCCTCGGCGGCGGCTTCGGTCGAGAGACCGAGCTTTTCCCCAACATGGGCGTCGATGGCGCGTGCAGCAGCGTCGACGTCTAACCGCTCCAGCTTGCCACCGATGGGGCTTTCTGGGTCGATCCGGCCCAGCACCACATTGGCATCCGTCACCGTTGGGCGCGTATTGCCCAGCCCATAGGCCACCGGCCCCGGCGTCGAGCCAGCACTTTCGGGACCGATGTTTAGAAGGCCGCCACGGTCCACCCAGGCAATCGAGCCGCCGCCCGCGCCGATTGTGGTGATCTCGATCATCGGAGCGCGCACCACGAGGCCGAAATCGATCGCGGTTTGCGGCGAGAGCATCGATTTGCCGTCGGCGATCAGGGCGACATCAAAACTCGTCCCGCCCATGTCGCCGGTGATCACGTTATCGAACCCCGCCGTTTGGGCGATGTAGCCTGCCGCGATCACACCCGCTGCGGGTCCCGAAAGTGCGGTGCGCACGGGCAAACGGCAGGCGGTGTCGCTGCCCATCACCCCGCCGTTCGACTGGACGATCAGGAATTCACCGCCGAACCCGTCGCCTTTGAGCGCGGCGTCGAGCCGGTCGAGATAGCCCGAGACTTCCGGCTGCAGATACCCGTTGAGCGCTGTTGTGGAAAACCGTTCGAACTCGCGGATCTCCGGCAGGATCTCGGCTGACGCGCTCACATGGGGGTTTGGCCAAATCTCGCGCACGGCGGCGACGGCTTTGGCTTCGTTTTCGGCGTTCGCATAAGCGTTTGCGAATAGGATCGCGACGGCCATGCACCCCTCAGAGAGAAGCGTTTTGGCCGCCGCGCGAACCTCGTCGAGATCGACGGGTGTGCGAATGGTTCCATCGGCAAGCGTGCGCTCGCTCACTTCCAGGCGAAGATCGCGGGGCACCACCGGGTCGAATTCGCCCCGCAAACCCCAAGTTCGCGGCCGGTCGCGGCGCCGCATCTCGAGGACATCCCTGAGACCCCGGGTCGTGATCACCCCGATCTTTGCCCCTTTGCGCTCCAAAAGCGCGTTGGTCCCCGCCGTCGTGCCGTGGACGACCACGCCGACGGTGGAAAGATCGTCAACCTGCCGGGCGATCCCGCCGAGGAACCCCGCCGATTGGTCGGGCCGTGTCGTCGGGACTTTGGAGACATCGGCCGAGCCCGAGGCTTCATCGAGCACGAAGACATCCGTGAAGGTGCCGCCGACGTCGACGCCGATCATCCGGCTCATCGGGTCGTCTCCGTCCAGGCGGGCCCGTAGAGCGCGGTGGCGTTCTCGGGGGTCAGATAGCCCATGGCCACATCCCGCGCGACGGCTTCCCGTGCGCGCTCAGCCGCAGGGCCGTAGCCGCCACCCCCAGGTGTTTCAAGCCGGACCGCCTGACCTTTTTCGAGCTTGATGCCGCGCATCTTCGAGGCCAGTGGCGGCGTGTCCCACCCCTCCTCATGCTCGTAGGCAAAGACGTTCATCGCGCCTTCACCTCCCCCGGCCACGCCTTGTGGAGAAAAGCGACCGCGCTCGCCAAAAAGAAAGGCCTCCGCCTTTTCTTCAAGAAGTTCAATCTCGTACACTGCGCCAAGCCCGCCGCGATGGGCCCCCGCGCCCGCACTGTCGGGGCGCAGCGCCCATTCGCGGAACATCACCGGATAGGCGGCTTCCAAAATCTCCATCGGCGGAATGGTCGCCGTCGAGATCGGCGCGTTGCCGTGGTTCAGCCCGTCGCTTTCAAGGCTGCCGCCATGGCCGCCGCCATAAAAGCTGAACATGACCCATGGGCGCCCATCGGCCCGTTTGCCCGCGATGGAGAGCGCATTGATCGTCCCATAAGCATTGGCGACCACCCGGTCGGGTGCGGCCTGCGCGGCGGCGGCGAAAATCACGTCGATCATCCGCAGGATGGTCTCGGTGTAGCCGCCGACCGGGGCGGGGAAGGCCGCCGCCAAAAGCGAGCCTTCAGGCACCCGGACCTCGACGGGGCGCATCACGCCGGCATTCGCCGGCAGATCGGGGAAGATATGCTTGATCGCCACATAGGCGGTCGCCACGGCGGTCGGCAGAGCGATGTTCACCGGCCCTGCCGTCACTGGTGCCGTCCCTTCAAAGTCGAGCACCATCCGGTCGCCCGAAATCTCAAGTGCGACTTTGATCGGCAGTGCGGCATCGGTGATCCCGTCATTGTCGAGGTGATCGACCGCCTCCCAGCGCCCATCGGGCAAATCGGCCAGTTCTCCGCGCATCAGCGCTTCGGCGCGGTTCCCAAGCGCATCGAGCGCAGCTTTGACCGTGTCGGCGCCGTATTCCTCCAAAAGCGCGTCGAGCCGCCGCTGGCCGAGATCGAGGGCGCCGAGCTGCCCGTTGAGATCGCCCATCGCCGATTGCGGCAGACGGGTGTTGCGCAGAAGGATGTCGATGATGTCTTGTTGCATCTCACCTGAGCGGATGAGTTTGACCGGCGGCAGCACAAAGGCTTCCTGAAAGGCGTCGGTGGCCGACGGGTTGTAGTTTCCCGGCACCGCGCCGCCGACATCGTGCCAATGACCGACACTGGCGAGGTAGCAAAAGAGCGCGCCATCCCAGAAATAGGGCCGCACCAGCCGCATGTCAGACAGATGGGTGCCGCCCAAATGCGCGTCGTTGAAGATGTAAGTGTCACCTTCGGCGAGATCACCGGCCGCGGCCGCCTTGTCGATGACCGCTTTGACGGCAAAGGACATCACGCCAACAAAGATGGGCAAGCCGGATTTACCCTGCACAAGCGTGTCGCCGGTCGTTGCGTGGTAGAGCCCGTGGGAGGCATCATGGGCCTCAGCGATGATCGGGTTGAAGGCGGCGCGAAAAAGTGTGGCGTCCATCTCATCGGCGATTTGTTCCATGCGCCCGGCGAGAACCGCCAAGGTGATCGGGTCGATGCTGCCGCTCACCTGGCGCGCTCCTCGGCGAGATCGTTCCAGACGTCCTGGGAGATGAGTTTACCGCCTTTGATCTCGAACCGGTCGATGAAGCGGATGCCCGCAAAGGGCGCGCCATTGGGCCATTCCCCCGCAAGCGTGCCTCGGACGTAGACCACCGTGCTGCCCTCGTTTTCAAACGCCTCGGTCGACGTGATGGTCTTCTTCACGAAACGGTATCGGTCCTTGGCCCAGGCGATCAGCTCTTCAATTGAGGTCATCGGGCGGGTGCCGGGAAAGGTCATCTGAAACCCTCTGCCTAGCACTGCCGTTGCGGCTTCGATATCCCGCGCCTCCATGGCGGCAAGAAAGCCAAGCGCGATCTCTCTAGGATCGGGCCGCGCTGTCTCTTCTGGTGGGCAGCCCTCGCGTGTATGCGTCTCGGCGATTGGCATCCATCCTCCCCGTAAATCTGTACTTCCCGTATAACAGATATTGGACTATGCAAAGATCAAAGTGTTTACCCAAGAAGGCCCAAGGTGCCCATGATCTTTGTCGTCAACACGCAAGCGCTTCGGCCTCCAGCCGCAGAGACCCGGCGGTGACGATCCACGCGCAGGCCACGCTTCCCGAAGGCGGCAAGGCCCGCCGGGTCTATCTGTTGTTGCGCGATGATATCTCTAGTGGACGCTACGCCGAGGGGGACTTTCTTCCCGGCGAAAACCGGCTGGCCGAGACATTGAACGTCAGCCGGATCACCGTGCGCCGCGCGCTGGAGGCCTTGGCCGCCGACGGTTGGATCGAGAAGAAAACCGGCGCTGGGTCATTGGTGTTGTCGCCGCAAGGCCAAGGCGACAAGATCGCCGCCGACTTCGCCACGCTTATCCCGCAACTTGTTGCATTCGACAAAAAAACCACCGCCAGGCTGCTATCGTTTTCCTACGCCAAACCCGCCAAAATCGTCGCGGAAGCCCTCGGGCTGGGGTCCGATGCGCGGGTTCAGACAGCGGTTCGCGTCCGTCTGTCAAATGGGGAGCCCTTCTCTTACCTCACCACCCATGTGCCCGAAGACATCGCGCGCAATTACGACGAGGCGGATCTGGCCACGCAACCGCTGTTTCGTCTTCTGGAGCGCAGCGGGGTTCAGGTGGAAGGCGCCGACCAGTCGGTGAGCGCGACCCTTGCCGGTCCCGATGTGGCCGATGCGCTCGACGTCGCTGTGGGCTCGCCGCTTCTTTGGATCGACCGGCTGGTGCGCGATTCGAGCGGGCGCGGGGTGGAGCATCTGTCCGCACTCTACCGACCAGACAGGTTTCGGCTGGACATGAGCATGACCCGCACCGGCGCGGGAGAAGCGCGGCATTGGGAACCGGTGATCGGAGCGCGCGAGGGATGACGACGCTTCTCGATAAGCTCTGGGCGGCCCAGGAGATCGTCAAAAGTGCCGACGGGCGCTCGCTCCTCTGGGTCGACCGTCACTTGGTGCATGAAGGCTCCCATCACGCCTTCGCCAAGCTCGCCGCGCGCGGGGCAAGGGTGGCGGAGCCCAGACTGACCTTTGGCGTTGTCGATCACTACGCCCCGACGCGGGGACCGGCGGCGAGCCCCGCCATCGCCCGGATGATAGACACGCTCGAACAAAACGCAGCCCAGCACCGGGTGCCCTGCTTCGGGCTCAACGACCCCCGCCAAGGGATTGTCCATGTGGTCGGGCCAGAACAGGGCCTGACCCTGCCTGGCCTTCTGGTCACCTGCGGCGACAGCCATACCTCGACCCATGGGGCTTTCGGCGCCCTGGCCTTCGGCATTGGCGCCACTGATGTTGCCCATGTGCTGGCGACACAGACGATCTGGCAGAGCAAACCGAAATCCATGCGCCTCACCGTGACCGGCGCGCTCGGGCCAGGTGTCGGTGCGAAGGACATCGCACTGGCATGGATCGCGAAACTCGGCACCGGCGGCGCCCAAGGCCACGCGGTCGAATATGCGGGCGAGGCTGTCCGCGCGCTGTCGATGGAAGGGCGGATGACGCTGTGCAATCTCTCGATCGAGGGCGGAGCCCGGTTTGGGATGGTCGCACCGGACGAGACGACTTTTTCTTACATCGAAGGGCGGCCCTACGCCCCAAAGGGCGCTGGTTTTGACGAGGCCGTCGCCTATTGGCGGACTCTCAACAGCGACACCGACGCGGCATTCGACCGCGACGTAACCATAGAAGCCGCCGAGATCGCGCCCATCGTCACGTGGGGGACGTCCCCCGAGGACGCTTTGCCGGTGACGGCGACGATACCAAACCCAAGCCAAGCCTCTGAGGCCGACGCCGACCGGATCACGGCCACCATCGACTATATGGGGCTGACCCCAGGCAAGGCGCTAACCGAGGTCGAGATCGATCAGGTCTTTATTGGGTCGTGCACCAACGCCCGCATCGAAGACCTTCGCGCCGCCGCCGCCGTGCTTGCAGGCCGCCGGGCGAAAGTGCCCGGCCTCGTCTCGCCGGGCTCGCGGCAGGTCAAGGCCCAGGCGGAGGCCGAAGGGCTCGACCGTATTTTTGCTCAGGCCGGTCTCGAATGGGTGGGGTCTGGCTGCTCAATGTGCGTGGCTATGAACGGCGACAGCGTCGCACCCGGCAAGCGCTGCGCCTCGACCACGAACCGCAACTTTCGGGGGCGTCAGGGCCGGGGCGCGCGCACGCATCTGATGTCGCCCGCGATGGTCGCAGCGGCGGCGGTCACGGGCCGTCTGACAGACGTCCGCCCGATGCTCAAAGGGCGGGACGCGGCATGACGGCTTGGTCGCAGCACAAAGGCAAGGCCATCGCGCTCACGCTCGAGAACATCGACACCGACCAGTTGATCCCCGCGCGCTTCATGTCGACCCCTCGGGCCGAGGGCTATGGCGACTTCCTGCTCCATGACATGCGTAAAACCAGCGACGGGGCTCCGATCCCTGATTTCCCGATCAATCGCCACCCCGAGGCCAGCATTCTCGTTGCGGGGCGCAATTTCGGCAGCGGCTCGTCGCGCGAGGCGGCGGTCTATGCGCTGGTGGATTTTGGCATTCGCGCCGTCATCGCCCCGAGCTTCGGCGACATCTTCGCGGCCAACGCGGTCAACAATGGCCTCCTGCCCGCGCGGGTCACCGATGAAGACGCGGCCCGCCTTCTGGCCCGGCTCGGCGCCGGTCCGGTCGAGCTCAGTCTCGACATCGAAACGAGAACACTATCGCTCGATAATCAAACCATGCCGTTCTCGCTCAGCGCGCCCTGGGCCGAGAAGCTGATCAACGGATGGGACGACATCGACCTTACAGAACACCACCGCCCGGCCATCTCGGCCTATCGGGCACGGCGCGCGGAAACGCAGCCTTGGGTGTTTCCGGCAGAGGACACCGCTGGATGAGTGCGGGCCATCACATCGACCGCCACGTAGAGCGCCAGGGCACTGGCTTGAGGGATAGGAGGAACTACCCATGAAGATGCAACTCGCAGCCGGTCTCGTCGCCGGTTCCATGACCGTCGGGGCCGTAGCCCAGGCGCAAGAGACGATCACCGCCGTCCACGCGTTTCCCGAAACGCTGATCTACACCCAAAGCTTCCTGTCGTTCGTCGACAAGGTGAATGAAGCCGGTGCAGGTGTCGTTCAGATCGAAGTGCGCGGCGGCCCGGAGGCCATTGGCATGTTCCAACAACCCGACGCGGTGCGCGACGGCATTGTCGACATGGTCTACACGCCAGGCTCGTTCTACGGCGGCGCGCTGCCCGAAAAGGACGCGCTCGTAGCCTCGAACCTGACCGCGATTGAGACCCGTCAAAACGGCGGCATCGCGCTCATCGACGAGATCCACCAAGAGAAGATGGGCCTGAAATACCTCGGCTGGTTCGACAGCGGCGTCTGCTACAACCTCTGGACCCGCGATGAGCCGACCTTCGATGCCGACGGCAACCTCGAGGTCGATGGCCTCAAACTCCGCGGCAACGCGGTCTATAACGCCTTTTTCTCCAACTACCTCGGCGCCCAAGTGATCGACCTGCCGACCGGTGAGGTCTATGCCGCCCTCCAACGCGGCGTGGTGGATGCCACCGGCTGGACCCAAATCGGCCTCATTGACCTGAAATGGAACGAGTTCCTGAACTACCGGATCGAGCCCTGCTTCTTCTCAACCGATCTCGGCGTGATCGTGAACCTCGACCGCTGGAATGAGCTGTCGGACGAAGCCAAAGAGATCGTCCAGAACGTTGCCATCCAACACGAGATCGACAGCGTGAACGCCCTGCGCGCCAAGCGTGACGAAGACTTTGCCGCCCTCGACGCGCAAGGCATGAACGTCGTCTCGCTCGAAGGAGAAGCACGGGCGAATTACCTTCTGGCCGCGCGCGAGAAGAACTGGGAGCGGATGGAAAGCCTGATGGCCGAACAGCCGGGCGGCACGGCCAATTACGACCGTCTGATCGAGTTGTTCTACGACCCGGCAGCCGACTAATCGGCAGGTAAAACACCGGCCCGGAGCGCCCCCGCTCCGGGCCAAATGAACAACCGGTCCCCATGCGCGCGCTGATCCGCCTTTACGACGCCTTGCTGGCCTTCATGGCCCTGATCGCCGCGGGAACGCTCGTTTGGCTCATGGTTTCTGTCGTTGTGTCGGTGGCGATGCGCAACATCGGCATCCAGCCTTGGGCCTGGCTTTTTACATCCTCCGAATACGGAATTCTCTATATGACCATGCTCGGCGCCCCGTGGTTGGTGCGCGAACGCGGTCATGTGCATATCGAATTGGTGACGGCGGCGCTGCGTCCGGCTTTACGGCGCATCGTCAGTCGCGCGGTCGCGGCGGCTTGTGTCATGGTCTCGCTCGTCCTCGCCTGGTACGGGCTTGAGCTCCTTTTGACAAATGTCGAGCGCAACGATTATGACGTGCGCGCTTACTTTTACCCGCGCTGGCTTTTGACGATCACCTTCCCCGTCGCGTTCAGCTTCATGGCGGTCGAGTTCGCGCGCTTCGTCTTTGGCACCGAACTGATGCACTCGGGCGAGGCGGGGATCCACGAGTAATGGAGTGGTTCGAGGCGCTTGCCCTACTGATCGGCACCATCATGGTTCTGATGGCGCTTGGCATGCCGGTGGCCTTGGCGTTCTTGGCGGCCAATATCGTCGGGGCCTGGGTCTTCATGGGCGGCGAACGCGGGGTCGTGGCGCTTCTCAACAACGGCTGGGGGGCGCTGACGAAATTCGCGCTCGTCCCCATCCCCCTCTTTCTTCTGATGGGCGAGATTTTCTTTCACACCGGCCTAGGCAGCCGCATGTTTTCCGCCATCGACCGCCTGCTGGGGCGCCTGCCGGGACGGCTCAGCTACGTCACCGTCCTCGGCGGCACGGGGTTTTCCACGCTCTCGGGGTCTTCGATGGGCTCAACCGCGCTTCTAGGCTCGCTGATGGTGCCCGAGATGACGCGGCGGGGCTACAAAAAGTACATGTCCATCGGCCCGATCCTCGGCACCGGGGGACTTGCCATCATCATCCCACCCTCCGCCCTCGCCGTCCTTCTGGCCACCCTGGCTCAGATCGACGTGGGCGCGCTGCTGATCGCGGGCATCATCCCCGGACTAATCCTCGCCGCGCTCTACATCGGCACAATCTTCCTCCAAACCCGGCTCGACCCCGACGCCGCCCCGCCCTACGAGGTCGCGCCCCAGTCGATAGCCGACAAGCTCGGCCTGCTTCTGCGCGATGTCGTCCCGATGATCGGGCTCATGGTCGTGATCGTTTTGATGATGATCAACGGCGTGGTCACCCCGTCGGAGGCCGCCGCCTTCGGCGCCTTGGGCGTTCTGATCCTGGCGCTGTTTTATCGCTGTCTCACCTGGGCGGCGGTCAAGGCGTCGATCCGCGGCGCCCTTCGGGTCACGCTGATGGCCTATCTCATCGTTTTTGGCTCGGCGACCTTCAGCCAGCTTCTGGCCTTCTCCGGAGCCTCGCGTGGCCTCATCAATTGGGCGACAGGGTTCGACCTCGACCCGATCTACATGCTCATCGTGATGTTCTGCGTGCTGCTCATTTTGGGCATGTTCATGGAACAGATCTCGATGATGCTCCTGACGGTGCCGATCTTTTTTCCCTTGGCCCTCAGCCTAGGCTTCGACCCGATCTGGTTTGGCCTGATCATGCTTCTGGCACTGGAAATCAGCTTCACCACCCCGCCCTTTGGCTTGCTGCTCTTCGTGATGAAAGGGGTAGCACCGTCCGACACAACGATGCGCCAGATCTATCTCGCGGCGATCCCCTTCATCGTGTGCTCGCTTTTGCTGGTGGTTCTGCTGGTGCTCTACCCATCGCTCGCGCTGTGGCTTCCCAGTCTAGGGACCTAAGTGTTCAGTCCCGGATGATCACATAGGCCCTCGCCGGTGGGCGTTGTCCGTGGCACGCTCGATCCTGAGCGAGGTTCTGGACGGGGGGCGGGCCTGCTGATCTCTCTTCACAAGCAGGCGACGACGCCGCCGAAGGTACGGGCGGCTCTCCAGGCGAGCGACGAGCCGGCGTGGG
>JASJAR010000048.1 GCA_030066905.1 Paracoccaceae bacterium | reverse complement strand
CAGCAGGATCACCATGACATCCTCGGCCCCGATGATCGGATTGTTCAGCGCCTTGCGCATGATCAGCACGTTGAACACCGACAAAACCACAAGGCTTCCCAGCCCAAGCCCCCCGCCCACAAGCGAGACCCACATCAAAACGCGGTCAAGCACCGCGACAAGATTCTCAATCGGAGCTTTTTCTTCTTCGTCTTCCATGAGGTGCGCCTGGATCCAGGGTAAGGGGAGCCCGGAAGCGGGCCGTCGCCCTCCGGATCGTCGAGATTTCAGTAGGTGATGCCGCGCCGCAGGGGGCCGGCGATCGTCGTTTGATCAGCGCCCGAGGCCCCGAGGCTGCACCCGGCCAGCGTCGGCCGGGTACAGCGCGACCGTCCGTCTACCGGTTCAGGGCTTCGTAGATCTCTTGGGCGTTGTCGATGCCCCGATCTGCGTACTCCTTGTAGATTGCCTCCATCCCGTCCAACAGCGCGTCTTCCATCTTGGCGCGCTCTTCGTCGGACACCTCGATCCACTCGAACTTCATCTCACCCGAGGCGAGCTGTTCTTCGATCCAGGCATAGGCCACATCGTCGGCGTGCTGGAACGAGGCGGCGAGTTCCAGCGAGAACGGCAGGCCCGCTATGTCATCAATGATCGTGCGGTGCTCGTCGGAGAGACCCTCGTAGCGCTCCTTGTTCATCACGATGAAGGCAATCTGGTGCGTGGCCGGAGTGTTGTAAACCGCGTAGTCGACGACATCGTCGAGGTTCCAGGGCGGCATCAGATTATTCACCGTTGTGATGACCGCATCGATCAGGCCGGTGCTGAGGCCGGTGTAATGCTCATCGACCGGCAGGGCGACAGGCACTGCGCCCATGCTCTGCATCAGCGGGATCGTGGTTGAGGAGAACGGGACGATCTTGGCGCCTTGCAGACCGTCGAACGTGGACACATCGCGATTGCCGATCATCAGACTGCCGGCGGCCGACCCGAGGGCCAAGACCTTCACGTCGGACCATTCGTCGGCCAGATACTCGTCGTAGACAGCCCACAGGCGGCGGGTCGAGTCCTCGGTCGAAGTTGCCGCACCGGGCAGAATCGCCAGCATGGTCTTCGGAAAGAGGGTCGGCGTCAGGGCCGCGATGCCGAAGGTGATATCACCGACCCCTTCCACGGCGCGTTTGTACTGCTGCACCGGCCCCGAGCCGAGCTGACCGGCTGGATAGAGCTTCATTGTCAGCGTGCCGCCAGACCGCGCCTCGATTTCCTCGGCGAACCAAGCAAACGCGCCGACGTTGGATTCGTGCGTCGGCGGCACGAAAGTCGCCACGGACAGTTCTTCCGCCACAGCCGACTGGCCCGCGAGCAAGATCGCCCCGGCACCCGCCAAAACAAGTCCTCTCATCATTTTCACCATCTCCTCCCTGGGTGAATGTTATGCCAATGCGCCCGCCGTCGCCGGTCTGAGGGCAGAGCGTACAAGGCCTGGGGCCGACAGCGCCGTGCTGCCCGGGCCCCGGACGTCGATGGGAGCGCGCATCCCAGACCGTAGATGGGCGACACGCGCTCTGCCGACGTTCTGGACCGCCGTCCGGCCCCCGCGCCCGAAAAGCGCAAATGACCACCTCGTGCTCTGCGACAAACACCGCATGATCCTCTCCAAGGCCGTCATCTCTGGTCAAAAAACATCGAACGGTATTCAACGAAATAGATAAGAAAAATGGCAGCTCCAATGCAAAGCGCCGTCTCATCTATGAATTCTACGCATTGGTACGCCCTTTCGAACGCGATGCCGGGCGGTGGCCACGCGCTCCCTCATAGACCCCGGGACGGCGGGACCGGCTCCCTGGCATGCTTCAATTCGGGCCGGTCGATCTCGAAACGGAGGGCCGCGCGGTTTGCGCGATCCGCCATCGGCGCGTCATCTCCGGCCCCGCGACCCTTCCCGCTCTTCCATCCCGGAACCTTGCGGCACCGGGAACCGAGGCGTGACCCTAGCCTGCCGGGGAGGAACCGGCGCGCCGGCGGGCGCGGCCAGAGCCCCCGTTACAGATTTCGCGGCCCGCCTTCGGTACAGCGCCGGCGAGCAAGGAAGAGGCCCAAACCGCCCCGAACTCCTCAGGACGTCGGGACAAATCGGTATCCCACGCCATCGCGCTCTGACAGGCCCGCGCTTTCGCCGGGGAAATGATTGCAAAACATGATCGTTCCGGCATCGGCATATTCCGCCAGTTTCTCCTGGCGAACGGCGCTTGCCCGGTCTGCATCTGCACAGAACAGCGTCGTGACCTCGGGAAACGCCATCTGCAGCGGGTGATGCATAAGGTCGGCATTGAAGGCGGCCAGCAGTTTCCCGTCTTCGCGGTATTCCAGACCGATCATCCCAGGCGAATGCCCGGCGAGGTCGACGACCGTGAGACCCGGCGCCACTTCATCGCCGGCTTCCACGAAATCGAACAGGCCGGCCTCGACAACGGGCGTTACACTGTCGCGGACGGACGCGCCCATGTAAGGGAAGTCCTGGTGCCGCGCGAGCCAGAAATCATGCTCGACTTTCGTCGTCAGGTGGCGAGCGTTGGCGAATGTGGGGCTCCAGACATCGCCCTCAAGGCGGGTCAACCAACCTGTATGGTCCACATGCAAATGCGTCAGGAAGACCGTGTCGACCTCATCGGGGGTGACGCCAGCCTGACCCAGATGGGCGAGCCAATTCGACTTCTTGCGGTCCCAATCAGGCCGCATGGGGAATTCACCGTCTTCACCCACAGCGCAATCCACGACGATGACGCGATCCCCCAACCGCAGGACAAAGCTCTGATATGCCAACAACATCCGTCCGTCGTCGCTGAAGTAGGGCGCAAGCCAATCGGGGTCCGTCCGGTCGTCCGGGAGGCCACGCAAGAGGTCCTCAGGCGGCCGCGTCGGTCCGGCGCTGTCGAGGCAGGCATGGACGGTCAACTGGCCGATCTTTTGGGGTGACATGCGAGGCAGGTGGCCGAGGGTCATGGGACGTCCTTTTGGCTATGAACTCCGTCTGACGGGCCTCCCGGCATAGCCCACATGAGCCCGAGGAGCGCGTCATAGCAAAGGCGAACTAGCCGGCAACACCGATCCGACAAGTCGGTTCGACGCCGTCGGCTGAAACCCTATGGTCCTTTCCCCCGGAGCGATGTCCGACCCCGTGTCTTAACCGCGTTGTTCTGAGTGGGACGTCTGGGGGGTGGCTATGGAGCCGCCGCAACGTCCCTGAAAACCTCGCGCGCAATGGCGACCTCCGGCGTTTCCGGCTCGTTTGCGCGGCAGGTCATCCCGATCTCGCCGATTGTATCTTCGGCGTCGATTTCAAGCGCAACGGCACTGTGGATTGCCACGAGGCCCTCCCCGGCCCCGGCCGAGGCGAGCCAGATCGCATCGGACTGGCGCAGCAGTGCCGCGATGCAGCTGGGGTCTGCGCCTTCGATCTGACCCGGTGGCGTGATGATGCCGCGGGCCGCCAGAAATGCATCCACCGTCGGGCGCACGATCGCTGCGGGCGGGGGGAGGATCAACATCGCCTCCGCAAGGTCGCTCGCCGACAATCGCCGACCCTGCAAGGGATGGCCCGGCCGCCCGAAAGCGCCGAGCCGATCCCGCTGGAGTGGTTCGAAACTTAGGTTTCGAAGGGCCTCCGCCGGCCCCATGCGGCCAACAACAAGATCGAGCGCGCCGTTCCGCAGCCGGGTCAGCAGGAGATCGCCTGGTCCGGTCTCGATCCGCACGGTCAGTTGCGGCGCTATCTTCCGGAGTTTCAGCGCGACGGCCGGCACCACGCTGCTTGCAACCGATGGCAGGGCGCCGATCCCCAACAACGGCCCCGAACTCTGCCCTTTGGCGACGGCGACGCCGCGCCCCAACATCGACAATGCGCGTTCGGCATCTCGCATCAGGCGCCGGGCCGGATCTGTCGGGATCATCCGACGCCCAATCCGCTCGAATAGCTTGACGCCGATCCTCGCCTCGAGTTCCGAAATCCGGCGCGAGGCGGCCGGCTGGGTGATGCCAAGCTCGCGCGCAGCCTCGGCGGTGGAGAGGGTGCGACAGGTGACGAGAAAGCAGCGCACCTGGCGAAAGCTGATGCCGGAGAGGCTATGCATGCATCGAACTCATAGATAACGCGCTTGTTTGCATTTGAGCTGCGGTTTTTCTTATTTATCTCCTTCGAAAACCAAGATGCAACAATCACTTCGGCATCCTCAGGGGGAACTCATGCGGTCATTCGTGCACAGCGCCCAGCCAGGTCGAGTGATCTTTGGGCGTGGATCGACGGACCAGGTTGCCGACGAAGCCGAGCATCTTGGCATTACCCGCGCGCTGGTGCTGACAACACCGCAACAGACCGACCTCGGCGATCTCCTTGCAGAGAAGCTCGGCGCGGTTTGTGTTGGGCAATTCAACCGGGCGACAATGCATACACCCGTCGATGTGACGCTCGACGCGCTCGACCTCTTCAATGCCGCCGAGGCCGACGGTGTTGTTGCGATCGGCGGGGGATCCACGACGGGGCTCGGCAAGGCGATCGCTCTGAGGACCGACTGTCAGCAGCTTGTGCTGCCGACGACCTATGCAGGCTCGGAGATGACCGCCTTGCTCGGGCAAACCGAAAACGGGCGGAAGACAACCCTGCGCGATCTGAGGGTTTTGCCGGAAACGGTGATCTATGACGCCGATCATACCCTGTCCTTGCCGCTCGACATGACGGTCACGTCGGCGATGAATGCCGCCGCCCATGCCGTGGAGGCGCTTTACGCGCCCGGTGCCACGCCGGTGCTCAACCTGATCGCAGAGGAAGGAATGAAGCGTCTGGCAGACGCGATACCAAGGATCGCGGCCGATCCGAGCGACCCTGACGCGCGCGACGACGCGCTCCTGGGGGCATGGCTCTGCGCCACCTGCCTCGGCAATGGCGGCATCGCTCTCCATCACAAGTTGTGCCATGTGCTCGGCGGGGCCTTTGCACTTCCGCATGCTGAAATTCATACCGCGCTCCTGCCCCATGCGTTGGCCTACAACGCCTGCGCCGTTCCCGAGGCGATCGAGGCGCTGCGCCGCGCAACCGGGTCCAACGACCCGGCCGCCGCACTGTTCGACCTGCCGGCCAGAGCCGGTGCGACGATGGCGCTGCGCGATCTGGGGATGCCGGAACACCTCGTTGAACGGGCGGTGGATATGACACTTGAAGCGCCCTATCCGAATCCGCGCCCGCTTGACCCGACCGCCCTCAAGGCAACGCTGCTTGCCGCCTGGGCCGGGGAACGCCCACATGTCTGAGCGCTCCGTCGAAGTACCGAACAGGAAGCGCGTCAACGGCGCGGGATCCGCAACGCCATCCAAGGCCGGGGTAGAGCCGGCCGAACGGTCCTGGCCCGACGCACTCATCGACCAGCTCGCGGAAAAGCTCGATGCCCTGAGCATCGCCGATGCCGCCATCGCTAGACTGGCCGCAGCCGCCACAGCCGAGGGTCGCCCGGGCTTGGTCGAAGCGGTGGAACACGGGCGTGCACTTGGCCTGAGCGACGATGTCCTCGGCGAGATCTGCCTTCAATGCACGATCTATGCCGGGCCGAGCCGTACTGCGGCCATTCGCGAAGCCGTGGCCCATCTCGTCGACGTCCCCGAAACCCTGGCGAGACCCGCCGGGCCGCGAGCCACGAACATGCGGAGCGATCTTCACGGTGCCCGCGACGGGGAAGCCTATTCAGACCGCGGAGACGCCATCATGGCGCCGCTCTATGGGACAATCGCGGACCTTGGCTATGATGGCATCTGGGCACGGCCCGGGCCGTCCCGCCGACAACGTCTGATCTGTGCGGTCGCGGCACTGGCCGTTGCCGGCTCGCCGGCGACCCTGCTGAAATTCTGTCATGCCGCGCGTAGTGAAGGACTGACGGGCGCGGAGCTGCGCGACGTGATCTCCTGGACCGTGTTGGCACAGGGCGGGCCACGAACCTTCGACGCGTTGATCAGCGCACGATCTGTAATGGAGGAAAGATAAATGCCGACAACGTTGGTTCCGGGTCAAGCGACACCGGCCCTCGAGGTGCCCCTTGTCGGAGGCGAGACCTTCTCGCTTGCCGAAAGCAAACCGGAATTCCTGACGCTGATCGAGATCTATCGGGGGCGCCATTGCCCGCGCTGTCGGCGCCACCTGTTGTCTTTGTCGGGCGTTCTGCCACGGCTGAAAGAGCGAGGGGTCGAGGCGGTCGCCATTTCGACGGACCCAGAGGACCGTGCCGAGGAGGCGCACCGCGAATGGGGCCTCGGCCCACTTCGCATCGGCCACTCGCTGACAGACGAGACCGCACGGGCGTGGGGCGTCTATCTCTCGCAGCCCATTCAGGACAGCGAACCGCGACCCTTTGCCGAGCCGGCCACGTTTTGGGTTCGACCCGACGGGACCCTCTATGCCGCGACCTACGGCACGACGCCGTTCTCGCGGCCGCACTGGGCGGATTGGCTCGAAGCCTTGGACGCGATCCGTGCGCGCAACTATCCCCCGCGCGGCGATCTCGGCTGACCGCGGGAAGGAACTAATCCATATCAACCTGTCCTTGGAGGAAAACCATAACGGCGACGAGCGAGGCAAAACGGCACCGGCCCGTTTTCAAGACGGCCGTTCGGCAGGTTCGCTTCGTTCGAACCTCCCGGGTTTCGCCCACACGTTCTTTACCACAGCCGGCCGGCAGCGGCGGCATCAACCATGGCTCTAAACAGGCGTCCCGGTGACGGGGACGACCACATACAAGGAGGACGAAATGTCAGACGAACGTACGAAGGCCATTATCGGCGACGTGGTGGAGGCCCTGCGGGGCGTGCTGCGCAAGCATGAAGTCACCTTCGCGGAGTATCGCGCGGGCTTCATGCATATGGCCAAAACCCAGGAAGCCGGCGAATTGCCAATGCTCATCGACGTCTTTCTGAATTCGACGGTCGTCGAGATCGAAAACGCGACCCGCACTGGCTCCAAAGCCGCCATCCAGGGCCCCTACTTTGTGCCGGATGCACCTTTCGTGGAGGGCCAACTGGCAATCCGCGACCAGGACATGGACTTGCCAAAGATGCTGATGCGCGGCCGGGTCACCGATCAGTCCGGCGCGCCCGTCGCCGGAGCGGTGATCGACCTGTGGCATTCCACGCCGGAGGGGACCTATTCCGGCATCCCGCGCCACGGCGATCTCGACAAGAAGTACTACCGCGGCAAGATCAAGACCGATGCCGACGGCAAGTACGAGTGCATCTCAATTTTGCCTGTGCCCTACCAGATCCCCAACAAGGGTCCGACGGGCATGTTGCTGGAAACCTATATGGGCTGGCACTCATGGCGTCCGGCCCACATCCATTATTGGATCCATGCCGACGGCAAGCGGGATCTCATCAGTCAGGCTTACTTCGAAGGCGGCGACTATGTCGATGACGATTGCTGCGAAGGCGTTGGTAACGAGTTCATCGTGCCCGAGGCCTATGAGAACGGCATGCGGTTGATGGAGGTGGACTTCGTGCTGGACGAGGCGTCCAGCCCTAAACCGGCTCGCGTCGCAGAACCGGCCGAGTAAACACCCGCGGCCCGGCGACACGGTCGCCGGGTCTCAACTCAGCTATGGCGGCACGTTCGGGGGCGCACGGCAGGCCTCCGACCGATGGCGCCTCTTTCGGGGCGTGGGCTTCTTCTGTTCGAGGCATCGCACTGACACTGCCATCGGTTCGATCAGAAAAGACAGTTCGGCCTGGGATTGCCGCCCGGTCTCTTCGATCCCTGGCACAGGGAGCGGCCCGGTCACCTGGCTGGCACGCGAACCGGTGCACGTCACCCGACCGAGGTCGGTGTGCCATCGTCTTGCGGCGTCAGTCCAGCGTCCGCCGGAAGCGCAGAAGCGACACCGCGGCGAGCAGCACAACGAACCCCATGAGCGCAAAAAGCGAGCCCGATACCGTTGCGGCATCGGCTCCTTTCAGCATGATCGACCGGATGAGCCGCAGAAAATGCGTCAGCGGAAAGATCTCTCCCAGGTACTGGGCCCATTGCGGCATGCCGCGGAATGGGAACATGAAACCTGAAAGCAGGAGCGACGGCAGAAAGAAAAAGAACGTCATCTGCATCGCCTGCATCTGGGTACGCGCCACGGTCGAGATGAGATAGCCGAGGATCACCAGCGCCAGGACGAAAACGAGAATGCCCAGGAGGATCAGCGACAGGCTGCCCACAAAAGGCACATCGAACAGCGCTCGGGCCGCGGCCAGTACGACGAAGACCTGCACCGCGCCAACCGCTAGATAGGGCAGCACCTTGCCGAGCATGATCTCAAGCGGCGTGGCGGGCATCGACAGCAGGTTCTCCATCGTGCCGCGCTCGATCTCGCGGGTCAGCGCCATCGCTGTCATCATCACCATCGTAAGCTGTAGAATCACGCCCAAAAGCCCCGGCACGATGTTGTACTGTGTGATGCCTTCGGGGTTGTAGCGGTTGTGGACCGTGATCGACACGAGCGGCGGGGCGCTCGCGACCGCGAGCCCGCCGGCCTCGCGGGTAAGCGCCTCGGCGGCCACGGTGCTCAGCGTCGAGATCGCCCCCGACGAGACCGATGGGTCGGTTGCATCGGCCTCAATCAGGATTGTGGCGTCTTCGTTGCGCTCGACCCGGCGGCCGAAGTCCGACGGCACGGTGACAACGAAGGAGACATCGCCGCGCGCGATCATTTCCTCGGCCTCGCCTGCGGTCGCGTCGGGGGCGACGAAGCGGTAATAGCCGGTCAGCTCGAGCGCGGAAACCATCGACCGGGTGAACCGGTCCTGGGTCGGCGCGACCAGGGCGGCCGGTAGTTCCTTGGGGTCGGTGTTGATCGCGAACCCGAACAATACAAGCTGGATGAGTGGCACGCCGAGCATCATTGCGAAGGTCAGCCGGTCGCGCCGCATCTGGATGCTTTCCTTTGCCAGCAATGTCAGCAGGCGGCCGAAGGAGAAGAACCGGCTCACTGCATGTTGTCCCGCGCGCTCCCCATCATCTCGATGAACACATCCTCAAGCTGGGTGTCGGCGGCCGACCAGGTGCTTCCGGTCTCCCCGGCAACGCCGGCGACCGACGCGGTGAGCGCCTCGGCGTCGCGGCCGACCACGTGGAGCGTCTGGCCGAAAGGGGCCACCTGATCGACACCGGCGGCATCCCTCAGCAGGCGTTCGGCCGCCCCGAGGTCGCCCCCGGCGAGGAGGAGGGTGGTCAGGCCGGCGCTCTCGACGACCTCGGCCACGGTGCCGGTGGTCATCAGCTTGCCATACGAGATGTAGGCGATCCGGTGGCAGCGTTCGGCCTCGTCCATGTAGTGGGTCGAGACGAGCACGGTCAGTCCGTCGCGCGCCAGACCGTGGATCTCGTCCCAGAAATCCCGCCGCGCCTTGGGGTCGACGCCGGCAGTGGGCTCGTCGAGGATCAGAAGCTTCGGGCGGTGCATGATGCAGGCCGCGAGCGCCAGCCGCTGCTTCCACCCTCCCGACAGCGCGCCGGCGAGTTGATCCTTGCGGGAGGCCAAGCCGAGCTGGTCCAGCGTGTCCTGCACGAGCGCGCGGCTCGGGCGCATCCCGTAGAGACCGGCAACGAAGCTCAGGTTCTCGCGGATCGTCAGATCGGTGTAGAACGAGAATTTCTGCGTCATGTAGCCGACCTCGCGCTTGATCGCGCCGCGCTCGGTACGGATGTCGTGACCCAGAACGCGCCCCTCGCCGGCATCGGGCTCCAGAAGCCCGCACATCAGCCGGATCGTCGTCGTCTTGCCGGACCCGTTCGGGCCCAGGAATCCCATGATCTCGCCGGCGGCGACATCCATCGACACGTCGTCGACGACGGTCTTGTCCCCGTAGCGCTTGGTCAGTCCGCTCACCGAAATCGCCGGCGCGCTCACGACCCGCCACCGGGGAGGGTCACATCGACGATCTGGCCAGGCTTGAGGGCGCCGGTCTCCTCCGGCCGGGCCTCGATGAGATAGACGAGCTTCTGGCGGTTCTCGAGGGAATAGATGACCGGCGGGGTGAATTCCGGCTCGTCGGACACATAGGTGACCCGCGCATAGAGGTCGGTCGGGCAGTTGTTGCAGCCGACTTCGAGCCGGTCGCCCACGGCAATTGCGGCGAACGATGTCTCGGGCACATAGAGGCTGAGCTTCACCGCACCGTCGCCGAGCACCGAGAGCACCGGCGCGCTCGGCCCTGCAATTTCGCCCTCGGTGCGGATGACGTCGACGACCGTGACGGGCTCGGAAAGAGACAGCGTTCGTTGCTCCAGTTGCCATATCGCGCGGTCCAGTGTGGCCCGTGCCCCGCCGACGGCGGCCTCGGCCTGCTGGATCGCCCCGGCCCGCGCCGGCAGGCGGGCGACCGCAAGCTCCGCTTCGAGCTGTGCGACAACGGCTGCGGCAACCTCGGCCGCGGTCACCGCGTCGTCGAGTTGCGCGGCGGTTGTCGCTCCGCGCTCGACGAGGCTCGCGGTCCGGTCGCGCACCCGCGCGCTTTCGGCCGCCTGTACCCGGGCCGAGGCGAGGTTGGCCTCGATCACGGCGATCTCCTCGGGGCGCTCGCCTTCGAGAAGATCGGCAAGATGGCTCTCGGCTTCGAGCAGGGCGGCCTCGGCTTCGGCAACCGCGATTTCCGCGTCGCGCCGTTCCATCTGGACGAGAACCTCGCCGGCGGCCACGCGGTCACCGCGCGACACCGGCACATTGAGGACCTGCGCCGTGGCCACCGGGGCGACGAGCGTGAACTCGCCCTCCACATATCCGGTTGCGAAGGGGGCTGGGTCGGCGCAGCTCACAAACACTGCGGAGGCAAACGGCAGACTGCACAGGAAACTCAAGGCAAATCCTTTCGCCAAAGTCCGATTCGCGGTCTTCTTGCCGGTTCACTAGATTGCATTTTCCAATGAGCGTCCATGGCGCCGTCGCCGCCCGTAACGCATTGCATTTGTTGAGGTGGTCGTCCGGGAGGTGCGCCAACAATCCCGGGCTAACCCCGCCCCCTCAAGGCCAGGTCAAACCGACGGGGCGGGTCCGAAAGCCCTTTCACCCCCAGTGGCGATCGCTGGCTCCCGCCGCGGCCGCTGGCGGACCGTCCGGCCTCCAGAAGGATGCGCCGCCGCCCGACAGCCGGCCGGATCTGCGTCAGAACCGCCGCTCGAAGGCGACGCTGAACTGGTCGCGGGTGCTTCCGCCAACGATCTCCCGGCTCGCTCTGGCCGAGAACTCGCCAAACCCATCCCGGCTCAGCGACGACCATTCGGCTTCGAGGCCGCCGCCGCATTCGTTCTCCGTCGTATCGGTCCGAACCGTTTCGCAAAGCGCGCTCGGGGCGATGCTGAGGCTGTTTTGCACGAGACCGAAGCGGTTCGGTTCTGACGCGAAGACGAACTCGGGCCGGAACCGGACGACACCGAACGCCACGTCTCCGACGGAGATCGTATCGGTCGCCGTGGAGGTTGCAGACGCGGACCGGATCTCGGCGTCACCGACCGACGTTATGCCGTAGGCGATGCTGAACTCGGGGTGCAACTCAAACCGCTCGAAGCTGCGCTCGCCGGTTACCGCGAGACCGGCCTCGACGGATGCGGTGGCGTAGTCGCCGTCGACATCGAGCGTGTCGTTTGCAAGGTCGAGGTTGTTGCGGCCGAACCCGAAGGAGACGTACCCGTCCCAGTAAAGGTCGGGTTCGAGGCGGTCGACGAAGTAAGCGCCCGCGCTGAGGCCATAGCCCGTCCGCCGTCCGACGAAGGTGTCGTCGATGTCCGACAGCGTCGCCCGCGCATCGATGAAGAGGCCGCGCAGAACATCTTGGCCGACCAGCGTTTCCCAGGCCACACGCCCTCTGAGATCGGCCGCGGTGTCACCGTCGTCGTAGCTTGAGAACGACAGTTCGCCGAGGGCCACGCGCCGGCTGCCGCCATCGAGGCTGGAGCGTTGCGCGAAGAACGCCCCGCTTCCCGACACGCCGTCCTCCGTCGCCGAGACTTTTCCGTCGAAGGCCGGTTCGACGCTGATGCCGCGCAAGACGGGGCAGGCATCGGGGGCGATGCCGTCCGTTTCCGACCGGGCAAGCGCATCCTCGTCGAGGTCGCGGCAGCGCAGGAAGCCGGCATGCCGTCCGCGCGCGGCACGGAGCGCGCGCTGGTTCCAGCCGATGCTGTTGCGGATATCCCGGACGGTCTCTTCGACGATGATCTCCTCGATGGCCGCAAGGTCCACCGGCGTTGCCGCGCCGATGGCGACAAGGCTCAGCGGGGCCGAGGCGGTGTTCGGTGCGCCGTCGAGGTCGTTCGCGGCCCCTGCCGGCACGACCACGGTGACCGGCAGCGAGGGGTCGGTGGGTGTGACGTCGACGGTGTAGACGCCGGGCGAGGGGTTGGCGAACCCCGAGGCCACGCCGTTGGTCACTGTGAAATCGGCGAGCGTCATACCGGTCACGGGTTCGCTGAACGTGGCGGTGACGGCGAACGGGCCGCCCGGCGGACCGGCAGGCGCGGTGAGCGCAACCCCGGGCACGTCGTTCCCGGTCCCGGAGACGGCGATGTCGTAGGTGCCTTCATCATCGTCGTTGCTCGCGACGTCGATGTCGAAACCGAACGCCCCGCCGGCGGCCGGAGTGTAGGTGACCTCGAAGGTCGTGGACTCGCCCGGCGCGAGGTTCAGCGAACCGGGGGCACCGATCGTTACGGGGCCTGCGAGATTGGTCTCGTTCGCGACGCTGGGCGTCCCGCCCAGGGTCAGCGTATCGGTGCCGCTGTTGGTCACGGTGTAGGTGACGGTCTTGGCGACACCGCTCGGCTCGGTCCCCTGCGGGTCGGTGCCGCCGTCCGAGACGTCCCCCGATTCCGAGGAGGCGATGGAGATTTCAGGCGCGACGGACTGGGTCGCGAAAACGCCCTGCAATTCGCGGAACACGACCCGGCCCGTCTCCGAAAGTCCGACGAGGTCGTCGATCCTCACCTCGGAGACCTGGTAAAGCCCCAAGCCGCCGCCGAACGAAACGAATCTCGGATCGTCGAAGCTCGTCGTGTCGCCGATATCCACGTTATCGAGGACGAGTGTCTGCGTCGAATTTGTCGCCGGGTCGAAATAGTCGACTTCGACGTCGAGCCGGCGCAGCTCGTTGTCGGACATGCTGCCGCCGGCATTGGCCCATATGTTGATGCCGGTCATGAATTGCGCCGGAGCGGGCGAAAACGTGAACGTCATCCGATAGTCCGGGTCGAGCGGTCCGAGGAAACACACACCGGGGTTCGAGATGCTGCCGTCGGAGAGTTCGGGGAGCGTAGCCGTACAGCTGCTGTGCCCCCAACGGTCCGGTGCGCCATTGGCTGTGACCGAATCGGCTGGCAGGCTCTGGGCCATCGCCGTTCCCGCCGATGCCAGCACGCCAAATCCCGAAAGAAGCGTCAGCAAGAACCGCTGACGGGGGCGGATGGGTTTACTTACCGTACCCTGGTACCGGACAAACATCGCACACTCACTCGTTACATTTCTGTTAACTAACACGCTCTGGCCTCGCCCATTACTGTGTCTGGACTTTGACGTACAGGGATCGTTTTTTTGCTCTTTTGAAGGGCGCAGGTCGCCGCAGGCGCTGAGCCGCACCGGCGGGCGGCGCAGGATTTGGCCATAGCCGGCTGTGTGACCCGCCCGACCCAGTCGCGCGGGGTCCGGAACCCGCCGCTTTGATGTCCCATTGACGCCAAAGACGGCCACGATTGCTTTGGGTGGCGGTCGAAAGGCGAAAGATTATGGTCGTTCCATTCCACGTCACGCAGTTGCTGGCGCGTGTCAGGGCAAGATTTGCAGAGGACGGATCGGAGACGCGGATGCTGCCCCGGGCCGGGCGCGCCACCGCCCTACGGCCCACCCGCCAGGCGACGGAAGCCTCGATCGGGCGCTACTGGTCCCGCCTCACTAAGGGTTCCGCGACCGATGCCGACCGCCGCGCCATCGCCGACCCCGAGACCGTCGCACGGGCCGCGGATTACTCCGCCAATATCGAGAACATGATCGGGACGGTGAAACTCCCCGTCGGCATCGCCGGGCCGCTGCGGATCAACGGGCTGCATGCCGAGGGGGACTACCATATTCCCCTGGCCACCTCGGAGGCGGCTCTCGTGGCCTCCTACGCCCGCGGCGCCCATGTCGCTTCGAAGGCGGGCGGCGTTTCGACGGCGGTGCTCTACGAAGGGGTGCTCCGGTCCCCGGCCTTCACCTTCGACACCCTCCTCGAGGCAGGCACCTTCATCGACTGGGTCGTGACCCATGCGGAGACGCTGAAACAGGCCGCAGAGGCGACGACAAGCCACGGCATACTCATCAGCCTCGAGCCGATGATCGACAACAACGTCGCCTTCCTGCTCTGCCGCTATACAACGGGCGACGCCGCCGGACAGAACATGGTGACCCTCGCGACCCATGCGCTCTGCGAAGCGATCGCGACCAACTGCCCGGTCCCGATCAAACGCTGGTATATCGAGGGGAATTTCTCGGGTGACAAGAAAGCGTCGTCTCTGGGAACGATCACCGGTCGCGGACGGAAGGTGTCTGCGGCAGTGACCTTGCCCGAGACGCTTATTGCGGCCGCTCTCCACACCAGCATGGACGAGATGCTCGACTACGCGCGTGTCGCCAATCTCGGCGCATTGCTGTCCGGGCAGCTCGGCGCGCAGGCCCACTACGCCAACGGTCTGGCCGCCTTCTACATCGCCACCGGACAGGACGCCGCCTGCGTCGCCGAATCCGCGGTCGGCTTCACCCGGATGGAACGGCGGCCCGACGGGCTCTTCTGCTCTGTCACCATGCCCAACATCCTCGTCGGTTCGGTGGGAGGCGGCACATCGCTGCCCTCCCAGACCGCCGGGCTCAACGTTCTGGGTCTTCGCGGCGCGGGTCACGGGGCGGCGCTGGCGGAAGTAACGGCGGCCCTCTGCCTCTGCGGCGAGATCTCCATCGTCGCAGCCATGGCCGCCGGCCACTTCACCCGTGCCCACCACCGCCTGGCCCGCCAGAGATGAGCCTTGCCGCAGTCCTCTGGGCCTACCAGGCGGAGCGGTTTCCGCTGGCGCGGACCGTGCCGCTCCTTGCCGTGTTCTCGGCGGCCTCGATCAACGTCTCCGCCTTCCTCGCAGATCGCCCCCTGCCGGGCCCGCCGATCTACCTTGCAGGCTTTGCGCTCGCGCTGATCCTGTTTTTCCAGATGCGGGTCTGCGACGAGGTCAAGGACGCCGAAGACGACGCGAAGTACCGCCCCGAACGCCCGATCCCGCGCGGGCTCGTCTCGCTGCGGACCATCGTGCTCCTCGGTGCGGCCACGGTGCCCGTCGCGGCGGCGACCGCGCTTGCCGCCGGTGTCCTGCCGCTCCTGCTTCTCACATGGGCCTGGCTCGCGGCCATGACCTTCGAGTTCGGCGTACCGTCCTGGCTGAAGACGCGGCCGCTGCTCTACCTCCTGAGCCACATGGCGATTATGCCGCTCATCGACCTGATGCTGACCGGCCTCGAATGGCGCCTCGCCGGCGGGCCGGCAGCCGCGCTCTGGCTGTTTCTCGCGTTGTCTTTCGCCAATGGCGTCGTCCTCGAACTCGGCCGCAAGATCTGGGCGCCGGAAAGCGAACGCGACGGCGTCGAGACCTATTCGAGGCTCTGGGGCCCTGTCCCGGCCGTGATCGCCTGGGGGGCCGCCATCCTCATCGCCTATGCGCTTCTGGCCGGCATCGGCCGGGCCCTCGGTCTGCTCTTGCCGTTTGCGCTCGTCGGCGGCCTCGCGGCGGCGGCCGCGCTCCTGGCGGAGGGCCTCTACGCCAAAACCCCGGCGCCGAGAACCCAAGCGAATGTAGACAAGGCGGCGGGGCTTTGGGTGTTGGTCTGTTACGGATCGGCAGGGTTTCTGCCGCTGTTGCTGACATGATCCTCACCGCCGACGTGGCCACCGACCCCGCGACCGCCGGTGGCAAGGGGGCCGCCCTCGCCGCGCTCAGGGCGGCCGGGTTCAACGTTCCGTCCTTTTTCGTGGTGGACGCCTCGGCATTTACCGGTGACCCCGACGCGCCGCAGCCCGAACCCGGTCTCCCGGCCATGCTGGCGACAGCGGCCGACGACCTCGGTCCCGGCCCCTACGCGGTCCGGTCCTCGGCCCGGGCGGAGGATGGGGCCACCCACTCCCATGCCGGCCAGTTCGCCACCGTTCTGAATGTCGCCAGATCGGACCTTGCCGACGCCGCCGCCACGGTCTGGGCATCGGGGTTCGCGCCCACGGTCGCCGCTTATCGCGATGCCCTGACCGGGGATGCGGCCGATCCCCCCGCCATCGTGATCCAGCAAATGATCGATGCAGACGCCGCCGGTGTCGCGTTTTCCGCCGACCCGGTTTCGGGCCTGCGCGACCGCGTGGTGATCTCGGCCATCGAGGGGCTCGGCGAGGCGCTGGTGTCGGGCGAGAAGGACGGTGAGGATTGGGTGCTCGACGCCGGTGACGGCGTCCTGACGGCCCCCGAAAACCCCTCGGTCCTCACGCCCGACAACGCCCGCGACATAGCCGCGCTCGCCCGCAGGGCCGAGGCCGCGTTCGGCCGGCCGCAGGACATCGAATGGGCCATCACCGACAACACGCTATACCTGCTGCAATCGCGGCCGATCACGACCGCCCTTCTGCCCCTCCCGCAGCAAGACGACGCCCTCATCGTTCTCGACAACTCCAACATCGTCGAAAGCTATCCCGGCCTTGTCAGCCCGCTGACCTACAGTTTCGCGGTCTACGTCTACGCCCGCGTCTACCGCGCCTTCGTCCGCCTCCTTGGCGTCTCGGAGGCCGAGATCGCGGGCCACGCGGCGGTCTTTGACAACCTGCTCGCGCGGGTCGACGGTCGGGTCTACTACAACCTTGGTAACTGGTATCGCGCGCTGGCCCTTCTGCCCGGCTTCACCCTCAATCGCGGCTTTATGGAAACGATGATGGGGGTCGACGAACCGCTGCCGGAGGAACTGACGAGCGCCATCGCCCCGCCCGATCCGAAAGGCTGGGACCGCGTCCGCGACTATGCCCGTGTCGCGCGGGTCGCCGGCGGGCTCGCCTGGAGCGCGATCCGCCTGCCGCAAACCCGGGCCCGGTTCTACCGTCGGCTGGACGTGGCTCTGGCGCGCGGCTACGCCCATAGATCGGCCAATCTGACCGAGCTTGCGGCAGAATACCGCGCAATCGAATGCGATCTGCTCGACCGCTGGGACGCGCCTTTGGTCAACGATTTCCTCTGCATGGTGGGGTTCGGACTGTCGCGCAGCCTTCTGGAGAAATGGGCCGGTCCGAGGGGTCTGGGCTTTCACAACGAACTGATGATCGGTCAGGGAGACATCGTCTCGGCCGAGCCCGCCCAGCGCATCGCGCGGATCGGAGCGATGGTTGCCGCGAAGGGTTTTGCCGATACCGCAGCGGCACTGGGCGACGCCGAGATCAAAGCCGAAGTCGACAGCTACATCGCGAAATTCGGCGACCGTTGCACCCAGGAACTGAAGCTCGAATCGATCCCGCTTTCGGACGACCCGACCGCGCTTTACGCCGCGATCACCGCGCAGGCGGCCCGGCCCGCACCGCCCCGGGCCCATGCCCAACCGCAATGGCCGAGCCTCATCGCCAACCCGGTCAAGCGGCAGATCGCCAAGGCGGTCACCCACTGGGCGAAGGCCCGCGTCCGGGACCGTGAAAACCTTCGCTTCGAGCGGACGCGGGTATTCGGGCATGCGCGCCGGGTTTTTCTCGCGATGGGTCGGGAACTATCGGCCTTGGGCAAGCTGTCGGCGCCGCGCGACATCTTCTATCTCACCGTGGACGAAGTGCTCGGCAGCATCGAAGGCGCGGGCCTTGGCGAGGACCTTGGCACCCTGGTTGCGCGTCGGAAAGCCGAACACGACGCCTCCACCAGCCGCCCCGATCCCGACGAGCGGATCACGATCCGGGGAGCGGCAATCGCCGTACCGGTCGCCACCTCGGCACCCTGCGCCCCGACGGGCGATGTGCTTAAGGCGACGGGGTGTTCGGCCGGGGTCGTGACGGCCACCGCCCGCGTCATTTTCGATCCGCGCACCGAGCGTCTGGCGCCGGGCGAAATCCTCGTGGCCCGCAGTACCGATCCCGGCTGGATCGCGGTCTTTTCCAACGCGTCCGGGATCGTCGTCGAGCGTGGCTCTCTGCTTTCCCATTCGGCTATCGTGGCGCGCGAGCTCGGCATCCCCTGCGTGGTCGGCCTCAAAGGCGCCACCGGCTGGGTCAAAAGCGGAGACACCATTGAGGTCGATGGCGAAACCGGCACCGTGAGAAAGATCCCATGACCGAGGCCGACATCGCCCGGCGAGCGCAATTCGACATCATCCGCTATGCCCAGTTGTGGGAGGACGCCGACGTCCTGACGGCCGCGATGGGCGAGGTCGCCGGCGGCACGCTCGTCTCGATCTGTTCGGCGGGCGACAATGCCCTCAGCCTGTTGACACTCGACCCAGCGCGGGTCGTCGTCGTCGACCTCTCCCCTGCCCAACTGGCCTGCCTGCACCTGCGCATCGGGGCGTTCGGGACGCTCGAACACCAAGAGTTCCTCGCCCTGATGGGCGCCCGCCCGGCGCCGAACCGGGCGAGCCTGCTCGAGCGCGCCGTGGCACCGCTCGATGAACCGACCCGGGCGTTCTGGATGAGCCATGTCGCCGATGTGGTGGCCCACGGCGCCGGCGGTATCGGGAAATTCGAACGGTATTTCCGGCTGTTCCGAAAGGTCGTTCTGCCGCTCGCACATAACCGGGCGACGGTGGACGCCATCTTCGTGCCCAGACCCATCGACATGCGCCGTACCTTTCTGGAGACGCGCTTCGAGACCTGGCGCTGGACCCTGCTTCTGAAGCTCTTCTTCTCGCGGTTCGTCATGGGCCGGATGGGCCGCGACAAGGCGTTCTTCGATCATGTCGAAGGGTCCGTCTCGGAGCACGTCGCCCGCCGCATCCGCCACGCGGCCATCGATCTCGACCCGGCCGAAAACCCCTTTCTGCACTGGATCATGAAGGGCGACCACGGCACTGCTCTGCCGATGGCGTGGCGCGAAGAGCATTTCCAGACGATCCGCGACCGGCTTGACCGGCTCGACATCCGCCTCGGCGCGCTGGAGGCCTTGGCCGAAACCGGCGAGAAAGCCGACGGCTACAATCTCTCGGACATCTTCGAATACATGCCGCCCGAGGTCGCGGCCGGGGTCTACGAAAGCCTGCTTGATGCATCGAACGCCGGCGCACGGCTCGTCTACTGGAACATGATGGCGCCGCGCCGGGTGCCGGCCCATCTGCGGTCGAGGGTCCGGACGCTTTCGGCATTGGAGGACCAGCTCAACGCGCGCGACAAGGCGTTTTTCTACTCCGATTTCGTCATTGAAGAGGTCATCGGGTGAACCTCTGGGTGCAGATCGCCCTTGCGGTGGCTTCGGTCGGTGTTCTGGTCGGGCTGATCGCTGCCGTGCGCGGGGCCGCCGAGAGGCACGACTGGCCGGCCGAATTGCAGCGCAAGCTCATTCATATCGGGACCGGGCTTTATGCCCTGGCGCTGCCTTGGCTCTTTGCCGAAGACTGGCCGATCTATCTGCTTTTGGGGCTGGCACTCGTCGTCATGACCGCGCTGCGGCTCGCCAACGGCGGGCTCGGCGGCGCGCTCCACGGAGTGGCGCGGACGAGTTACGGCGACTACCTCCTCGCTATCTCCATCGGCCTCGTCCTTCTTCTATCGGAGCGCGACCTGCTGCTCTATACGCTGCCCCTGGCGATCCTGACCTTGTCGGATGCCGCCGCTGCGTTGGCGGGGTCGGCCTATGGGCGGCGGTTCTACACGGTGGAAGACGGTCAGAAATCGTTCGAAGGCAGCGCGGTCTTCTTTCTGGTCACGCTTGTCATCGCTTTGAGCGTGCTCATCCTCGCGCGGCCCCAGACCGGGCCCGAGACGCTGATCCTTGCCGTTCTCGTTGCAGTCTTTGGCACCCAGTTCGAAGCCGACAGCTGGCGCGGGTTCGACAATCTCTTTCTTCCGCTGGGACTTCTCATCATCCTCGCGACCCATCGCGACAGCACGGTCGCGACACTGCTGGCGCTGGCGCTGGTCTACCTCGGGGCGCTGATGCTGATGCCGGCGATGTCACGCTTTCTGAACATCACCGAGCACGTGGCGCGGGTCTATCTCGTCGCCTTCTTTCTCATCCTGTCAGTCACCGCATGGAGTAATGCGGTCCTGCCGGCCTGCGTTCTGGCGGCCCATCTGGCCACCCGGCGTCTGGCGCCGAGCGAGGACCCGTTCCCAGAACTCGACGTCGTCGCCGCCCTGGCGCTGATCAGCTTCGGCTGGCTGGCAGCCGGCAACGCGGTGGGGGTCAATGCTCTGGCATTCTACGGAATGAGCTGTGCCGGTCTGGCGGCGGGGCTGGCGGCGCTCGGGCCGCGTGCCGCCGGGCTGATCTCGGGCGTCCTCCTCGTCGGCATCTATTGGCTTTTCGTGCCGATGAGCGGGGCGGCGACCGGCACAACGTTTCTGGCCTTGTCTGCGCTGACCGTGGTCGTCACCACCGGCGCGGCGCTCCTGTGGCCCGGCCGGTTTGCCCGGCTCCGGGTGCTGAAAATGGCGAGCCTCGCCGTTTCGGTCCCGGTCGCCGCCTTCGTCATTCATTCGGGAGGTGTAACGTGACGCCCGAGACGGTCAAAAGGAACGGAATTGCCTTCGCGATCTACCGCGATGCGCCGCAATGGAAGGGGCGCACCGCCGCCATCGGCCGCTTCAGATGTACCGATGCCTCCGCCGGTGCGGCCGCCCTCGCCGCGACCTGCGAAACACTGCGCGCCGAAGGGTTCGACAGTGTGGTCGGCCCGATGGACGGATCGACCTGGCACACCTACCGGCTCATCCTCGACAGCGACGGATCGCCCCCGTTTTTGATGGAACCCCGCTCGGGGCCCCAGGACCTGGCCGCCTTCGAAGATGCGGGTTTCTCTGTCGTCGAGCGCTATTTCTCGGCCCGCACCTCACTTGCCGACCACCAAGGCGCCCTGCCCGCGCCATCGCCGGATTTGCGGATCGAGGTCTGGGACGGCTCCGAACCCGAAAGGTTTTTCCGCGATGTTCACGCGCTGTCGCTGGAAGCCTTCGCCGGCAACGTACTTTACAAGCCCATCGGTGCGGAGGAGTTCCTGGAGATGTACCTGCCGTTCGTGCCGATGCTCGTACCCGATCTGATCCTGTTCGCCCGGGGCGCGGGCGACCGGCTCGCGGGCTTCCTGTTCGGCCTGCCGAACTATGCCGAAGGAAACGCGCCGACATCGGTCATCCTGAAGACCTATGCCAGCCTGCAAAAGGGTGCGGGGGCCACGCTGGCCCACCAGTTCCACGTGACCGCCCGGCGCCTGGGCTTCCACAACGCGATCCACGCGCTGATCCACGAAGACAACCTCTCGGCCACGCGGTCGCGGCAGAATGCGGCAGAGGTGATCCGGCGCTACGGCCTGATGGGGCGGCGACTTGGCTGACCTCGTCGCGGCGTTCCGCAAGGCGGTCGCCGCCCGGGGCGACGCGCCTGCCCTCGTCGAGGCCGACGGACGGGCCGTGTCGTTCAGGGAGCTGTTGCGGCGGGCCGAGGGCTTTGCCGCCGGCCTCGAAGCCAGGGGGGTTGGCAGGGGCGACCGCGCGCTCGTCGCAATGCCGGTCGGGGCGGACCTCTATGCGGCCCTTGCGGGGCTCTGGATGCGTGGCGGGGTAGCAGTCTTCCCCGAGCCCGCCCTCGGATTGCGGGGGGTCCGGCATGCGGTGCAGGCGGCCCGACCGAAGGTGCTGGTGGCAACGGGCGCCTATCGGTTTCTACGTCTGTTCCCGGGGCTCTGGGGCGCGAAGGCTCTTCGTCCGGGCGGCAAGGGCGAGCCTTCGGCCGTCGAGTTCGGCGCCGACGATCCTGCCCTGATGTCATTTACCTCGGGGTCTACCGGAGCGCCGAAATGCATCGTCCGGTCCCATGGGTTTCTGATGGCCCAGCGTGCGGCGGTGGCCCCTTTGCTGGAGGCGAAGGACGCGCGGGACCTGGTGGCTTTCCCGGTCTTCGTGCTGGTGGGGCTGGCAGCGGGCCGGTGTTCGATCCTGCCCAATTGGAGGCTCTCGCGACAGACAACAGTCACCGGCGCCGCGCTCGCCACCCGGATCGAGGAAACCCGCGCGACCCGCGCCCTGCTGCCGCCGGCCCTCTGCGAGCGGCTGGCCGAAGCCGGGGTGCCCGATTGCCTCCGGGAGGTATTCACAGGCGGCGGACCGGTCTTTCCCGACACATTGCGGGCGCTCGCCGCGCGATGCCGGGCTGTCGCCGTCTACGGCTCGACCGAAGCCGAACCGATTGCGGAGATCGACGCGGCAGACATCTCGCCGGAGGACTGGGCGGCGATGGCGGAGGGGGCCGGTTTGCTCGCCGGCCGACCGGTGCCTGAGGTCGACCTGCGCCTCGTGGACGATGAAGTCTGGGTCGCGGGCGCCCATGTGAACGACGGCTACCTCGACCCGGCTGACGACGCGGCCAACAAGGTGCGCGAGAACGGCCGCGTCTGGCACCGCACGGGCGATTCGGCGCGGCTCGACGGACAGGGCCGTCTCTGGCTGCTCGGGCGGCACGATGCGCGGATCGCGCACCGTGGCGCCTGGCTTTACCCGTTCGAGCTCGAAGTGCCCGCCCGGCTCTGGCCTGGCGTCCGCCGCGCCGCACTCGTGGAGGTGTCTTCGAGGCCCGTTCTCGTGGTTGAAGCGGAGGCATCGGGCGATTGGCCGGTGCCGGACGGTATCGAGGTCAGGCATATTCCGACGATCCCGATGGACCGGCGGCACGCCAGCAAGGTCGATCTCGCCGCCCTGCGCCGCAGCCTGAGGTGGGGCGCGGGGAGGGTCCGACGGCCAGTCGGCCGTCCCCGGCCTTGAGCGGACCATCGTTTGCCCGCCCCACCATGAAAACCCACCCGTCCCGGGCTCGACCGGCGATCCCGATCGACGATGCGTGCCATGGTCTCGGATCGGCGCCGGGGCGCGCCGCGCTTCCGGCTTGCCGCCCCTATCCCCCTCCCATCGTCCGCCGCCTTTTCGCTTCCCTTTGATTTCGCGCCGCAACTGGTGTGAACTCGTAGAGTGCCGGTGAATGAGACCAACCCCGAGGCGAGCTCCGCGGTGCTCGACGACTTCCATCGCGGCGGCGGGTTTCTGTTCCCCTTCCGCCACGGCTACCCCGCGCTCGAAAGGCTGCTGGAACGTTTGCCTGCCGACACCTGGCGGCGCGACGAAGCCGTATTGGGCGGGCTGGTTCTGTTGCTCGTCAAACGGGGCCAGGCCGCGCGAGCCAAATCCTACCTCACGGCGGTCGACCTGGAGTTTCCCAAGACCGACCAGTTCATCGTGCTCGAACTCCTCCTCGCCCTCCACCTTGGCGAGCCGGTTGGCGAGCGAAAGCTCAGACGCTGGCGGCGGCTCGAACGGACACTGCCGATCTCCGACCCCTTGCTTCTCGGCCTCTACTACAACGCGATGATGGCGATGTATGTCCGTCTCGGGCGCAGCGCCGACGCTCGGGTGACCGGCCAGCAGGCGATCTCCTGCTACCGCGAAGCCGGACACGTCTATCTCGAACACTTCATCCATATCCACCTCGCCGATCTCGACGTGATCGAGGGCCGGCTGCATCGGGCGACACAGGGGCTGGCGGCCGCGGAGCGATGCCTCGCCCAGTCCGGGGTGCGTTACGGCAACGAGACCGAGGTCATCGCAATCACGCGCCTGGCCATCCATTACGAGCGCGGCGAGCTTCGCGCGGTACGCACCCGCGCGGCCGGGCTGCGCAACAGCCCAAGGTGTCCGAAAAACTCTAACGACGGACATGGTCGGTCAACCGGCTTCTGGCGATCAACGAAGGCCCCTCCTACCTCTTCGAAGGGGTGCTCGAAGAAGGCGCGGTCACCGAGATCGACAGCGGCACGGTCGAGTTCGTGCTCTTCCAGACCTATGCGCCGTTCCTGACGACGACGCCGATCATCTTCATCGTGAACTCCGATCTCGCCGCCGAGAACGCCACCGACGACGATCCCTGGGCGCAGGACTACATCGCCAACAACTCCATCGGTACGGGCGCGTTCATGCTCGACAGCTGGGAGCACGGCGCGAGCATGACGATCAAGGCCTATGAGGGCGACCACCTCGGCTGGGACGAAGACAGCATCGACGAGGTGCGGTTCGTCGTGACCAACGAGGAAGCCACCGTGAAGGCGCTTGCGGCCTCGGGGGAGTTGTCGATGTCCTCCGACGCCGAGGCCCAGGAAACCTACGACAGCATCGGTGCGCTCGAAGATTACCGGATCGTCGAATACCCGACGGCGACGAACTTCTACTTCTAGCTCAACAATTCCCGCCCGCCGACCGATGAGGTCAACATCCGCAAGGCGATCGCCTATGCCACCGACTACGAGACCATCCGCGACGTCATCCTGCCCGGGGAGCCACTGACGGGGCCGATGCCGCCGATCTTCGCGGATGCCTATCCCGACGACATTCCCGTTCCGGTTTTCGACCTTGAACGGGCCCGGGAATATGTCGAGCAATCATCCTATGCCGGCCAGGGGCCCATCGATATCAAGATCATGTATGTCGCGGGCCTCGCCTTCGAGGAGGAGATCGGGCTTCTGATGAAGTCGGTCATGGACACCATCGGTTTCAACACGATTCTGAAACCCGAGCCGTGGAACCGGATGACCGAGCTTGCCGGCGACGTCGAGAGCACCCCCGCGATCAACCAGGTGTTCTACGGCGCGACCTACCCCTCGCCCGACACCTGTTTCTTCACCCAGTACCATAGCCGCGCGGCGGGCACCTGGGCCTCGATGGAATGGGTCCAGGACCCGGAGGTCGACGCGATGATCGACGCCGCCCGGGCGACGTCGGATGTCGAGGAGCAGAACGCGATCTACCGGGACCTCCAGCGCAAGCTCGTCGAGGACCAGGTCGGCGTGTTCCTTCTGACCCAGCGCAGCCAGCAGGCCTTCCACAATTGTCTCCAGGGCTTCACCTGGGTGCCGATGCAGAGCTTCGAGTTCAACTTCCACACCATGAAGTGGGTCTGCGACTGAACCATAGGCCCCCGGCGCCCGGGTTTCCGGGCGCCTCCCAGCCCGAAGCCCGGTCGCCTCAGGTCGGCGACGAGGCCGGTTCGCCGCGCGACAGCCGGCCGATTGCCAGCCAGGACAGGGCGATGAACCCCGCCGCCGTGCCGAGACAGAGCGGCAGCCCGCCGAGTTGATAGGTCAGACCCGACGCCACAGTGCCGATGAGCCGGCCTGCGGCATTGGCCATGTAGTAAAAGCCCACGTCCATCGTCACGCGCCGGGAACTCGTGAAGGCGAGGATCAGGTAGGAATGAAGCGACGAATTGAGCGCGAAGAGCCCGCCGAAGACCAAAAGCCCCGCAACCACGAGCCCGGTCAGCCATCCCGCAGGCGCCCCGGCGATCCAGGCTGCGACGGCCAGAAAGGCGGGGACGAAAAAGAGCGTGCCGACCCAGAACCGCGCTTCGCCGACGATCTGGCGTTCGCTCTTCTCCCTCGCCCGCAAAAGCCGCGGCGCGGCGGCCTGCACCGCCCCGTAGAGGATCACCCACACGGCCATGAAGGTGCCGACCATGAAGAACGCCGCCCGGTTGCCCTCGGGCGTGCCGTCCGAGAGCACGGCGTAGAAATAGATCGGTATCCCGACGACGAACCACACATCCCGGGCACCGAAGAGAAACACCCGGGCCGCCGAGAGCCAGTTGACCCGGGCGTTCTTCGAGAAGACCTCGCGGAACTTCGCCTCCTTGCGGCCGCCCGGCAGTCCGCCGGGCATCCGCAGGAGAACGCCGAGGAGGATCACCGCGAGCACCGCCGCCATGCCGAGGACCGAGGGGACGAAACCGAAAAGGCCAAGGGCCGCCGCGCCGAGGAGAAACCCAAGCCCCTTGACGGCGTTCTTCGAGCCCGTCAGCAGCGCGACCCAACGAAAGAGCCCGGCGTCCTCCTCTGGAGCGAGAAGCTTCACCGCCGACTTCGAGGACATCTTGGCGAGGTCCTTCGCCACCCCCGACAATCCCTGGACGGCCATCACGAACACTACCGAAGCGGCGACGGACCAGGCGGGGTCGAGCTGGGCCAGGGCAAGAAGCGCAACCACCTGGAGCGCGAGCCCGGCATAGAGCGTCGAGGTCAGGCCGAACCGTGCGGCGATCCAGCCTGCGGAGAGGTTGGTAACGACACCGGCGATCTCGTAGAGCACGAACAGGTAGGCAAGCTGGATCGGGGAGAAACCCAGGGAGTTGAAGTGCAAAAGCACCAGCATCCTGAGCGCCCCGTCGGTGAGCATGAAGGCCCAATAGGCCGCCGTCACGGCGATGTAGGCGGCAAGGCCCTCGGGGCGGGCGCTCTCTGTCATAACGGCCAGACCTTCTCGGCGATCGATTTGAAGGTCGTCACAGCCAACGATCCCCGAGCCCGCGCCTTCGATCCCGGCCGGTCCAACAACGCGGTCACATCGGCCATCGGGGCCTCCCACATTTCCGCCGGGTCGAGCGTTTCGCCATCCAGCAACACGAGCACGACCCTGTCGCATGCCGCGTCGCGCTTGATCGTCCCCATCATCTGGCTGGCGCGTTTGCGGGCCGGCAGGACCCGCCCCTTGATCTGGACCCGCTGGTCTCCGCGCAGGGCATCGAACCCATTGGTGCGGGCCGGCGCGAGGTCGAGGCCGAGATGCCTCGCGGCGTGGCACTCGGCCAATTCTCCGGTCACGCCGAGGGGCTTTCCGGTCAGTTTCTTGTACTCCACCGCCAGCGCCTGGACCTCACTTAATATCCCCGAAAGCCGCTTGCCGCTCAAAGCTGTGCCCCCACCATCAGCGCCACATCCACCAGCCGGTGGGCGTATCCCCATTCGTTGTCGTACCAGGCGTAGACCTTCACCTGGGTGCCGGCGACGACCATCGTCGAGGGCGCATCGACGATGGAGGAGCGCGGGTCGTTGGTGTAGTCGGTCGAGACCAAAGGGCGCTCCTCGTAGCCGAGAATGCCCTTCAGCCGCCCCTCGGCGGCGGCCTTGAAGAGCGCATTGACCTCCTCGACGCTGGTGGGCCGCTCAACCTCGAAGACGCAGTCGGTGAGCGAGGCGTTCAGCAGCGGCACCCGCACCGCGTGGCCGTTGAGCTTGCCGGTGAGCTCGGGGTAGATGAGCGTGATCGCGGTGGCCGAGCCCGTGGTCGTGGGGATCAGCGAGTTGAGCGCCGAACGGGCGCGCCGGAGATCCTTTGCGGGCCGGTCGACGATCGTTTGGGTGTTGGTCACGTCGTGGATCGTCGTGATCGAACCGTGCCGGATGCCGATCCCCTCATGGAGAACCTTCACCACCGGGGCGAGGCAGTTCGTGGTGCAGCTTGCGGCGGTGACAATGTCATGGGCGGCGGCGTCGTAGATATCGTCGTTCACCCCGAAGACGATGTTCGCCACGGCCCCGTCCTTGACCGGCGCCGAGACGACGACCTTCTTCACCCCGGCGGCGAAATAGGGGGCGAGCGCGGCTTCCGTCTTGAACGCCCCGGTGCAGTCGATCACCACGTCGATCCCGTCGAGGGGAAGGTCTTCGGGCCGCCGCTCGGAATGAACCGGCAGGCGGGTACCGTCGATGGCGATCGCACCTGCGTCGGCCGAAAAATCCGCCGGCCAGCGGCCATGGACGGTGTCGAATTCCAGAAGATGCGCATGCATGGCCGGATCGCCCACCGCATCGTTGAGCCAGGCGACCTCGGCCCCCCGTTCAAGAAGCGGGCGGAGTGCGAGCTTCCCGATCCGGCCGAGGCCGTTCAGCGCATAGGTCGTCATGCTGTCTCCTTTGTGCGGCCGATTTCGTCGACGCGCGCCTGGAGCGAGGCGCGGTCGAGGGAGGCGATGGGCAGCGCCGAGAACGCCCGGATGCGATTGTACATCGCCCCGAAGGTCTGCTGGAACGCCAGGCGCTTTTCCGCCTCGGTGCCGGTGGCGCGCGCCGGGTCCGGCAGCCCCCAATGGGCCGAGATCGGCTGGCCGGCCCAGGCCGGGCACTCCTCGTTGGCGGCAAGGTCGCAGACCGTGAACACGAAATCGAGCTTCGGCGCGTCCGGCCCCTGAAACTCCGCGATGTTCTTGGCGCGCAATCCGGCCGTCTCGATCCCCTTCGCGTCCAGCATCTCGATGGCGAAAGGGTTGAGTTCCGATTGCGGCCGGGTCCCCGCCGAATAAGCCGTGAACCGGTCGCCGGCCTCGTGGCGCATGATCGCCTCGGCGAAGATCGAGCGGGCGGAATTGCCGGTACAGATGAAGAGCACGTTAAACTTCTGATCGGTCATCGAGGAAATCCTCCCTTCAGGTGTCCCAAATCCCGGCGGGCACAAATCCGGTCGCCCGCCGCAGCAATCGACGAAAAGCTCGGCCACCATGTCGCGCGCCGCCTCGAGGTCGAGCCGGTAGCGCAGCGACACTCCCTGCCGCTCCTGTCCGATCAGTCCCGCGCGGGTCAGAGCGGCGAGATAGACCGAGGCCGTGCTGGCCTTGAGCCCCAGAGCAGATGCGATCTCACCGGCGGGAACGGCTTGCGGAAACCGCCGCTGCAACAGCCGGAACACGGCCATCCGTTGCGGGTGACTGAGGACGGTCAGACGGTCGAGCAACATTGATTCCATATTTCATGAATAAATGAAAAATGGAGGTGAGCAACCGAAAACTGGGCCGTTTCCGGCCCCCGGGATCCGCGCGCGGTTTCCGCCTTCTAGATGTTCTTGGCCAACAGCGCCTCGATCTCGCTCCGTGCGGGCATCGACGGCGCGGTGCCGGCCCGGGTCACCGAAATCGCCGCCGTCGCCGTGCCGAACCGCAGCGCCGCCTCCGGGCTCGCTCCCTCGGCCAGGGCGGCGGCGAACCCGCCGTTGAAGGCATCCCCCGCCCCCGTCGTCTCGACCACCGGCCCGGCGGCCATTGCCGGAACATGGAGGCTTGTCGACCCGTTCCGGTAAAGCGCCCCGTTTTCGCCAAGCGTGATGACCGCCGCGCCAGCCCCTTGGGCGATCAGCGCGTCCGCCGCCCGCTCCGCATCCGCGATGCCGCTCACCGCAACCCCGGTTAGCCCCTCGGCCTCGCTCTCGTTGGGCGTCACGATATCGCAAAGCCCCAGCATCCCGTCGGGAAGCAGGGCGGCGGGCGCGGGGTTGAGGATCGTCCGCGTCCCCGCCGCCCGCGCGATCTCAAGACCCCGCATCGCGGCATCGAGCGGCTGTTCGAGCTGGGTCATGAACACGTCCGCCGCCGCTATCGTCGCGTGCTCGCGTTCCAGATCGTCCGGCGAGATCGTTGCGGCCACGCCGGGGCAGATTATGATCGCATTGTCCCCACTGTCGTCATCGACAAAGACATAGGCCGCACCGGTGTAGCTGTCGCTGTCGACCGGCACCGCCGGCGACACCCCGGCTTCGCCCCAGATGCCCCGTGCGAGATCGGCAAAGGCATCCGCCCCGAGCTTCGATATGAACGTCGCCTCGGCCCCGGCCCTGGCCGCAGCCACGGCCTGGTTCGACCCCTTGCCCCCGGGCCCGAGCGCGAAGGACTTCCCCAGAAGCGTCTCGCCCATCTTCGGCTGGCGCTCGGCCCGGAATGTGCAATCGGCGACGAAAACGCCCAGAATGGCAACCCTGCCCATGACCTATCCCTCCGGTCCGATAACGCCCTTGCGGAGCATGACGTTGCCGTAAGCCCGCCGTTCGCCGGTGAGGACGATGGCATAGGAGGCCCGCGCAACCTCGTAGAACGCGAACCGCTCGATCCCCGGCACCGGCCGGGCACCGCCCTCGGCGGCATCGATCACCACCTGCACCTCCCGGTGCACCTCGGGCACCGTCTCCGGTTCGTCCACCACCGCCATGAAGCCCGCGAAATCGTCGACGAACGTGTCGAGCGGCAGGACCGAAAGCACCGCTTCAGCGGCTTCGGCGAGCGTGAGGTTCTCCATCAGGAGGGGCCGGCCGAGAACGGTCTCCGCCGCCATGGCATGGCCGGGGAAGTTGGTATCGACAAGCGTCAGCATATCGCCGTGGCCCATCGCACGCAGCGTGTGAAGCACATCCGCGCCGAGGCGCGGGTCGAGACCTTTCAGCATCCCGTCCTCCCGTTCGGCGCGAGCCTAGGCCAAGACCCCGGCCCCGCCAACCGCTCTTGCATCGCGGCGCCCGGGGCCCCAGAACTCCCCCATGCGACTTCAGGGCAAACGGGCCTTTCTGACTGCCGCCGGAGCCGGCATCGGCGCCGCCACCGCGCGCGCTTTTCTCGCCGAGGGCGCGGCGGTGATGGCCACCGACATCGACGCCGAGGCGCTGGCGCCCCTCGCCGAGGCGGGAGCCACGATCCGCCGACTCGACGTCACCGACCCCGCCGCTGTCGCCGCGGCGGCCGGAGATGTCGGCGCCGTCGACATCCTCTTCAATTGCGCGGGGGTCGTCCATCACGGCTCGCTCCTCGACTGCGACGAGGCCGCGTTCGACGCCTCGGTCGCGCTCAACCTCAAGGGGCCCTATTCCGTCACCCGCGCCTTTCTGCCCGCCATGATTGCGGCCGGCGGCGGCAGCGTGCTCTTCGTCGCCTCCGCGGTTTCCTCGATCATCGCCGCCCCCAATCGCTTCGTCTACGGCGCCACCAAGGCCGGGGTGATCGGCATGATGAAATCCGTCGCCGCCGATTTCGTCAGTGAGGGCATCCGCGCCAATGCGATCTGCCCCGCCACGGTCGAAAGCCCCAGTCTCGAAGCCCGCATGGCCGCCCTTGCGGGCCCGGGAGGCGACATCGAGGCCGTGCGCCAGAGCTTCATCGCCCGCCAGCCCATGGGCCGGATCGGCCGGCCGGAAGAAATCGCCGCCCTCGCGGTCTACCTCGCCTCGGACGACGCCGCCTTCGTCACCGGCCAGGCCATCGGCATCGACGGGGGCTGGGCCAATACATGAAGGACCGCCCATGAAACTCCTCCGCTACGGCCCCATTGGCGCAGAAAGACCGGGTCTTCTGGATGACAGCGGCACAATCCGCGATCTCTCCGCCCATGTCCCCGACATCGCCGGCGACGTGCTGAGCGACAGCGGGCTTGCCGCCCTCTTCGCTCTCGACCCGGCGACACTGCCCGCAGTCGATGGGACACCCCGCCTCGGCCCCTGCATCGGCTCGGTCGGCAAGTTCATCTGTATCGGGCTCAACTATTCCGACCACGCCGCCGAAGCCGGCGCCGAGGTGCCGAAAGAACCCATCCTCTTTTTCAAGGCCACCTCGGCGATCATGGGGCCCGACGACGACATCGTGATCCCGCGCGGCTCGGAGAAGACCGATTGGGAGGTCGAACTCGGGGTCGTCATCGGCAGCGAAGCCCGCTACGTCTCCGAGGCCGACGCGCTGTCCCATGTCGCCGGCTACTGCGTCGTCAACGACCTCTCTGAACGCGCCTTCCAGCTCGAACGATCGGGGCAATGGGTCAAAGGCAAGTCCGCCGACACCTTCGGGCCAATCGGCCCCTGGCTCGTCACCCGCGACGCGGTGCCCGACCCCCAGGCCCTCGACCTCTGGCTCGAAGTCGACGGGGCGCGGCGCCAGTCCGGCTCCACCGCGACAATGGTCTTCGGCGTGGCCCATCTTGTAAGTTATGTCAGCCAGTTCATGAGCCTCCAGCCCGGAGACATCATCTCTACCGGCACGCCGCCCGGGGTGGGCATGGGGCAGAAACCGCCGGTCTATCTCCGGCCCGGCCAGACCGTCCGCCTCGGCGTCGAGGGCCTCGGCATTCAGACACAGAAGGTCACCGGCCCCGCCTGACCGGTCCGCACGGCACCTCCCGCCCGGTCCGGACCGGCAGCCTTCGTCGTGGCTTTCCAAATTGGATACTTCTGGATACAAGGGGATGCAAAGCTGGACGGCCCCGTGTGACCCGACCCCGCCTCCCAAGATCCGCCGCGCGCGCGATCACCGTTGCGCTCGCCGGGGCCGGCACCGCACTCTTCGTCGCGCTCGACCTGCCTCTGCCGTTCCTCTTCGGACCTCTGGCGGCCTGCCTTATCGGCGCGCTTGCCGGTCTGCCGCTTCTTGGCCTCGGCATTCTCTCGACGGCGGCCCGGGCCATCCTCGGCATCGCCATCGGCGCCTCGATCACGCCCGAAGTCGTCGGCCGCCTGCCCGAGATGGCGCTCTCGGTCGCACTCGTACCAGCCTATGTCGCGGTCATCGGGCTCGTCGGCGTCCCGTTCTTCCGCCGCGTCTACCGGTTCGACCCGGTCACGTCCTGGTACGCCGCGATGCCCGGCGGCCTCCAGGACATGGTGCTCTTCGGCAAGGAGGCCGGTGGCGATGTCCGCGCCCTGTCGCTCATTCACGCCACGCGGGTCCTGATCATCGTCACCCTCGCCCCGCTGATCCTCACCCAGGGCTTCGGCGTCGAGCTCCGCGGCGTCGTCGGCGCTCCGGCCGCTGGCCTGCCGCTCCACGAAATGTTCCTGATGGCTGCCGCCGGCCTCGCCGGCTGGTTCGTTGCCACCCGCATCGGCCTTTTCGGTGCGGCGATCCTCGGGCCGATGATCGCCACCGCCGCCCTCTCGCTGGGCGGTTTCATCCACAGCCGCCCCCCGGCGGAGGCGATCCTCACCGCCCAGTTCCTCATCGGCATCGGCATCGGCGTGGGCTATGTCGGCGTAACCCTGGCCGAGCTCCGCCGCGACGTGGCCGCCGGCGTGCTCTTCGTGGTGCTGCTGGCCGGCCTCGCCGCGATCTTCACCGAAATCGTCGTCCTCGCCGGCCTCGCCCCTCCGGTCGACGGCTTTCTCGCCTTCGCCCCCGGCGGTCAGGCGGAAATGACGATTCTCGCGCTCATCGCCGGAGCCGACCTCGGCTATGTCATCGTCCACCACCTCACGCGGGTCTTTCTCGTCATCACCGGCGCCCCCCTCGTCGCCCGGGCGCTTGGCGGGTTCGACCCCCGGCCGAAGGACCCCTGACACGGCCGTGATGCGCGGCCCACTGGAACACCGCGCCGTGCCTGCTACCCTCCCTCGATATGCGCCCCACCGGAGGATCGATTTGAAAACCGCCCTGATCGCCGCATTCGCCCTCGTCACCGCAAGCCCGGCCCTCGCCGACAGCCACGACGTCACGATCAGCCACGGCATCTCCGCCTTCGGCGAGCTCAAATACCCCGAGGGCTTTGCCCATTTCGACTACGTGAACCCCGACGCGCCGAAGGGCGGCTATATCAGCTTCCGCGGCGCCCTCGCCTCGCAGACCTTCGACAGCCTCAACGCCTTCATCCTCGACGGCGAACCGGCCCAGGGGCTCGAACGCGTCTACGACACCCTCCTCGCCCGCGCCTGGGACGAGCCCGACGCCGCCTACGGCCTTCTGGCCGAGACGATCGAGTACCCAGAAGACCGCTCCTGGGTGATCTTCAACCTCCGCCCCGAGGCGCGGTTTGCCGACGGCGAACCCGTCACCGCCGACGACGTCGTCTTCACCTTCGA
>JASJAR010000047.1 GCA_030066905.1 Paracoccaceae bacterium | reverse complement strand
ACGCCCATGGGACCGGTTCCCATGATGACCGCCCGTTCCACGATCCGGCCGTCGAGCGGCGACAGGCCGTTCAGGACGCATCCCATGGGTTCGGCCAGCGCGGCAAGCGCGAAGTCCATCTCGCCGATCTGATGAACGGCGTCCCCGTGCACCGCGCAGTACTCGGCGAACCCGCCGTTCACCGTCACGCCATAGGCTCCCAGAGCTTCGCAGAGATGGGCCCAGCCACGCCGGCAGGGCCTGCAGGTGCCGCAATTGAGGTTCGGATCGATGACGACCCGGTCGCCTGTTCCGATCCCGGTCACATCCGGCCCGACCTGCGCAATCACGCCGGCGAATTCGTGACCCGGCACCACGGGAAAGGCTGACGTGCCGTAATTGCCGCGCATCACCTCCAGATCGGTATGGCAGATGCCGCTGGCGGCGACGCGGACGACGACTTCGCCCGGCCCCGCTACCGGGTCGGGAAGTTCGCCGACCTGCACCGCGTTCCGGGAGGGGAAATAGACCGCCCGCATGGCCGACGCCGGATCAGTTTTTGAGATAGGCGGACAGCGCGGCCTCGGCGCCGTCCTGCCAGATCATCGACAGCCAGCGGCCGAAGGCGGAGGCGAAGCGCGTGTTGTCGGTCAGATCGCCATAGAGCTGGCGTTGCGCCAGCCAGGCCCGGGGCTCGGCCCGCGCCGCGCGCGCCGCGACCTGCAGCGCGTCCCACATCGGGTCGTTGGGCTCGATGGCCGAACCGTCCTCCCGGGTGCCTTCGCACATCCGCGCCCAGAGCGCCTCGGCGAGGGCGAGACCCTCGAAACCGGACCCGGCCGCCAGTGCGTCCCGGACGACCGGCAGGATGAAGCCGGTATGACGCGACGATCCGTCGAAGGCGACGCGGCGCGTGGTGTCGACGATCAGCGGGTTCGAGAAGCGCCGGTCGATCAGTTCGACATAGGCCTCCGGTGTCATGCCAGGCACCGGCTTCACATGGGGCACCACCTCTTCGCGCGCCACCTTGCGGAAGAGCGGGCCGATCAACGGATGGGCCATGCAATCGGCAATCGTCGCGACCGACAGGATCTCGCCGGGATTGGAGATCACCTGATGACCCCCGTTGAGGATGCGGATCTTCATCGCCTCGTAGTCGTGGACATCCGTCGTGAAGGTCGCACCGACCCTGTCCCAGGGCGGGCGGCCGGCGCAGAAATCGTCCTCGATCACCCATTGGCGGAAGTTTTCGTGGGTGACCGGCACCGCGTCGTCGATGCCGAGAGAGCGAACGAGGTCGAGCTCCTTCTGGCCGGTCGCCGGGACGATGCAGTCGACCATCGAGTTGGGGAAGCTGCAGGTCGCGTCGATCCAGCCGGCGAGGTCGGGGTCCGAGGTCCGGGCAAGCGATACGACGGTCTGGCGGAGGATGGCCCCGTTGCCCTGGAGATTGTCGCAGCTCAGCAGCGTGAAAGGGCCGGCCCCGGTCGCGCGCCGCCGCTTCAGGGCGGCAACGATAGCGCCGAAGGCCGTCCGCGGCGCGTCCGGATGGGCGGCATCGTGAACCATGTCCCCATGGGCCGCGTCGAACCCTTTGGTGGCGGGGTCGATGTAGTAGCCGCCCTCGGTCACCGTCATCGCCACAATGCGGATGTCCGGCTCGGCCATTCGGGCGATCAGCGGACCGTTGCCGTCCGCGATGGAAACATAGTCGGTCATAGAGCCCACGACCTCGACCGACGTTCCCGACGGGTCGAGCTCGATCAACGTCGTCAGATAGTCCTGCGCCGCCAGCTTCTCCCGCTGCGCGGCATCATAGGGCCTCACACCCGCGCCGACGATGCCCCAATCCCGGGCGAGGCCGTCCTGCATCAGCCGGTGGAGATACCACGATTGATGCGCGCGGTGAAAATTGCCGAGGCCGATATGGAGGATGCCGGCCGAAAGCGCTGCGCGGTCATAGGTCGGAACCGCGACCTCCTGAGGCAGGTTGGACAGGGTTGCGTTCGACAGTTTCACCGGTGTCGTCATCAGCTCATCCAGTTGCCGCCGTCCACGTTGAGAGTCTGCGCGGTGACGTAGCGCGCCTCGTCCGAAGCCAGGAACACGCAAGGGCCAGCAACATCGGCCGGATCGCCCATTCGGCCGAGCGGCACGGCCTCGCCCACCTCGCGCTTCTTCTGACCGATCTCCTTGTGCTCATACTCAGCGAACTGGGAATCCACATGGGTCCACATCGGCGTGTCGATCACGCCCGGGGCGATGGCGTTGACGCGGATGTTGTCGCCGGCAAGTTCCAGCGCGAGGGACTGGGTGACGGAGATCACCGCCGCCTTGGTCGAACAGTAGATCGTGACGTTTGGCTCACCCCGGCGCCCCGCCTGGGAGGCGAAGTTGACGATGACGCCACCGCCCCGGCGCTTCATCGACGGCACCACGGCCTGGGCCGCGAAGATCGTCCCGCCAACGTTGACATCGTATTGGCGGCGGTAGTCTTCGTGGGTGATCCGGTCGAGGGACGCCATGTTGAAGATGCCGGCATTGTTGACGAGGATGTCGATGCCGCCCCAGGCCTGTTCCACGGCAGCGACGCCCGACTTGATCGAGCCGAGATCGGTGACGTCCATCGCAAGCCCCATCCCGCCGACGGCCTCCGCGGTCTCCTTAGCCTCCGCCTCCAATAGATCCGCCACGGCGACCTTGGCCCCCTCGCCGGCATAGGCCTCGCAGATCGCCCGGCCGATGCCGCGCGCCCCGCCGGTGACAAGTGCGGTTTTCCCTTCAAGCCGCATCATTCGATCCGCAGTCCGTTTGCGTCGAATTTGTGGATTAGCGCGGGGTCGGGTTCGAGATAGATCGTATCGCCGTAATGGAGATCGACATCGCCGCCTGCCCGCACGGTGATCGGCTCGGCAAACCCCGCGACGGTGACGTGAAAGAAGGTGTCGCTGCCGAGGTGCTCGGACACGCCGACCGTGCCCTTCCATGCGCCGCTCTCGGCCGAGACCGAGATATGCTCTGGACGGACGCCGATGGTGGCGGCATTGTGCTTGGCCGCTTCGGGCCCCTCGATGAGGTTCATCTTCGGCGACCCGATGAACCCCGCGACAAACTTGTTCCGCGGCTTGCGGTAAAGCTCGAGCGGGCTGCCCACCTGCTCGATGACGCCGGCCTGGAGCACGACGATCTTGTCGGCCATGGTCATCGCCTCGACCTGGTCGTGGGTGACGTAGATCATCGTGGTGTCGAGGCGTTTGTGCAGCTCGCTGATCTCAAGCCGCATCCCCACCCGAAGGGCGGCATCGAGGTTCGACAAGGGTTCGTCGAAGAGAAACGCCGCCGGTTCGCGGACAATCGCCCGGCCGATGGCGACCCGCTGGCGCTGGCCGCCCGAGAGCTGGCCCGGGCGCCGGTCGATGTAATCGGCGAGGTTCAGAACGTCTGCCGCATTGGCCACCCGGCGGTCGATCTCGGCCTGATCCATCTTCGCCATCTTCAGGGGAAAGGCGATGTTTTTCCTGACCGACATATGCGGATAGAGCGCGTAGGACTGGAACACCATCGCGAGGCCACGCTTGGCGGGCGGCAGCTCGGTGGCGTCCTTGTGGTCAATCTCGACGGTTCCGTCGGTGACGTCTTCGAGCCCCGCGATCAGCCGCAGAAGCGTGGACTTGCCGCAGCCCGAAGGGCCAACGAAGACGACGAACTCCCCGTCCTCAATGGTGAGGTCCAAGGGCGGGATGACCTCGACCTCGCCGAAGGCCTTGCGCACCTGCTTCAGTTGAATTTGTCCCATGGTCTTCCCTTATTTCACGGCGCCGAAGGTCAGCCCGCGGACAAGTTGTTTCTGGCTGAACCAGCCCATGATGAGGATCGGCGCAATCGCCATGATCGAGGCCGCGGAGAGCTTGGCGTAGAAGAGCCCTTCGGGGCTCGAATAGCTGGCAATGAACGCGGTGAGCGGTGCGGCATTGGCCGCTGTGAGGTTGATCGTCCAGAAGGCCTCATTCCAGGCGAGGATGATGTTGAGAAGGACTGTCGAGGCCATGCCGGGGATCGCCATGGGCGTCAGCACATAGATGATTTCTTCGCGGAGCGTCGCCCCGTCCATCCGAGCCGCTTCGAGGATCTCGCCGGGGATCTCCTTGAAGTAGGTGTAGAGCATCCAGATGATGATCGGCAGGTTGATCAGCATCAGCACCAGCGTCAGTCCGAGCCGGCTGTCGAGAAGCCCGGTGTCGCGGAAGAGAAGATAGATCGGCACCAGAACTCCTACGGGCGGCAGCATCTTCGTCGAGAGCATCCACATCAGCACGTTCTTGGTGTGCTTCGACGGCACGAAGGCCATCGACCAGGCCGCCGGGATCGCGATCAGCAGCCCGAGAAAGGTCGAGCCGACCGAGATGATCACGGAATTCGAGAAATGCTTGAAATAATCCGAGCGGGCCTGGACGGTGGCGAAGCTCTCGGTCGTCCAGCCGCTGTTGAAGAGTACTTCGAGGGGCGCGCGGATGGCGTCCTCCTCGGTTTTGAACGACAGGATCAGGATCCAGAGGATGGGGAAGAACATCAAGAACCCCAGGGTGCCCGCGAGCGCGGTGTTGAGGGTCTTGCGACGGGTCGAAACGGCGCGTGCCATTGGCTCTCCCCCTTCAGGCGTCGAGGTTCTTGCCGATCATCCGCATCAGGAAGATCGCAACGATGTTGGCGAGGATGATGGCGATGACGCCCCCGGCACTTCCCATGCCGACATCGAACTGCAAAAGCGAGGAGACGTAGATGAGATATGTCAGCGTCGTCGTCGATGTGCCGGGGCCGCCATTCGTGGTGACGAGGATTTCCGCGAAGACCGACAACAGGAAGATCGTCTGGATCAGGATCACAACCGTGATCGCCCGGGCGAGATGCGGCAGCATGATGTAGAAAAACCGCGACCACCAGCCGGCCCCGTCCATCTCGGCGGCTTCGAGTTGCTCCTGGTCGAGCGACTGAAGCGCGGTCAGAAGGATGAGCGTCGCGAAGGGCAGCCAGGTCCAGGACACGATGAAGATGATCGAGGCGAGCGGGTACTGGCCGAAGAAGTCGATGGGCTGCAGGCCGAGGCTCGTGGCGATGTTGCCGAAGATGCCGTTGACCGGGTTGAAGAACATGTTCTTCCAGACAAGACCCGAGACGGTGGGCATGACGAAGAACGGTGCGATGACCATGATGCGGATAATGCCCGTGCCGAACATCGGGCGGTCGAGGAGAAGCGCCAGGGCGATGCCGCCGATGGTGGTGATCGCGAGGATCCCGCCCACCATCACCAGCGTGTTGACGACGGCGGCCTGAAAGCTCGGGTCGGTGACGAACCAGTAGTAGTTCTCCCAGCCAACGAAGGGCGTCGCCCCGGGCGAGAGCAGATTGTAGCGCAGGAAGGAGAAGTAGACCGTCATCAGGAGCGGCACGAGCATCCAGCCGAGCAGCAGCAATACGGCCGGGGAAATCATCAATCGCGCAGCGGAGCGGGATGCTTTGGTGGACATTCGCTTCGCCCTCCCAAACGAATTGCGTGTCAGCACTTGAGAAAAAGCTCGATGGCAGCTTTCGCTGAAATGCTCGCGCGTGGTCTTCAGGCGGCGGGGGGGGGGGGGGGGGGGGGGGGGGGGGGGGGCGGGGGGGGGGGGGGGGGGGGGG
>JASJAR010000046.1 GCA_030066905.1 Paracoccaceae bacterium | reverse complement strand
TTTCTCGATGCATACAACTACGCCCGTCGATTGAAGACGCTCAACGGCCTCACGCCGTACGAGTACATCTGCAAAATCTGGACTTCAGAGCCAGATCGATCCATCGTCGACCCGATCCACCAGATGCCGGGACTGAACAACTAGGTCGCGCCCGGCAGGGGGGACTTTCATGACCGACACGAAGATTGCGATCATCGGGGCCGGCGTTGCCGGGCTCGTCGCGGCACGGGCGCTGGCCGATCGGGGGCGTCCCGCGGCGGTCTTCGACAAGGGCCGCCGGCCCGGCGGGCGGCTGGCCACGCGGCGGACCCGCGAGGGTCCGGTCTTCGATCACGGGGCGCAATTCGTCACCGCCCGCGCCCCCGGATTCGTGGCCTGCCTGGAGGCGGCCGCTCGCACCGGGCGGGCGGCGGTCTGGGACGGCCTCGGCGGGCATCCGCGCTATGTCGGGGTACCGGACATGGCCGCATTGGCCGCTCATCTCGGCGGACCCGTGGCGGTGGCGTCCGGAGTGGAGGTCACCGGCCTGCGCACGGCGGCCGGCGGATGGCGGGTGCGGTTCGGCGGCGAAGAGCGGCACTTCGACCGGGTGGTGCTGGCGCTGCCCGCGCCCCAGGCCGCGCGGCTTCTGGGCGATCATCCTCTCGCCGCGCGGCTCGATACGGTGCGGATCGACCCTTGCCTGACGCTGATGGCCGCCTTCGCGGGCGGCCCGCCGCCGCCATTTGCCTTCCGCGAGCCCGAAGACGGCGATCTGGCGTCGATCGCCCATGACGGCGGCAAGCCCGGGCGCGGCGGCGCGGCGACCTGGGTGGCCCACGGCAGCCCCGCCTGGAGTGCCGCGCATCTGGAGGCCGAGAGGGAGGAGATCGCCAGTTTGCTGCTGCCGAAGCTCGCGGCCGCCATCGGCCGGGCGCCCCGCGAGGCGGCGCTCGTTCGCGGCCATCGGTGGCGCTTTGCCCGGGTCGCACAGCCGCTCGGGGAGCCGTTTCTGGCGGACGCGGCGCGGAGCCTCTTTCTCGGCGGCGACTGGTGCCTCGGCCCGAGCGTCGAGGCGGCCTGGGCCAGCGGCCGGGCCATTGCCGAGGCGCTGATCGGGCGGCCGGGCTAACGGTCTCCGCAAAGCCGGCTCGACCGGTCGAGGCCGGTGCGCGCGACCCAGTCGGCGAAACTCCACCGCGCCGGTGCGGCGCCGAACGGGTCGGAGTTCACCGCGACATGGGGGCCGCTGGCGCTGCCGCAGTATGCGTTGCGGGCAAAGCGTCCAAGGCGCGCCAGGTGGAAGCTGGGGTCGAGCGAGAAGATATCGACCAGCAGGGCCGAAGGTCCGGCGTCGAAGCTGTTGCCGGTCACATCGAGCGCCTTCTCCGCGATCGGGGCCGCATCTTCGTCGTAGACCAGATCGAGGGCCGCCCGGCGCGACCCCGAAACCCTGTTGCCGCGGATCGCAATGTCCATTGCATTGTGAAGCTTGATGCCGGAATCGCCGGCGTTGCGCAGCTCGTTCCGCAAAATCTCGATGCCGTGGGAATTGTCGTCGATATAGATGCCGTGGTCGCGCCGGGCGTGACCGGGCAGCCCGCCGGGCTCGTCCCCGCGCCCGTCGCGGACGGTATTGCCGGCGATCACCACGCCGCCCGCCCGTTCCCAGGTGTAGATGCCCGCGCCGTCGACCTTGAGCGCGGTGTAGCCGCGGATGTCGTTGCCTTCCACCCGGGCCGGCCCCCGGATGTCGACCCCGATATAGCCCGCATCGGCGACGCGGTTGCCGGTGAAGGCGAAAGGCGCGCCGCGTCCGTCGACGCCGCCGATCCGGGCGGCGATGTAGCGCCCGTCGCCGCTGCCGCCCATGCCGGGAAGAAGGGCGGTCTCGGCGATGGCACTGCCGGTGACCGCGCAGCTTTCGCAGTCGAGCATCTCAAGGCCCACGTCGAGCGCGCGGGCGACGGTGACGGTGTCGAGCCCCATGTCACGGCAGTCGAACGCCCGGAGACCGGCGCCGCCCGACATCTCGATGCGGACGTTCCGCAGCGCCACCCCAGCGCAGTCGCCGGCGACCGCGCCGGTGTCGTTGGCGCCCCGAATGCGGATATCCTCGATGACGATATGGGTCGCGTCCCAGAGCAGCAGCAGGGCCGGTTCGACGGCCACCGCGACGCCGCGGCTCGCCGGATGCCCCCGGTCGAGTTTCAGCGTCAGCCGCCGCGCCGCCGCGTCCCACACCCATTCGCGATCCGCGTCGAGGGCGCCTGGATGGTTCTGGACGAAAAAGGGCGCCGGGGCGCGGTCCGGCGGGCGGGGCAGCTCCTCAAGCTCGATCAGCGCGCCGGCCTGCCGGGCGATGGGGGCGACGTCGAGCACCCAGTCGAAGCTGCGGAAGACGAGCTCCGCCCCGGTCCAGTCGCGCCCCGCGAGACCGGGGGCGGCGAAGCGGGCGCCACCGCGCGGGCGCATCGGAAGGTAGCCGCCATCGGCCTCGTCGGGGTTCGGCCAGCGCGCCTTTGGGGCGGGACGGGCATCGATCACGACGAGATTGAGCGCGTCGGGGCACATCGGGCAATCGGCCCGCCAGCCGCCACCGCCCAGCGGCGCCCAGTCGAGACGGGCAAGGCCGCTGAGGACCGGATCGGCGCCCGCACAATAGGCGCCGATGCGGATCGGCACTCCGGGGCGCCCGTGGAGGTCCGACAGATCGAGCGGACCGGCATAGGTTCCGCCGCGCGCAAACCGCACGGTGGTGCCGGGCCCGAGCGCGCCGTCTTCGGTTGCCGCGACGACCCGCGCCGCGCTCGCCCAGGCGGTGGCCGGCGATGCGCCGTCGGCGGTGTCGTCGCCCTCGGGAGAGACATAGAAGGTTGCCGGGTCGGCGGGGGTGTCCGAGCAGAAGCCTGTCTGGCCTGGACCCGCCACCGACAGGCCGGGCGACAGGAGCGTTACGGCCAGGGGGATCAGGATGTGCCGCAAGTTCGCCTGTCCCGTATTCCACTGCCCCCGAAGCCGATCTAGCACAGAGCCGCTTTTACCAGCAATGGCGGGATGTTAGGCCGAGCAGCTCGCCCCGCCGAGGACGCAGAACTTGGCGCAATGGGGATGGTTGAGTCGCACCGGCCCTTCGGCATCGGCAAGCCGCGGCCCGAGCTCGAACTCGGGGGCGTAGGGCAGGAGCGTGCAGGCGACGACCGACGGGGCCGCAGCGCCCTTGCGTTTGACCACCATCCGCGAGGAGGAGCACATCACGTCTCTGGGCGATTTGTTGAGAATGCCCCAGCAGGCCGTGGTGATTTCGGCAACATCCACGCGCTCGTCCATTTCGGGAAAAAGCACCGTTTCGCCAGGGTTTTGCGCGTCGATCCTGAAGTTTTCGCGGGCGTAGAACGCGGCGTAGCCGACCCGGGCATCGGCGTCGGTCTCCCCCCAGACCGTGCGGCCCGCGACGGTCATCCGCACCCCGGCGTCGCGCAGCCAGCGCATGCCCTGAAGGGTCTTGTCGAAACTGCCCAACCCCCGTTCAGCGTCGTGGAATTCCGCCGACCAATGGTCGACGGAGACCCGCACCGTCAGCTTGTCCCCGAACGTGCGCGCAAGCCCCGCAAGGCCCTCGCGCATCGCCTCGCGCATCATCGGGCGCATCGCGTTCGTGAGGATCAGGACGTCATATCCCCGGTCGAGGGCGGCGCGGGCCATCTCGATCATCTGCGGGTTCATGAACGGCTCGCCGCCGGTGAACCCGATCTCGCGCACCCCCCAGGCCCGGGTTTCGAGCTCGTCGAGATAGCACCGCACCTCGTCGGCGCTGATGTAGACGAGCCGGTCGTTCGTCGGCGAGCTTTCGATGTAGCAGTTGACGCACTCGATATTGCAGAGCGTGCCGGTGTTGAACCAGAGCGTCTGAGGGTTTTCGAGCGCCACGGAGGCGCGTTCCTCGCCTTTCGCCGTGATCTCGGGATGTTGGAACTTGCCCAGGCCGTCCCGGGGCAGGCCGTGGTCTTTCATGAAAGCACCTCGTCTCGTCGGGGACGTGCCTAACGCCATGGCGGAGCGGCGAAAAGGACCCACCTCGGCCTTGACGGCTTTGTGAAGGCGGGCGAGCACGCTAGACTGAGAACGACGGGGCGGCTATCAGGCGGTTATGCGGCGCTGCTAGCGCTAACGCCGCTTCGCGGCAACGCGGGTGAAAGGACATTTCAATGGTTTCGCGCGTCATCCCGGTCGACGATTTCGACCTTGTGATCTTCGGCGGCACCGGGGACCTGGCGCGCCGCAAGATCCTGCCGGGGCTGTTTCGGCGGTTCCGTGCCGGGCAGATGCCGCCGGGGGCGAGGATCGTCGGCGCGGCGCGCTCGGAGATGACCACAGCGGCCTACCGCAAGACCATCGAAGGGGCGCTGAAGGAGTTCCTCGACGAGGCCGATTGCGACCCCAAAGCGATCAAGTCGTTTCTCGGAACGCTCGACTACGTCCGGATCGATGCAACCGGCACCGCCGGCTGGTCCGAACTCGCAAAGCTCCTGCGCCCCGACATCATCCGCGCCTTCTACTTCTCCGTTGCCCCGAGCCTCTTCGGCCCGCTTGCCGAGCGGCTCCACAAGCACAGATGCGCCGGCTCCGCCTGCCGGATCGTGGTGGAGAAACCCTTCGGGCGCGACCTCGAGACCGCGCAGGCGCTCAACGCAACGCTGGCGGAGCATTTCAACGAAGGCCAGATCTACCGGATCGACCATTACCTGGGGAAGGAAACCGTTCAGAACCTGATGGCCGTCCGCTTCGGCAACATGCTCTTCGAGCCGCTCTGGAACGCGCAACATGTCGATCACGTCCAGATCACGGTGGCCGAGACCGTCGGCGTGAACGGGCGCGGGGAGTATTACGACAAGTCCGGCGCGATGCGGGACATGGTCCAGAACCATATCATGCAGCTCATCTGCCTCATCGCGATGGAGCCGCCCTCGCGGTTCGACCCGTCTTCGGTGCGCGACGAGAAACTGAAGGTGATCCGCGCCCTCGACCCGCCGGAAGCGAGCGACATCGTGCGGGGGCAGTATACCGGCGGCGGCGAGGCGGCGGGCTACCGCGAGGAGGCCGGCAACCCCGGCAGCACCACCGAAAGCTACATCGCGATGAAGCTCGGCATTTCGAACTGGCGCTGGGCCGGGACGCCGTTCTACCTGCGCACCGGCAAGCGGTTGCGCGCGCGGGCCTCCGAGATCGCGGTGGTGTTCAAGGACGCGCCCCATTCGATCTTCGGCCAGGATGCGGGGCGGCACCGCAACATCCTGACGATCCGGCTGCAACCCAACGAGGGCATCCAGCTTGGCGTCACGATCAAGGAACCGGGGCCCGGCGGCATGCGGCTCATCGACGTGCCCCTCGACATGACGTTCGCCGATGCCCTCGGCCCCGAGGCCGACGACGCGCCGGACGCCTATGAGCGGCTGATCATGGATGTGATCCGGGGCGACCAGACCCTCTTCATGCGCGGCGACGAGGTGGAGGCCGCCTGGGCCTGGACCGACCCGATCGTCGAGGCCTGGACACGCAGCGGCGAACGGCCCCACGAATACGAACCGGGCTCGACCGGGCCGGAGGAGGCGCAGATGCTGCTTCATAGGTCCGGGCGGCGCTGGCGGGAGATACGGCCATGAAGCTCGTCGAATACCCCGACCGCGAGATGATGATGATGGATCTGGCGAACACCCTCGCCGGCGAGCTCAATTCCTGCCTGATGCGCCATGACCATGCGAGCTTCGCGGTGCCGGGGGGCTCCACTCCGGGGCCGATGTTCGACGTGCTGTCCGGAGCCCATCTCGACTGGGCCCGTGTCCATGTGATGCTCACCGACGAGCGCTGGGTGCCTGAAGACCACCGCCGCTCGAATACCGGGCTCCTGCGGCGCCATCTTTTGCAGGGCCGGGCGGCGGCGGCGCAATACGTGCCGATCCGGGCCGATACGGAGACGCCCGAGGAGGCGATCGAGGCCCTCGCAGAGGCCATCCGGCCGGAAATGCCAGTCTCGGTGATGCTTCTGGGGATGGGGACCGACATGCACACCGCCTCGCTCTTTCCCGGGGCCGACCGGCTGGCAGACGCGCTCGCGAAGGACGCGCCGCCCCTGATGGCGATGCGTGCGCCCGGCGCCGAGGAGCCGCGGATCACGCTTACCGCGCCCGTGCTCACGGGGGCGATGTCGGTCCATGTGCTGATCGCAGGCGCGGACAAGCGTGCCGCACTGGAACAGGCGCAGGGGCTTCAGCCGTCCGAGGCGCCGATTGCGCTGGTGCTGAAAGACGCGACGGTTCACTGGGCGGCCTGAGGGGAGGGGAACGATGGACTGGCAAGGGCTGAAGACGGCGGCCGACGCGGCGCGGGACCGCTCGATCCTGGAGCTTCTGGATGCCGACGGCAGTCGGGCGACGGACTTCTCGGTGGAGGCCGGGGGGCTCCATTTCGACTACTCGAAAACCCAGATGAACGCCGCCGACCGCGACCTTCTGGTCGCGCTCTACGAGGCCGCCTGTGTGCCCGAGCGCCGGGAGGCGATGTTCTCGGGCGCGAAGATCAACGAAACCGAGGGCCGGGCGGTGCTCCACACCGCGCTCCGGGCCGGGGACGAGGCGGTGATCGAGGTCGATGGCGAAGACGTCATGCCCGGCGTGCGCGCGACACGGGACGCGATGCTGGCCTTTGCCGAGGACATCCGTTCGGGCACCTATGCACCGGGCGGCAAGATCACCGACATCGTCAATATCGGCATTGGCGGCTCCGACCTCGGCCCGGTCATGGCCGTCGCCGCCCTTGCCCCTTACGCCGACGGGCCGCGCTGCCATTTCGTCTCGAATGTCGATGGCGCCCATGTCAACGACGTGCTTTTGGGCCTAAACCCCGGCTCGACCCTGGTGATCGTCGCCTCGAAGACCTTCACCACGATCGAAACCATGACCAATGCCGAGACCGCGCGGACCTGGCTTGCCCGCGGCGTCGGCGCCGACCGGGTGGGCCAGCATTTCGCGGCGCTGTCGTCGAATCTCGAAAAGACCGCCGCCTTCGGCATCGACGCTTCCCGCGTCTTCGGCTTCGAGGATTGGGTCGGCGGGCGCTACTCGGTCTGGGGGCCCATCGGGCTGTCGCTGGCAATGGCGGTGGGCGCCGAGGCGTTCCGCGCGTTCCTTGCCGGCGGCGCGGCGATGGACCTCCATTTCCGCGCTGCCGAGCCGCTCGAAAACCTGCCCGTGATGCTCGCCCTCACCGGCATCTGGCACAACCAAGGCCTCGGGCACGCCACCCGGGCCGTCCTGCCCTACGAACAGCGGCTTTTGCGCCTGCCGGCCTATCTTCAGCAGCTCGAAATGGAATCGAACGGCAAGGGCGTGGCGATGGACGGCACGGGGCTGGGCGTCGCATCCGGCCCCGTCGTCTGGGGCGAGCCCGGCACCAACGGCCAGCACGCGTTCTACCAGCTCATCCACCAGGGGACCCGCGTGATCCCGTGCGAGTTCATGGTCGGCGCCGAAGGCCATGAGGAGGCGCTGGGGCATCACCACGATCTTCTCATCGCCAACTGCCTCGCCCAGTCCGAAGCGCTCATGCGCGGGCGGTCCCTCGACGAGGCGCGCGAGAAGGTCGCCGGCACGTTCGAGGGAGCGGAACTCGAACGGCAGGCCCGCCACCGCGTCTTTCCCGGCAACAGGCCCTCGACGACGCTGGTCTACCCCAAGCTCACGCCCTTCGTCCTCGGCCAGATCCTGGCCCTTTACGAGCACCGGGTCTTCGTCGAGGGCGCGATGCTTGGGATCAACTCCTTCGATCAATGGGGCGTCGAGCTTGGCAAGGAGCTTGCGACCTCGCTCGGGCCCGTCGTGACGGGCGAAAAGGGGACCGAGGGCAAGGACGGCTCCACGGCCGCCCTGGTGCGGTTCATCCATCTCAACCGGGGCTAGGGGGTGCTGCCCCCGGCCCGTTCGAGGTCTGACGACCCTTCGTCACTGAGATCGGTCCACTGGACCGATCTCCGGGCGTTCCTCAGCCCCCGCGGTATTGTCGCCAAGATGAAGCCCTGGGACGCGGCGCGCCTTGTGGGCGATCCAAAGAGCGCGAACCGGTATTCGGGACGACATGCGCGTCCGATCGAGCGGCGCGCGCGGCGCCGCCTGGTCCGGTGTCGGCCGGGGCCGCTCTAGGCGAGGTCGAAATCGGTATAGACAAAGCCGTCGCGCTCCACCGTCTCGCCCTTTCGCAGCGGCACGGGCTGCGCAAAAGCGGGCCCGTCCCAGACAAGGGTATGGAACTCACCGTTCTCGGCGCAGGGGTCGGTGCCCGCGGGGAGGTCCGCCAACAGGCCCGCGTCGAAATCCCGACCGGCAAGGGCTTTCGGCAGTTTCGACGGATCGAGGGTGGCGACCACGGCTTTCGTGCCGCCATCGATCATCTCCCGGGCCAGCGCGTCGGTGGGCCGGCCCCAGAGCGGGAAATGGGGCGTGATGCCGAAGGGCTTGAGCTGGGCTTCGCGGTAGGCGCGGATGTCGGCAAGAAAGAGGTCGCCGAAGACCATGTCGGTGAGGCCCTCGTCGACAAGCCTGGCCAGTGCCGCCCCGGTGCGAGCCTCGTAGACCTCGTTCGAACAGGGGTAGGGGAGGTCGACCTCCGTCAGCGGCAGCCCCACGGCATCGGCCTGCGCGCGCAGGACCTCGCGGCGCACCCCGTGGACGGCGACCCGGGAGAAGGTCTCGTTGACGGTGGTAAAGAGACCGGTCACCGCCAGTCCCGTCTGTCGTGCGACATGGAGCGCCCAGGCGCTGTCCTTGCCGCTCGACCAGGAGAGAATTGCTGTCGTCATCGAAGGGCCTCGGGCGGGGTGTCGCGTCCGCCGGCCGGCGCGCGACCAAAAAGACAGGCGGCGAACTAGTGTGGTGAATGCGCCACCGGCGCGGTGTGCGCAACCTTGCGAACCTCGGCCCCCGGGGCGAAGGCGCGCCGCGGGGCGAAACACCGTATCGCCGCCGGTTAGGGAATCCTTCGCGATTGGCGCTTTATGTCGCGCCCGGGCTTCAGAAACGGAAAGGTTATCCGATGAAAACTCTTGCTTCGCTCGGGGCGACGATCTCGGTCGCTCTGCTTGCCACGGCTGCTCAGGCGGACCGTTTCGTTGCGCAATCGCTGGCCGAAAAGGCGCGGGCGGCCTTCGATGCCGGCGGCTTCGAGGCCACCTGCGACGCGATCCGCCAGAATGCCGACGGCGCCTGGCGCGAGGGCGACAGCCATGTCCGGGTGCTGAGCCCGGAGCGGGTCATCATCTGCGATGGGGTGAACACCGCCCTCGAGGGCTTCGATGTCGATAACCTCGTCGACCCCGAAGGCACCAATGTCGGCGCCGTCATTGCCGCGCTGCCCGAGGGGGGCTCCTTCGCCGAGTGGCAAATGGAAAACCCCAACACCAACGAGATCGACACCCAGATCACCTATATCATCAAGTCCGACGATCTGATCATCGGGGTCGGCGCGTTCGAGTGACCGTTCTGCGGAGGGGGCCGGGGGGGCGCCGGGCGGCTGACCCTCTGCGCGTCCCGGCCCCCCGGTCGTTCGCGCCGCCGCGTCCGGTACGCGATGCGCCCGGTCCCGGCTCCCCCGGGGCCGGGCCGCCGCCGCAGCGGGCTGTGGGAATTTCTGCGGGACGCGGGTTGCCAAAGGTTCCCCCGTTTTTCATTTCGGCACACCTCTCGGGGCCGGGGGCGCGCACCGGCTGAGCCCGGTTTTCCAATCAAACAAGGGGTCTAAGGGGATTTTCGGCTGGAGCGGGTGAAGGGAATCGAACCCTCGTCTTAAGCTTGGGAAGCTCCTGCTCTACCATTGAGCTACACCCGCGTTCCGGCCTTGCTGACTAGCCCCGGCCTGGTCCAAGGTCAAGCCGGAGACGAAAGCGAAGAACCGGCGGGGGCATGACGATGGACGATCTCGACGAGACCGGTTCTGCGGACTGGCTCAGGGCCGAGCTGGCCGACACGCTCGACGAGGATTACGAGCTGGAGCTCTCCGAGCCGGCCCTGTCGATGGAATTGCGCAAGATCTACCGCGAGGCCCATCCCGACACACTCGACCGGCGGGTCTATTTCACCGAGCTTCTGAGGCTCCAGTCGGAACTCATCAAGCTCCAGGACTGGGTGCAGCATCGCGGCGAGAAGATCGTGGTGCTCTTCGAGGGCCGCGATTCGGCGGGCAAGGGCGGGGTGATCAAGCGGACCACCCAGCGCCTCAATCCGCGCGTGGCCCGGGTGGTCGCCCTGCCGGCCCCGACCGAGCGCGAAAAAAGCCAGTGGTACTTCCAGCGCTATGTCCCGCATCTGCCCGCCGCCGGCGAGATCGTGCTGTTCGACCGCTCGTGGTACAACCGCGCCGGCGTCGAGAAGGTAATGGGGTTCGCCACGCCCGAGGAGGTCGAGGCGTTCTTCCGCGACGTGCCGGATTTCGAGCGGATGCTGGTGCGGTCCGGCATCAAGCTCATCAAATACTGGTTCTCGATCACCGACGAGGAGCAGCAGTTGCGGTTTCTGATGCGGATCCACGACCCCTTGAAACAGTGGAAGCTCTCGCCGATGGACCTCCAGTCGCGGGTCCGCTGGGAGCAATACACCAAGGCCAAGGAGGCGATGCTGGCGCGCACCAACATCCCCGAAGCGCCCTGGTTCGTGGTGCAGGCCAACGACAAGAAGCGGGCGCGGCTCAACTGCATCGCCCATCTGCTGGACCAGATCCCCTATGAGCCGGTGCCCCACGAGGAGGTGGTGCTGCCCGAGCGGGTCTACAACTCCGAATACGAACGCTCCGCCCTGCCGCCGGAGCTCTACGTGCCGAAACGGTACTAGAGCGGGAGGGGGATCGATTGGACGGCGCCGTGGGTTTTTGGCCTTGAGCGGGCGTTCATGCTGCACGCTCCGACCCCAAGTAACCCGCGTCCCGGGCTTGACCCGGGACCTCGATAGGCCTGGCCCTCCGGTGGATCGAGGCCCCGGATCAAGTCCGGGGCGTGTTTTGCTACGGACTTCGGGAGCGCTGACCCAAACGTCCGCCCAAGACCAAAACGCCCAACGCGCCGCGGACCTGAACCGGGGCCCCGACGCCGGGGAGCGCACCGCCCGCCGAGGTCCCGGGTCAAGCCCGGGACGGGTATTCGTTCGGTTGCTTTGGCGCTGACCCCGGACGCGCGCTCGAGGCCCGATGCCGACGCCCCGGTTCAACCGGGACGCCTGCCTGTCTCGACCGCCGGGGCTCACGTAGACGACCGGTGCGGCCGGCCGCCGGGGTTTGCCGGTTCGCAGGTCATCCCGCCGCCTCGAGCCGCTCGGCCGCCCGCATCCAGAGCGCCTCGGCCCGTTCGAGCGCGGTTTCGGCGTCGGCATATTGCCGCTGCAGCGCCTCGAAATCCCGCGCCTTGCCGCCGTCGTAGAGAGCGGGGTCGGCGAGCTTGTCGGCCAGCCGCGCCCGGAGCGCCTCGATCTTCGCGACCCGGGCCTCGGCCTCCCGCAGCGCGGTCTTCAGATCGGCGACATCGGCCGGCTTCGCCGTCGGCCTGGCGGCCTTCGTCTTCTCGCGTTTCGGCGCGGGCTCGGCCAGCAGCTTGCGGCGGTAGGCGTCGAGATCGTCCTCGAAGGGGGTGACCCGTCCGCCCTCGACGAGCCAGAGCCGGTCGGCAACGAGGGAGAGCAGATGCATGTCGTGGGAGACGAGCACCACCGCACCGGAATAGGCGGTGAGCGCCTCGACGAGGGCCTCGCGGCTTTCGATGTCGAGATGGTTCGTCGGCTCGTCGAGCACCAGAAGCTGCGGCGCGTCGATGGTGGCCAGCAAGAGCGCCAGTCGCGCCTTCTGGCCGCCCGAGAGCTGGCCTGCGGGAAGTTCCGCCTGGGCCGGGCCGATCCCGAAGCCCCCGAGCCGCGCGCGGCGCCTGGCCTCGGGCTCATCCGGCCGGATCCGGCGGATATGCTCGACGGGGGTTTCCTCGGCGCGGAGTTCGTCGAGCTGGTGCTGGGCGAAATAGCCGACCTTCAACCTTTTTGCCCGGGTGACCCGCCCGCCCATCGGATCGAGCTTGCCCGACAGAAGCTTCGACAGCGTCGACTTGCCCTCGCCGTTGCGCCCCAGAAGCGCGATCCGGTCGTCCTGGTCGATGCGCAGGGACATCTTTCCGAGCACCGGCGCGCCGCCATAGCCCACCGAGGCGCTTTCCATTGCCACGATAGGGGGCGAGAGCTCTTCGGGTTCGGGGAAGCCGAACCGCCTGAGGGCAGCCTCGGCCGGCATCGTGATCGGCGCCATCCTCTCGATCATCTTCAGCCGCGACTGGGCCTGTCGCGCCTTCGAGGCCTTGTAGCGGAACCTGTCGACGAAACTTTGCAGATGTGCGCGTCGCGTCTCCTGCTTCTTGGCTTCGGCCGCGGCGACCGCGAGCCGGGCCATGCGCGTCGTCGCGAAGGTGTCGTAGGGGCCCTGGTAGAGCGTCAGCTTGCGGTCTTCGAGATGGAGGATCGCCCCGACCGCCCGGTTCAGAAGCCCCCGGTCGTGGGAGATCACGAGCACCGTGTGAGGATAGCGCGCGAGATAGGCTTCGAGCCAGAGCGCGCCTTCGAGGTCGAGATAGTTCGTCGGCTCGTCGAGAAGGAGGAGGTCGGGGGCCGAAAAGAGCACGCCGGCGAGCGCCACCCGCATCCGCCAGCCACCGGAGAAATCGGCGCAAGCCCGCCCCTGATCGGTCTCGGAGAACCCCAGGCCCTTCAGGATCGACGCCGCGCGCGCCTCGGCGGACCAGGCACCGATGTCCTGAAGCCGGGTCTGGACCTCGGCGATACGGGCGGGGTCGGTGGCCCGCTCGGCCTCGGCGAGAAGAGCGGCCCGCTCGGCGTCGGCCTCGAGCACGGTGTCGATGAGCGAGGTGGCGGAGGCCGGCACCTCCTGATCGACCCCGCCGATCCGGGCGCCTTTCGGAACCTCGATTTCGCCCCCTTCGAGCACCAGTTCGCCCCGTATGAGACGGAAAAGCGTGGTCTTGCCGGTCCCGTTGCGGCCCACGAGACCGACCCGGTGTCCGGTCGGGATCACCGCCGAGGCGGCCTCAAAGAGCGGCCGGCCGGCGACGGCGTAGGAGATGGCGTCGATCCTGAGCATCGGGGGCGGCCTAGCAGAGCCGCCCGGCTGCGAAAAGCCGCTTCGACGCGCGGCGCCGGACTGTCTTTCAGCCCGTGGCGCGCCGCCGACGCCGGGCGAGGCCGGCGAGCCCCAGAAGTCCCGCCAGAAGCGCCCAGGCAGACGCCGGAAGCGGGATCGGGGCGACCTCGAAGGTGAGGCTGTCTATGCCCACGGCCGAGGTCCAGTTCTGGAAGCCCTGGGTGCTGTCGATCGCGAGCTCCAGGACCCCCTGGTTGCCCACCTCGCAGGGCACGTCGAACAGAAACGTCCCGGTGGCGGTGCAGGCCATGTAGGCGTCGACGATGCTTTGCGGAGCGCCCAGTTCGTTCAGCCCATCGGCGACGGCCGCATCGAGATCGAGGATTTCGGGATGCGAGAGCGTCAGGCTGTTGAGGTCGGAGAAGTCTGAAAGCGTTTCGTGCGACAGCGCGACGTCTTCCTCGCCGAAGCCGAGCACGAAATTCGGGTCGTATGAGGCGGCCGAGCCGCTGAAGAGCTCCGTCTCGCTCACCGTGCCGTCGTCGCGCTCTCCGGTGAGCGCGATGGTCGGCCGCAGGATCGGGCCTTCGTAGGTCGTCGCCGCGGCCGCGTCGAGGTTGCCCTGGCGGTCATAGGGCGTGAACCGCGCGACGGTCAGGAGCCCCTCATAGGTGCTCGAAGCCACGATGTCGGTCAGCGAAAAGTCCCGCCCGTCTGGGCGGCTGACGGTCATCGACAGGGTGCGCGGCGCGGCTCCGGCATCGGTGTTGGCGAGAGTCCGGACCGGTGGCTGGTCGGACGGATACGGGCTCGGACCGGCACCGGGCACGAAGGGATCGGGAAAGACGTCGACCGTCCTCCATTCGACGGCGAAGCCGGCTTCGAACCAGGTCCCGCTGGCGAAGCCCGACCCGTCATAGCTGCCGACATTGGTTCCGCCCTCGAAGTCGATGGTGGCGGTGGATGCCGCAGCAGTGCCCGCCACGGCGCTCAAGGCAAAAGCAAATGCGAAAATGCGTTTCAATGAATGACCCCCCACGCAATCGTAATCAAGAATCCATGGCGGTAGGATATCACATTTCAGGGGTTGCCCCTACCGCCGCGCGGGCCGTTTTCAGTGCTTTCGCGGGCGCGATCGGCGAGCCGGCGCTTTTTCGCCGACGCCTGCGGCGTCCCGGCCGGCCGGTGCTCCCGCGCGACGCCCTTCCCATCCCCACGCCCCCATGCTAGGCGGTCGGCGCAATTCCAGACGGCGGGCAGCGGCCCGCCGTCTTCACGCCCAAGGAAGACGAAACATGGCCACCGAACGCACGCTTTCCATCATCAAGCCGGACGCCACCAAGCGGAACCTCACCGGCAAGATCAACGCCAAGTTCGAGGAGGCGGGGCTTAGGATCGTCGCCCAGAAGCGCATTCATCTCACCAAGGCCCAGGCCGGCGAGTTCTACAAGGTCCATGCCGAGCGGCCGTTCTACGACGAGCTGTGCGAATTCATGGCCTCCGCCCCGGTGGTCGTCCAGGTGCTCGAAGGCGACGGGGCGATCGCGAAGAACCGCGAGGTGATGGGAGCCACCAACCCCGCCGAGGCCGCCGAGGGCACGATCCGGGCCGAGTTTGCCGAAAGCGTCGGCGAGAACTCGGTTCACGGCTCGGATGCCCCGGAGACGGCGGCCGACGAGATCGCCTATTTCTTCGCCGGCATCGAAGTGGTCGGCTGAGGGGCCGGCCGGGCGACAACGCCGATTTCGTCGAGGATCTTTTCGAGGCGGTGGCTTTCCGAAGGGCGGGCCGCCGCCTTTATCCTGTCGAACCGGGCGCGCAACGCGTCTTTTTCCGCCCCCTTGCAGTCGTTCCAGGGCCGCCCCTGCAATCCCATCTCGATCACGTAATAGGCGATGAAATGGGGCCGGTGGCCGCCTTCGAGGAGCCGAGCATAGGCCGCGTCGGTGCCAAGGGCGCGGAGCTCTTCGGCCGAGCCGATGCCGGCCTTCGCGAAGGCTTCTTCCATCGCCGGGCCGAGGTTGCGGATTGCCGAGACCGGTGTCGCCATGAAGCGCTTTTCGCATGGAGGACGCGCCGGGGCCAGCGAGGGCGGGATGGGTTCTGACAGGGCGGGGCGGTCCATTGCGTGGAACGACCCATACGATGGCGATATCGGAAAAATGCCGGTTGTCTCCCCGCCGCAGGCGCTCCCGGTGTTGGGCGTCATGGGAGAGATCGGCGATCTGCACATCGCCCCGGCGCACGATGCCGGCCGCGTGGAGCGGGAGGTTTGCGGCAGAAGCGGCTGTTGGGGCTCGGCTCAATGCTTCGCGCCGACACTGACGCATGACCCGGACCCGATCCGGGGGCCCGATCACCGGGAGTGCGTCGTCGATCCGGGTCCCGGATCGAGCCCGGGACGGGTGGGTTTTCGCGCCGGGACGGACCGACGAACGTCCGCCATCGGCCGGCGAGGACCGGCCATTTCGGCCAAACGGGATCGGGTCCTAGATTAGCGCCCAATCCTTGAACATATACTCGCCCTCACCGGGGTTGTCGGTGATCTTTCGGTCCTTCTCCGCCTCCGCGCGGGGCGCGGGGACAGGGGTTGCAACCGGCTCTTCGGGTGGTTTGCGCTCATCTGCCATGACAGCTCCTTTCCGGCCTCCGACATCACGGGTGAGGCCCTTCGGCGGTCTCATCGGCAGATGGTGTGCGAGACCGGCCGCATCGACAGGGGATCACGGAGACGTGGCAGGATGTGGGCGCCGCCTTGCTCAACGCGAGGCATTGTCTGGGCCCCTCAGCCCGGATGTCTCTTCCCCTCGCCGAACGCTACGCCGGAATCGGTTTCGTGTCCGGCAACACTGCGTTTCGAACTGGGAGGATTTTGGCTCCGGCGGTAGGGATCGAACCTACGACCAATTGATTAACAGTCAACTGCTCTACCGCTGAGCTACGCCGGATCACCGGGCGCGGATATAGCAATGGCGCCTGGCTGCGTCCAGAGGGGTTTCAGGGTTTTTCACAAGGGTCCGCAAGGGACCAGAGGGCGCCGACGATGGGGGCGGGGTCGGCGCGGATGACGCCCCGGTCGTGGAGGTCGAGAAGGTGCGCCAGGACGTTGCGCTTCGCCGCCGGGAAGAGCTCCTTGGGAAGATCGTCATAGATCGCCGCGGTGATGGCCTCCGCCCCCGCGGGGCCGTTCTCCAGCGCCGCCCGCACCTCGCGCTCGCGGGCGTGCCGGTGGGCGACGAGCCAGGCCAGCCGCTCGCCCGGCTCGGGCACCGGCGCCCCGTGACCGGGCAGGTAGAGCCTGTCGCTGCGCGCCGCGAGCCGGGCGCAGGAGGCCAGGAAGTCGCGCACGTCGCCGTCGGGGGGCGAGATGAGCGTCGACGACCAGCCCATGACGTGATCGCCCGAGAAGAGAACATCGCCGAGCGCAAAGCAGAGATGCCCGCCGAAATGTCCCGGCGTGTGGAGCGCGGCGACGCGGCCGTCGCCGAAGTCGACGACCTCGCCGTCAAACAGCGGACGGTCGGGCCAGAAGCCGCGATCGACCCCTTCGCCGCCGCCGATCCCGCCGGTGGCGGTGAACCGCTCCATCGCCGCGCTGCGCCCGTCGAGGGGCGTCCCGAAGGCCAGAACCGGGGCCGAGACGGCCTCGGCGAGAGCGCCGGCGCCGGCTGAGTGGTCGCGGTGGGCATGGGTGACGAGGATCGCCCGCACGGTCGCCCCTCCGGTGGCCTTCAGAAGTGCTGCGCGGTGGGCGGGGTCGTCCGGGCCAGGGTCGACGATGGCGATCTCGCGACTGCCGAGAAGGTAGCTGTTCGTGCCCCAATGGGTCATCGCCCCGGGGTTCGGCGCCAGCACCCGGCGGATGCCCGGCGACACTTCCTCCGCGACGCCGACCTGCGGCTTTTCCGCTTCCCGTGCCATGGGCTCGACAATAGTGTTCACCGGATGAAACTCCATTGGCTGAACCGTGCGCTGCCGCGCTCGCTTTACGGCCGGGCCGCGGTGATCCTGCTCGTCCCGGTCGTCACGGTTCAACTCGTCGTTTCGATCGGCTTCATCCAGCGCCATTACGAAGGTGTGACCCGGCAGATGACGGAGAACATCCTGCTCGAGATCTCCCGTGTCGTGGCCCGGGTCGAGGCCGAGCCGGACCCGTTCGCGGCGGCCGTTGCGGCGCGCGAATTCGCCCGGCCGGTCGCCATCGAGGCGACGCTTCCGGCCGCCTCGCCGGTCGAGGATATCAGGCCGATCTACGATTTCACGGGCCGGGTCGTGACCGCCACGCTGCGGGCCGGGTTGCCCGACCTCATCGCGGTCGATCTCGGCACCGATCCCGCGCGGGTGGACCTTCTCATCGAAACCCGGAGCGGCCCCCTCGGCCTGTCGTTCTCGCGCCACCGGGTGAGCGCCTCGAACCCCCATCAGCTTTTGATCCTGATGGTGGGGACGTCGATCTTGATGACGGTGATCGCCTATTTCTTCCTGTGGAACCAGCTTCTGCCCGTACGGCGCATGGCCGAGGCGGCCGAGGCGTTCGGGCGCGGCAAGGCGGTGCCCTTCCGCCCCGAGGGTGCGACCGAGCTGCGCCGCGCCGGAGCGGCGTTTCTCGAAATGCGCGGACGCATCGAGCGGCATATCGACCAGCGCACCCGGATGCTTCTGGGGGTAAGCCACGATATCCGAACCCCGCTCACGCGGATGCGGCTGGGGCTCTCCCTGATGCCCGAAAGCGCCGACCGCACCGCGCTCGAGCGCGACGTGACCGACATGGAAGGGATGCTCGAGGCGTTTTTGAGCTTTGCCCGAGGCGAGGGGGCGGGGCCCACCGAACCGGCCGACCCGGGAGAGCTTGTCGAACAGGTCGTCGAAAAGGCGCGCCGGGGCGGCCACGAGGTCAGTCTCGGGGACCTGCCGGCGGACCCGGTGGGGCTTGTCGACCTCAGGCCGCTGGCCATCGGGCGCGCGCTCGACAATCTCGTATCGAACGCGGTCCGCTACGGCGACCGGGCCATCGTCAGCCTCGCGGCCACCCAGCGGGTACTGCGGTTCACCGTGGAGGATGACGGGCCCGGCATTCCGCCGGACCGGCGCGAGGACGCCTTGCGGCCCTTCGTCCGGCTCGATGCCGCCCGCAACCAGGATGCGGGCTCCGGGGTGGGGCTGGGGCTCTCCATCGCCGCCGACATCGCCCGCCAGCACGGCGGGACCCTGCGTCTGGGCGACAGCGCCCGCCTCGGCGGGCTTGCGGTCGATCTGGTGATCGCGCGATAGCTCGGAGGATGGACGAACCGCGCCGCATCCTCACCCGTCTCTTCGAGGCCGCCGTTCGGGCGGCGGACCCCGTCGAGGCGCTGCGGCCGCATCTGCCGGAAAAACCGAAAGGCCGGACAATCGTCATCGGCGCCGGCAAGGGCGCCGCCCAGCTCGGGCGCGCCTTCGAAACGCTCTGGGACGCCCCGGTCGAAGGCGCCATCGTGACCCGCTACGGCTACGGCGCCGACTGCCGGTCCCTGCGGGTTCTCGAAGCCGGCCATCCGGTGCCCGACAGCGCCGGTCTTGCCGGCGCGCGGACGCTCATCGACGCCGTGACGGGGCTCGATCCGGACGATCTCGTCGTCGCACTCGTCACCGGCGGCGGCTCGGCGCTCCTGCCGGCCCCTCCCGGACCCCTGACCCTGGCGGACGAGGCGGCCCTGAACCGCGCGCTTTGGGCCTCGGGCGCGCCGATCTCGGTGATGAACCGGATCCGGGCCCAGGTGAGCGTGGTCAAATCGGGGCGGCTGGCGGCCCTCGCGGCCCCTGCGCGCGTGGTGACGCTTGTGGTCTCGGACGTGCCTGGGGACGACCCGGCGGAGGTGGCCTCTGGGCCCACAGTGCCGCGCGCCGGGACGCCTGCCGAGGCGCTGCGGTTCGCCGCGACCTGGAACATCGATCTGCCGGGCCCGGTGGCGGGCTGGATCGCCGGGGGCAAGGGCGCGCCGCCCGACCCGGACGATCCGGCATTCGCGCGGAACGAGGTCCGTGTCATCGCCTCGGCGGGGCGTTCTCTGGAGGCCGCCGCGCGGGCGGCGCGGTCAATGGGGCTCCCAGCCGCGGTGCTGTCGGACGCCGTCGAGGGCGAAGCGCGGGAGGTGGGCCGGGTTCACGCCGCCATCGCCCGCCAGATCGCGAAGACCGACCGGCCCTTCGCCCGGCCCGTGGTCCTGTTGTCGGGGGGCGAGACGACCGTCACCCTCGCCGGCGAAGGCGGCCGGGGCGGGCGCAACACCGAGTTCCTCCTGTCGCTGGCGCTCGATATCGCCGGAACGGACGGCATCGCGGCGCTCGCGGCGGACACCGACGGGATCGACGGGTCGGAGGACAATGCCGGCGCCTTTGCCGATGGCGCCAGCGTTGCGGCGATGCGCGCGGCCGGGCGCGATCCGGCGGCCGATCTCGCCGCCCACGACGCCTGGGGCGCCTTCGACGCGGCGGGCGCGCTCTTCGAGCCGGGGCCGACGGGGACGAACGTCAACGACTTCCGGGCGATCCTGGTGCGCTAAGCCCGGGCCGGCTACCCGCCGCGCCGGAACAGGCCGCGCCAGGCCACGCCCTTCCGGCCGAGGGCGCTGAGACCCACCGCAAAGAGGATGATCGCGCCGATGAGCACCTCGCGGACATAGCTGTCGACCCGCATCTGCGTGAGACCGTTGTCGAGAATGCCGAGCACGGCCACCCCGGCGAGCGTGGCGAGGACCTTCGGCTGGCCGTCGCGGGTCAGCGTCATGCCGAGAAACACCGCGGCAATCGCGGTGAGCATCAGTCCATCCCCCTGGGTGGGGTTGGCCGAGGCCACCCGGCTGGCATACATCAGCCCCGCAAGTGCCGCACCGATGCCGGTGAAGGCGAAGGCCGACAGCCGCAGTCCCACCACCGGCAGCCCCGCCAGCCGGGCCGCCTCGCGGTTGCCCCCGATCGCGTAGAGCCGGCGTCCGTAGCTCGTCTGTTCGAGGACGACCCAGACCAAGAGGACGACCACGGCGGCAACCAAAGTGAGGTTCGGAAGCACCAGGGCGCGGTCGTCGACGGTGCCGATCACCGGCCCGCCGCGCGCGAAGTCGCCGAAGGCGGCGGGGATGTCGCGCCCGAAGATGGTTCGCCCGTCGCTGACCATGAAGGCAAGTCCGCTGAAGATCGTCAGCGTCGCCAGCGTCGCGACGAAGGGCAGAATGCCGATCACGCTGACGACGAGGCCGTTGAAGAGCCCGCCGGCAAGCCCCACCGCGAGCGACACGGCCAGGGCGGCGGGGATCGACCAGCCTTGGGTGAAGAGCACCGCCGCCACAACCCCCGAAAGCGAGGCCATCGTGCCGACCGAGAGGTCGAAATCCCCCATCACCATCACCACCGTCATCGTCGCCGCGACGACGGTGAGCATGCTGATCTGCTGGCTCACGTTGAGAAGGTTCCGCGCGGTGAGGAAGGTGTCGGGGAGGTTGACCGCGAAGAAGACAACCACCGCCAGCATCCCTGCCAGCCCGCCGAACCGCCGGACCAGACGCATCATGCCGCCGTCTCCTCGGTTGGAGCATGGTAGAAGTGGGTCAGAAGCTCCGCCTCGCTCAGCCCCGCGGCCGGAACGATCTCGGCCAGCACGCCGTCGCGCATCACCGCGATCCGGTCGGAGAGCCCGAGGAGTTCGGGAAGGTCCGACGAGGCCAAGACGACGGCGAGGCCCGTGTCGCTGAGCCGGCGAATGAGCCGGTAGAGCTCGACGCGGGCGCCGATATCGACGCCGCGTGTCGGCTCGTCGAGAAGGAGGACCCTCGGGCGTCCAGCCAGCGCCCGGGCGAAGAGCACTTTCTGCTGGTTCCCGCCCGAGAGTTCCTCGCAGGGCTGGGCGGGGGAGGCGGATTTGAGCCGGACCTCCGCGCCGAGGTCCTTCGCGATCCGGCGCTGCCGCCGGTGGTCGAGGAAGTAGCGCAGGCGCGCGAGTGCCGAAAGATGCGGCAGGGCGATGTTTTCAGAGATCGCCCGGGCCAGCATCAGCCCTTCCGAGCGGCGCTCGCGCGGGACATAGGCCATGCCGTTTGCCCAGCCGTGCCGGGGCCCGCGCCTGAGCGGGGTGCCCGCAAGCGATGCCGCACCGGCCTCGGGGGGAAGGGTGCCGAGAAGCGCCTGGAGCAGCGCGCCGCGCCCCGAGCCCGCAACGCCCGCAACGCCCAGAACCTCGCCGGCGCGAAGCGCGAACGACGCTTTCCGGAGGCGACCGACGCCGAGCCCGTCGACCCGGAGGACGACGTCGCCCGCCGGACGGGTGGCGCGCCGGGGCGGGAAGAGATCGCCCACGTCGCGGCCCGTCATCTCCTCGATGATCCGCGCCTGGGTCGTTTCCGACAGCGGGCGGCCCGACACCCTCCGCCCGTCCCGCAAAACCGTCACCCGGTCCGCCAGCCGCAGGACCTCGGGCATCCGGTGGGAGACATAGAGCACCCCGGCCCCCTGGCGGACAAGCTCGCCGATCACCGCGAAGAGCCGCTCGGATTCGCCCGATGTCAGGGCGGCGGTCGGCTCGTCCATGACGTAGAGCCAGGGCGGCCGGCCATCGCCGGAAATGAGTGTCGCGGCGATCCGCACGAGCATCTGGTCCCCGGCCCCGAGTTCGGACATCGGGGCGCGCGGGTCGAGCCCGTCGAGCCCGAGCCGGGCCAGGGCCCGGCTGGCGGCACCGGTCAGCGCCCGCCAGTTCACCAACCCCGCCCGGCGCGGATAGGGGTGGTCGAGATGCATGTTCTCGGCCACCGAGAGGCCGCGAGCCGCATGAAGCTCCTGATGGATGAACCGCAGACCGGCCGCGCGGATGGCGGCGGGGTTCACCGCCCGGAGCTCTGTCCCGTCGAGCGCGATACGCCCCCGGTCCGGACGGTCGAGGCCCGCAAGGATGCGGATCAGGGTGGATTTCCCGGCCCCGTTCTCGCCCATCAGCGCATGGACCTCGCCGGCGCGGAGGCCGAGGTTCACCTCGTCGAGGGCGGCGACCGCACCGAAGCGGCGGCTGATGCCTGTAAGATCGAGCCGGTGCATCCTGAAGGACCGTCGGGCAGGGCGCCCCGGTCGGCGCGCCCCGGCCGTCCTATTCGGCGTTGACGTTGGCGATCGTGACGAGCTTGGTCGGGACATAGATCACCCGCTGGACGATCTCCTTTCCCGAGAGAATCCTGGCCACCGTGTCGGCGGTTGTGCGGCCGATGCCGTCGAAATCCTGCGCCACGGAGGCTTCAAAATTGCCGCCTGCGGCGATGGCGTCCCGGGCCTGGGGGTTGGCGTCGATGCCGGTGATGACGATCCCCTCGTCGGCGCGGCCCGCCGCCTCGATCGCCTGGAGCGCGCCGAGGGCCGGCTGGTCCCAGGCCGCCCAGACGGCGGCGATGCTGCCCGGTTCGGGGTTGGCGGCCAGCAGCGCCTCCATCTGCGCCCGGCTGTCGGCGATGCCTCCGTCGCTGACATCCGGCGTGATCCGGTCGATGACCTCGATATCGGGGAAGTTGGCGAAGACCGCATCTGCGATGGCACCGCGCACCTGCACCGGCGGGAAGGGGTCGAAGGTGAACATCACCACATTGCCGGCCCCGCCGATACGGTTGGCGACGTAAACCGAGGTCTCGGCGGCCATCGCATACCCGTTCGAGGTGATGTTGGCGGCCACCAGCGGGTCGCTCCCGGCATCCATGCCCACCACGGGGACGCCGGCATCGGCGGCGGTCTGGAGCCCCGCGCCGATCTGGGCGGGGTCGACATTGATGACCACCGCATCCACCCCTTGGGTCACCACATCCTCGATCCGGCTGATGACGGCGGCGACGTCGCCGGCAGTGTCGATCACGTTCAGCGTCCAGCCGAGTTCCTCGGCCCGGGCGGTGAACCCATCGACGTAAAACTGCGTGCCGGGCTGCGCGAGGTAGGGCGTGATCACCGCGACCTCCCGTGCGGCGGCGGGTGTCCCGAGGCCGGCGGCGGCCGCAAGGCCGATGAGACAGGTGCGAAGCGTCATAGTTGAACCCCCCTTGGTGTCGCTTTCAAGCTCGGTCTATCTTTGGCACCGGTCCGATAGATCGTCCACACATCAATTGCTTAGGGAGACGCCCCATGCCGCCAAGCCGATCGGGACCGCTGTTCATCGGGATCGACGTCGGCACGAGTTCTGTCAAAGCGCTGATGGCCGGGCCGGGGGGTGAGCGGGTGGCGCTGTGTGCCGCCGACCACGCCACCGCGCGGAGCGCACCCGGCATGGCCGAGCAGGACCCCGGGGCATGGATCGGCCATGTCGACGCGGCCCTGGCCCGGTTCGCGGCCCATCCCCGCTCGGGCGAGGTCGCGGCCATCGGCGTGACGTCTCAGGTCAACACCCATGTCTTCTGCGATCGGACAGGTGCTGCGCTCCATCCCGCGCTGACCTGGCAGGACACCCGGCCCGCCGACACGGCCGCCCGTCTCGATGCAGGGCTGAGCGCGGAGGCGAAGATCGCGGCCCTCGGCGCACCGATCCCGATCGATGCGAGCCATGCCCTGTCGCGGATGGCCTGGATGGCCGAAACCCGGCCCGCGATTTGGGACCAGACCGACCATGTTCTCCTGCCGAAGGAGTTCGTCATCGCAAGGCTCACCGGGCAGATCGCCGGCGACCCGATCTCGGCGGTAGGGCTCGTGGGGGCC
>JASJAR010000045.1 GCA_030066905.1 Paracoccaceae bacterium | reverse complement strand
CTCGATCTGCCGGTGTTCGACTCTTGCCACGAGGCGGTCGTCAAGACCGGCGCGAATGCGAGCGTCATCTACGTCCCGCCCCCCTTCGCCGCCGACTCGATCCTAGAAGCCATCGACGCCGAGATCCCGCTCGTCGTCTGCATCACCGAAGGCATTCCGGTGCTCGACATGATGAAGGTGAAGCGGGTGCTCGACGGCTCCAAAACCACGCTCATCGGTCCGAACTGCCCCGGCGTCATTACGCCCGACGCCTGCAAGATCGGCATCATGCCCGGCCATATCCACAAGCGCGGCTCGGTGGGCGTTGTCTCGCGCTCGGGCACGCTCACCTATGAGGCGGTCAAGCAAACCACCGATGTCGGCCTCGGCCAGTCCACCTGTGTCGGGATAGGCGGCGACCCGATCAAAGGCACCGAGCATCTCGACGTGCTCGAATGGTTCCTGGCCGACGACGAGACCCAATCGATCATCATGATCGGCGAGATCGGTGGGTCGGCCGAAGAAGAGGCCGCGCAGTTTTTGAAAGACGAAGCCAAGAAGGGCCGCTCGAAACCGACCGCAGGCTTCATCGCCGGGCGCACCGCCCCCCCGGGCCGCCGGATGGGGCACGCAGGTGCGATTGTGGCCGGCGGCAAGGGCGGGGCAGAGGACAAGATCGAAGCGATGAAATCGGCCGGGATCGTCGTGGCCGAAAGCCCGGCGGGGCTCGGCGAGGCGGTGCTGGAGGCGATTGGGTGACCCCGTCCCGGGCTTGACCCGGGACCCAGAACGCCGGCGCGCGAGGCCCCGGATCAGGTCCGGGGCGTGAGGGAAAAGAGAGTGGGCGAAACGAGAATGAACGCCAAAACGAACCTAACCGTAGGCCGGGCTTCAGCCCGGCATCGCCTCAAGCGCCGGGCTGAAACCCGGCCTACGGCGCTCTGTTTATGGGTTCGCCAAGTCCTAGCGATCTTGGTGCTTGCAACGTTCGCTCCACAAACCCTGTCTGCTCAGACTCAAGACGAAGCACTTTCGACAATTAATTCTGCCTGCACCGACTCCAGTTTGGCGCACGAAGAAAAAGTTGACCAACTGACGAACGGCGGTTGGACGATCCTTGAGCAGTTGGAGGAAGTCGATGGTTTGGCAGGTTCCGCCGCCACATTCCTGAAATTCTATCCGAAGAACCCGGAGACAGCGCAACAACTCCTAAAGACAGAACGCCGACAAGTCGTTTTTGCGTTCAACGCAAAGATGCCTGGCTTCACCGAGACATGGCTTCAGTCGCAAGACCTAAGCTGGCTCCTTCAAATACTAACCATGCCGGAAACGACCGGAAGAAGCGACTGGCGATGCCTCGGTCAATCGAACCGCGTGCTGCAGGGAACAATCCCAGGTCCAAAGATGGCGAAAGCTGGAGACGCAGAATTCGCACGCTCTCGAGTTGGCAACTCGTCAATCGTTCAACTTTCCATGCCACTGCAAAGCGCCGCCAAGGAGTACTGGAGCTACAAGCTGCTAATTGCAGTAGTGGATGAAAGTCTCTTTCCAGAGTCCTCAGCTGGAGCGGGACAAAGCCTCCGCACCATCGTCAATTATCAGATCTCTCGCACAAGTTTGGAGTGAGGTGACCCAATGACCGACCAATCCCCCAACGACATCTTCCGCGCCTCCTCCTTCCTCCAGGGCCACAACGCGGCCTATGTCGAACAACTCTACGCCCGCTACGCGGAAAACCCGGCGGCCGTCGACGAGAACTGGCAGGCCTTCTTCCGGGAACTCGGCGACACCGAAATCGACGCCAAGCGCGAGGCCCAGGGCCCCTCCTGGGCGCGCGCCGACTGGCCGCCGCAACCCGCCGACGAACTGACTTCCGCGCTCGACGGGCAATGGGCGGAACCGGCCAAACAGGCCGAGAAGATCAAGGCCAAGGCCGCCGAGAAGGGCGTGGCCGTCACCGATGCCCAGGCCCGCCAGGCCGTCCTCGACTCCCTTCGCGCGCTCATGCTCATCCGCGCCTACCGCATCCGGGGCCATCTGGTCGCCGACCTCGACCCTCTGGGCATGCGCGACCAGACCCCGCACCCCGAGCTCGACCCCAAATCCTACGGCTTCACCGAGGCCGACATGGACCGTCCGATTTTCATCGATAACGTGCTGGGGCTCGAAATGGCCTCGATGCGCGAGATCCTCGCCATCGTCAAACGCACCTATTGCGGCACCTTCGCGCTCCAGTACATGCATATCTCGAACCCCGCCGAGGCCGGCTGGCTGAAGGAGCGGATCGAAGGTTACGGCAAGGAAATCGGGTTTACCCGCGAAGGCCGAAAAGCGATCCTCAACAAACTCGTCGAGGCCGAAGGCTTCGAGAAGTTCCTCCATGTCAAATACACCGGCACCAAGCGTTTCGGCCTCGACGGCGGTGAAAGCCTCATTCCGGCGATGGAACAGATCATCAAGCGCGGCGGGGCCTTGGGCGTGCAGGACATCGTCATCGGCATGCCCCACCGGGGCCGGCTCAGCGTCCTCGCCAACGTCATGGGCAAACCCTACAAGGCGATCTTCAACGAGTTCCAGGGCGGCTCCTTCAAACCCGAAGACGTCGATGGCTCGGGCGATGTGAAATACCACCTCGGCGCCTCGTCGGACCGGGAGTTCGACGGCAATTCGGTCCATCTCTCGCTGACCGCGAACCCCTCCCACCTCGAAGCGGTGAACCCCGTCTGCCTCGGCAAGACCCGCGCCAAGCAAGATCAGATCGGCGATGCCGACCGCACCCGTGCGCTCACCGTTCTTCTCCACGGCGACGCGGCCTTTGCCGGTCAGGGCGTCGTCGCAGAATGCCTCGGTCTCTCGGGCCTCCGCGGCCACCGCACCGGCGGGACGATCCATATCATCGTCAACAACCAGATCGGGTTTACCACCGCGCCCCACCATTCGCGGTCGTCGCCCTACCCGACCGACATCGCGCTGATGGTCGAGGCGCCGATCTTCCACGTGAACGGCGACGACCCCGAAGCGGTGGTCCATGCCGCCAAGGTCGCCACCGAATTCCGCCAGATGTTCCACAAGGACGTCGTCATCGACATCTTCTGCTATCGCCGCTTCGGCCATAACGAAGGCGACGAGCCGATGTTCACCAACCCCGCGATGTACCAGCGCATCAAGGGCCACAAGACGACGCTCTCGCTCTACACCGAACGGCTCGTCAAAGACGGGTTGATCCCCGAAGGCGAGATCGAGGACATGAAGGCAGCCTTCCAGGCGCATCTCAACGAGGAGTTCGAGGCCGGCAAGGCCTACAAGCCCAACAAGGCCGACTGGCTCGACGGCCGCTGGTCCCACCTGGACCGCGAAGGCGAGCAATACGAGCGCGGCCAGACCGCGATTTCCGAGGACACCCTGGCCGAGATCGGCCGGGCGCTCACCACCGCCCCCGAGGGCCTCAAGATGCACCGCACCGTCGGCCGGCTCCTCGACGCGAAAACGAAGATGTTCGAAAGCGGCGAGGGCTTCGACTGGGCCACCGCCGAAGCCCTCGCCTTCGGGTCCCTCCTGACCGAAGGCTACCCCGTCCGCCTCGCGGGCCAGGATTCCACCCGAGGCACCTTCTCGCAACGCCACTCGGCCTATATCGACCAGGAGACGGAAGAGAAATACTACCCGCTGAACCACATCCGCGCGGGCCAGGCGCAATACGAGGTCATCGATTCGATGCTTTCGGAATACGCCGTCCTCGGTTTCGAGTACGGCTACTCCCTGGCCGAGCCCAACGCGCTGACGATGTGGGAAGCCCAGTTCGGCGATTTCGCCAACGGCGCCCAGATCATGTTCGACCAGTTCATCTCCTCGGGCGAACGCAAATGGCTCCGCATGTCGGGCCTCGTGATGCTCCTCCCCCACGGCTTCGAAGGCCAGGGCCCCGAGCACAGCTCCGCCCGCCTCGAACGGTTCCTGCAGATGTGCGCCGAGGACAACTGGATCGTTGCGAACTGCACCACGCCGGCGAACTACTTCCACATCCTCCGGCGTCAGCTTCACCGCGATTACCGCAAGCCCCTGGTGCTGATGACCCCGAAATCGCTTCTGAGGCACAAGCTCGCCGTCAGCCGGGCCGAGGAATTCACCGACGGCTCGTCGTTCCATCGCGTCCTCTGGGACGACGCCCAGCTCGGCCTTTCCGAGACCAGCCTCAAGCCCGACGGAGAGATCAAGCGCGTCGTCCTCTGCTCCGGCAAAGTCTATTTCGACCTTCTCGAAGAGCGCGATGCGCGGGGTCTTGAGGACGTCTACCTCCTCCGCGTCGAGCAGTTCTACCCGTTCCCGGCGCTGTCGATGGTCAACGAGCTCAAACGCTTCCCGAACGCCGATTTCGTCTGGTGTCAGGAAGAGCCCAAGAACCAGGGCGGCTGGTTCTTCATGGAGCCCAACATCGAATGGGTCCTGACCCGCATCGGCGCGAAACACACCCGGCCCACCTATGCCGGCCGCAACGCCGCCGCCTCTCCCGCCACGGGCCTCGCCTCTGCCCATAAGGCCCAGCAAGCCGCTCTGGTCGACCAGGCGCTGACGATCGAAGGATAAGAGCCAAGATGTCTATCGAAATCCGCGTGCCCACCTTGGGCGAAAGCGTCACCGAGGCCACGGTCGCCACCTGGTTCAAAAAGCCCGGCGATACCGTGGCGGTCGACGAGATGCTCTGCGAGTTGGAGACCGACAAGGTGACCGTCGAGGTCCCCTCGCCGGCCGCCGGCACCTTGGGCGATATCGTCGCCGAGGAAGGGGCCACCGTCGGGGTCGATGCGCTTTTGGCCACCCTCGCCGAGGGCGAAGGCGCGGCTCCGGCGAAGCCCGATGCGCCAGAAGAAAAACCCGCCCCGGCCGAAGAACCGGGGCCTCCGGCGGCAGGCGGCAACGGCGCCGCCGAAGCCATCCCCGTGATGGTCCCCGCGCTCGGCGAAAGCGTCACCGAAGCCACCGTCTCGACCTGGTTCAAGGCCGAAGGCGACAGCGTCGCCGCCGACGAGATGCTCTGCGAGTTGGAGACCGACAAGGTCTCCGTCGAAGTCCCCGCCCCCGCCGCCGGAACGCTCTCGAAAATCATCGCCGCCGAAGGCGCCACCGTCGAAGCCGGCGGCCAGCTTGCCGAGCTTTCCGCCGGTGCCGGCGCCGCGGCAGACAGCAAACCCGCCCCGGCCCCCGAGCCGGGGCCCCGAGACACGGGCCCCACGGCCAAAGACATCGAAAACGCCCCCTCGGCCAACAAGATGATGGCCGAGGCCGGTCTCGACCCAGCCAAGGTCGAAGGCACCGGCCGCGACGGCCGGATCATGAAGGAAGACGTCCAGAAGGCCCTCCAGGCGCCGAAGGCCGCAGAAGCCCCAGCCCCGTCAGCCCCGGTCCGCGCGCCCGTCGCCGCCGAAGACGCCGCCCGCGAAGAGCGCGTGAAGATGACGCGCCTGCGCCAGACCATCGCCCGGCGCCTCAAGGACGCGCAAAACACCGCCGCGATGCTCACGACCTACAACGAGGTCGACATGTCGGGCGTCATGGGCCTCCGGAAGGAATACAAAGACCTCTTCGAGAAGAAACATGGCGTGAAACTGGGCTTCATGTCGTTCTTCACCAAAGCCTGCTGCCACGCCCTGAAAGAGGTCCCCGAGGTCAATGCCGAGATCGACGGCACGGACGTCGTCTACAAAAACTTCGTCCATATGGGTGTGGCCGTCGGCACGCCCTCGGGGCTCGTCGTGCCGGTCGTCCGCGACGCCGACCAGATGAGCTTCGCCGCCATCGAGAAAAAGATCGCCGAACTGGGCCTCCGCGCCCGCGACGGCAAGCTTTCGATGGCCGAAATGCAGGGCGGCACCTTCACCATCTCCAACGGCGGCGTCTACGGGTCCCTCATGTCCTCGCCCATCCTCAACCCCCCGCAATCGGGCATCTTGGGCATGCACAAAATCCAGGACCGGCCTATGGTGGTGAACGGCGAAATCGTGGTGCGCCCGATGATGTATCTCGCCCTCTCCTACGACCACCGGATCGTCGACGGCAAAGGCGCGGTGACGTTCCTGGTGCGCGTGAAAGAGGCGCTGGAGGACCCGCGGCGGTTGTTGATGGATTTGTAAGCCCGATGCCGCAATCTTCATGCCGCGAGACCGTTCGTAGGGTGGGCATTCTGCCCACCATCCCCGCGCGCGGCGATGCCGGCGGAGCCTGGGCCATCCGCGCACCAAGCTGTCACATGACCGCGCAACGACGACCTGCTCGCATCGGCCCCACCGCTCCGGTCGGGCTCACCGGTCGCAATTCGTCGCCACCCACCCCCCCGGATGCCAGCCATTGACCTACCCCTGGCGCCACCGCCTCGCCGCCGCCGTCGCCGGTGTCATGGCGCTCTACGTCACCACCTTCGCCCGCCAGACCCACCACTGGATCGACCTGCCGACCTGGATCGACCTCTCCGAATGGCCCGCCACGCTATTCTATCTCGGCGCCGCCTGGGCGGCCTGGGCTATCCGCGCCCGCCTCGCGGCCATTCTTTCGGTCGGCGCCCTTCTCGCTTTCTATGCGGCCCAGTCGCAACACCTCTTCGCCGTCCCCTTGGGCTTCTTCCTCGTGACCGCCGCCACGCTCGCCATCCTTCTCCTCATGCCCGCGACGACGCCGCAATGAGCCCACCCAAAGCCCCTTCATCTTGGCAAAAATACCGCGGGGGAGGAGCGTATGCGACGGGGGCAGCGCCCCCGACCGTCTGGCCCCTGTGCCATACGCCTGCCATACAGGTTGCCATACGCTTTGCAGACACGAGATTCCGACGAAAGGACCCCCATGGCCAGCTATGACGTCATCATCATCGGCTCCGGACCGGGAGGCTATGTCTGCGCCATCCGCTGCGCGCAACTCGGCCTGAAGACCGCTTGCGTCGAGGGCCGCGAGACCCTCGGGGGGACCTGTCTCAACGTCGGCTGCATTCCATCCAAGGCGCTGCTCCACGCCACCCACATGCTCCATGAGACCCAGGACAATTTCGAGGCCATGGGGCTGATGGGCGCCAGCCCCAAGGTCGATTGGGAGAAGATGCTCGCCTATAAGACGGACGTCATCGGCCAGAACACCAAGGGCATCGAATTTCTCTTCAAAAAGAACAAGGTAGACTGGCTGAAAGGCTGGGGGTCGATCCCCGAACCGGGCAAGGTCAGGGTCGGCGAGGAGACCCATGAGGCGAAGAATATCGTGATCGCAACGGGCTCGGAGGTCGCCACGCTGAAGGGGGTCGAGATCGACGAGAAGACGGTCGTCTCCTCGACCGGCGCGCTGGAACTCAAGAGCATCCCGAAAAAGCTCGCCGTGATCGGCGGCGGGGTGATCGGGCTCGAGATGGGTTCGGTCTATGCCCGGCTCGGGGCCGAGGTTACCGTGCTCGAATTCCTCGACCACATCACCCCCGGCATGGACGCCGAGGTGCAAAAGACCTTCCAGCGTATCCTGAAAAAACAAGGGCTTAGCTTTATCATGGGCGCCGCCGTCCAATCGGTGGAGGTGATGAAAACGAAGGCGAAGGTCACCTACAAACTCAGGAAAGACGACAGCGAGGCGACCCTCGACGCCGACACCGTCCTCGTCGCCACCGGCCGGCGGCCCTATACCGACGGGCTGGGGCTTGCCGAGCTTGGTGTCGAGATGACCGAGCGCGGCCAGGTCAAGACCGACGCCCACTGGGCCACGAGCGTCAAAGGCATCTACGCCATCGGCGATTGCATCTCCGGCCCGATGCTGGCGCATAAAGCCGAAGACGAAGGCATGGCCGTCGCCGAAACCCTCGCGGGCCAAAAAGGCCATGTAAACTACGGCGTTATCCCCGGCGTGGTCTACACGCACCCCGAGGTCGCCGCCGTGGGCAAAACCGAGGAAGAGCTCAAGAACGAAGGCCGCGCCTACAAGGTCGGCAAGTTTTCCTTCATGGGCAACGGCCGCGCGAAGGCCAATTTCGCCGCCGACGGGTTCGTCAAACTCCTCGCCGACAAAGACACCGACCGCATCCTCGGAGCCCATATCATCGGACCGATGGCGGGCGATCTCATCCACGAGATCTGCGTTGCGATGGAGTTCGGAGCCGCGGCGGAGGATGTCGCGCGAACCTGCCACGCACACCCGACCTATTCCGAGGCGGTGCGCGAAGCGGCACTGGCCTGCGGCGATGGGCCGATCCACAGCTAAGGGTGAGGTCGATCCCAGGTGGTCGGCTCTGGACGCGAGCTCACCATTGTTCGACGGCGGCAATCCAACCCCCCGTCCCGGCTTGACCCGGAACCTCGATCGACGGCGCGCTCCATGGGACCGGGGCCGCTGATCACGTCCGGTGCCAGTTGCCGCAAGGTATGTCAGAGCCAGGCCCGACATCCGCCTAAGGCCAACATCGCCCCCGACCTCACGCCGACGCCACAGCGCGCGGAGGGCTCACTCGACCGCCTGACAGGTCCATTGGGTGAACGCGCCGACGCAACTCAACGCGGGCTCCTCGGCGAACGACACCGCTGCGGTGCGGGCGATGTAGAGCTCGGAGACCTCAATCGACATCGCCGACCGGATCAGGCGCGCGCAATCCTCCGGGCTGAGCGAACATGTGAGCTTGGCGACCCCCGAGACAAGATTGTCGCCGCCATCGACCGAGAGGTTCGACGCTTCGACCTGCAAATCGCCGACGATCTTGTCGTCGAGGGATTTCGCATCCGGCCGCGTGGCGAAGGCGGCAAGGGCGACGATGACGGCAAGCCCGGCGAGAAATCTCATGTCACCAGCATCCTCAGCCCTTGCGTCACATCCGTCCGCACAGCCAGCCGCAACCCCGGCTCGTCCCCCGCCCTGAGGGCGGCAACAATCAACCGGTGGTTCGTCGGCGCTTCGGTGCGCCCCAGGCGCCCGTAGAGCGCCCGCATCGTGGGCCCGAGCTGAAGCCAGACCGTCTCGGCCATCGCCAGCATCGCCGGGGCCTGGGCCCTCAGATAGAGCGTACGGTGAAACTCGAGGTTCGAGCGGATATAGCCCACCGCGTCGCCCTTCGCGATGGCCTCGGCAATCGCGCCGTTGATCGACTGGAGCCGTTCGATAAGCGCGATATGGGCCCTTGGCAGTGCGCGGCTCGCAAGCTCGGGTTCGATGAGCGCCCGGAGGCTTGCGAGCTCCTCGATCCGGTCGTTCGACAGATCGGGCGTCGCCACCCGGCCCGAGGCCGAGAGCGTCAGCGCCCCTTCGGCGACCAGCCGTCGCACCGCCTCCCGCGCCGGTGTCATCGACACGCCGAATTCCCGGCCGATCCCGCGCAAGGTGAGCGGCGCGCCGGGCGCGATCGCCCCATGCATGATGCGCGTTCGAAGGGCGCGGTAGACCCTGTCATGGGCCGCCCCGCCAGGCTCGGAGGCTCTTTGAAGCTCGCTCAGCATGGGCCGACCATGGGCACCGGGGAATGCCGCGGTCAACCGCCGAATTGCCAACGATGAAGGCTCGGACCCTCCTTGCGGAGCCAACCCCGGTCGCCGGCGTAGTCCGGGCGGAGTGCGGCCACGGCCTGCCAGAAAGCGGGCGAATGATCCATGTGTTTCAGATGCGCAACCTCATGGGCGGCGACATAGTCGAGGACCGAGGGCGGCGCGAGGACGAGCCGCCAGGAGAACATCAGCCGCCCTGCCGACGAGCAGGACCCCCAGCGCGAGCGCGGGTCGCGCAGGGCGATCGCGGCCACCGGTCGTTCGAGCGCGGCCGCATGGCGGTCGACCGCGCGGGTGAGCCGGTCGCGGGCGAGCTCCTTGAGATAGGACAGCCCGTGGGTCACAGACGGCACCGCCATTTCGCCGGCACCATGGGTCACCCGACCCGGCGTCACGCGAACCCGTGTGGCGACCCCTTCGACCGGGATCACCGTGCCATCGCCCACGGCGACCGGACCTTCCACCGAACCCAGATGCCGCCGCAGCCATGCCTCGCGGGAGCGTGCAAACGCCAGCGCCTCCCGTTCGGGCACACCGGCCGGCACCGTGAGCGTCACTCGACCGTCGAGCGCCGACACCCTGAGCGTCAGCCGCCGCGCGCGACTGCTCCGCTTCAGTGCCATCGAAATCGGCGGATCGCCCGCCAGCGTCAGCTCTGCCATACCGCCCGCCGCCTCTTGTCGTTGCCCGATGCTAGGCCGGAGCGACACCGCTGAAAAGCCTTTGACAGGGCCCGCCGCCCATGGCAGACGCTGCCGACCTGACACCCATCTCAGAACCCGAAAGGATGTCCGATGCCCAAGGAAGAATGGGGGACCAAGCGCGTTTGCCCGACCACAGGGCGCCGGTTCTACGATCTCGGCCGCGACCCCGTCGTGAGCCCCTATACCGGCGAGGTGGTAAACCTCGATACCGGTAAGCCCGCCCGTAACGCCATCCCGGCGAAAGCCGAAACCCAGACCGAGGAAGAAGAGACGGTTCTGGAAGATGACGACGAAGTGGTGCTCGAAGACGATGATGACGGCGACGTCGATCTGGGCGACGACGTGCTCGAAGAGGACGAGGACAGCGACGACGTCTCGCTCGACGATATCGCCGACGTCGCCTCGGACGACGACGACACCTGAGACGGCGGCGGCACTTCGCGCTTGCAAGCTCAAGGCCTCTGGCCTAAGAGCACGGGCGCGGATGGTTATGCCGCCCGATTGCATGGGGCCTTAGCTCAGTTGGGAGAGCGCTTGCATGGCATGCAAGAGGTCAGGGGTTCGACTCCCCTAGGCTCCACCACCACCCCCTACTAAAGTATTGATTCATTTATTTTCTTTCGAGGTGTGGGCTTTGGAACCCACCTAAAAACCCACCAATGAAGAAGCGGTCTGAAAGCTGTTCTCGCTGGGATTGCATTGGTAATTGCCCTTATGTTGGCGTGCACACCTCGATAAGAGATTTGGCATGTCAAACACTCTCACGCGGACAGCGGCCCGCATATATGGGACTCTTAGTGGGCTCGGTGGTGAAGAATCCACGGACGTGCTAACGCGCCTTCTTCCGTTCTTCGACCCAATTCTTCGGCCAAACCAAGGCGAGCAATTCAATCCCGACGCTTTCGCCCAAGCGGTCAGAGACACTTGGAAGTGGAATTTCAACACCGACGTCGCCGAGTTCTTTGTCCCCCGCTTAGTGGAGTTTGGTTGGCTTACGCCCGACGATCCTGACATCGAACCAATTACTCACACGATCACGCTACCTCAGCTTTCTGAAGACGACCCCTCGGACGCCACCGCTAGAGCCGAACTCCGCTTACTCGCGGAAGACTTCAAAGCATTCTCAGAGTCCCTTTCCCCATTAACTGCGATTCCCCGCACCGTGGAGGAGTTCGAGGAAATCCTGATTGAATGGCTCTTGTTCATTGAGGCCTTCAGCGAAAAGAACCTTGACATCAAAGTAGAAGCGAGGGCCGACGAAACCGGTAAAATCCGCCAAATGGTGCATGTGCCGCGGACTACAACGCTCAAATCCGAAGAGAGATTTCTCGCAGCGCGATACGTTGCGCAGGCCATAAAGACCAATCCCGAAACAGGAGAGAAACTCGCGAGGATCGCGGCCATCGGGCTTTTGACTGAGGTCGTCCAAGACTTCGTGAAACCAACCACACCCGTGGAAGCTTCTAACCTCATTGTGTATCTCGATGCTCCGGTAGCGATGGAGTTGCTTGGGGTATCAGGGGTCGCGGCGCGGGAAAACACGCAACCAGTAGTCAATGAACTACAGCGAATTGGAGCCCAAGTTCGCGTTTTTGGCCAAAGCATCGAAGAGATAAAACGTGCGCTTCATGCGGTTCTCACTTCCGCGCGACCAACGGGACCGACTGCACAAGCATTGGCACGCGGGGAGGTCCTTCGCCAGTTTGTGACGCAAGTGGAGGCGGACCCGGAGGAGTTTCTCGATCAACTAGGGGTCGGCGTAACTCATCGAGATTTGGATCAGGTCCCTTCCGAGCACCAGTTCTTTCCTGCCGACTATCGGACTGAGATTTATGGATCACTGATCTTCCAGCCCAGACCGTCGGCCAGAGAGCACGACGCCGACGTAATGACTCTGGTAATGCGCCAAAGAGGGGGTATCGAGGATCGCGATATCTTCCGATCGAGGTTCATTCTTATCACTCGAAACGGGCTTGTCGCACAACTGACGGCACGTAAGTGCAAGGAGCTTGGTGTCCTTCAACCGAAATCAATTCCTCCGGTCGTCCATCGACGTTTTCTAACGACTTCGATGTGGCTCAGAACCGGTCTAGGGAACCATGATCTGGAAGTCCCAAAACGTCACCTGCTCGCCAATTGTGAACGGGTCCTCGCAATCAAACCGGGAGTAGTGGACGCGGTCAAGAAGTTCACTGACGCTTTGGACGATCCAGAGAAAACGAGACAACTCGATCTTCTAATCGGCCAACACCGAAGCACTCAGGCACTAATGGATAAGACGCTGGGCACAGCGAGCGTTGTAACTTCCGAAAATGTTGCGGAGCTTTTTCATGAAATGATTCACCCGCACCTCGAAGAGGAAAGGGAGCGAGGAGAAGCGGCGCTGAAAGATGAGAGGCAAAAAGGCCGCAAGAGGGTGGAGAGAGTAAAAGACGAGCTTGCCGCTGCGAAAGCCGCCGAGGAGTCAATGCAGAGCCAACTTGACCAAAAGCTTGCGGAAGATCGTGAAGCGGTGGAGGCCGTCTGCGAAGAGGTTGAAGGGATACTCGCCCAGAAGAGAAAGTCCCGTCGAAATCTCGCCATCCTCCTAGCATTATTGTTGTGCGTCCCGATCCTGCTTGAGCCATCAAGTCTTGTGACTTGGGGGACATTCCTTGTGGCCCTGCTCTTGGGATACCTTTCTATCACCGGCAACAGGATTATCGGCACGTCGACGCCCTCATCATCTGCGTTTGACGAGTTGAACAAGGCAGCGGAGCGCCGTCGGGTCGGAACGAAGCTGGTGCAATTCGAAACTGCATGGGACGGAGAAAAGTTCGCGCTTGCTCAAACTACGACAGAGCCAGCACCCGAAACGAAGGGATTGATCTAAGAAAGCCCCCGGGGGCGCACGACGCGCGGGCGAGGAAGACCCGCAACACCCCCGAGGGCGAGCACACCGCCGGGAAAGGAACCGACGGGGCTCTGACTGACCGGGTGGCCTCACCAAAGGCCCGGCCAGTGTCTCTATGCGGCGACCTCCTCGATCCGCTCGATCATGCCGCCCGCCCCGATCGTGCCGCCCAGCGCCTCGACGTGAGAGCGGAGCGTTTTCGCCGGAAGGGGCGGGTCTGGGAACATGAGCCACCGGGCCGCGTGCTTCACTTCCATGGGACGGTCGTCGATCTCGCCCGTCAGGCTCGGGAACAGCCCGACCTTTGAGAGGACAACTCGGGCGACCTCTTCGGGCTCAAGCATGTCATTGCGCAGCGACCGCCGATCGGCGCGCTCGACGAGCTTCTTGATCGACCAGCCGCCCGGCATGTCCAAGGGCCGAAAGACAACGTCGCCGCACCGCTCGAAGCCGAGCGGCCCGAGGATCGCTTTGACGTTGTCATACGTGACCACCTCGATCGGCTCGAAGCTTTCGGTGAAGTCGTGGATCAGCATGAAGAGCGGCGGGTTCTCTTGCAGCGCCGTCCACACGCGCGGGGCAACCTCACCGTCCCCGAAGGCCGCGCGGTCTCGGATGCTCGCCACGTCGCCTTGCAGGGATGCAGGGACGCCGTCCATCACACGATCTCGCCGCTTGCCGACCGCGACCTTGGCGGGGCCACGGGTTCCGGCTCTCGCGGGCGCTCCGTAGGGGTCGGAAGACCCTCAAGCCGGGCGATGGTGGCGGGGTCCGCCGCGCCGATCTCGGCGGCGATCTTGTGGGCCGCCCATCGGGTCTCGGGGTCACCCCGGAGGAGGCCGTCGAGGCTGATATCGAGCGCATACTCCGCCCGTTCCTCGGCGGTGAACACCGCGCGGTTGAATGCCGCTTCGAACTTCGCGACCCAATGCGAGAGGGTGCCCTGAGCGAAGAAGCGTTGAAGCTGACCCGCGTTGCTGTAGCTCGCATTTTCGAGCGCGCCGATCATCACGGGCGGCACGCCGAAGAGCCGGGCGATCGCAACGGTCTGGAATTTGAGGCCCTCGACAAGCTCGAAGTCGGAGGGTGAAAACGCCTCGATCTCTTTGAAGGTAATTCCTTCGTCAAGCACCATCGTGCGGCCACGACCCTGCATACTGCGAAACCGTTCGATACCTTCGCGGAGCCGGTTCACACCCTGATCGTCAAGGTTAATGCTTTGTGGCACTTCCAAAAGCGATCCCGGTCGCCCACCGCCATTCGCAATCATGGCTGCAAGGTGTGCGTCGAGGTTCGCTGCGTTCGCCGCCGAGAGAGCGGCGCGGTTGAGCCGAGAGCGCCCCAAGATGCCGTCGGACGAGGAATCCATGACGTGCAGGTACTCGCCCGGCATGAGACGACGTTGAGGCGTGGGTGCCGCGCCCCCGATCGAGGCGGGCGTGTAGTCCAGCACAAGCCGCCCGCTTTGGGTCTGAGACAGCGACACGTTGCGCCACGGGACAAACTCAAGGCCGACCGCCCGGCCCGTCTGCGCTTCGATCTCGATTCGAGCGACACCATTGCCCCGGAGTAGGGTGTCGGAAAGGACGGCCTCAACGAAATCGGCCATGGATTGGCGCTCGTTCGGCCCATCGCGGATCACATCGTTGAGCGGGTGATCGGGGGCCTCGACAAGTCGCCCGTCGGGCTCGCGGCGTTTGATCGCCATCGGAAGAGTCGCGATCGTGCCCGCGATCGCGTCGACGCAGGAGATCACATTCGGGTGGCCCTCGATCGAGGTCACGCCGCCGGTCGCGTTCCAGCCGTCAAGATATGGATTCGACGAGTCGCCACCCGTAAGGCTGGATACGGCGCGCTTTTCGGTGCGCTTGAACCGATCGAAGAAACCCATCACATCAACCTCAAAAGCCGGGCCGCGCGATCAAGTCGCGGGGTCGCGTTGCGGAGATCGGCGGTCGTGCCGGGATAGGCGGCGAATGAAGAGATCATGCTGATCTCGACAAGCTCCGCCCGCTCGATCACCCGGACGCCGCCGACGACGCGGTCACCGCCACGGGGCACGCGGAAACCAACGGAGACGCCGCCGAGGTTGCCCGCCGCCGCAAGACCGCGCACTTCCGCCGCTGTGGGCGTGTCGGGGAGGTCGAGGTCGAAGGTGAGCGCCTCGGCAGTATCGTTGAGGCGCAGCGTGCCCGCTTTCGTCCGGGCCAGCACCTTGCGCGGATCGTGATCCGCCAACGCGAGGATATCGTGGCCGTCGGCGATCGTCGCGGCGAAGGCCCCGGGGGCGATCCGCTCCCGCGTGGTGCCAATCCTGATCTCGACGCCGTAGGGCGCGGCCACGCCGCCGAGCTTGTCGCCCTTCGGCTCGATCGCGACCGGCGCAAATCGTTTCTCAATGGTGGTCATCGCCACACTCCTTTCGTGGTGGACGGAGAGGCGGCCCGCGCGGGAGCCGCCTCTCTGAGTGGCGTTAGGCCGCCGTGATGGTCACGGTGGAGAAGCTGACCGGGTGGCGCACCTGCACATCGGCGGTCAGGATCGCCCGCAGCGCGACGTTGCCCCGGCTGTAGGCGCTGTCCGAATACGGGTTCGCCAGCACGGAGAGCCCCGGCCCCCACACGCCGATCATGGCGTCGGAGAAACGACCCGCGAGGATCGGCGTCGCCGAGTCCGCGAGGGCGGGCATGGCCGTGGTGATCGCCACCGGCAGAGACCCGTCCCACATGGCGTTGCCGGTGCCGTAGCCCGAGATATAACCGAGGGGTTGCCCGTCGGTATCTTTGAGCTTCTTGAGCGCTGTTGCAGCCGTGGGCGACATGGCAATGCCGGTCGCCAAGGAGTCATCGTCCATGATCTGATTCAGCGCATCAATCACGTCATCTTCGTCGATGACGCTGGCCGTCGCCGTGACGACATTGTTGATCCCTGCCGTCCCGAGGATGCCAACGGGCTCATCCGAGCCAGCGCCCCGGATCACGGCCCGATCCAGAGCCGCCGCAAGCGAGGCCGCCATGTCCTGCCGCATAACGGCTTCAACGTCCGGGCTAGATTGCAACAGCATGTTGCGCGAGTAGCTGGACAACGCCCCGACGTGCTTCGGACGGAAGGAGATACCGTCGAAGGCCGGGTCGGCTTCGGTGATCTGAGCGCCGTCGGCAAACCAATCCGCCGCCGCCGTGGTGGTCACCTTCGGCATATCGAGGTTGCCCACCAGACCATTCAGCGTGCGGACGCCAAGCCGCGCCGTCACCTGTTGCGACCGCAGGACGTTGACGACCTCCGAGGCGATCTCGGTCGCGACAAGATGGTCACCTGTTCCGCTGGCATCGGCGGTGATCGCCCGAAGCTCACGAGGCGGGATCAGCGCCGCCAGAGGCACACACGCGCCGTCGGTCTGGCCGCCCGGCATTTGCGCCCGCACCTCTTGCTCGATCTCAAGCTCGCGGCCCGCGTCGACGCGAAGGCCCGCTTGGTGCGCGAGGTGCCGGAGGAGCGAGTAGCCGCGAAGCGAGACGTGGAACGTGTCCCCGCCGGGGGCTTGGCCGGTCGGCGAACGGCGCTCCCGCTCTTCGAGGTCTTGGACCCGCCCAATACGCTGGTCGAGCTTGTCCATCTCCGCGATGCATTCGCCATAGCGACGCTCTTGGGTCTCGGAGAGGTCGCCGTTTTCCCCTTCCGGGTTGTCGACGATTTGCCGAGCTTCTTCTTGGAAGCGCGCCCGGCGTTGAAGTAGATCACGAGCACTCATCGAGTGTCCTTTCTAGGTTGTGGTGCGCCGAGGCGCGTTGATCGCCGAGAAAGTGCGGAGGGCTGGGGCCGCCGGTAACGGTCCCTCCGCCCCGGCCTCGGCAGCCGGGATTTCGTCATGCGTGGTAGGTCAGCACAGCTTACCCGATACGTTGCTCAAATGCCACATATCTACCACGCAAAATGTTCGGTCCCCATAACGGTTCCGCTCCCCTTGACTGTAGCGATTATGCAACACACCCGGAGACGAATCACCGCGCCCGAGGTCATGCATTCGGCTGGCCAAACAACACGACGTGGAAGGGCTTGCCTTCGTTGAACTCGAACCGTGCGCCGATCGCCCCCGGCGGCATGGGCGGTGGCGTATCACCAAACTCGAAGCCGATCGGGCCGGTGTGGTGCGCCTGCGTTGCGTCCGGGTTTTCACTCAGGATGTATCCGACGATGCTGGCCTCGAAGGCGTCGGGGTCGTCCTGCGCAAAGTCGGGATAGTGGCCGAGCCTCAGCGCATCGATCTCTTCGGTCGACATGCGCCTCGGTTCGTCGCCCACGATCTCGCGCACCGCCTCGGCAGGTAGCATTCGGTATGGGGCCAGCGGATCGAAAGCGATCAAGCCGCGTGGCAGTTTTGGTGTCTCGTCAGTCATGCCAATTCCTTTCTTTGGCGGTGGCGTCGTGTGATCTCCGCACGGTGGGTGGTGCCGGGCAGGCGGAAGCTGCGGGGCAGGTCGTCATCGTCACGGTCGGTGAGGCTGCGGATCGCCCAACTCGGATTGACGCCCGCCATGTCGGCGACTTGACGGCCCCATGTGCTCGCCAGCCATCGGATCGCTTCCTCGCGGCGAAGGTCGATCAACGCGAGGATCAAAACGGACTGCCACAGGCGTCGCTCGGGAGAGGCTGTCTTGTCAGCCATCGACTCCGTCCCCGATCAATGACGGGCGACCCATTGCAACGTCCGCTGTCACACGATTCATTAGGGCGGCGCGCGGGCGGGCGAAGGGCTGGCCGAAGGTCAGACCTATCGTCCCGACCCGCGTGACCGACCGATCGATGAAGACGAGTAATCCGTTGCCTACGTTCACTTCGTAGGGCTTGCACGTTACCGACGAATCGATACGCTTGGCGCGTCGATACGGCCCGCACCCATGGGAGGGCACGACCGATCGCACCCCAAGCGTAAATCGGGCTCTTCCAAAAAAATCGATCACGTCGCCGCCCTCCGACTCTCCATCCAGTCAGCGAGAGCGATGCGGCTGTATCTGACGAGGCGAGGTGTGATCCGGGTCGGCTTCGGGAAATCCGGGAAGTCTCGCTCGAACTGCCATAGCGTCGTGGGGCTCACGCCAAGGAAGTCGGCGGCCTGTCGTGGCGTGAGATACTGGTCCTCTTCCATTGCGTGTCCCTTTGGGTTTCGCCTCGCTTGGTCCGGGCTCGCCCAAAGTGCTGGCACGCCGATAGGGGCCACCTCAAGTATTTGTTTTTGTTATTTTTTTTCGTCCTAGGACGAAATTCGAAGCGGTAAGCCGTTGAATTCGTTGAGTCGGCCCGATAGGCGACCTGCAATGCGTCGGTTTTTTCGTCCTAGGACGAAAAAAATGCTCTTATTCAGTGGCTTAGATACCACCGAATCATGCCGACCCGATCGGGCCCTTCCACACCGCATACTCCGCCCAGCGATCCATTAGCACGCGCCGCTTCTCGAAGAGGTCGCCCCGGCGATACGCCTTCTCGACCGCGTTCGGGATCGCGTGAGCGAGTGCCATTTCCGCCACCGCATGCGGCGTGTTCGTCTCCTCTGACGTCCAGTCGCGGAGCGTCGAGCGAAAGCCGTGCGGAACCGCCTCGATCCCCATTTTTGAGGTGACCGTCCTAAGCGCCTTCCCGAGGGCGACGTCGGAGAGCGGACGCCCCGGGCGCGCGCCGGGGAAGATGTAGGTGTCAACCTTCGGGAGATCGTCGAGGATCGCCAGAGCGGCCTCAGAGAGCGGGACGCGGTGCTCCTCGCCGGTCTTCATTCGCTCGCCCGGCACCGTCCACACACGGCCCTCTCTGTCGATCTCAATCCACGTCGCCTCGCGCACCTCGCTCGACCGCGCAGCGGTGAGGATCGCGAACCTGAGCGCGCGCGCCGCCATACCATCGCTTTCGGCGAGACGGGCGTAGACCTCGGGGAGCTTGTCGTAGGCGACGGCAGGCATGTGGCGCACCTTCCGCTTCTGGCGAGGGAGCGCGCGCTCAACCCCCTCAACGGGGTTCACGCCGTCGCAGTAGCCCGATACCCGCGCCCATTCGAGAACCGCCTTGATCCTCTGTCGGACGCGGCGTGCAGTCTCCTCTTTCTCCGTCCATATGGGCGCGAGAACGGTGAGCACATCGGCTTGCGTGATGCTGGCGACGTCGCGGCTCCCTAGGGTCGGGAAAGCGAAGGACTCCATCGACTGAATCCAGACGCGGATGTGCTTCGGGTTCTTCGCCTCGCTCTCGACCTGTTCGCGCCAGACGTGCCTCGCGGCCTCCTCGAAGGTGATCGTCTCGCGCCGATCCTTGTCCCGAGCCTCGGCAGGGTCACCCCCACTGCGGGCGATCGCCCGCCACTCCGCAGCCGTCGCCCGGGCATCGACAAGCGGCACCAAATAAGCGGAGCCCATGCCGATCTCACGGCGGCGTCCGCGCACGGTCCCGCGCCATTGCCACCAGCGCGCACCATGGTCGCTGACGACGAGGTAGAGGCCGTTGCCATCGGCATAGCGCCCGGGCTTGGCTTCGGTCTTCACGCGGCGCGCGGCAAGCTGGTTTCGGACTTCTTTCGGCATGGCGATACCCTCGGGAGTCTAACTCACGCCCACCATAAAGACCCACCAAAAGATGCCAATCAAGACGTATCTTGGCGGATCGAGAGAAACTGACTGTTCAAGAAGGCGCTGATTTTATTGGGCGAAATGAAGCATGGCGAAGCGAGGAAAATCGAGGTTATCCTCCCCTAGGCTCCACCATATCCCCGAACTGAGATCGACGCTCCGCCGGGTCAAACCATATCGAGCGCCTCTTCGAGCTTCTCCAGTTCGCCGTCGTGGAGCCTGATGGCTTGCGCGGGGTAGGGAAATGCTTTTGCCCGCACCTCGGCGTTGAACTCCTCCAGCGCGGCGACCCGCTCTTGGTACATCTGCCGGTGGAGCCGTCCGAGGTCACGAAAGGCGTGGGCGTGGCGGGGCGGGTTGTCGGCCTCGCCGCAGATATC
>JASJAR010000004.1 GCA_030066905.1 Paracoccaceae bacterium | reverse complement strand
TATCTCTACGATGCCGAGGGCCGGGCCTATCTCGACGGCTCGGGCGGCGCGGCGGTGTCGTGCCTTGGCCATTCCGATGCCGGTGTTAAAGCGGCGATGCACGCCCAGCTCGATGCCCTCGCCTTCGCCCATACCGGGTTCTTCACCTCCGAGCCCGCAGAGGCGCTGGCCGATCTCCTGATCGCCCATGCCCCGCCGGGGATCGAGAAGGTCTATCTGTTGTCGGGGGGCTCGGAGGCGGTCGAAGCCGCGATCAAGCTCGCCCGCCAATACGCCCTCGAAATCGACCAGCCGGAGCGCCACCGTGTCATCGCGCGCCGCCAGAGTTACCACGGCAACACGCTCGGAGCCCTGGCCGCGGGCGGCAATGCCTGGCGGCGGGAGAAATACGCCCCGCTTCTGGTGGAAACGAGCCATATCGGGCCCTGCTACGAATACCGCGGCCGGGCCGAGGGCGAAGACGCATTCGCCTACGGACAGCGTGTCGCAAACGAGCTCGAGGCCGAGATCGAGCGGCTGGGACCCGAGACGGTGCTGGCCTTCATCGCCGAGCCGGTGGTTGGCGCGACCGCCGGCGCTGTGCCCGCCGTCGAGGGCTATTTCAGGCGCATCCGCGAGATCTGCGATGCCCACGGCGTTCTGTTGATCCTCGACGAGGTGATGTGCGGGATGGGCCGGACGGGGCGGTTTTTCGCCTGCGAGAAGGACGGCATCTCCCCCGACATCGTTGCCATCGCCAAGGGGCTCGGCGCGGGCTATGCGCCCATCGGCGCGATGCTCTGCTCTGGCGCGATCTACGAGGCGATCGCGGCGGGCTCGGGGAGCTTCCAGCACGGGCACACCTACCATGCCCATCCGCTCGCGGCGGCTGCCGGCCATGCGGTGGTCAGCGCCATTCTCGACCGGGGCCTTGTGGACCGCGTTCGCGAGAAGGGCGCCGTCCTCAACGCCGCGCTCCATGAGCGCTTCGGCCAGCACCCCCATGTCGGCGACATCCGCGGCCGCGGGCTCTTTCGCGGGATCGAGCTTGTCGCCGACCGCGACACGAAGGCGCCCTTCGACCCGGAGCGCAAGCTGCACGCGCAGATCAAGGCCGCCGCGATGGCGCGGGGCCTGATCTGTTATCCCGCCGGCGGCACGGTGGACGGCAGATTGGGCGACCACATCCTCCTCGCGCCGCCGTTCATCATCGAAGACGCCGAGATCGAGGAACTCGTGGACAGGCTTGCCGGAGCGATCGAGGCGGGTCTCGCGGCGTGACGAACCACCTTTTCGACACCCTCTTCGCAGGCCGGGCGGAGAGCGATACACCGTTTCTGATCTGCGAGGGGTGCGAGACCCTCAGCTACCGGGACTTTTTCGGGATGGCCGCGCAAATGGCCCATGGCCTTGTCGCGCTCGGCGTGGAGCCGGGCGACCGGCTTGTCGTCCAGGCGGCGAAATCGGCCGAACTCGTGGCGCTCTACGTCGCCTCCGTCGCGGCCGGCGCCGTGTTTCTGCCGCTCAACACGGCCTATAAGGACGACGAGGTCGGCTATTTCGTCGAGGATGCCGAGCCTCGGCTTCTGGTGGTCGATGACAGCGCCGCCGCCCGGCTGCGCCCCATCGCCGAGGGCGTCGCGGCGAGGCTTCTGACGCTCAATGCCGACGGCTCGGGCACGCTTGCCCGGGCGGCCGAGGACAAGCGGGAGGTGTTTCAGCCGGTTCCCCGAGCTCCCGACGATCTTGCCGCCCTGCTCTACACCTCGGGCACCACTGGCCGGTCGAAAGGCGCAATGCTCACCCACGAGAACCTCGCCTCGAACGCGCTGGCCCTCACCGATCTCTGGGCGATCACCGACCGCGACGTCCTGATCCACGCCCTGCCGATCTTTCACACCCACGGGCTCTTCGTCGCTCTGGGCACGGCGATGGCCGCCGGGGCGGCGGTGCGGTTCTTCGAGAGCTTCGACCTCGACGCCATCCTCGACGCGCTCCCCGACGCGACGCTGATGATGGGGGTGCCGACCTTCTATACCCGGCTTCTGGGAAGCCCCCGGCTGACCCGCGAGCGCTGTGCCGACATGCGGCTCTTCATCTCCGGCAGTGCGCCGCTGCTGGCCGAGACCCACCGGGCCTTCGCCGAGCGGACAGGCCACGCCATCCTCGAACGTTACGGGATGACGGAGACGGGCATGAACACGTCGAACCCCTATGACGGCACCCGGCGCGCGGGAACCGTGGGCCGCCCTCTCCCCGGGGTCGACATTCGCCTGACCGATCCCGAGACCGGCGCGGAGGTGGCACCGGGCGGGGTGGGCATGGTCGAGGTCCGCGGACCCAATGTGTTCAATGGCTATTGGCGGATGCCGGACAAGACCGCCGAAGAGATGCGCGCCGATGGGTTCTTCGTCACCGGCGACCTCGGGCGGCTGAGCGACGACGGCTATCTTTCCATCGTCGGGCGGGCGAAGGACCTGATCATCACCGGCGGGCTCAACGTCTACCCCAAGGAGGTCGAGGACGTGCTGAACGCCGCACCCGGTGTGGCCGAAAGCGCGGTTTTCGGGGTGCCGGATGCGGATTTCGGCGAGGCGGTGGTGGCCGCCGTGGTGCCGGCGCCCGGGTCGGAGGTCGACGCCGGCGCGCTGGCGGCGGCGGTTGGCGAGAAGCTCGCCCGGTTCAAGCATCCCCGGCGTTACGAGATCGTCGACGCCCTGCCGCGGAATGCGATGGGGAAGGTGCAAAAGGCGGTCCTGCGGGAGCGGTTTTCGAGCCGATAGGCTGGCGGCTGGGGAGCGCCCGGGCTTGGTATGGCCTGGGGCGGGCATTGGTCTGCGCTCGAAAGTCATAGCGAAACACGCCCCGGACTCGATCCGGGGCCCCGAGCCCCCGGCGCGCATCGTTGATCGAGGTCCCGGGTCAAGCCCGGGACGGGGACGTCTTGTGGCCGGGGCGGGCAGACCAAAGCCCGCCCCAGGCCAGGACCAAGGCTCCTGCCCGTCACTGCAAACGGCGCCGACGCCCTTTGCCGCCGGCCCGGATGCTCCGGGGGCGGTCTGGGGCTGCCGTTATGGCGGGGTATGGAGAGCCAAGACGTGAAGCAGTGGATCCACTGTCACCGGGTACCGCCCCGGGCCGGTTTTTGCCGGGCCCGACGCGGCCCGAGGGCCGTCTGGCGATGCGCATCGCGGGACCGGTTATCGCCTTTGAAGGTTAACGCTGCATAGGGGCAGCGTGCGGTGGGGGCGGCGGGGGTCGGCAGGAAGACCCGTCCGGGGCTCGACCCGGGACCCCGATCGACGGTGCGCCCCGGGGGAACCGAGGCCCCGGATCGGGTCCGGGGCGGATCTGTCTCTCGCGCTGACTGGGCGCCTCAATACTCCTGATTGAGCGCCTCCACCGCCGGGATTTCCCGCTCGCGCCGGGCGATATAGTCGCGCAGCGCCTCGTCCCGGGCCTCGTCGAGCGGGGGCTCTTCATAGACCTCCAGAAGATGCCTGGCGTATTTCAGCGCCCGGGCGGTGATCTCTACCGAGCCCTCGGCCATCCATTGCTCGATGGAGTTGTTGTCGAAGAGCTCGGGCATGAAGAAGGCGGATTGGAAGTTGTCCTGGGTATGGGGGTGGCCGAGGTAATGGCCCCCGGGGCCGACATCGGGGACCGCTGCCAGGGCCGTGTCGAAATCGTCCCAATTCAACCCTTGCGCCATCTTGTGGCCCATCGCGCATTGCTCGGCATCGACGACGAATTTCGCCACCGAGCAATGCATCCCCGCCTCGTTCCAGCCCGCCGAATGCCAGATGTAATTGGCGCCCGCATGAAGGACTGCCGAGAGGGTCGTGGCACTCTCGTAGCCGGCCTGGGCGTCGAAGGTCTTCGCCCCGCCAAGGGTGTTCGAGGTGCGCCAGGGCACCCGGTAATGCCGCGCCATCTGGCCGATCATGAAGTTCATGAGGCTGATTTCGGGGGTGCCGGCCATGGGCGCGCCGGATTTCATCGACACGGTCGAGAGGTAATGGCCGTAGATCGCCGGGGCGCCCTTGCGGATGACTTGCGTGTAGGCGAGTGCGGAGAGCGCCTCGGCGTTGAGTTGTGCGACGGTGGCCGGAACGCTTGCGGGCGTGTTCGCGCCGCCGAGGACGAAGGGCGAGCAGAGCACCGGCTGGTTGCGGCGGCAGAAGGCGCGCATGGCCCCGAGCATGGTCTCATCCCAGACAAGGGGCGAGTTGCCGTTGCAATTGCCGGTCGTCACGGGGTGGGTTTCGAGGAAGTCCTCGCCGAAGAGCGCCGCGCACATCTCCATCACATCCTCGGCGTTCTTGGGGCTTGTGGTCATGCCCATGAACGTCTTGTCGGAATGCTTCATCGACGAATAGGTGATGCGGAGGTGCCGGTGGCTGATCGGGTGGTCCATCGGCTCGACGATGTGGTGCGCCGACGAGTGCAGCGCGGGGAGCATATGGGCGAGTTTGTGGAACATCGCCAGATCGTCGAGGGTGGGGTTGCGGCGGACGTCGTCGAGGTCTCTGAGATAGGGCGCCCCAGTCATCGGCACGAAGATCGACTGGCGCCCGCCAAGGGCGACGTTCTTGGCCGGGTTGCGCGCGTGATAGGTGAAGCTCTCGGGGATCGTGGCGATGAGCTCGCGGATGAGGCCCCGGTCGAGATAGACCCGCTCGCCGTCCACCTTCGCGCCGACGCGCCGCCAGTCTTCGAGGGCGATCGGGTCGCGGAAGACGACGCCGACATTTTCGAGAATGTCCATCGAGGCGGCATCGATCCGCGCGACGCCGCCCTCGTCCATCACCTCGCAGCGGGGCAGGGCGTTGTTGAGACCGGGCAGCATGGAGATGTCGGTCGCCGTCCGGAGGGCCCGGCGGGCGGCGCGGCCGCCGGCACGGGACTGGCGGCGGGCTCTGGTATCGGTCTCTGCGGTCATGGTCTCTCTCCTATTCCGCACCTGCGCGCAATTCGCGCCAGCGCAGGAGGGCGTTGGCGCCGAGATCCCGCACCGGGCGGGGCGGCAGGCGGCGGGGCTCGGGTTCGGCGGCGAAATGGCGGGTGATGTCGGTCTCCGTGCCGGCGGCCATCTCGGCCGCGGCGATGCCGGTGAGCGTGCCGCGCGCGGTGCCGAGCCCGTTCTGGACGGCGGCCGAGAAGAGCCCGGGCTCCAACTCGCCGGTGACCGCGACGCCGTTGAGGGTGAGGCAGAGCTGGCCGGCCCATTCGTATTCGGGTTTGAGACCTTTGAGGGCGGGAAACCGCGCGTCGAACTTCCGCCGTTGCGCGCGGGTGGCCCGGGCGACGTCGGCGGCACTGGCGGCCATGCCCGAGCGCAGCGTCGCAGCGGTGCGGGTGACGATCCGGTTGCCGCCGAGGGGCGTGTCGAGCCGCCGGACGGTGGTGCCCATCGGGTCGGACGGGGTGACCCCCCAGCGGGGGGTGCCGCCGAGGGTGCGGCACGTCTCGGCATCGAGTTCCGGCGTCATCGAGGCATAGAGAAAGAGGTGCATCAGGCGCCCCGCCGCGAAGCCGAAGCTCTCGATATGCCCGTTGGTGGCGAGGATGACCTTGGCCGCCGTTACCGAACCTTCTGGCGTGTCGATGCGCCAGTCGGGGCCGGTGCGGGCAATCGCCTTGGCGGGGGTGTTTTCGTATAGCGCGATGGTCGCGGCGAGGCCCTCGGCGAGCCCACGGATATAGCCCGCAGGCTGAAGCTGGACGGTGCCTGGCGTGTAGAGGCCAGAGCGGTAGAACCGGCTGCCGGTGAGGTCTTCCATGGCTTTGGCGTCGAGCCGCTCATTTGCCTCGCCGAGGGCGGCCAGATGGGCCGCGTAACTGTCGTTATGGGCCTCGGCCGCCGCCCCCCCGGCCCCGTTCACCTTGCCTATTTCATCGAAATAGGCGGGCGGAATTTGAAATTCCGCCACCGCGTCGCGGGCAAACGCGATGGCCTGGCGGTTGAGGGCGATGCGGCGGCTTTCGTCCCCCGCCCCGGCGTAATCGGCGCTGGCGAGATCGTGGGGCAGGTCGATCATGAAGCCGGAGTTGCGCCCCGCCGTGCCTTCGGCGATCTCGCCGGCTTCGAGGAGCACCACCCGCGCGCCGGGCTGAAGTTGCAGAAACCGCCGTGCCGCCGAGAGCCCCGCGAACCCACCGCCGACGATGGCGAGATCGGCCGTGACCGCCTCTTTCAACGCCGGGCGGGGCGCGCGGGGCCCGAGGATGGCGTTCCAGCCCGCCCGCCCCCGCTCGCGCGGCAGCCGCCGGGCGATGCGCGTCGTCACGACACCGCCTCGTCTTCGTCGTCGGCCAGATCGAGCCAGATGGTTTTGACTTGCGTGTATTGATCATGGGCGTGAATGCCGTTGTCGCGGCCCCCGAAGCCCGATTGTTTGAACCCGCCGAAGGGGGTCGAGATATCGCCCTCGCCGTAGCTGTTGACCGTGACGGTCCCGGCCCGGAGGGCGCGGGCGCCGCGGAGGGCACGCTTGGCGTTGGAGGTGAAGAGGGCGGCGGCGAGGCCGTAAGCTGTGTCGTTGGCGATGGCGATGGCCTCATCGAAGCTCTTGACCGTGATGACCGACAGGACGGGGCCGAAGATTTCGTCGCGCGCGAGAAGATGGTCGTTGCCGGGCAGTGCGATCACGGTCGGTTCGACGAAACCCGCCTCGGCCTTGCCGCCGATGAGCACGTCCTCGGCCTTCGCCAAATACCCCGAGACCTTCTCGAAATGGGCCGCCGAGACCAGCGCGCCGACCCGGGTTTCGGGGTCCAGCGGGTCGCCGACGACCCATTCGCGCATATGGGCCTCGATCCGTTCGAGAAGGGCCGCGCGCACGGGCGCCTCGACGATGAGCCGCGAGGTGGCCGAGCAGTTTTCGCCCATGTTCCAGAACGCGCCGTTGACGAGATGCGCGGCCACCCGGTCGAGGTTTTCGGCGTCCGCCATGACGATGGCGGGGTTCTTGCCGCCCATCTCCAGGGTGACTTCCTTGGCGTTCGACTCGCCGGCATAGGTCAAAAACCGCTTGCCGGTGGCCGTCGAGCCGGTGAACGACACCGCGTCGATATCCATATGCCGCCCGATGGGCTCGCCCACCTCCGGGCCCATCCCGGGAAGGACGTTGAAGACGCCCTTCGGCACCCCGGCCTCGACCGCCAGCTCTGCCAGGCGCAAGGCCGTGAGGCTCGTCTCCTCGGCCGGTTTGACGATGACCGAACAGCCCGCCGCCAGGGCCGGGCCGATCTTCCAGGCGAGCATCAGAAGCGGGAAGTTCCAGGGCAGGACGAGGCCCACCACGCCCAAAGGCTCGCGCACGACCATGGCGATATGGTCGTCCGAGGCCGGGGCGACCTGATCGTAGATCTTGTCGATCAGTTCGGCATGCCAGGTCAGGCAATGGAGGGTTTCCGGCAGATCGACCGTCTCGCAATCGTAGATCGTCTTGCCGCTGTCGAGGCTCTCCATGACGGCGAGTTCATGGACGTTGCGTTTGATGAGTTTCGACAGGCGAATGAGCACCGCCTTGCGCTCGGTCGGGTGGAGCCGCGACCAGCGCCCGTCCTCGAACGCGTCGCGGGCCTTTTCGACGGCGAAATCCACATCCTCCGCCCCGCAGGCGGCGATGTCTGCCAGGGTCTCCCCGGTGGCGGGGTTGAGCGACGTGAAGGTTTTTCCTGAGATCGCCGGGCGGTAACCGCCGTCGATGAAGGCCCCGGTCGGGAGTTCGAGCCCGGCGGCGATGGCCTCATACTCCGCTTTGGTCAGAAGTGACATCCGATTAGCCCTCCGCCTCGATCGCCGCGATGGTGCGCTTGAGAACCCGCACCACCTGCTCCAATTCCCGCTTGTCGTCCTTGTTGAGCGCCTTCAGGGGACGGCGGACGACCGAGCAGTCGATCCCGTTCATCGTCACCCCATGCTTGATGGTCTGGACGAACTTGCCGCCCTGTTCGAGGACCCGCATCAGGGGCAGCATCGCCGACATGATCCGCCGGCCCTTGGCGAAGTTCCCCTCGACGATGCAGGCCTTGTAGAGGGCCACATGCTCGGCGGGCAGGAAGTTCGACCCGCCGCAGACCCAGAACGGCGCGCCCCAGGCGAAGAATTCGAGCGCCTGGTCGTCCATCCCGCAGCCCAACTGGATATGGGGGTAGTCGCGGGCCAGCATATGCACCCGGTTGATATCGCCCGAGCTTTCCTTGATGCCGCAGAAGTTGCGGCTGCGGCCCACCCGGTCGAGAAACTCCTCGCCCATCATGGTGCCGGTGCGGCCGGGATAGTTATAGAGCATCACCGGCAGGTTCGCCGCGCGGTCGATGGCGAGCGCGTTGAGCGCGTTTTCGCGGTCGGTGGGGACGGCATAGGGCGGGCTTGCGAGAAGGATCGCATCGGCCTTCATCTCGCGGGCGGCCTGCGCCAGGGCGACCGAATCGTCCGTGAGCATCGCGCCGGTGCCGACGACGAAGGGCCGCCGGCCTTTCAGCCGCTGATGGGTGAACCGGGCAATCTCGATGCGCTCAGGCACCGTCTGCGCGTAGTTTTCCCCCGTCGAGCCGCCCGAGATCAGGCCGTGGACACCATGGTCGAGGAGATGCTCGACGAGATCGGCCAGCGCGTCCCAATGCACCTCGCCATCCTCCGTGAACGGTGTCACGACCGGTGTATAGATCCCGTCGAAGCGGAAGATCGGTGTCATCGCGCGGCCCCCGCTCCCGATACGGCCCCCGCCCCCGAAACGGCCCCCGCTCCCGCCGCTTCACCGAGCGGCAGGTCGAGCCCGGCGGGCATCACGAAGCTCTCGATCTGATCCCGCGACAGCGACCAGTGGTCGTCGGCCAGTTGGGCCGCCGCCTCTTCGTCGCCGGCCTCGATGGCCGCCATGATCGCCTCATGCTGGTCGCTGGCGCGGGCGAGGTTTTCGGCCATTTCGCTCGTCCTGGGTTGATAGAAGGTCATCCCGATCCGGGCGTGGTCGATGAGCAGCCGGTTGAAGGACGGGGCGAGATAGATGTTGGCAGCCATCTCGCCGGTGATCTCGTGGAACCGATGGTTGGCCAGCGTCCGCTGGGCGACCGAACCGTCTCGCAACGCCTGGCGGAAGGCCGATTGTGCGGCCTTCAGTTCGGCGACCTGCGCGGGCATCGCCTCCCGGGCGGCGAGCCGCAGGATCGCGCCGTAGACCATCGGCGCGGTGAGGAAGAAATCCCGCAAGGTCCGGTGGGAAAGCTCGGCCACCCGGGCACCGCGAAGCCCCCGGACACGGATGTAGCCCACGCCTTCGAGGTCGCGGAACAGGTCGCGCACCGGCGTGCGCGAGAGTTCGAACCGCTCGCAAAGCGCGGCCTCGTCGAGCTCGGAACCCGGCGCAAGGTCCTGGGTGAGGATGGCGCGCACCAGGTATTCGGCGAGTTTGGCCTTTCGGTCGGAAACCTGCATCGGTGCCCTTTCGATCCCGGACGGGGCCAGCTTGCAATAAATACGTTTTGTATTCAAGATGTATTTATTAGAGATCGGCGAAAGCCGGCACAGTGCCGCGCCGGGCTCTGGGAGCGGGTGGAACCCGGTTCGAGAGAGCGCCGAAGACGGGCTTCAGCGCGGCCAGAGCAGGATGTGTATGTGTTACGCGTTCGTTCGCGGTTATTGGCCTGAAGGGGACATCCATGCTGCACGACCCGATCACAATCCCCCCACGTCCCGGGCTTGACCCGGGACCTCGACAGGCTTGGCACTCCGGTGGATCGGGGCCCCGGATCAAGTCCGGGGCGTGTTTCGCCAGGGGCTGCCGGAGCAAGACCCGAACGTCCGCTTAAGGCCAAAAAGTCGTTACGCGGTTCAACCCAGGCCGGTCACCGGCTAGAGGTCGAGAAAGACCGTCTCACCCTCGCCTTGGAGGCGAACGTCGAAGCGGTAGGCCCCCACACCGGTCGTCTTCGCGATGAGCGTGTCCACCCGGTGGCGCTGTTCGATCCGCGCCAGGAGGGGGTCGGCGGAATTGTCTTCGTCGTCGAAATAGACCCGGGTGTTAAGCCCGATATTGATGCCACGTGCCACGATCCAGAGGGAGATGTGGGGGGCCATAAGCGGGCCGTCGCGCCCCATGACGGGACCAGGCTTCACGGTCTTGAGGGTAAACTCGCCGCTGTCCTTGTCGGCGGCGAACCGGCAAAAGCCGGAGACATTTGGGTCGGCTCCTTGCTGGCCGGGATGAAGACCCGCCGCATCCGCCTGCCAGCTTTCGAGCATCGCGTCGCGCATCGCCCAGCCGGTGCCGTCGTAGATCGAGCCGGTCACGGTGATCGCCTCGCCCCTCGCGCCCTTGGCAATCGGTGAAAGGCCCAGATCCTCAGGGTAGATCCCCTCGACACCGGCAAAACTCGGAATGCAGCCGATATGGACGTAAGGCCCGCCGGTCTGGCTCGGGGTCTCGATGAGCATTTCAAGCGGCTGGGTCATGGCTCACATCCCCTCAGGCTTGTTCTCGAACATCGTCTGGCGGCGGCCTCTAAGCACGATGTCGAACTTGTAGGCGAGATAATCCATGGCCCTCGAATTCTGCATGTCGAGGGGGGCGACGAGCCGCTCGATCTGGCTCCGGTCGCGGATCGTCGCCATGATCGGGCAGCGGTCGATCAGCGGGTCGCCCTCGAAATACATCTGGCTGATGAGGCGCTGCCCGAAGGCATGGCCGAAGATCGAAAAATGAACATGCATCGGACGCCAGTCGTTGGCGCGGTTCGGCCAGGGATAGGCGCCGGGGCGGATGGTCATGAACTCGTAGAAGCCGTCCGCATCCGTCAGCGTCCGCCCGCAACCGCCGAAATTGGGGTCGAGCGGCGCAAAGTAGGTGTCCTTGATATGCCGGTAGCGCCCGCCCGCGTTCGCCTGCCAGATTTCGACGAGGGTCTGCGGCACCGGGCGGCCCGTCTCGTCGAGCACGCGGCCATGCACACGGATGCGTTCGCCGACCGCCGGGGCCTTCCCGCCCGTATAGTTCACGATGAGGTTGTTATCGAGCGGCCCGATCAGCGAATGGCCGAAGCGTGGGCCGGTTTCCTCGCTGGGGGTCGATTCCATCGACAACAGCGGCAGCGACGGCGACCGGGTCACCGAGGTCTTGTAATCGGGCCAGTAGGGGACGGGATGCGCCTCCCGCCGGCGCGGCATCAAAGCGGCTTTGTCATTCATCCCCGGGCTTCCTCCTCATGACCTGTCTTCCCCGGCCCAGCCTAGCAAACCCGGCGGTGGGCCAGCGACCGGGTTACGGCTGCCCTCAGAACGGCAACCCGATGTAATTCTCCGCCAGATCGCGACGGGCGGTCTCCGATTGGGCGAGATGGTTCAGCGTGGCTTTGCGCATCTGCGCAGCAAAGTTGTCCTCGCCCTCGAAGCGGTGGAGCATGGTCGTCATCTGCCAGGAAAACCGCATCGCCTTCCAGATCCGGGTAAGGGCTCGGTCCGAATAAGCGTCGATACCGCTCTCGTCGCCCCTGGTCAGCGCATCGATCAGTGCCTGATTGAGGTAGAAGACGTCGGACACCGCGAGGTTCAGCCCCTTTGCCCCCGTCGGCGGGACGATATGGGCAGCATCGCCGACGAGAAACAGCCGGCCCCAGCGCAGGGGCTCGCTGACGAAGGAGCGCAGGGGCGCGATGGATTTCTCGATCGAGGGGCCCGTGACGAGGGTGTCGGCGACCCCGGTCGGCAGGCAGGATTTGAGGGTCTCCCAGAACCGCGCATCGCTCCAGTCTTCCACCTTGTCGGTGAGCGGGACTTGGACGTAATAGCGGCTGAGCATCTCGCTGCGCATGGACGCCAGGGCAAAGCCGTTCGCGGAATTGGCGTAGATCAGTTCGTGATCGGCCGGCGGTGTCTCTGACAGGATGCCGAGCCAGCCGAAGGGGTAGACCCGTTCGAACTCCCGGCGGACGTCCTCGGGGATGGTCTTGCGGCTCACCCCGTGGAACCCGTCGCAGCCGGCGACGAAGGCGCAGTCGAGGCGTTTTTGTTCGCCCCCGTGCGTGAAGGTCACGTAGGGCGCGTTGGTGGTGGCGTCGTTGATGACGACGTCGGAGACCTCGTGGAGGATTTCGGCGCCGAGCGCATCCTGAGCGGCGTAGAGGTCGGCGGTGACCTCGGTCTGGCCATAGACCATGACGGGGGTGCCGGTGAGTTCGCGAAAGTCGATCCGCACCATCAGGTCGTCATCGGTCAGGTAGCAGCCGTCATGGGGAAGACCGTCCCGGTGGAGGCGCTCGCCGACCCCGGCCTCCTCCAGCATCGCGACCGTGCCCGCCTCGAGAACGCCCGCACGGATGCGCGACAGAACGTGGTCCCGCGTCGCGCGTTCGAGCACGACAGTCTCGACCCCCGCCCGCATCAGAAGCTGGGACAAGAGCAGGCCCGAAGGCCCACCGCCGATAATCGCAACCTGCGTTCGCATCCGACCCTCCCTGCCGCGCATAGGGCGCAGGTTAGGAAGAAATCGCAGCCGTGACATTGGACACAGACCGCAGCTTCCGGTACTTTTCGTGCATGAGCGATATGGCCACCATTCCGGCGCTCGGGTTCTACGGCGAGACCGCGGCCTTTCCCGACACGGTGCATTGCGAAAGCCTGCCCGACCGGGCGAAACTGCACGACTGGCGTATTCTGCCGCATCGGCACGGCGGTGTGTCGCAGCTCTTTCTCGTCACGGCGGGTCGCGTTTCGGCGCATGCCGATGGTGTTCAGCTCACGCTCTGCGAAGGTGATTTTCTATATGTTCCAGAGCATTGCGTTCACGAGTTCCACTTCACGCCCGATGTGCGCGGAGATGTGATATCCGCCCCGGCAAGTGTTCTGGCCTCCACGGGCCCAAACGGGGCGGAGGTCGCCGCCGCCCTCTCCCGCCCCTTTGCCGGACGGACGTCCGGCACGCTTGAGGTGCTTGCCGCAGAACTTCGCAAGGCGGCCCGGACAACGTCTCCCTTCGCGGCGCAGCGAACCGTCGGCTTGGCACATTCCGTGCTCGCCACCCTCGCCGAGCTGTGCCTGCTCGGGCCGGTGCGGATCGGCCGGAAGAAACCCGAACGGCTGTTCGCGCTCGACCGGCTGATTGACGCGCATATGGCCGACGGCTGGACCGCGTCGGACTATGCGGCGGCGCTCTCGATCACGACCGGCCATCTCAGCCGCCTGTGCCGGAGCGCGACGGGCCGCGGCGCGGCGGCCTATGTCGAACGGCGCCTGATGACCGAGGCCTGCCGGATGCTGATCTTCACCGGGGCGACGGTGGCGGAGATCGGCTACCGCCTGGGCTACCCGGACCCGTCTTACTTCACCCGGCGCTTTCGTAGGGTGCGCGGCCTGACACCGTCGGGCTTCCGGCGGCAATTCACCACCTGACGGTCAGCCCGGCATCGCAGGTTTCGAGAAGCGCGGTCAGGCCGCCGTCGACCTCAATGTTGCAGCCCCGAACCCATCCGGAGCCTGGACCGGCCAGAAAGGCGATGACCTCCGCGATTTCCTCGACACGCCCGGGGCGGCCGGTCATCTCGATGCCCTTCGTCGCATGGTCGCCGAAGGCGGCGGTGAAATCGTCAAGCAGGGGCGTGTCGACAGCGGCGGGGCTGACGCAGTTCATCCGGAGCCCGCGGCTGATCAGCGGCCCCTTCATCGCCTTCGTCCAGGCGATCACGGCCTCCTTCGACAGATCGTAGGCCCGGACCGGGTCAATGCGTTCGGCCGCAACGAAGGCGTCGAGGTCCGCCGGCTCCGGCAGTGCAACCAGACGTCGCACCTGCCCGATGTTCTCGCGCCACTTCGCACCGGCCTTGGAGGCGACGTTCACGACCCGGCCGCCCGCGGACATCCGCCCAATGGCCGCTTCGGTGAGCCGCCGCAGCGCGCAGAAGTTGACCTCGAGCACCAGCGCTTCGGTGCCTTCGCGCGGTGGCAGCCCGGCGGAGTTAACGAGGATGTCGAATCCCTCGAGGCTGGGCGGAAACGGCTCGGCGTCCCGCCCGAAACCGACCTGGACCCAGGCGTCGGCGGCAGCGCCCCTGGTCGTTGCGGTCGAGCGCCATGACCGAGGCCCCCTCGCTTTCAGGGCGATGGCCGCGGCCCGGCCGATCCCCGAGGCCGCGCCGGTCGCAAGGGCGCGCTCAGACAACGGCCAGCGCCTCCTCGCGCCCCGCCGCCCGGGCAAGAAGCGCCTCGGCCGTCCAACCCGCCTCGCCCGCCCAGACCACGAACCGGTCCGGCCTGACGAGAAGCGCGCTCGTTCGGTAGGCCTCGCGCCAGTCCGGCAGGAGATCGGTCGCTCCGAGCGGAACGCCCAGACGCTCCGCCGCGCGCACAAACGCCGCCCTCACCTCGGGGTCGTCGGACAGAAGCGTAAATCCGCGCCCGATCCGCGCGGCCACCGAGCGGTCGCCGTCAGGCCCCGGCGGTGGCAGGAGATGCCCCGTCCGCGCCTCGAAACGGTGCTCGCCCAGCGCGCCCGGGCGCGCCGCACCTGCATTGGCCATGACAGGTGAGCCGGCGTAGTTCGGCTCGAAACGGGTGACCTCCGCGCTGTCGAGGTTGCGGGTCGCCCAGGCGCGTTCGAAGGCGGCACGGTCGCGGTCCGGCGCGTAGGTTTCGAGAAACGCTCGATCCTCATCGATGAACCGTTCGACGAAATCCCCTGCCGTGGACGCGAAGACGGGCCGCCGCTCCGCCTCGTAGCTGTCGAGAAGCGCCGCCCCGCCCCAGCCCCCTATCACGGCGGCGAGCTTCCAGCCGAGGTTGCGCGCGTCCTCGAAGCCAAGGTTGATCCCATACCCGCCATAGGGTGGATGGCTGTGGGCGGCGTCGCCGGCGATGAAAACCCGCCCCGACCGGTAGGTGTCGGCGAGCGCCACCCGGAGGTCCCACAGCCCGATATAGTCGAAATCGTGCTCGAAGGGCTGTCCGACGGCGCGGGTGAGCAGCGCGCTGAAGTCGAAATTCTCTGTCGTCGTGCCCTCCGGCACCGGCGTGTGGAAGAACCACGAGACCCCATGATCCACCCGCCCGAAGAACTGCCAGTACCCTTCGTAATCCGGGTGGAGCACATTGTAGAACGCCTTGCCGGGAAAGCGCTTGAGCAGGTGGTCGAGCGCTTCGGAGCGAAACACCAGCAGCGCCATGAGGCGGTTGTGCTCCGAGCGCGTTTCGCCGATCCCGGCCGCCTCCCGGACGGCGGAGCGGCTTCCGTCGCAACCCACGACATAGGCCGCGCGCAGCCGGCGGGGCGCGGACCCGTCCGAAGCAACCGCCTCGACGTCTACCCCGTCTTCATCCTGGGAAAACGCCTCGCCGCTCCAGCCGTAGAGGCAGGTCAGGGACGGAACCTCGGCCGCCCGCCGGCGCAGCACGCCTTCGGTCGCATATTGCGGGAGGCGCGCATTGGCCGCGAAGTAGAAATCCTTCACATGGGCGCGGTTCAGCCCGTCGTAGTGATAGTCGGACAGGAGCGTGCCGTAAGACGTCATCCCGCCGATACCGCCGTCTTTAGGGATCGGATGGGCGCTGCGGAGGTCATCCTCGCAGCCCCATGCCTGGAAATGCTCAGAGCTGCGTTGGGTGAGGTTCTGGCCCTTCGGGATCGGCTGCGGTGTCATCCGCCGCTCGATGACGCAGCACCGGACGCCGCGCTGGCCGAGTTCGATGGCAAGGCCCAGTCCGACCGGGCCGCCGCCATTGACGATCACGTCGAAGGTGTTGCTCATCCGGTCGGTTGCGGAACAACGCCCGGCTCGAGGTAGATATGTTTGGTCGCAAGGAAATCGTGGAGACCTTCCGGTCCGTGAAGCCGGCCGAGCCCGGACTTCCCGTAGCCCCCCGTCTCGCCCTCGGCGAAGAGCCTGAGGTGGGAGTTGACCCAGACCGTCCCCGCGCGGATCGACCTCGCCGCGCGCATTGCCCGGGCACCGTCGCGGGAAAACACCGACGCCGCGAGGCCGTAGGGGGTCGCATTCGCCTTGTGAACCGCTTCGGCCTCGTCGGCGAAACGCTCGACCGAGACGATCGGGCCGAAGAGCTCCTCCTGGACGAGCGGGGAGGCGACGTCCTCGATCCGGTAGAGCGTCGGCGTGAGAAAGGCGCCCGGGCCGATCCGTTCCCCCGCAAGGAGGAGCTCGCCCTCATCCCCGGCCCGTTCGATATGCCGCTCGATTCGTCCGCGGTTTTCTTCGTCGATGAGGCTGCCCATCTCGCTCGCCGGGTCGTCGCCGGGGCCGGTGCGGACCGCCCTGAAAGCCGCAACCGCCCGCTCTTCGAACGCGGTGGCCACGCTGTCGTGGACGAGAAACCGTGCGGCGGCGACACAGATCTGGCCGGCCATCGCCAGAGCGCCATGGGTGAGTTCCTTCACGGCGAGATCGAGATCGGCATCCTCGAAGATCACCGCTGGCGCCTTGCCGCCAAGTTCGAGCCCCACCCGCTTCAGCGTGGGCGCGGCGGCGGCCATGATCGCCTGGCCGGTCCGGCTCGACCCGGTGAAGCTGATGACGTCGATATCGGGCGAGGCGACCATCGCCCGGCCAACCTCGATGCCGTTTTCATTGACCGAGTTCACGACGCCGGGCGGCAGGGAGGGTGCGGAGGTGATCGCCTCCATGATCCGGGCGTGGACGACCGGTGTCTGGGCCGCAGGCTTGATGACGGCGGTGCAGCCGGCCGCGAGGGCCGGGGCGAGGGACCGCATCAGGAGCGTCACCGGAGCGTTCCAGGGGACGATGACCCCCGCCACCCCTGCCGGTTCGCGGTGAAACAGCGACAGGCTGCCCGGCACGATTTCCTGCATCGTGCCGCGGATGTTGCGGGCAAGACCGGCGTAGTAGCGCGTCTCCGACACCGCCGCCATGGTCTCGCCGAGCGCCTCGGCGCGGAGCTTGCCGTTCTCGGCGACAACAAGGTCGGCGATCTCGTCCCGGGCCTGTTCCAGCCGGTCGGCGATTTCGAACAGCGCCTGCGCCCGGAGCCGGGGAGACCGGGCCCATGGCGAGGCGAAAAACGCCGTACGGGCGGCCTGTGCGGCGGCATCGGCCAGCGCTGCGCTGCCGGGGTGGAAACGGCCCAGAGGCTCAAGGGTCGCGGGGTTGATGCTGTCTTGCGGGGCGTCGTCACCGTCCACCCAGCCGCCGGCGATGTAGTGTCTTGCCGCTGCCATCGACATCCGGCTCCCCCTTCAAACGGTCGGCGCAGCACCCCGCCTGCCGACGCGGCGGCCGCTGCCAAATGCGGCTCCCAGAGCGTCGCACGGTAGAAGTGCTGAAAGAAATTTCAAGCGGCCGGTGCGAACGGCGACCGAGCCCGGCCCAGTCAGGACTGCTGGATTGCGTACAGAACCAGCGAATAGGAGCCGATAATCGGTAGATAAGAGGGTCGTTGACGGGTGATTGTATACAAGTTAAAGGCCCACGGGGGGCAGGACTTCTTTGCGCCTCGCGTCTTCCGAGAGGGTCAATGGCCGAAACGAACCGGATGTCTCAAGCGGAGAAGGCAACGATCTCGCTGCGCGGCCTGATCATGTCGGGGGAGTACCCCGCCGGGTCGCGCCTGCCTGAAGTCGCCTTGTCGGAGCGGATCGGCATCTCACGGACACCGCTCCGCCAGGCGATGGACCGGCTGGTCACCGAAGGGCTTCTGGTGCGGGCTGCCAGCAGCGGGTGCCGGGTGGCGCGTTTCGATCTCGACGACATCAACGACGCCATCGAACTGCGCGGCGTGATCGAGGGCATGGCGGCGCGGCTTGCCGCCGAACGGGGCGCCGAAGAGACCCTTATGGCCAAGGCAGAGGCGGTGCTCGATGCAATCGACGTCGCGCTGGAGCCGGTTTCCGCGCTCGATTTCACCGCCTATGTGCGCCTCAACGCCGAATTCCACGAAATGCTCGGCCAACTCGCCGGCAGCCCGGTGATCCGACGGGAGGTCGACAGGATCACGCAACTGCCGCTCGCCTCGCCGAGCTCCTTTCTGAGCGATCAGCTCATGGGCCCGGAATTCGCCGCTTCGCTGATCCGCGCACAGGACCACCACCGGGGCATTCTGGCCGCAATCGCGGCCCGCGAGGGCAGCCGCGCGGAGGCCCTTGCGCGCGAACACGCACGGCTTGCCCGGGAGAAGTTCGACTATCTCCAGCACGCCGACCCGAAACTGACCCGCCGCGTCCCGGGCCTCGCCCTCGTGACGGCAGAGTGACGACGACCGAGGAGAGACCCGTCGTGCCGAGCCTTACAGATGTCATGGCGAATTACAAAAGTCCGGTCGAGATGCTCCGCAACTCGACGATCGGCATGTACGTCTATCCCGTGGTCACGCCCGAGTTCCGGAACTGGCGGGTGGAGCAGGAAGCCTGGCGGAAATCGGCCGTGCTGTTCGACCAGAGCCACCACATGGACGAGCTGATCGTCGAGGGGCCGCAGGCGGAGGCATTCCTGTCCCATCATGGGATCAATGACTTCTCGAACTTCGATCTCAACCGCGCGAAGCACTACGTGCCTGTCACGCCTGCCGGTCACGTGATCGGCGATCACATCGTCTTCCGCGAGCGCACGGACAAGTTCATCCTTGTCGGCCGGGCGCCCACGTCGCACTGGCTGATGTTCGCGGCGGCCTGGGGCAGTTGGAATGTGCGGATCAGGCACGACCCCCGCTCGACCTCGCGGCCGGAGGGCGAACGGGTGCTGCGGACCCATTACCGCTACCAGATCCAGGGGCCCGACGCGCCGAAGGTCTTTGAGAAGATGAACGGTGGGCCGGTGCCCGACATCAAGTTCTTCCATGTCGACTGGATCAATGTCGGCTCGAAGCAGGTCCAGGCGCTGCGGCATGGGATGTCCGGCGCGCCCGGTCTCGAAATCTGGGGGCCCTACGAGGACAAGCACTACGTGCACTCGACCATTCTCGAGGCGGCGCGGAGTGCGGGCGTGGACCTCGTCCCGTGCGGAAGCCGGGCCTATGCGACGAATACGCTCGAATCGGGCTGGATCCCCTCGCCGCTGCCGGGAGTCTACACCGGCGAGGGGATGCTCGCGGAGTATCGCGACTGGGTTGGGGCCGACAACTACGAAGCCGCCGGCGCCATCGGCGGGAGCTTCGTGTCGGACAATATCGAAGACTATTACGTAAACCCCTTCGAACTGGGCTACGGCTTCTACATCGGCTGGAAGAAGGAGGATTTCATCGGCAAGGCGGCGCTTGAGAAGCTGAAGGACGCGCCGACGAACCGCAAGAAGGTCACCTTCGAGTGGAACCGCGACGACGTGATGACGGTGATTGCCTCGGCGTTCGAGGACGGCGTGCCCTACAAGTGGATCGACTTTCCCCAGCCCAACTACGCCTCCTCCTCGGCGGACATGGTGATGCAGGGCGACCGAATGGTCGGGATGTCGATGTTCAACGGCTACAGCTACAACGAGCGCTGCGTGCTCTCGCTTGGGGTCGTCGACCAATCGGTCGAGGAGGGCGATGTGCTGACCCTCAGATGGGGCGAGCCCGATGACACGGCGAAGACCTCCGCCGAGAAACACCGCCAGGCCGAGATCCGTGTGCGAGTATCGCCGACGCCCTATGCCCGCGAAGTGCGCGAGGGCGGATATGCCGCCGATAGCTGGCGGACAAAGAATAAATGACCGCCACACACCAAACCACGGCGCCCGGTTCGCCGGAGGCCGCCAATTGCGGTTGGTCCGAGGCCCCCGCGACGCACCCCGTCCAGCGTTTCGGGGCACGGTCGTGCTTCCGCAACACCTGCCCCGGCATTGCCGAGCCACGCAGAACCGGCATCCCGTCTTGCCTCGCAAGCGGTCCAATTCGGATAGGCGGTCGGCCGCCGTCGAACCGCGCCCCCGTTCCCACATCCCCGTTCCGCGGCCCCGATCGCGCCGCCCCAAAGGAGATACGCGCTTGAAACTCGGAGAAAACATCATTGCCGAGAGCGGCATCGCCCCGTTCTTCGCCGTCGCCAACCCCAACGCCGTCGGCCTTGCGCCCCCCGCCCTGCGACGCGGGGAAGCGGTGCGGACATGGGTCCGGTCGTTCTCGGGCTTTCAGAAGGAGGCGTTGGTGGTCTCGGCACGCTCGGGGCTGATGTGGCGGCTCGTCTCCGATGAGGGCGCTTATCTCAGCGGCCATGACGCCGCCCCCTGCCCGCTGGCATTCCTGACAACGGGGATGATCGCGAGCTACATGAACGAGATCACGGCCCTGGCGGCGCAACAGAACGTGGCGCTGAGAAAGCTCCGGCTCATCCAGAACAACTACTACACGATGCAGGGCTCGATGCGGAAGCGGACGATGACCGGCGGGGCGTTGCCGGTGGAGCTCGAGGTGGAGGTCGATTGCGACCTCGACGACGCCGCGCTCAACGAACTGCTCATGAATGCCGTCCATGCCTCGCCGCTCAACGGGCTGATGCGCGGCGTGCTGCCGAGCCTCTTCACGCTGACCCGCAACGGCGCGGAGATCGAGACCGGCGAGGCCATCGCCCTCGATGCGCCGGTCGTTCCCGACCCCTCGGGCGCGGCGCCCGAACCGGCACCGACCGATCTGACGCTGATCGAGCGACGCGGCATGTCACCGAAAAAAGAGGTCAGGAAAGGCACCGCCGCCGCTGCGTCGAGCCTGACCGACGAACAGGACCGCACACTCAATCCGGCCGCGATCTGCACGCTGCACGAGGACGGGATCAAGGAGATCGAACAGCATCTCTACAGCCCCCATGGCTCGATTTTCCGGTTTCTCAGCGAAGAGGCGCCCAGTGCGGGGGGCCAGGGCCGTGCGCCCGATGCCGTCAGCTTCATCTCTGCCGGGATCGGGTTCTGCTTCATGACCCAGTTCGGCCGGATGGCGTCGATGGAGAAGCTCGATCTGCCGCATTACTCGATTGTCCAGGATACCCATTTCTCCCTGGGCGGCGCGTCGGGCGGCACTGGCAAGGCGGGTCAGGCCGACCCGGTCGAAACGCATGTTCATTTGCAGACGTCCGAGAGCGACGACGTCGCGCGCGACATGCTCGACGTTTCGGAACGCACCTGCTTTCTGCACGCCTTCTGCCGCACCGATCTCAAGACGAAACTGAAAGTGAGCCGGGTGTGAAACGGGGCCGGCAACCTGCCCCTTCTTCACCCTCCAACCCGGCGAGGAATTGCTTTGCAATTGGCCAGCCGCGCCTAGATTCACGTTCAACAGGACCTCGCATGCCACTGAAAATCCAAGGGAGGATGCAATATGAGTGAACACCAGACGTTTAAGGGAACGCTGGCCGCCGCCATCGGGCTGTCGGCGGTCTTCGGGGTGGCGACCGCCAGCACCGCCACCGCTCAGACCGAACTGAGGCTCCATACTTTCGTGCCGCCGGGGCACATCATCTACACCCAGATCATCCAGCCTTTGGCCGAACAGATCGCCGAGGAAACCGGCGGTGAGGTCACGCTGACGCCCTATCCGTCGATGCAGCTCGGCGGGAAGGCGCCGGAACTGATGCGCCAGGCCGCCGACGGCACGGTCGATATGGTGTTCAGCCTGCCCGGCTACACCTCGGCGCAATTCCCGCGCACCCAGATGCTCGAACTGCCCGGCCTCCGGCCCGACGGGATGGCGGCGACCGAACTTCTGTGGGACCTGCACGACGGTGGCTACCTCGACGGCGACTATGACGGCGTGAAGGTGCTCGGCCTCTGGGCGGCGGACGATGTCGGCATCTACACCCGCGACAAACCCGTACGGACCGTCGAAGACATCGCCGGGCTCTTGTTGCGCTCGCCCTCGGCGGCCCAGGCGGGGCAGATCGAAGTCCTCGGCGGCACGCCGGTGGCCATGCCGATCCCCCAGCTTTACCCACAGCTCGAACGGGGCGTGATCGACGGGGCGCTGGTGCCCTTCACCACCATCCTCGACTTCCGGATGCATGAGGTGGCCGATTACTACACCATCATGGGCCCGACGATGGGGCGCTCGCAGTTCGCCATCGTGATGAACGAAGACAGCTACAATTCCCTCGCCCCTGAGCATCAGGAGGTGATTGACCGGCTGACGGGCGAGGAATGGAGCCGCCGCGCGACGCAGTTCTACCTTGACAGGGCGGCCGAAAGCATCGCCTTCGTGCGCACCGACGACAGCAAGGAAGTGATCGAGTTCTCTGAAGAGGAGCAGGATAAGCTCCGCGCCGCTCTGGCGCCGATCTACGAGCAGTGGCTCGAAGACATGTCGGCCCAAGGCATCGACGGCGCCGCGCTTCTCGCGGTTGCCGGCATCGAGATGAACTAGGCCACGATGCTTGAGACGATCGAGCGCGGGCTGGAACGGGGATTGCGGCTCCTGGCCTATGCCGGGGGCCTCGTCCTCGCTGCCCTGGCCCTTCTCATCATCTACGAGATCGTCATGCGCTACTTCTTCGGTCGCCCCTTCCGGGGCGGCTTCGAGATGACGGAGCTTGCGATGTCGGTCATCGTCGCCTGCGGGCTGCCCTATACGGCGATCACCCGCGGCCATGTGGCCGTCGACATTTTCTCGCGGGCGCTCGACCGGCCGTCGATGCGCTGGCTCAATGCGCTGGTGCATATCCTCGGTGCGGTCCTGCTCGCGATCCTCGCCTGGCAGAGCTGGAAACATGCGGTGGACGGGCTGTCCTACGGGGATGCGACCAACATGATGGGCATCCCGAAGGCGCCGTTCCAATTCGCCATCGCGGTCTCGGCGGGGCTCTTTGCCGCCGTGCTGCTGCTTGACGCGCTGAAGGCGCTCCGCCCGACACAAAAGGCCGAAGAGACACCCTGATGGACCCAACCCTCGCCGGCATTCTCGGCTTCGCCGCCCTTTTCGTGCTGCTTGCCATCCGCATGCCTATCGGCGTGGCGATGATGCTTGTCGGCGCGGGCGGCATCGCGGTTCTGAATTCCAGCACCGCCGCGCTCAACAACCTCGGCTCCTTCGCCTATTCCTACTCGGCGGTCTATACGCTGAGCGTGATCCCGCTCTTCGTGCTGATGGGCGCCTTCGCGAGTGTCTCGGGCATGGGGCAGGACATGTACCGGACTGCCTATGCCTGGGTCGGCCACCGCCGGGGGGGCCTTGCGGCGGCGACGATCATGGCCTGTGCCGGCTTTGCCGCCCTGTCGGGCTCCTCCATCGCCGCCGCCGCGACCATGGGCAAGGTCTCGCTGCCCGAGATGGAGCGCTACCGCTATGACCCGAAACTCGCCACCGGCTCTATCGCCGCGGGCGGCACGCTCGGCATTCTCATCCCGCCCTCGACGGTGCTGATCGTCTATGCGCTTCTGACCGAACAATCGGTGGGCCGGCTCTTTCTGGCGGGGTTCCTGCCGGGGCTGCTTCTGACGGTGCTCTTCGTCGCCACGGTCTTCATCGTCGCGATTCTCAACCCCAACGCTGGGCCTCCGGGCGAGCGCATTCCGATGGCTGAGCGCTTTAAGGTGCTGATGAACTCGGGCGCGCTGATCTTCGTTGTGCTGATCGTGATCGGCGGCATTTACGCGGGCATCTTCACCGTGACGGAGGCCGCCGCCGTCGGCGCTTTCCTGACCTTCGCCCATTCGCTCTGGACCCGCCGGCTCACAATCGCGAAGTTCTTCGCCGCGCTTCTCGACACGATCAAGACGACCGCGATGGTCTTCTTCATCCTGATCGGGGCGCATTTCTTCGCCCCCTTCCTCGCGCTCACCCGGATCCCTGTGAACCTTGCCAATACCGTCGGGGAACTCGCGATCCCGGCGCTGGCGATCCTTCTCGTCATCATCGTGGTCTACATCATCCTCGGCACTTTCATGGAAGGCTTCGCGATGATGGTGCTGACGGTGCCGATCGTGCTGCCGATCATCACCACACTCGGCTACGACCCGATCTGGTTCGGGATCATCATGGTGGTGGTGCTCGAAATGGGGCTGATCAGCCCGCCGGTGGGATTGAACGTGTTCGTCGTGAAGGGGGTGGCGCCCCATGTGCCGCTCGGCGAGGTCTATAAGGGCATCCTGCCGTTCTGGCTGGCGATGGCGGTCTGCGTGGCCCTTCTCGTGGCCTTCCCCCAGATCGCTCTCTTCCTGCCGGACACGATGCTCGGGCGATGAGCGCGCCGGTCCGCCGGCCTGGCGCTCGGCCAACGCGCGCCCGGACAGCCCCTTGCCAAGGCGCGGGCCGAGGCCCATTCGTGGAACCATGATCTCGGTTTTCGATCACCCCTGGCTCGGGCCGCTCTTCGGCGATGACGACACCCGCGCGGCCTGGAGCGGCGACCGCCAGATCGCCCATTATCTCGCCTTCGAAGCCGCGCTGGCGCGGGCGCTGGGAGCGGCGGGGCTCGTGGATGGCCAACTGGCCAGGGAAGCCGCCGCGCATGTTTCAAGCTTCGCGCCGGGCCTTGCAGACCTCGCGGCAGGCTCGAAGCGCGACGGCGTACCGATCCCGTCGCTTGTGGCCGCGCTCCGGGCGGCGTTCCCGGACCATGGCACGGCCATCCATACCGGTGCGACCTCGCAGGACGTTCTCGACACCGCACTGGCTTTGACCCTGAAAGACATCTCGGCCATCGCGCTGCGGCGGATCGACGGCTTGGAGGCGGCGCTCGGCGCGCTCGCCGATCGGTTCGGCGCCAATGCCCTGATGGGCCGCACGCGAATGCAGGCGGCGCAGCCGATCACCGTGGCCGACCGGATCGGGACTTGGGCCCGCTCCCTCGCCGCGGCCCGGCGGCGGCTTTCGGCCCTGCGTAACGGCGTCGAGGTGCTGCAACTTGGCGGTCCGGTGGGCACCCGCGCAGACTGGGCGCCCCATGAAGCGGAGGTGGCCGATGCCATGGCCCACGACCTTGGGCTCGGCTCGGCCACCGCCGCCTGGCATACCGACCGCGGGGGGCTCATCGCCTATGCGGGCAGCCTCGCAACCCTCGGCGGGAGCCTTGGAAAAATCGGGCAGGACATCTGCCTAATGGCGCAGCAGGGGATCGACGAGATCGCTCTGTCGGGCGGCGGCGGTTCTTCGTCGATGCCCCACAAGGCCAACCCGGTCGAGGCGGAGTTGCTGGCCACGCTGGCGCGGTACAGCGCCGCCCAGATGTCGGCGATGCACGGGGCGATGGTTCACGAACAGGAGCGGTCGGGAGCGGCGTGGATGCTCGAATGGATGGTCCTGCCCGGCCTGACGGTGGCGACTTGCCGCGGGCTCGCGGTGGCCGAAGAGCTCTGCGGTCGGGTGACCGCCATGGGGCAATCTGGGGCCTGACGCGCCGAACCGCGGCTGCTGGCCACCCTCCCCGAATCGCGCCCTTTCGCGCCGACGCCAGCACCTCCCGGATCCGCCGCCGCCCGGGGGCCGCAGCGTTAGGACTTGAGGTCGCGGGTAAACTGTCAAACACTGACCCATCGCAAAAAACCAACGGGGACTCACAATGAGCATTGCAAAAAAGGCCGTTCTCGCCGCTCTCCTCGCCTCTGTCGCGCTGCCGGCTTCCGCCGAAACGCTGCGATGGGCGAGCGCAGGCGACGCGCTGACCCTCGATCCGCATTCGCAGAACGAAGGCCAGACCCACACCATTCGTCACCAGATGTACGAACCGCTCATCATCCGCGACGTCACCGGTGCCTTCGAGCCGGCGCTCGCCACCGACTGGGCGCCGAGCCCGGACGACCGGAACGTCTGGGTGTTCAACCTCCGCCAGGGGGTGAAATTCCATGACGGCGCAGACTTCACTGCCGAAGACGTCGTCTTCAGCTACGAGCGCGCCAAGACGCCGACGTCCGATATGAAGGAGCTTCTGAACTCCATCGTCGAAATCCGCGCAGTCGACGACTACACCGTCGAGATGGTCACCGACGGGCCGAACCCGATCCTGCCGGCGAACCTCACCGACCTCTTCATCATGGACAAGGACTGGACCGAGGCGAACAACACCGTGAAGGTGCAGGATTTCGAGGGCGGCGAGATCACCTATGCCACGACGAACGTCAACGGCACCGGCGCCTACCGTCTGGTGAGCCGCGAGCCCGACGTGCGCACGGTGATGGAGATCAACGCAGAGTACTGGGGCCGCGACCAGTTCCCGATGGCCTTCGAGGAGATCGTCCACACACCGATCCAGAACGCCGCGACCCGGGTTGCAGCGCTTCTCTCGGGGGAGATCAACTTCCTGCAAGACGTGCCGGTGCAGGACCTTGAGCGGGTGAACAGCGCCGACGGGCTCGTCGTCAAACAGGCGCCGCAGAACCGGGTGATCTTCTTCGGGATGAACCAGGGGGCCGACGACATCGAAGCCGACAATATCGACGGGGCGAACCCGCTGGCGGATGTGCGCGTGCGCAAGGCGATGTCGATGGCGATCAACCGCGATGCCATCCAGCAGGTCGTGATGCGCGGCCAGTCGCAGCCCGCCGGCATGATCGCTCCGCCCTTCGTCAACGGCTGGACGGCACAGATGGACGGCGAAAGCTCCACCGATATCGAGGCCGCCAAGGCGCTGATGGCCGAGGCGGGCTATGAAGACGGGTTCACGATCCGGCTCGACTGCCCGAACGACCGCTACATCAACGATGAAGCGATCTGTCAGGCGGCCGTCGGCATGCTCGGCCAGATCGGCGTGACCGTGAACCTCGACGCCAAGCCGAAGGCCCAGCACTTCCCGCTCATCACCGACGGGCAGACCGACTTCTACATGCTGGGCTGGGGCGTGCCGACCTACGATTCGGAATACATCTTCAACTTCCTCGTCCATGGTCGCGAAGAGAGCATCGGCACCTGGAACGGCACCGGGTTCGACAATGACATGCTCGACGAGAAGATCATCTCGCTGGCATCGAACACCGATCTCGATGCGCGCAACGCCGATATCGCCGATATCTGGCGGGTCGTGCAGGACGAGCAGCTCTACATCCCGATCCACCACCAGGTGCTGAACTGGGCGATGGGCACGAATATCGGCATCGAGGTCGACCCCGAGAACCAGCCGATGATCAAGCATGCGAGCGTGAACGACCCGTCGTAACCGCGCGCCGGTCGCCGGGGGCTCCTCCGGCAACGGACCCGACTTGCCAGGCCGCTCACAATCAGGTGAGCGGCTTGTGCGTTCTGCGGCAGGCTGTCACACCGCGTGAAAGCCGAAATCCGAACAGGGAGAGCGACATGCTGCGCACCACAACCGCCCTTCTGGCGACCGCGCTGATGGCCGGAACGGCCTCGGCAGAAGAGTTCCGCTGGGCCGGCCAGACCGACCCTCAGACGATGGACCCCCATGCGGTCAGCTCCGCCCCGGTCCTGGGGTTCCTCAACAACGTCTATGACGGGCTGGTGCGCATGTCGAAGGACATGACGCTGGAGCCGTCGCTCGCGACAAGTTGGGAGCCGATTGGTGCGGGCGAAGGGTGGCGGTTCACTCTCCGCGAGGGGGTGACCTTCCACGACGGCGCGACCTTCGATGCCGATGATGTGCTCTTCTCCTACGAGCGGGCCTCGGATGAAACCGCCGACGTGCGAAGCTGGTTCTCGCCGGTGACCGAGGTGCGGGTGGTCGATGACTTCACGGTCGAGTTCTACACCAACGCGCCGAACCCGCTCTTTCCGGCCTCCATCGCCAACTGGATGATGATGGACCGGGGCTGGGCGGAGGCGAACAACGCCACCCGGCCCGACAAGGAAGCGGGCAATTACGCCACGCTCAACGTCAACGGGACCGGCGCCTTTATGCTGGCCGACCGCCAGCCGGGCCTCACGACGACGCTGGTGCCTAACGAAAACTGGTGGGACACAGCCGAGCACAACATCACCACAGCCACCTTCACCCCGATCCAGAACCCCGCCACCGCCGTCGCAGCGCTGCTTTCGGGCGATGTCGATTTCGTCGAACCCGTCCCGATCCAGGATGCCGCGCGGCTCGAAGCGACCGATGGGGTGAATGTCATCCGCGGAATCGAGACCCGGACGATCATGCTCGGCTTTTCTCATGAGGCGGACACGCTGAAATACGGCGCGAGCGCGGGCGCGCCCAACCCGTTTCGGGATGTTCGGGTGCGCGAAGCGGTAGCCAAGGCGATCAATGTCGACGCCATTCTCCAGACGATCTGGCGGGGCAGCGCCGAGCCGGCGAGCCAGCTCGTCACACCGGCCCTCAGCGGCTACTCCGCGACCAATGCGGCGCGGCCCGACTACGACCCCGAGGCGGCCCGGGCGCTTCTTGCCGAAGCGGGCTATGCCGACGGGTTCGGCTTCGGCCTGATGTGCCCGAACGACCGCTACCCCAACGACGAGGCCGTCTGCCAGGCGATCACGGCGATGCTCGCGCAGGTCGGCATCGAGGCCGAACTCAACGCCATGCCGGTGTCGAACTACTGGCCGGAGCTTCGGGCCGACAATTTCGACATGTATCTCCTCGGCTGGTCTCCGGGAGGCTCGCTCGACCACGAGCACCCCTTGCGCTTCCTCGCCTCGACCCCGAACGAGGAGAAGCGCCTCGGGTCGTGGAACTTCGGCGGCTATTCCAACGCCCGGCTCGACGAGCTCTTGCCGATGATCCTTGCCGAGATCGACCCGGCCGCGCGGCAGGCGATGCTCGATGAGGTCACCGCGATCTACCAAGGCGAACACGCCTATGTGCCGCTCTACGTCCAGCCGCTCGTCTGGGGGACGCGGGACAATATCGAGCTGACCCAACGGCCCGATAACTTCTTCATCCTGCGCTGGGTCACCGTGAACTGACGATACGTCAGGTGCCGCCCCGGGCTTGACCCCCGGGGCGGGCTGTGGCTCATGTTTGGGCTTCGGCGGAAAGGGGCGGCCGCAGACATATGCTGGCGTTCATCATTCGGCGGGTCGGACAGTCGATCCTTGTCCTACTGATCGTGGGCCTTGTCGCGTTTTCGATGTTCCGTTTCATCGGCGACCCGATCGACAACATGCTCGGACAGGAACGCACGATGGAGGACGTCGAGCGGCTCCGGGCGCAACTTGGGCTCGATCAGCCATTTCCGGTGCAATATTTCCGGTTCCTCGAAGGGGCGGTGCAGGGCAATTTCGGCGTGAGCTACCGCCAGGGGCGGCCGGTGGCGGAGATCATCCTCGAACGGGCCCCGGCCACGCTGGAACTGGCGCTCGTCTCGGGCATCTTCGCGGTCGTTCTGGGCATCGCGCTCGGCGTCTTCACCGCGATCCGACGACAGGGGATCGGAGCGAATGTCATCATGGCGGCCTCGCTCATCGGGGTCTCCCTGCCGACCTTCCTGATCGGCATTCTCCTCATCTACCTCTTTTCCGTCGAGCTTGGCTGGCTCCCCTCCTTCGGGCGCGGCCAGACGGTGATGATCGGCGAGAACTGGTCCACCGGCTTCCTGACCGAGAGCGGTCTGAAGGCCCTCATCCTCCCCGCGATTACGCTGGGGCTTTACCAGATGACGCTCATCATGCGTCTGGTGCGCTCGGAGATGCTCGAAGTTCTGCGCCAGGACTACATCCGCTTCGCCCGGGCCCGGGGGCTGAAGGACCGGGCCGTCTACTTCCGTCACGCGCTGAAGAACACGATGGTGCCGGTGGTCACCGTGATCGGCCTCCAAATCGGCTCGATCATCGCCTTTGCGATAATCACCGAGACGGTCTTTCAATGGCCGGGGGTGGGGCTTCTCTTCATCAACGCCATCCAGTTCGTCGATATCCCCGTGATGGCGGCCTATCTGATGCTCATTTCGGTGATGTTCGTCGGCATCAACCTCATCGTCGATATCCTTTATGTCTTCATCGACCCAAGGCTCCGGGTTGACCGCGCAGGGGCCCACTGATGGCGGAGCTTCGGGTCGAAACCGTCGAGCGCGCCGTCGAGAAGGGCAACTGGCAGCGCTTTCGCGAAAGCGACTTCTTCTACAGCTTCAAACGCTCGCCCGTGGCCATCGTCTCCTTCGCGGTGGTCTGCATCCTCGTTCTCTCGGCCGTCTTTGCCCCGCTGATCGCGCCGACGAACCCGTTCGACCCGGCAAGCCTCAACCTGATGAACGGGTTCACGCCGCCGATGGAGCCCAACGCCTTTACCGGCGAGAGTTTCTTCATGGGCACCGACGACCAGGGGCGCGACGTGTTTTCCACGATCCTTTACGGGATGCGCATCTCGCTCTTCGTCGGGGCGGCGGCGGTGCTCTTTGCGATGACGCTCGGGATCGTGCTCGGCCTCGTATCGGGCTATTTCGGCGGCTGGACGGAAACCATCATCATGCGCATCGCCGATGTGCAACTCACCTTCCCGTCGATCCTCGTTGCGATGCTGATCTTCGGCATCGCCAAGGGGTTCACGCCGGTGGAATACCGCGACCAGATGGCGATCTGGGTGCTGATCCTCGCCATCGGGCTGTCGGACTGGGTGCAGTTCGCGCGGGTGGTGCGCGGGGCGACGTTGGTCGAGAAGCGCAAGGAATACGTCGCCGCCGCGCGCCTGATCGGGCGCAGCCCCTGGGCGATCATGGTCAAGCATATCCTGCCCAACGCGCTCTCCCCAGTGCTGGTGATCGCCACGATCTCGCTGGCGCTGGCGATCATCGCCGAGGCGACCCTGTCGTTCCTCGGCGTCGGTGCGCCGCCGACCCAGCCGTCGCTCGGCACGCTCATCCGGATCGGTCAGGGATTCCTGTTCTCGGGGGAATGGTGGATTCTGTTCTTCCCCGCCTGCACGCTTCTGGCGCTGGCGCTGTCGGTGAACCTCCTCGGCGACTGGCTGCGCGACGCGCTCAATCCGAGGCTGCGTTGACCGGGCCCGTCCTTTCCATCCGCGACCTTTCCGTCGAAATCCCCACCCGGGCCGGCGTCGTCAAGCCGGTCGACGGCGTGAGCTACGATATCGGCCGGGGCGAAATCCTCGGGGTCGTCGGCGAAAGCGGCGCGGGGAAGTCGATGGCCGGCAATGCCGTGATCGGCCTTCTGAACCCGCCGGCGCATATTTCGGCCGGGGAAATCTGGCTGGAAGGGGCGCGGATCGACCCGTTGCAGGGCGAGGCGATGCGGCGGCTTCGCGGCAAGGAGATCGGCATGGTCTTTCAGGACCCGCTGACCTCGCTCAACCCGCTTCTGAAGATCGGCGATCAATTGACCGAGACGATCCTCACCCATCTGCCGGTGAGCCGGGAGGAGGCCGAGCGGCGTGCCATTGCCGCGCTGGACGAAGTGGGCATCCCCGGCGCCGCGCAGCGGATCGACAGCTACCCGCATGAGTTTTCCGGCGGGATGCGCCAGCGGGTCGTGATCGCGCTTGCCCTTTGTGCCGAGCCGAGCCTCATCATCGCCGACGAGCCGACGACGGCGCTCGACGTATCGGTGCAGGCGCAGATCATCGCGCTCCTGCGGCGGCTCTGTCGCGACCGCGGGACGGCCGTGATGCTCATCACCCATGATATGGGTGTCATCGCCGAGGCCGCCGACCGGGTTGCGGTGATGTATGCCGGGCGGCTGGCCGAGCTTGGGCCGGTCCGGGAGGTGCTGACCCGGCCCCAGCACCCCTATACCGACGGCCTGATGGCCTCGACCCCGCTCGCCTCGCAGGCGCGCAACCGGCTCCATCAAATCCCCGGCTCGATGCCGCGGCTCACGGACCTGCCGGACGGCTGCGCCTTTCATCCAAGGTGCCCCCTGGTACAGGCGCAATGTCGGCAGAACCCCCACCCCAATATCGGGAAGGGCCGCGCGGCCTGCTGGTTCCCGCTGATCGAAAGGGCTGCGGAATGACGGCCTATGTCACGGTCAAGGGGCTCTCGCGGGTGTTCGACGTCTCGAAACCCTGGCTCAACCGGGTCCTCGAACGCCGCGGCAAGGCGTTCCTGACCGCCGTGTCGGAAGTCGATCTCGATATCGAGGAGCGCACGACCTACGCGCTCGTCGGCGAGAGCGGCTCTGGCAAGTCGACCATCGGCCGAATGCTGGTGGGGCTCCTGCGCCCCACCGGCGGCGAAGTCGAGGTCGAGGGGGTCAATCTCGACCGCGAGACCGACCGGGCCAAGGTCGCCAAGGTTCGCGGCGACATCCAGATGATCTTTCAGGACCCCTACGCCTCGCTCAATCCCCGCTGGCGGGTGCGCGACATCATCGTTGAACCGGTGGCGGTGAAGAGCGGCGATACCGAGGGCCTCGCCGAACGGCTCCTCGAACAGGTGGGGCTCCACGCCGCCGATGCGGGTAAGTTCCCGCACGAATTTTCCGGCGGTCAGCGCCAGCGCATCTGCATAGCCCGGGCGCTCGCCTCCGAGCCGCGCCTCATTGTTTGCGACGAGCCGACTTCGGCGCTCGACGTGTCGGTTCAGGCCCAGGTTCTGAACCTGATGAGCGATCTCAAGGAAGAATTCGGCCTCACCTACCTTCTGATCACACACGACCTGACCGTGGTGCGGCACATGGCCGACCGGATCGGCGTGCTCTATCTGGGGCGTCTCGTCGAGGAGGCCGACCCGACCACGCTCTTCGAGACGCCAAAGCACCCCTACACCCAGATGCTCCTGAACGCGGCCCCCCGCATTGACGGTTTCGGGCGCGAGGTCGATCCGCCCCAGGGCGAGATACCCGACCCGATCAACCCGCCTCCGGGATGCGCGTTCCACCCGCGCTGCCCCATAGCCCGCGATATCTGCCGCCAGGAGCGCCCTCGCATCCGCCCGCTCGGCGCGACGCGCGTGGCCTGCCACCTCGCGGAATGAGCCGTGCGAGGAATGTCGGGTGCTCGTCGGGCTCGCCGGGTTCGGCGGCGCTAAGGGGCCTGAAGCCACGCACATCACGCGGCGCCCGGGGCCGGTAGAAACGCGCCTGATCGCCATCTGCCCCACCGGATCATCGGGGGCAGTCCTCCGGTGCTCGGGACACCCCTTTCCTTCCCCGGCCCCTCCGGGCAGTGTCTGCATCAGCAACATCGGAGGCAGGCATGGGCGAAACGATGATCGGCGTAATCGGCGGCTCCGGCGTCTACGAGATCGACGGGCTCGAAGACGCGGCCTGGACGTCGGTCGAAAGCCCCTGGGGCAGGCCGTCCGACGAGGTCCTCATGGGTCGGCTCGGCGGGGTGAAGATGGCATTTCTGCCCCGACACGGGCGGGGCCATGTCCACAGCCCGACAACCGTGCCCTACCGCGCCAACATCGACGCGCTGAAGCGGATCGGGGTCACAGACGTGTTCAGCGTCTCGGCCTGCGGCTCGTTTCGCGAAGAGATGGCGCCCGGGGATTTCGTGATCGTCGATCAGTTCATCGACCGCACCTTCGCGCGGGAGAAGTCGTTTTTCGGCACGGGGCTTGTCGCCCATGTAAGCGTCGCCCACCCCACCTGCCCCCGGCTCGGCAGAGCCGCGGCGGAGGCTGCGCGGGAGGCCGGGGTCACGGTCCACGAGGGCGGGACCTATCTTGCAATGGAGGGCCCGCAATTCTCCTCGGTCGCGGAATCGAAGATGTACCGCGAGGCCTGGGGTGCGGACGTGATCGGAATGACGAACATGCCCGAGGCCAAGCTCGCGCGGGAGGCCGAGCTATGCTATGCCTCCGTGGCCATGGTCACCGATTACGACAGCTGGCATCCCGAACACGGTGCGGTCGATATCAACGACATCATCGCGACGCTCACCGGCAATGCCGACAAGGCGCGGGCGTTGGTGAAAGGGCTTCCCGAGCGCCTCGGCACCGCACGTGCTCCCTGCCCCCATGGCTGCGACCGGGCTCTCGATTTCGCGCTTCTGACCGCGCCGGAGCGGCGGGACCCGGACCTGGTGGCCAAGCTCGACGCGGTGGCGGGGCGGGTTCTGGGGTAAAGCACGCCGCTGGACACGGCATTGGGCGGGGGCGCCGCTGGCCCGGAACGGACGTCGGTTTCGCCGCACCGATACGACATCACGCCCGTCCCGGCCCCGACCGGCGACCTCGATAGACTGAGCGCTTCTTAGGGTCGAAGCCCCGCGATTAAGTCCGGGGCGTGTTGCGATCTGGCCTGGCAAATCAAGGCGAAGACCTCCGCGCACCGCCAGCTCTGGCGCGCCGGCCAGTCTCCAACCGCCTCCCCTAGCCGTTCTTGTCGATGAACTCTCTGATAAAACGACGGATTTCCCGGGCCGCCGAGGTGTCCATGTCCTTGCAGAGCGCCACGAATTCGTCGCGTTCCGCCTTCTCGAGCCGGAGGACGAGCTGGCTGTCCTTCCCACCCTTCTTGCCGTCTTTTTTTCCCAAACAGCCCTCGTTGTCTTGACATTTGATATGCAATGTATATACATAACATATCAAATCGCTACACGAGAATAGCGGGTGGACCATTGGAAAGGAATGAAAAATGAATTTGCAGGCAGCACATAGCTTACTCTTGCAGGACCGGCTGGACTGGAAAACCGCCCGTCTGCGCTGGATGCCGCGCGGCAGCTATCGCATCTGGAGGTCGCTCCGCCGCAACTGACGGAAAGGTTGCACATTTCCAGGCTATCGGGAGAGTATCGGTCGCTGACCAAACTCACGGAGCGACTGCCCGATGGCCCCCGGAAAAACCGTCAAGGACTATATCAGAACCATCGTCGACTTCCCCCATGAGGGGATCATGTTCCGCGACGTCACGACGCTGTTCGCCGATCCCAGGGGCTTTCGGATGTGCATCGACCAGCTCCTGCACCCCTATGCGGGCGAACGGATCGACAAGGTCGTCGGCCTCGAAGCGCGGGGGTTCATCATCGGCGGCGCCATCGCGCACCAGCTTTCGGTGGGCTTCGTTCCGATCCGCAAGAAAGGTAAGCTCCCGGGCGCCACGCTCTCCGAAGACTACCAGCTCGAATACGGCGAGGCGGTGATGGAGGTTCATACCGACGCCATCGCTGCCGGTGAGAAGGTGCTTGTCGTCGACGACCTCCTCGCGACGGGAGGGACGGCCGAGGCCGGGATCAAGCTCATCGAGCGGATGGGCGGCGACATCGTGGGCTGCGCCTTCATCGTCGACCTGCCAGAGCTCGGCGGGCGGGCGCGGCTCGAGGCGCTCGGGATGGACGTCCACATGCTCTGCGAGTTCGAGGGCGCCTAGAACACACCGTGTGCGCCGAGGCCCGCCTCGGCGTCTCCGCTGAGCAGCCTGGCATAGTGGTCGCGGAGCGTTTCGCGGCCGAATTCGGGGGTGTTTTCGGCGCAATACCTGCCCTTCGCGACGTCCCAGACGAGCATCGATTCGGTTGCGTAGTACCGCGCGATCCGTGCGAGTTCCGCCCTTTCCGCGAGACGTGGCGAGAGCCGTCCGGCGAGGGCGAGCCCCGCGCCGACGGTGTCGAGAAGCCCCACCGGGACCCGGCGCACCGGAACCTCGCGGCCGAGCAGCTCGGACAGGATGGCCGCCTGATCGAGCGGCGTCAGGGCCGGCCCCGGCCCGCCGATGGGCAGGATGCGGTTTGCCCGGGCGGGGTCAGTAAGGCAATCGGCGATGAAGGTGCCGAGATCGGCATCCGAGATCGGTTTGCAGGCGGTGAGCTGGCCGTCGCCGAAGGCGAGGAACGGCTTTCCCGACCGCACTCGCTCCACCTGGCCCGAAAGCGACTTGAAGAACGCGGTGGGCCGGACGATGGACCATGTAAGGTCCGAGGCCTGAAGGACGGCCTCGAAGGCAAGTTTGGCGTGCTGGAACGCCAGGCGCGGCTTCTGCACGCACAGAGCGGAAAGCAACACGAAATGGCCGGCCCCCGCCGCCGAGGCCGCCTCGAATGCGACGACCTGTGCGGCATGATCGATCGCCCATGCGTCCTTCGGCGCGCCGGTGCGGGACGCCAGACAGGAGATTACAGCCTCCGGGGCCGCGCGCAGCACGGCCGCGCGAAGGTCCGTCCCGTCGAGAGGGTCGGCCTCGATGACGCTGGTTCCCGCTGGCAGCACTGGCCGCGCCGCGCCCGGCCGGATAAGGCAGGTCAGGCGGTGGCCCCGGGCAACAACCGCGCGCGCCGTCGCACGACCGGCGGTGCCGGTCGCTCCCAGAAGCAGCACATCGCGCGCGCCCGTCACGGCGCGGGCAACATCACGCCGGGGTTCATGATCCCCAAGGGATCGAGGGCCGCCTTGATCGCCCGCATCGCCCCGAGGCGCGCGGGGTCGCCGTAGCGGGCGATATCGGCTGGTTTTAGCCGCCCGACACCGTGTTCGGCGCTGATCGACCCGCCTCGGGCCACCACATTGTCATAAACGAGCCGGGAAAGGTCCGCGCGGAAGGCCTCGAACTCGGCGGCAGTCCGGCCATGGGGCGGAAAGAGGTTGTAGTGCAGATTTCCGTCGCCGAGATGGCCGAAGGCGTTGATCCGGACAGGGGCAATATCGGTGAGCGCGCGGTCGGTCTCGGCGACGAACCCGGCAAGGTCCGACAGCGGGAGGGAAATGTCGTGGGAGGCGATGGCGCCGACAAGCCGGTTCGCCTCCGGTATCGTCTCCCGGATATGCCACAGATCCTGCCGCTGCGCCTCGGAGGCGGCGACGACGCCGTCGGTGACAAGGCCGCTCTCGAACCCCGCCGCGAACACCGCTTCGAGCACCGCTTCGGGGTCGGCCGAAATCCCCGCACCGAGTTCGACAAGCACCGACCAGGCCGGGATGTCGGCAAAGGGGCGGTGCACTTTCAACCCGGTTTCATCGAGAAATTCGAACCCGCGCCCGGATATGATCTCGAAGGCCGAAATCGTGCCTTCCGCGCGCGACTGGGTCTCGACATAGAGCCGCAGGGCGGCCTCGGGGCCTGGCACCACCATCAACGCCGTTGCAACCCGCGCCGGGCGCGGGACGAGCCGCAGGCTGGCGGCGGTGATCACCCCAAGCGTGCCCTCAGCCCCGATAAGGAGATGCCGAAGGTCGTAGCCGGTGTTGTCTTTCCGTAGCCGCTTCAGCCCGTGGAAGATCTCGCCGTTCGGCAGCACCGCCTCGATCCCGAGCGCAAGATCGCGGGCGGTGCCGTAGCGCAGCACGTTGAGCCCGCCGGAATTGACCGAAAGCGCCCCGCCGATCCGAGCACTGCCCTCGGAGGCGTAGGACAGCGGGAAGAGGCGGTCGGCCTCTGCGGCCGCCTCCTGCACGGCGGCAAGGGTGGCGCCTGCCTCGACGACGATCACGTTCTCATCGGGAAAGACCTCGCGGATACGGGTCATGCGTTCGAGCGACAGCACGAGGGGCGCCGGCCCGTCGGGCATGATCTGTCCGCCGACGAGCCCGGTGCCGCCGCCATAGGGAACCACCGGCACGCGGGCCTCCCCGGCCGCCTTCACGGCCTCGGCAACGCCCTCTGCGGTATCGGGGGCAATGACGGCGCCTGCACGGCCCGCCCAGCGCCCGCGCGGCTCCTCGAGGTAGCGCGGCTCGATTTCCCGCAGCGCCTTCGGTCCGAGGTACCTGCGCAGCCGCTCGATGAGCGCGTCGGAAACGGGGTTCAGCATCGCCCCGGTTGAACCACGCGCGCCGCTCCCGGGCAAGTCAGTCGGACGCGGCCAGCCAGACCGGTTCGAGCACCATCACCGTCGGGCGGTCCGGCAAGGTCCTGAGCGAGATATCGAGGCTCGACACACCGTCGCGGCGAATGTCGAACTCGTCGGACACCCCGGCCAGAAACGCATCGAGCGAGACGGTCGAAAACCAGTGCATGGGGATTACGACCGAGGATTTCAGCCGCTTCACGATCCGGGTCATCGTCGGAAGATCGACGGTGAGCCCCCCATCAACGGCCGCCATAACCACGTCGAGACGGCCGAGGGCGGCGTATTGCTGCTCTGTGGGCTCGTGGTGGAGATGCCCCAGATGGCCGATGCAAAGACCCCCGACCTCGAAGACGAAGATCGAGTTTCCGTCATCGACCCGGCCGCCGAAGCCCGAACGGATGTCGGTGGTCACATTGCGCACCAGCATCTCGCCGAGATCGAGGTAGTGGTCGGCCGGCCCGTTTTCGTCCTGCCAGCCTTCGAGCACGTTCGGGATGCGCGGGTCGGGGTTCGGCGTCCAGTGACTGGAATGGGCATTGTTCATGGTCACGACGTCGGGGACGAGATCGACGGAGCCGACGAAGCCGGTATAGTCGGTCACGGCCGACAGACCCCCTGGCGTCTGGAGCAGAAACATCGAGTGGTTGACGTAGCTGAGACGGACGGTGAAGTCCTCAAGCGGTTCGGTCCAGCTTGCCTTCTGAAGGTAGGCCACGCCCGGCGCAGCCTCCGCGATCGCGATGCAATGGCTCGGGCGTCGCTCCTGAGCGGAGACGGGGGCGGCGAGAAGGGCGATGGCGGCGATCAAGGCCAGGCGCATGGGCGTCTCCTTCGGACACAGGTGACATCTAGAGCCCTGCCGCGCGCCGTCAGCCGGAAAACTGAGCGACGAATCGCCGGTTGTTAGAATTGGGCGTGTTTTCGGTCGCTTGGCCACGGGACTGCCCAGATTTGACCACATTTGGCGGCAGGATCGGGGGCGAGTCGTAATTTCGTCATCATCTGGGGACCGACGCTTTGCGAAATATGACCCTTTGGAGCGCCGCCGGCATCTCCATGGCTGCGGCAGCCATATCGACATCAGGTGGGGACACGGCCGAGACGCTGAAATGGCTGGTGGACCTCTGTCTGACGGGACCGGTCGACGGCGACATGCCGATGATCGCGATGGAGGAGCATCGGGGCCATCCCTCGCCGACCATCGCCATGGGGCTCGGCCTCATTTCGGCGGCGCTCATCGCCGGCGGCCTCTGGCCGGGCGGCTCCGACGTGGGGGACGACCCCGTGGCCGACCCCGACAAGATGCTCGCCGCAATGACCTATGTCGCCTCGGCGACAGGCGGCATCACGCCGGGAGAACTCGCAGACCAGGTCATGACGGCGACGGGGATGCATCTTTCCATGGACGAGGCCGCGCTTGCGCTGCGCACCTATCGCGACGACGCCGATGAGCGCGAGCTTGAGTGGATCTTTGCCGGCGAAAGCCGGCCTGCGCGGGACGCTATCGTCCAATCGGCCCTCGGGGTCGGCTGGACCCACGGGCGCTTCACGCCGGGCGGCCTTGAGATGATCGGCCGCCTCGCGCGGGTCGCCGATCTCAGCGGCGACGATCTGGCGCTGTTGTTCTGGGAGGTCACCGAACCGCCGCTCTCGGCCCGCGCCGACCCGTTCGAAAAGCTGAGACCGAAATCGACGATCCTGCGCGGAGAAACCCCCGCGCCCGCCTGAGACAGGGGAGAACCCCGATGCGCCAGATCCTCATGCTTGCAGGCGGCGGTATCGCCGCCCTCGGCGCGCTCGCCGTCGGGGTGAGCGCGCTCGTCGCCCCCGCGGATCGCTTTGCAGATTGCCGGACGCTCACCGTCACCGACGATCTCGGCGCGCCCTTCACCCTCACCCGGTCCGACGGCGTGCGGGTGACCGATACGGACGTGTTCGCCAAACCGTCGCTTGTCTATTTCGGGTATTCGTTCTGCCCCGACGTCTGCCCCATCGACAATGCCCGGAACGCCCAGGCGACCGATCTTCTCGCCGAGAAGGGCATCGACATCCAGCCGGTGTTCATCACCATCGACCCCGAGCGGGACACGCCAGACATGCTCGGCCCCTTCGTTGAGGCGTTCCACCCCCAGATGGTCGGACTTACAGGGTCCCTGGAGGAGATCGAGGCGGTCGCCGCGGCCTACAAAGCCTATTCCGCCAAGCGCGGCGAAGAGGATGACGACGAGTACTACCTGATGGACCACTCGACCTTCAGCTATCTCGTGCTGCCGGAGCACGGATTTGTGGACCTTGTGCGCCGCAATGAACCGGCCGATGCGGTGGCCGCGCGGACGGCGTGTTTCGTGGCAAACGCCTGAGCTGCGATGGGCGTCAGGGGACGTTCAGCGACTGATCGGACTTGAGCGGACGGTCGTTCGGCCGCACCGATCTGAAGCGCCACCCGTCCCGGGCTCGCCCCGGGACCTCGACGCGCGGAGCGCTCCATCGGACCGGGGCCCGGGGACCAGTCCGGGGCGTGTCTGGCAGAGGCGCATCCGCGCGACACCGCGAACGCCCCCGGCCCATACCCCCTACCGGTGGCACCGGGTCTCAGCCCGTCTCGGCCTTTCCCCGCCGGTCGCTCCTGAGATTGGCGTAGAGCACATGGTTGCGCCACCGGCCGTTGATCTGAAGGTAGCTTTGCGCGACGCCTTCGTATTTGAAGCCTGATTTTTCGAGCAAACCGCGCGAGGCGTCGTTCTCCGGAAGGCAGGCCGCCTCCACCCGCGAAAGATCGAGACCGTGGAAAGCGTGGTGGACGACCGCCGCGATCGCCTCCGACATGTAGCCCTGACGCGCAAACGCCGCCCCGATCCAGTAGCCGAGCGTGCCCGACTGCGCCGGGCCGCGGCGCACATTGTCGAGCGTGATGGCCCCGAGGAGCGTCTCATCCTCGCGCCGGATCAGAAAGAGCGGGACGGCCGTCCCAGAGGCAACCGCCCGGTTGGCCCAGTAGACCCGGTTGGTGAATGCCTTGCGGGTGAGATGGTCCTTGGCCCAGGTCGGCTCCCACGGCACGAGGAACTCGGCGCTTTCCTTTCTGAGCGCCGCCCAGGCGCGGTGGTCGCCATGGGTCGGCGGGCGCAGCATCAGACGCTCGGTCTCGAGCCTCAGCCGCCGTCTGAGCGCCAGCATCACGCGGCAAGCCGCCCGGCGAGAGACGCCAATTCCGGCGCGCCGTCGACCTGGCCGTAGAGCGCCAGCGCGCCCTTGCCGCCGGCCGCCATTGCGGCCGCGAGCTTGCGAACGTCGTCCCGCGAGACGGCGTCGATCCGCTCGATGGTCTCCGCAATCTCAGGCACGCGGCCCCAGATCGCGACCATCCGCGCAAGCCGCTCGGCCCGGTTCGAGGGGCTTTCGAGGCCCATCAGGAGCCCCGCCTTGATCTGGGCACGGGCGCGTTCGACCTCGCCAGCAGACATCTCGTCGGCGGCCCGGCGCAACTCGTCGATGGTGAGTTCGGCAAGCTCGCCGATCTCCTCGCCGCTGGTCCCGGCATAAATCGTCAGGAGGCCCGAATCCGCGTAAGCTCCGGCCTGAGCGAAGATCGTGTAGCAAAGCCCTCGCTTCTCGCGCACCTCCTGGAACAGCCGCGAGGACATCCCGCCACCGAGGGCGGTGGCGTAGATCTGCGCCGCATAGATTTCCGGCGCCCGATATCCCGGCATTTCGAAGCCGAGCGCCACATGAGCCTGTTCGAGGTCCTTTACGACCCGCCTTTCGCCTCCGCGGAAGGCCGCCGGCTCCGGCTGAAGAGTCGGAGCCGGAGGAAGTCCGCCGAACGCGGCCTCCGCGGCTTTGAGGACCGCGTCCGCATCGATTGCCCCAGCCGCCGCGACGATGATCGTCTCGGGGCGGTAGTGCTCGGCCACGAAACCTTCGAGATCGCCCCGGCCGAAGCCCTCGACCCGGGCAGCCGGCCCGAGGATCGTCCGACCCATGGCCTGATCGGGATAGGCCGCTTCCTGAAGCCAGTCGAAGATAATGTCGTCGGGGGTGTCGAGCGCCTGGCCGATCTCCTGGAGTATCACATGGCGCTCGACCTCGATCTCGTGAGGGTCGAAGGCCGGGTTCAGCACGATGTCGGACAGAACGTCCAGCGCGAGACTGACGTCATCTTCCAGTACCCGCGCGTAATAGGCCGTCATCTCGCGGGAGGTGTAGGCGTTGATGTAGCCACCGACATCCTCGATGGCCTCTGCGATCTGAAGCGCGTTCCGGCGGTGCGTACCCTTGAACGCCATGTGTTCGAGGAAATGGGCGATGCCGTTTTGCTCAGGCCGCTCGTGGCGGCCGCCGGCCGCGATCCAGATACCGACGGAGGCCGAGTGGAGCCCCGGCATCGCCTCGGTGACAACCCGGACGCCGTTCGGCAGGGTGACGAGCCCCGGGCTCATACGCTACGCCTTTCGCGGATCACGGCCTCAAGTGTCGCGAGATCATTCTCCACCTGCTCGAACCGCTCGGGTCTTTCGAAGAGATCGGCCATGCGCGGCGGCAGGGGCGGACGGATGCCGGTGGCGGCTTCCACCGCATCGGGGAATTTCGCCGGATGGGCCGTCGCCAGGGTGATCATCGTTACCTCGGGGGCCTTCGCGGCATGAGCGTCGCCCACATGAATGCCGATGGCGGTGTGGGGGCAGACCAGCTCGGCGCGGGTCTTCAGGGTCGCCGCGATGGTCGCAGAGGTCGCGGCCTCGTCAGCCATGCCGCTGTCGTAATGGGCCGCAAGGTCGGTCATTGCATTGTCGGAGACCGCAAAGCCGCCGGTTTCCCGCAGGTCTTTCATGAGCCCCGCCACCGCCGCGCCGTCCTTCCCGTGGGCCCAGAAGAGCGCGCGCTCGAAGTTCGACGACACCTCGATGTCCATCGATGGCGAGATCGAGGGCGTCACCCCGCGTTTGCGGTAGGCGCCGCTCCGCATCGTCCGGTCGAGGATGTCGTTGTGGTTGGTGGCGATCACCAGCCGGTCGATGGGCAGGCCCATCTCCTTGGCGACGAAGCCGGCGAAGATATCGCCGAAATTGCCGGTGGGGACGCAGAAGCTGACGGGTCGGTGCGGGGCGCCGAGCGCGACGGCGGAGGTAAAGTAGTAGACGACTTGCGCAAGCACCCTCGCCCAGTTGATCGAGTTCACCGCCGCAAGCGAGACCTCGTCGCGGAAGTCCCCGTCGGCGAACATCTCTTTGAGCCGCGCCTGGCAATCGTCGAAATCGCCCGCCACGGCGAGGGCATGGACATTCGCCGCCGTGGGCGTGGTCATCTGGCGCCGCTGGACGTCCGAGACCCGGCCGTCGGGATACATGATGAAGACGTCGACCCGCTCGCGGCCGGCAAAGGCCTCGATGGCCGCCGAGCCGGTGTCGCCCGAGGTTGCACCGACGATCGTCACGCGGCGGCCCGACCGGGCGAGGGAGGCTTCGAACATCTGACCGATGAGTTGCATCGCGAAGTCCTTGAACGCGAGCGTCGGCCCGTGGAACAGCTCCAAAAGGAAGTGGGTCTTGTCGAGCTGTTTCAGGGGCGCCCGGGCGTCATGGCCGAAGCTGGCATAGGCGCGGGCGATCAGGTCGCGGAAATTCGCGTCGTCGAAGGCGTCGCCGATGAAAGGGCGCATCACGCGGAAGGCCGTCTCCTCGTAAGACAGCCCGGCAAACCCCGCGATCTCGTCCGGCGCCAGGCGCGGGATCTCGGCGGGCACATAGAGCCCGCCGTCGCGCGCAAGCCCCGTCATCATGGCCTCCTCGAAGCTCAGCTCCGGGGCCCCTCCCCTCGTCGAGATGTAGCGCATCACGCCTCGCGTTGATCCCTTCGACCGTGAATACGCCAGAGCAGAAACGCTGTCATCCCCGCCCAGACGGCGGCGAGACCGAACCACTGGATCGCGTAGCCGAGATGGTTGTTGGGGATGCCCTCGGTGCCGACGGGGACGAGCATCGCAGGTGGCGCGGCGCCGTCGATCTCGGCCGCGACGACGAGGAATGGCTCGGTGTCGAGGCGGGCTGCCAGAGCGGGTACGTCGACATTGGTCCAGACCTCTGCCTCGGGATTGGGTTCGGTTTCATCCGGCCAGTTGAGGTTGCCTTGGATAGATAAGGGCTCGACAGGAAGGTCGGGATCCGCAGCCGGGGCGATGCCGAGGTCGACAAGAACCCGCCGGTCGCCGGTCGCAACCGGGGCGATGATCCGGTATCCCGCCCCCGCGCCCCGCCAGGTGCCGAAGACCGGAATGGCCGGGCCGTCGATGACGCCGTCGAGGCGCACCGCCAGAAAGGCGTCGTCTTCCGGAGAGAGGGTCGCGGGCAAGGCCACGGGGTCGGCGGCGATGCGCGCTTCGATCTCCGCAAGGAGGTTCTCTTTCCATTCCAGGCGCTGAAGCTGCCAGACCCCAAGCGAGACGAGGACGGCCACACCGACGACCCCCAAGAGCAGCGGAAAGACGAAACGTTTCATAATCCCTCGAAAGGCGTAGGGCGCGAAGCTCCCCCGCGCCCTCTATCTTGGCAAAGATCCTGCCGCCGGAGGCGCGATCCTTCGACGAAGGATCGGTTACGCTCCCCAGACGTAGATCGCGGCGAAGAGAAACAGCCAGACCACGTCGACGAAGTGCCAATACCAGGCCGCCGCCTCAAAGCCGATATGTTTGTCGGGCGTGAAATGCCCGGCGCGGAGCCTCAGGTAGCACACAAAGAGAAAGACCGTGCCGATCACCACATGGGCGCCGTGAAAGCCCGTCGCCATGAAGAAGTTGGCCCCGTAGATGTTCCCGGCAAAGCCGAAGGCGGCATGGGTGTATTCGTAGATTTGCAGCGCGGTGAAGGCGATGCCCAGGACAACGGCGAGGATCAGCCCATTCGCCATATCTTTTCGGTTGTTCTCATGGACCAGCGCATGGTGCGCCCAGGTTGCAGCGGCGCCCGAGCAGAGGAGGATCAGCGTGTTGATGAGCGGGAGGTGCCAGGGGTCGAAGGTCTCGATGCCCGCCGGCGGCCATTGCCCGTCCACCGCGGGCGAAAGCCCCTCGGGGTGCATCGGAAAGATCGCGTGTTTGAAAAAGCTCCAGAACCAGGCGGCGAAGAACATCACTTCGGACATGATGAACATGATGAAGCCGTAGCGGAGTCCGATCCGGACCACCGGTGTGTGATCGCCCGAGTTCGATTCGGCAACCACGTCCGCCCACCAGGCGAACATGACGTAGGCCACGCCCACAAAGCCGATGAGGAACATCCACGGCCCGCTGTCCTGCATCCACAGGACCGCACCGAAGAGCATCACGAAGGCCGCGACCGCGCCGATGAACGGCCAGATCGAGGGGTCTATGATGTGATAATCGTGGTTCTTTTCGTGGGCCATGGCGGGGCTTCCCTCTGGGCTCAGTTGACCCTGCCGTCGGGCGCGACGGCGAGGGCGGCCTGCTCTTCCGGCAGGTCGATGGTGTGGAATGTATAGGACAGCGTAATGGTGGGGACGTGCTTGCCGTCCTCGTCGTCGAGGATGGCCGGGTCGACATAGAACGTCACCGGCATCTGCACCGTCTCACCCGGCATCAGCACCTGCTCTTCGAAACAGAAACAGGCGATCTTGGTGAAGTAGCCGCCGGCCGAAAACGGCGCGACATTGAAGCTCGCCGAGCCCGCCACGGGGCGGTCGGTGGGGTTATGGGCCTCGTAGAAGGCAAGCCCCGTCTCGCCGATGCGGAGCGTCATCGTCCGCTCCATGGGCCGGAACTCCCAGGGCATACCCCGTTCGAGGGAGGCGTCGAAGCGGACCTCGATGGTCTCGTCGAGCACGCGCTCGGCACCGGCTTCGGCCACGAGCGGCGTGCCGCCGAACCCCGTCACCCGGCAGAACCAGTCGTAAAGCGGGACAGAGGCCCAGGCGAGGCCGCCCATGAAGACGCCGACGCCGATGAGTTTCAGTACCGTGCGGCGGTTGTCGGGGGGGGTCTGGTTCGCCTCGTCGGTCATTCCGCCCTCAAGATCAGTTCGGGGCGCACGACATGGTCGAAGCCCTCGGTGAGGCCGATGTTTTGCACCTTCACCACCGTCAGCCCGAAGACGATGGCAATGAACGCCACGAGCACAAGCCCGACGCCGCGGTTCCGCGACAGGCGCCGCTCGTGAAGCTCATGGGTTGCACGGATCGCCATCAGAACACCCCCTGAAGTGCGCGGTCGGCGACAAGCGCGCCGAAATGGAGGAAGAGGTAGTAGAGCGAGAAGCGGAAGACGCGCTTTTCGGTGCGGTAGCCATCCGTCTCCGCCTCACCCTCGTCGCGGCGCCAGATGTCGAAGGCGCCCTTGAGGAAGATCGCGTTCAAGACCAGGGCGGCAGCGAGCGTCACGGGTCCGCCGACCGGGCTTAGCGCGAGCGCAGGGCCGATGGGGGCCAGCAGGACGGTGTAGATCAGGATATGCCGGCGGGTGGATTTCCGCCCATGGGTGACGGTGAGCATCGGCACGCCGGCATCGTCGTAGTCCGACTTGATGAAGAGGGCGAGCGCCCAGAAATGGGGCGGCGTCCACATGAAGATGAGAGCGAACATCAAGACCGCTTCGAGGGACACTCCACCGGTCGCGGCGGCCCAGCCGATGACCGGCGGGAAGGCGCCTGCCGCGCCCCCGATGACGATGTTCTGGGGCGTCGAGCGTTTGAGCCACATCGTATAGATTACGGCGTAGAAGAAGATGGTGAAGGCCAGAAGCCCCGCCGCGACGAGATTGGTGGCGAGTGCCAGCATCACAACGGCGATGCCCGAGAGCCCGACCCCGATGGCGAGCGCCTCTTCGGGGGCGACCTTGCCCGATGGCACCGGACGCTTCGCCGTCCGCCGCATCACCGCGTCGATGTCGGCATCGTACCACATGTTCAGCGCCCCCGAGGCCCCGGCCCCGAGGGCGATGAAGAGCACAGCCGAAGCCGCCACGAAAGGATGCAGCGCCACGGGCGCGACCAGAAGACCGACGAAGGCGGTGAACACCACCAGCGACATCACCCGCGGCTTCAGGAGTGCCACGTAATCGCCGAACTCCGCCTCGCGGTCAGGGGTGAAGGTGGCGTCGCTCAACGGGCTACTCCGCCGCCGCGACCGTCAGATCGCGGGGTTTGCCGGCATACTGTTCAATCGCGCCGTCGAGCCAGGCTTCGTATTCCTCCTGGGTCACGGCAAAGACCGTGATCGGCATATAAGCATGGGCCTGACCGCAGAGCTCGGAGCACTGGCCGAAATAGACGCCTTCCATGCCTTCATCGACCTCGAACCACAGTTCGGCGAGGCGGCCCGGAATACCGTCCTGCTTCACGCCGAACGCCGGCACCGTCCAGGAGTGGATGACGTCGGCAGCGGTGACCTGCACCACGATGGTCTGCCCGGTGGGGACGACCATGGCGGTGTCGGTGGCCAAGAGATATTCGTCCTGGCTGTAGCCGAACTCCTCGAGCTCCTCGCGGGTCAGCATGAAACTGTCGAAGGCGAACTCGTGGTCGGGGTATTCGTAGCCCCAATACCATTGGTAGCCCGTCGCCTTGATCGTCACGTCAGCTTCGGGGATCTCCTGCTGGTCGAAAAGGACCGGCAGCGAGAAGGCCCCGATGAAGAAGAGGATCGCGATGGGCACCACCGTCCAGGTCACTTCCAGAGGCTGGTTATGGGTGAAGGTCGCCGGTTCGGGGTTGGCGCGTTTGTTGAAGCGGACGATGCACCACGCCAGGAGCCCCAGAACGAAAAGCGAGATAATGGTGATGATCACCAGCAACAGCCCGTCGAGCCATTGAAAGTCGCGCGCAAGGTGGGTCGCGGCAGGCTGAAAGCCGGTCTCGCGGTCGACGGGGGCACCGATGATCTCAAGCCCCTCGGGCACGGCCTGGGCGCTGGCGGCGGCGGCCAGAAGCGTTGCGGGAAGGGCGAGAAGGGCCGATTTCATGGTCCGAAAGCGCATGGCGTCTTGGTTCCTCCGCTGGCGCCGGTTCGCGCCGGGTTCCCTTGGCCGGGCTGCTGCCCCACGGCCGTCTGTTGTATCCGCCGATGTGAAAATCATATTAGCAAGACTGCCACAAGTCAGGGCGTTGCGGCATTCGGTCCCTCCGCCCCTGCTTTTTAGGAGTTGCCGATGGCCTCAGAGACCCCGTTTCGCCCCTTCGAGACCCGCCTCGCGCAGGAGACCGCCGAGGCAATCCTAAAGGATGCCTTGGTCGGGGCGGATGACGGCGAGCTTTTTCTCGAGCGGCGGCGGTCCGAGGTGCTGTCGTTCGACGACGGGCGGCTCAGGCAGGCCAGCTACGACGCATCCGAAGGTTTCGGGCTCCGCGCCGTGCGCGGCGAAGCGGCCGGTTACGCCCATGCGACCGAAATCAGCGAACACGCCTTGCGGCGCGCGGCCGAGACCGCCCGGCTCGCGGTGGGTGCGGGCGGCGGCACGCTGGCTGCGGCGCCCCAGGCCACAAACCGAAAGCTTTACGGCGACTTCGACCCTGTGGGCGAGGCGGCGTTCTCTGTCAAGGTCGAGACGTTGCGCGAGATCGACGCATTCCTGCGCGACGAGGACCCCCGCGTGGTCCAGGTCGCCGCGACAGTTGCCGCTTCCCTTCAGGAGATCGCAATCCTGCGCCCCGACGGCGGACTCGTCACCGACATCCGCCCGATGGCGCGGCTCAACGTGCATGTGATCGTCGAGAAGGACGGGCGGCGTGAGAGCGGCACCTCGGGCGGCGGCGGGCGCCAGCCCATGGCGGGGCTTCTCGATCCGGCGAACTGGCAGGGGGTGGCACGAGAGGCGCTCAGGATTGCGCTTGTGAACCTCGATGCCGAAGCCGCCCCGGCGGGCGTGATGGATGTCGCCCTCGGCCCCGGCTGGCCGGGGATCCTTCTCCACGAGGCGGTTGGCCATGGACTCGAAGGGGATTTCAACCGCAAACAGACCTCCGCCTTCGCGGGGCTCATGGGCGAACGGGTCGCCGCCCCGGAGGTGACCGTGCTCGATGACGGCACCATCCCCGACCGGCGGGGCTCGATCAGCGTCGATGACGAGGGGACGCCCTCGGGCAAGAACGTGCTCATCGAGGACGGGGTGCTTGTGGGTTACATGCAGGACCGCCAGAACGCCCGGCTGATGGGCGTCGCCCCCACCGGCAACGGGCGGCGCGAGAGCTTCGCCCACCCGCCGATGCCGCGGATGACGAACACCTACATGCTCGGTGGCGAGGCCGACCCCGAGAGCATCGTCGCCGATCTGAAGGACGGGATCTGGGCGGTCGGCTTCGGCGGCGGGCAGGTGGACATCACGTCTGGCAAGTTCGTCTTCTCCTGCACCGAGGCCTACCGGGTGAAGAACGGAAAGGTCGGGGCGCCGGTGAAAGGGGCAACTCTGATCGGCGACGGGGCGACGGCGCTGAAACAGATCCGCGCCATCGGCAACGACCTTGCGCTCGACCCCGGCATCGGCAATTGCGGCAAGGCCGGCCAGTGGGTGCCGGTCGGGGTGGGCTTGCCCTCGCTCCTCATCGGCGGGCTCACGGTGGGCGGTGCAGCCGCCTGAGCCTCCCCCGAAATAGCGAGAGCACAACCAAAGCGCGATTTTATCTGCCAAACTCGCGGCCCGGTTTACTTCGCGTTAACCGACTCACGCCATCAAGGGTCTCAGCAAGAGGCGGAGACAGGATGGCCAAGGATAGCGATATCCCTTCCACCCACCCTCTCACCCCACCCCTCACAGAGGAAGCGTGGCTGGACTGGTTCCGCCTCTTGCGATCACGCCGCGTCGGCGTGGCGACCTTCCACAGATTGATGAGCGAATTCGGCAGCGCGGGAGACGCGCTCGCGGCCTTGCCCGGGATCGCGGCGGAGGCCGGTGTCGAGGACTACGCCCCCTGCCCCCCCGCCGTTGCACGGGCCGAACTGGAGGCCGGACACCGGGCCGGTGCCGTCGCTATCGCCATCGGCTCGGAGGCCTACCCCGCCCTGCTCGCCGAAATCTCGGATCCTCCGCCGATTCTGTGGGCACTGGGCGACATCGGACTGCTCGACCGGCCTGCAACCGCGCTGATAGGCGCCCGCGCGGCCTCGTCTTTGGGGCTCCGCATGGCCCGCCGGCTGGCACGGGAGCTGGGTGAGGCCGGACATGTCGTTGTTTCGGGGCTCGCGCGCGGGATCGACACCGAGGGCCACAAGACCGCACTCGAGACCGGCACCATTGCCGTCCTGCCCGGCGGGGTTGATGTGGTCTATCCGTCCGAGAACGCCGTTCTCGCCCAGGAAATCGGCGAGCGGGGGCTGCTCTTGTCCGAGCGCCCGATGCATGCAGAGGTCCATCAGCGCCACTTCATCCAGCGTAACCGGATCATCGCGGGGCTCGCGAGGGCCACTGTCGTCGTCGAGGCCGCGGCGAAATCGGGCAGCCAGTCCACCGCGCGCTTCGCCCTCGATCAGGGACGGGACGTGCTGGCGGTTCCGGGCCATCCGTTCGATGCGCGCTCGGCGGGCTCGAACATGCTCATCCGGGACGGCGCGACGTTGATCCGCGGCGCGCGGGATGTGCTCGAAGCTCTGGCGACGACGGGTAACCCGGTCGCCCGGTCCGCCAACCGCGCGCCGACATCGCGCCCGGGGCCGAAAGCGCCGTGCCTTGCGGACACCGCTGCGCTTCACACGGCGATTCTCGACCGGCTCGCGGCCGCGCCGCTTGCCGAAGACGCGCTGATTCGCGCTCTCGGCGCACAAGCGGCCGACATCGCCCGGGAAATCGTCACGCTGGAACTCGACGGGCGGATCCGGCGCGACCCCGGCGGGCAGCTCATCCGCGCCGCCTGACGCGTTCGGGCAACAGGCCCGTTACCGCCGCACGCTCCGGCCGCCGTTGACAAGGCGCCGTGAGACGCCACATGTTCCGCCGCCATTGGACCTATCCCCAAACCCATGAGGCCCCCATGCCCGTTGTTGTCGTCGAATCCCCTGCCAAGGCTAAGACGATCAACAAATATCTCGGGCCCGATTACACCGTTCTCGCCTCCTACGGGCACGTTCGCGACCTGCCTCCGAAAGACGGCTCAGTCGACCCCGAACACGGATTCGACATGAAATGGGAAGTGGCGAGTGACTCAAAAAAACACGTCAAGGCCATCGCCGATGCGCTGAAAGACGACAACGCGCTCATTCTCGCCACCGACCCCGACCGGGAGGGGGAGGCGATTTCCTGGCATCTCCAGGAGGCGCTAACGGCGCGGAAGGCGATCAAGAAGGACACGCCCGTCTCCCGCGTGGTGTTCAACGCGATCACGAAATCCGCCGTCACCGAGGCGATGGAGAAGCCGCGCGAGGTCGATATGGAGCTCGTCGAGGCCTATCTGGCGCGCCGCGCGCTCGATTATCTCGTGGGCTTCAACCTCTCACCGGTGCTCTGGCGGAAGCTACCAGGAGCGAAGTCCGCAGGCCGGGTGCAGTCTGTGTGCCTGCGGCTGATCGTCGAGCGCGAGATGGAGATCGAGGCGTTCCGCGCACGGGAATATTGGACCGTTAAGGCCGTGCTCGAAACCCCGCGCGGGCAAAGCTTCGAGGCGCGGCTCACGGTCCTCGGCGGCAAGAAGCTCGACAAGTTCGACCTTTCTACCGCGACGGATGCGGAGATGGCGGTGAGCGCCATCGAGGCGCGCGACCTCAAGGTGCTCTCGGTCGAAGCGAAGCCCGGCACCCGCAACCCCGCGCCGCCGTTCATGACCTCGACCCTGCAACAGGAAGCGAGCCGCAAGTTCGGCTTCGGCGCGCGGCAGACCATGCAATGCGCCCAGCGGCTCTACGAGGCGGGGCTCATCACCTACATGCGCACCGACGGGATCGACATGGCGCCCGAGGCCGTCCATGCCGCGCGCGACGCGATCAAGGGGCGCTATGGGGCCGAGTATGTGCCGGGCTCCCCGAGGATGTACAAGAACAAGGCCAAGAACGCGCAGGAGGCCCATGAGTGCATCCGGCCGACCGACATGACGAAGGATGCCGGGGCGCTGAAGATCGCCGACCCTGACCAGAGGAAGCTCTACGATCTCATCTGGAAGCGCACGCTCGCAAGCCAGATGGAGGCCGCGCGGCTCGAACGCACGAGCGTCGATATCGGCTCGGCGGACGGTCAGGTGGTCTTGCGCGCCACGGGCCAGGTGGTGCTTTTCGACGGGTTCCTCAAAATCTACGAGGAGGGCCGCGACGATGTCGTGGACGATGACGACAAGCGACTTCCCCAGATCGCCGAGGGCGAGGCGATGGGCCAAAAGAGCGTCACCCCAGAGCAGCATTTCACCCAACCCCCGCCGCGTTACACCGAGGCGACGCTGGTAAAGAAGATGGAGGAACTCGGGATCGGGCGGCCCTCGACCTATGCCTCGATCGTGACCACGATCCAGGACCGGGGCTATGTGAGAAAAGAGCAGAACCGGCTCTTTCCCGAAGACAAGGGCCGGCTGGTGACGGTGTTTCTCGTCAATTACTTCCGCAAATACGTGGGCTACGAGTTCACCGCGAACCTCGAAGAGGAGCTCGACGACATCACCGCCGGCAGCCGCGACTGGCAGGAGGTGCTGGATAGGTTCTGGAAAGATTTCTCGGCCGCCATCGGCGAGACGTCGGAACTGCGCATCACCGAGGTGCTCGATAAGATCAACGAGGTCCTCGAACCGCACCTCTTTCCGCCCAACGAGGACGGGACCGACCCCCGGCTCTGCCCCAATTGCGGATCGGGGCGGCTCTCGATGCGCACCGCGCGGGCGGGCGGGGCGTTCATCGGCTGTTCGAACTACCCCGAATGCCGCTATACCCGGCCCTTCGGCCCACCTCTGCCCGAAGACGAGGCGGCCAAGGCGATCCCGCCCGAGGGGAAGGTGCTGGGCGAGGACGCCGGCGACAGGATCTACGCTTTCAACGGGCGGTTCGGCCCTTACGTTCAGCGCGGCGAGGTGACCAACGAAAACAAAAAGCCGCCCCGACAGTCGATCCCCAAGGACTGGCCGGCGGAGGACGTTGATCTCGCCAAGGCGCTGAAACTTCTCGAACTTCCCCGCCTCGTCGGCCACCACCCGGAGGACGGCATCGCCATCTGGGCCAATATCGGCCGCTACGGGCCTTATCTCAAACACGCCGAATCGACGTCGTTCAAAGGTGGGATCAACGCCAATCTCGAAAGCCTCGACGAGGTCTGGGAGGTGGGGATGAACCGGGCGGTCGAGCTCATCGACCAAAAAGCCGCCTCCCGGGGGCGCGGCAAGGCGAAGGTACTCCGGGACTTGGGCGAACACCCGGAGGACGGCGGCGCGATGGCGATCATGGACGGCAAATACGGGCCGTATGTGAAATGGGAGAAGGTCAATGCGACGCTGCCGGAGGGCACCGCACCGGAAGACCTGACGGTGGCCCAAGCGGTGGACCTCATCGCAGCCAAAGCCGCGACCAAGGGGAAACGGCGCAAGAAGGCGAATGCGGGGTAGAGAGCGCCCGACATCGCGGTCGGCGCGGGCCGCGGTTTCGAAACCGCGGAGGGCGGGATTTCGAAATCCCGCTTCCCGCGCGCTGCTCGGCCAATTGACTTATGAAGATGCGGGCGGCAATACCCGCCTCAAAACTGCCAAAAGGGGTTATTCGGTGAAGAAAATCTACGCATCGGCCACCGAGGCGCTCGACGGTCTTCTCCATGACGGGATGTTCATCGCCGCCGGCGGGTTCGGGCTTTGCGGCATCCCCGAGCTTCTTCTCGAAGCGATCCGCGACGCGGGCGTGACCGACCTCACGTTTGCGTCGAACAACGCCGGGGTCGACGATTTCGGGATCGGCATTCTTCTTCAGACCAAGCAGGTGAAGAAGATGCTCTCGTCCTATGTCGGCGAGAACGACCTCTTCATGCAGCAATACCTCTCGGGCGAGCTTGAGATCGAGTTCAACCCCCAAGGCACCCTCGCCGAGCGGATGCGCGCGGGTGGGGCGGGGATCCCCGGCTTTTACACCCGCACCGGGGTCGGCACCCAGGTCGCCGAGGGCAAGGAACACAAGGAGTTCCGGGGCGAGACCTATATCATGGAGGAAGGCATCTTCGCCGATATCTCCATCGTGAAGGCCTGGAAGGCGGATGAGACCGGCAATGCGATCTTCAGAAAAACCGCGCGGAACTTCAACGTTCCCGCGGCGACCTGCGGGAAGGTCTGTATCATGGAAGTCGAGGAGATCGTGCCGACCGGCAGCCTCGATCCGGACCTCATTCATCTGCCGGGGATCTATGTGCACCGCCTCATTCAGGGCGAGCATGAAAAGCGCATCGAACAACGCACGACCAGGAAGAAGGAGACCGCCTGATGCCCTGGGACCGCAATCAGATGGCCGAACGGGCCGCCCAAGAGCTTGAAGACGGGATGTATGTCAATCTCGGGATTGGGATCCCGACGCTTGTCGCCAATTACGTCGGCGAAAAGGACATCACCCTGCAATCGGAAAACGGGATGCTCGGGATGGGCCCCTTCCCCATCGAAGGGGAAGAGGACCCCGACCTCATCAATGCCGGCAAGCAGACGATCACCGAGCTCAGCCGCACCGCCTATTTCGACAGCGCCACCTCTTTCGGGATGATCCGGGGCGGCAAGATCGCGGCGGCGATCCTCGGTGCCATGGAGGTCTCCGAAAAGGGCGACCTGGCGAACTGGATGATCCCGGGAAAGCTCGTCAAAGGCATGGGCGGGGCGATGGACCTCGTCGCCGGGGTGGGCCGGGTCATCGTTGTAATGGACCACACCAACAAAAAGGGCGAGCCCAAGGTCCTGAAGGAATGCACCCTGCCGCTTACCGGCAAAGGGGTTGTGGACCTCATTATCACAAATCTTGGGGTGCTCGAAGTGGACCACAAGGGCCTTCACATCATCGAAACCGCCCCCGGGGTCACCCGCGACGAGATCAAGGCCGCGACCGAGGCCAACATTGTCTGACTTCGAAATCGCCCGCGAGGTCGACGGCGCGAAGGGCCGCTATGTGATCCGGCAGGGCGGCGAGGAGGCGGAGCTGACCTATTCCATCGTCTCGCCCAGCCTCGTGATCGCCGACCATACCGGCGTTCCGGAGGCCATGCGGGGCAGCGGCGCGGGGCTGGCGCTGGTGGAGCGGATTGTCGAAGACGCCCGGACAGAAGGTTTCAAGATCACCCCGCTCTGCCCGTTCGTGAATGCCCAGCGCGCCCGCCACCCGGACTGGGCGGATGTTTTTGCCGTGTAATGTGAGCGGCGGACGGGCCGGCCATCGGATCGGTTCGTGAGGTTGAGTTCATATTCCTGCCCCAAATTCCGCCTAAGGCGCGGCGCAGAATGATCGATGTGAACGACCCCCCAGGCAGAACGCCCACCGCGACCGCGCCGGAGGCGTCGCGCCGCTGGCGCGATATCGCGCTCCTGGGTGGGCTTTTCGTTCTCGTCCTGGCCGGTCTTGCAGGGCTTGCGGCAGCGACAGGATGGGAGGAGACCCTTGCGGGCCTCAGCCGGATCAGCCTGGCCGAACTTGGAATTCTCCTCGCGCTCAGCCTCGTCAACTACCTCTTACGCGCGGTGCGCTGGCATCTCTTCGCCCGCAAATTGGGGCTGCCGACCTCCTTCACACAGGACGCTCGGCATTTTCTCGGCGGCTTTGCGATGTCGGTCACCCCAGGCCGGGTGGGCGAGCTTATCCGGATGCGGTGGCTGCGCCGGGAAACCGGCTGGAGCTTCGAGCGCACCGCACCGCTCGTGCTCGTCGACCGGGCATCCGATCTCGCGGCGATGGGGCTGCTCCTGGCGGTCGCCCTTGCGTTCTCGACAACGGGGATCGGCGGTGCGATCCCGGTCGTCCTGCTTGCTCTCGGTGCGGCGTTTGTCGCGACCCGGCCACGGCTGCTGCGGCTTGCGGCAACGCTGGGCCACCGGCTTCTCGGCCTCGGTGCGCGGCTCTTTGCGCGCGTCCGCCGCGCCTCCCACGCGCTCGAAGCCTTTCAGGACCCTACGGTCATGGTCGCCGCAATCTGTCTGGGGCTCATCGGTTGGGCCGCAGAGGGCTATGCCTTTTGGCTCCTTCTCGACTGGATGGGCGCCGAGACCGGGATCGCCGCGGCCATGGCGATCTTCCTCTTCGCCACGCTGGCCGGTGGACTGACCGGCGCACCCGGTGGCGTCGGCGGCGCAGAGGCGGCGATGGTGGCCCTTCTGACCCTCGAGGGCGTCCCGCTTGAAATCTCCGTGCCCGCGACCCTGATCATCCGGGTCACGACGCTGTGGTTCGCCATTGGGATCGGCCTTGCGATCTTCCCGATGGCCGAACGGCTTTCGCAAAGGAAGAAGCATGTCCTGGAAGCAGGCTGAGTACAGCGGCTGGGGTCGGGCGCTGCGCGCCAGCGGCGAACTCGCCCGGCCAGAACGCGCGCGCCATCTCGCCGCGGTGATGGCCGCGTCGCCCTCTCCGGCGATCGGCAACCGGCGCTCCTACGGCGATGCCTGCCTCAATTCCGGCGGCAAGGCCGTCGATCTCACCCGGCTCGACCGAATCCTCGGCTTCGATGAAGATACCGGGCTCCTCGACGTCGAGGCCGGAGTGGGGATCGGTGCGCTGGCCGACATCTTTGCCCCCCGGGGGTGGCTGCCGCCGGTGATGCCGGGCACGGGTTATGCAACGGTGGGCGGCTGCATCGCCAACGACGTGCACGGCAAGAACCACCACAACGACGGAACCTTCGGCGCGCATGTTGAGAGTTTCACGCTTGTGACACCGAACGGGGAGGAAACCGTTCGCGCCGATGACGCGCTTTTCGGGGTGAGCGTTGCGGGTCTCGGCCAGACCGGCGCCATCCGCTCGGCCCGGATCGCGATGAAACGGGCAAAGGGCGATGTCATGATCGTCACCGAACGCCGGATCGCGGACTGGGACGAGCACCTTGCCCTCCTTGACGCGTCCGAGGCGACCTACACGGTGGGCTGGGTCGATGCCACGGCGCGAGGGGCCGGGCTCGGTCGCGGCATCCTCGAAGAGGGCGAGACCGGCTCTGGGCTCGTGCCGCGTCCGAAAGGCGCGAAGTCGGTGCCGCTCGACGCGCCGGGGTTTGCGCTCTCGCCACCCGTCGTAAGGCTCTTCAACGAAGCCTATTGGCGGCGCGTGCCCGGCAACGGCCGGACGGTGGTCAAGCCTATCAATGACTTTTTCTTCCCGCTCGACAAGATCCGCGACTGGAACCGGCTCTATGGCAAGACCGGCTTCCATCAGTTCCAATGCGTCGTCCCGCTTGACGCCGCCGGTGCCCTGCGCGCGATCATGGAGAAGATCACCCGGGCCGGCATCGCCTCGCCGCTCGCGGTGCTGAAGCGCATGGGTCCGGGGCGAGCGGGGCTGATGTCCTTTCCGATGGAGGGCTACACCCTGGCGGTCGACTTCCCGAACCGTGGCCGGGCGGCGGAGCTTGTCCGGTCGCTCGTGCGCGACACCGCGGATGCGGGCGGGCGGATCTATCTTGCGAAGGACTCGCTGGCGGAACCCGAGACGGTGGCGGCGATGTATCCCGAGCGCGCGGCCTGGGCGAAAGCCGTGGCAACGATCGACCCCGATGGGCAGTTCGAAACCGACTTGACCCGCCGGCTCAAACTGAGGGCGCCATAAATGTCGGAAACCTGGATCATACTCGGCGCCACCTCGTCGATGGCGCGGGCGTTCACCCGTGCGGTGGCCGCGCGGGGCGACGGGGTCCTCCTCGCGGGCCGCGACCTCGACGACATCGCGGCCAGTACCGCCGACGCGAGCGCGCGCGGAGCGCCGCTGGCCGAGGCCATGGCCTTCGACGCCAGGGACCCCGAGACGTTCGCCCCGATCATCGACCGGGCGCGCGCCCTGGACGGCCCGGTCAGCGTTGCCGTCTTCGTCGGGTCGATGCCGCCTCAGGAGGCGATTGACGCCGACCCGGCCCTCGTCGACGGCACCATCACGGACAGTTACACAGGTCCGGCGCGTTTTCTCCAGGCGATCGCTCCGCTGATCGAGGAGCGCGGTGCCGGAACGGTCGTCGGCGTGGGCTCGGTGGCCGGCGACCGGGGGCGGATCGGAAACTACGTCTACGGCTCGGCAAAGGCGGGGTTTCACACCTATCTCGCCGGGCTCAGAAACCGCCTCGGCCGCTCGGGTGCCCATGTCGTCACGGTCAAACCCGGCTTTGTCGATACCGCGATGACCTGGGGTATCGAGGGGATGTTCCTCGTCGCCCACCCGGACAAGGTCGCCGCCGATATCCTCACGGCCGTCAAACGAAAGCGGAACGTGATCTACACGCCGTTCTTCTGGCTCGCGATCATGACGATCATCCGCCACATTCCCGAACCGATCTTCAAGAAGCTCTCGGTCTGAGCCGCGCGCTAATTGCGCGCCATCTGCCCTTGGAAGACACAGCCGTCGCTGACGAGTTCCGGCGGCGACATGCAAAGGGCGCGCGCCACCCGCCACGCAGCGAGCACCTTGGGCACGTAGTCGCGGGTTTCCGCGAAAGGCGGCACGCCGCCATGCTCGCGCACCGCCCCTTCTCCGGCATTGTAGCCGGCGAGCGCGAGAACCTCGTCGCCCGCGAAATGCCGGATCAGCCAGTCGAGGTACTCCACGCCGCCGCGGATGTTCTCGCGGGCCGTGGCATCGGTGACGCCGAACCGCTCGGCCGTGGCCGGCATGAGCTGCATGAGCCCCTTCGCTCCGGCGGAACTGACCGCGTCGACCCGCCCCGAACTTTCGACGGCGATCACCGCCAGCGCCAGAGCGGGCGAGACGACAGTGTCGAGCGAAGCCGTCAGAATGTCGATCCCGTAGGTTTCGGCGATGCGGCGGAGATCCTGCAAGCGCGGCGCGGCGATGTCCTGCCGGCCGCCGGCAACGGTTTCCAGCGCAGTGAGCGCGGCCTCGAGCCGCATCGCAGGCGCCGTGCCGAGATCGGTCGCAACGCTCTGCCAGAACCAGCCATAGGCGCCCTCCGGCGCCGCAGCCGGCGGTTCGGCCGCCACCGGAGCGGCCTCGGGCGCCAGCGACGGATCGATCTGAACGGTAATGAACCGCGTCGTACCGGGCTTCGGCGGCAGCGCGCGTTTGGCAGAGAACTCCGGGAAGGGGCGCGGTGCATCGGCGGTCGAGGCACCGGCGAGCAACAGGGCCGCCGCGAAAGCCGCCGTCCAGATTCTCAACATGTCCTGCGGGCCTGCTCGTTGCTGCCTCTTTGGGGCGATATTGCCAAAACCGGGATGAAAACGCCAGCGTCTGCGCGAAGGATTGTTCACGGGTTGGACAAGATCGCACCGAGCCTATGCCAATGTCGCCGGCCCAACGTCGGTGCCGATTTTTTTTGTTATTTACTTCAGTTACTTATGGGCACCCATTACGAAAATCGTAAGCTCTCGAAAAAGGTACGAAGCGGGTCAAACTCTCGCCCCAATTACTCGGCCATATGGGGTCCATACCACGGCGGACAGATCGTGATGCACACGGTTTGGTCAGTCCCGCCACGGTGAAGTAACCGAGCGTACCTATGGAGGGACACATGAAACTGTTCAAGCTCGCCAAGACCTTCACGACCGAAGAAGACGGTGCTGTCACCGTCGACTGGGTTGTTCTGACCGCCGCGATCGTCGGCCTCGGAATCGCCGTCATGGCCGCCGTCGGCGGCTCCACGTCGGACCTCGGTGACCGGATCTCCGCGAACCTCGACGCCCAGACCATCGCCACCTACTAAGCGCGAACCGATCAGACCAGAAAGGCCGCGCCCGAGGCGCGGCCTTTTCTTTTGGCCTATCGTTTGAAAACAATATGTTGCGCCGCCCCGAAAGCGATCTCTTGCCCAAATTGAAACACAATCCTCGGGCATCCTGACATCAATCGGAACTCCCGGTCGCCCCTCATGGCCGGATGGATACGGAGTAAACGTCATGCGTGTGTTCATTACACGGTTTCTGAAATCGGAAGATGGCGCGGTTACCGTCGACTGGGTCGTGCTCACCGCCGGCATCGTCGGGCTCGGCGTCGCCATCATCGGCGGGATCTCGAGCAGTGCCGTGAATCAGTCGACAGGCGTCGGTGCCCATATCGACACGATGTCGGTCTTTACCTACTAAGCTGCTTCCGCAGATGCTGGGGCGGTCCTCCGGGGCCGCCTCTGTCTGTTTTGCCAAGCTCCTCGGGAAATTCCCGTTCTGTCCACGAACTCGCCACAATTGCAGGTCAGTCTGGTCTTCGAGGTATTGCGTGGGGACCCTCCCCATAACCGCGAAGTATGAAGGAATAGACCATGCGTCTCGTATTCGGATTGGTGCTTGTGCTGGGCCTGGGGCTGGCAGGTTTCGCCGTTTACCTGGCACAGGGATATATGTCGACCTACGAGGAACAGCTCGCCCGCGAACGCGCGGCCCGGGCCAACATGGTGCCGCTCGTGGACGTCTATATCGTCAACAAGAAAAAGCACTATGGTGAGCGGCTGATGCCCGAGGACGTCGAACTGGTGCGCTGGCCGGAAAACGCGATCCCGCGGGGGGCGTTCCAGAGCGAGGAAGAGCTCTTCCCCCAGGGGCCGGAAATCACCCGGTCCGTGATGCGCACGATCGAGGACAACGAGGTGGTGCTGGCCGCAAAAGTGACCGGACCCGGGGAGGATGCCGGGGTCTCCGCCCGTCTCGCCGCGGGCATGCGGGCCTTCACGATCCGGGTCGACGTAACCTCCGGCGTCTCGGGCTTTCTGCGTCCGGGCGACCGGGTCGACGTTTACTGGTCGGGCCGCTCGGAGATCGGCGAGGTGACCCAGCTCATCCAGCCCGCCGTCCGGATCATCGCCATCGACCAGTCGGCCGACGAGGACCGCAACGAAGTCGTCGTTGCCCGCACCGTCACGGTTCAGGTCAATCCGACCCAGGCTGCGGGTCTCGCACAAGCGCAATCGACCGGGCGGCTGTCGCTGGCACTTGTCGGCGCCGAGGACCAGCAGATCGCCGAGAACGTGACGGTGAACCAGCGCGAGCTTCTGGGCATTCAGGGCCCCGCCCCCGTCGAACAGCAGCGGACCTGTTCGGTCCGGTCGCGGCGCGGCACCGAGGTCGTGAACATCCCGATCGCCTGCCCCGACGAATAAGACCGAGATATCGAGGGACGAAGGCACGCGCTCCACATCATGTGGGGCGCGCACTGCTTTCGCGGGGTTCAATTTGGCCTCACTGTTGCCACTTGTCCACATAAGCAGAGCCCTTCAACGTATTGATTCTTGCAATAAATCGTGACCTCACGCATCCTGCGCGCAATGCGGGCAGAAAAGACCCGCGCCAACTGAGGCGTGATCGGAGAGGCAGGTCACATGAAAATTGACAGATTCCTGAAGTCGGCCCTTGTGGGGTTTGCCGTGTCAGTATCTGCCGTGTCTACCGGGCACGCGCAGACGATTTCCGTTATGACCGGTGAGACGTCGCAAAGTCTGAACGTGTCGATGAACCGCGCGGTCGTGGTGGAATCGGAGGTGCCCTTCGCGGAGCTTTCGATCGCCAACCCCGGTATCGCGGACATCTCCACCTTGTCGGACCGCACGATCTACGTTCTCGGCCGTGCGCCAGGGCGGACGACGCTCACCCTTCTGGGCCCCGACGGGCGGCTCATCACCAATGTCGACGTGCGGGTCACCCCGGACGTGGCGGAGTTCAAGGAGCGACTGCGCCAGATCCTTCCCGGCGAAGCCATCGAAGTGCGCACCGCCAATGACGGTATCGTGCTCTCGGGCACGGTCTCGTCGATCCAGAAGCTCGACCGGGCGCTTGATCTTGCGAACCGTTACGCGCCGGACCGGGTGTCGAACCTGATGATGGTCGGCGGCACGCAGCAGGTGATGCTGAAGGTGCGGTTCTCCGAGATGGAACGGTCGGTTGCAAAGGGTCTCAATGGCGGTCTGGCATCCACCTTCGCCGGCAACGACGTAGCCGGTAATGCAGGGTTGGGCGCGGGCCAGCTTGTCCCCGACACGACGCTGGGGACCGACGAGGCCGCAGAGCTCCTGCTCGCCGGCGAGGCGGTGGGCCAGTTCGGCATCGGGTTCAACCTCGGAAACGTGGCGATCTCCGCCCTTCTCGAAGCGCTCGAAACCAAGGGTCTTGTGCGCACACTGGCGGAACCGAACCTCGTCGCCCTGTCGGGCCAGGAGGCGCGGTTTCTCGCCGGTGGCGAATACCCGATCCCGGTTCAGGACGACGACGGCGGGATCTCGGTGGAGTACAAACCCTTCGGGATCGAGCTGCGGTTCACACCGCGTGTCGTCGATGGCGACCTGATCAACCTCCAGCTGAACGCGGCGGTTTCGGCCATCGACGAAGATACCTCGGTGTCGACTTCCGAAAGCATCACGATCAACGCTTTCCGGCGTCGTGAAACCTCGACCGTGGTCGAGATGCGTGACGGCGAGAGCTTCGCAATCGCCGGTCTGATCGAGGACGATTTCTCCGATGCGATCAGCCAGGTGCCCTGGCTCGGTGACGTGCCGATCCTCGGGGCTCTGTTCCGCTCGTCGAGCTATCAGCGCCGGCAGTCGGAACTCGTCGTCATCATCACCGCCCATCTCGTGACCCCCACCCGCGGCGAGGCGCTTGCCATGCCGACCGACCGGGTGCGGATTCCCACCGAGAACGAACTCTTCCTCTTCGGCAAGACCGTCGGCGGAGAGAACATCCAGGGCACGCCCGCAGCAGAAGTGGCCAAACAGGACTTCACCGGGTCCTACGGCTACGTGATGGAGTGAGAGCCATGACGACGCGCACCAAGTTCTTCCTTGCGGCCAGTACCGCCCTGGCGCTCGGCGCCTGCGGCGAGGCCCAACTCGGAAGCCCGTTTTACTCGGAAGCCGGCGCCTTCATCGACGAAGGTCAGTTCGGCAACCCGACGATGAACAACACGCTCATCCAGAACGGCGAACGCTCCTACGCGACGAACCTCAATGCGCGGTTCGCCGAAGCGGTGCCGACGATGGTGAACTTCGCCTTCGACAGTGCGGTGCTCGACGCGGACGCCCAAGCCGTGCTGCGCGAGCAGGCGAATTTCATCCGCCAGTTCCCCGAGGTCCAGTTCCGGGTCTACGGCCATACCGACGCCGTAGGCTCTGAAGCCTACAACAAGGACCTCGGACTTCGGCGCGCCCGGGCGGTGGTGAACTTCCTTGCCAGCCAGGGTGTGAGCCGCTCGCGGCTCGAGGCGCTGGTCTCCTTCGGCGAAACCCGCCCGCTCGTGGTCACCAATGACCGTGAACGCCGGAACCGCCGGACGGTCACCGAGGTGTCGGGTTTCGTGCAGAGCCATCCCGCTGTGCTCGACGGCAGATATGCCGCAATCCTCTACCGTGAGTACGTCGGGTCGGCTGTCGAGCAACCGCCGAATGCCGGTGGCGGCATCGCGGCCATCGAAGGTGGCGGTTAAGGCGCGGAAAAAATTAAAGAAATATCTATGCAAAAGGGCGGCTCTCAGGCCGCCCTTTTTGCGTTTCAGACCGTCTCGGGAAAACGAATAATTACGATCTTTTAGCCTCAATGTCGCCAACATTGCCCGCCACGTTCACGCCGAGGGAGTCGTGGGCGCGGTTGTTATGATTCTGCGCCGCGCCAGCGGCACCGACGGGGTGGTCGGCCCGAGGCAGAACGCCGATGGGTGGCCCATGTCCGGCAACGTAAGGGACGTGAGTGACATGACGAACGCTGCGGCACTACAGGCAGAGCCGGCCGAAATCGCGGCCTGCACCATCGCGCGGGATGTCCAGAATTTCGATCTTCTGATCGAGGACATGGAGGCGGAGTGCGGCGAAAACTGGGGCGACCTTACATTCGAGGACGCCGGCGTTTTTCTGCGCCAGCCCGAGGCCAACAATCTTGAATTCGTCGCCATCGCGATGGACAGCGACGACGAAGACGACATCTCGACCGTCGCAGAACTCGTCAAGGTCGCGATCGATCGGAAAATCAAGGTCCTGCTGATCGCCGAAGAGGTCAGCCCGATCGCGCTGCACCAGCTTCTCAAACTCGGGGCCGAGGAGTTCGTCCCCTACCCGCTTCCCGACGGCGCGCTCCACGATGCCATCGAACGGATGCGCCGGCCCACGCCGGTGATGGGCGACGGCGCTGTGGCCATCAAGGGCACGGGCGACAAGGATGGGGTCATCCTGCCGGTGCACGCGCTCGGCGGCGGAACGGGGGCGACCAACTTCGCCGTCAACCTCGCGTGGGAACTGGCGAACATCGACGAGGAGAACCCGCCGAAGGTCTGCCTGCTCGATCTCGACTTCCAATTCGGCTCGGTTGCGACCTATCTCGATCTCCCCCGTCGCGAAGCGATCTTCGAGATGCTGTCGGACACATCGACCATGGACGCCGACGCGTTCTTGCAGGCGCTTCTGACGTTCAACGAAAAACTCTTCGTCCTGACCTCGCCATCGGAACTTCTGCCGCTCGACTTCGTCGGTCCCGAAGACGTCGAGAAAGTCCTCGAGATCGCCCGGACGAATTTCGACTACGTTGTCATCGACCTGCCCCACACGCTGACGGTCTGGACAGAGACCGTGCTCCACGCCGCCCATGTCTACTTCGCGATGGTCGAGCTCGACATGCGCTCGGCTCAAAACACGCTTCGGGTCATCCGCGCGCTCAAGGGCGAGGAGCTTCCCTTCGAGAAGCTCCGCTATGTGATGAACCGGGCGCCAAAATTCACCGATCTGACCGGCAAGAGCCGGGTGAAGCGGATGGCCGAAAGCCTCGACATCCAGATCGAGGTCCTGATGCCGGACGGCGGCAAGCAGATCGTCGAGGCCAACGACCACGGGGTGCCGCTTGCCGAGATGGCGGCGAAGAACCCGCTCCGGAAGGAAATCCAGAAGCTCGCACAATCGGTGCATGACGTGAACGAAGCGGCCGTTGCCGGCCAGTAAGTCCGAGGGGTCTGAAACGTGTTCTCCAAGTACAAAAAACCCGGTGGCGGCGACGGGGCACAGCCCGGACAGCCCGATCTCACAAGCATTCCCGGCGGCCAGGAACATCAGCCTCAATCCAAGCCGAGAGTGATGCGGCGCCAGAACACCTCGAAGATCCCTGCCCAGGCGGGACCGGTCGACAAGGAGAAAAAGCGCAAGGAGCGGCTCGCCGAGATCAAGCTTGAGCTGCACAAGCGCCTGCTCGACAACCTCAATCTCGGGGCGCTCGACACGGCGGCCGAAAGCGATCTTCGCGCGGAAATCGTGTCGATCTCCGGCGAGGCACTCGACGAGATGGGCGTTGTGCTGAACCGCGAAGAGCGGGCGACGCTGAACCAGGAACTGTTCGACGAAGTGACGGGACTCGGCCCCCTCGAACCGCTGCTGAAGGACGACAGCGTTAACGATATTCTCGTAAACGGCCCACAGCAGGTCTTCGTCGAACGCGCCGGTAAGCTCGAACTCACCGACACCACGTTCAAGGATGAACGCCACCTTCTGCGGATCATCGACAAGATCGTCTCTGCCGTGGGCCGGCGGGTCGACGAATCGAACCCTTATGTCGATGCGCGCTTGCAGGACGGCTCACGTTTCAACGCCATGGTCCCGCCCATCGCGGTCGACGGCTCGCTGGTCTCCATTCGTAAGTTCAAGAAGGAAAAGCTCGCGATCGACGATCTCGTCAATTTCGGCGCCTTTACCGAAGAGATGGCCGCCTATCTTCAGGCCGCGGTGGCGACCCGTCTCAACGTAATCGTGTCGGGCGGTACGGGCTCTGGTAAGACAACAACGCTCAACGCCCTGTCGTCCTTCATCGACAATGACGAGCGTATCCTCACCATCGAGGACACGGCCGAACTTCAGCTCCAGCAGACCCATGTGGGCCGCATGGAAAGCCGCCCGCCCAACGTCGAGGGCAAAGGTGCGGTCTCCCAGCGCGATTGTCTGAGAAACGCGCTTCGGATGCGTCCCGACCGTATCATCGTCGGCGAGACGCGGGGCGAGGAAGTCATCGACATGCTTCAGGCCATGAACACCGGCCACGACGGGTCGATGACCACGATCCACGCCAACTCCGCCCGCGACGCGGTCTCGCGTCTGGAAAACATGATCTCGATGGCCGGGATCGAAATGCCCATCAAGGCGCTCCGGGCCCAGATCGCCTCGGCTGTGAACCTTATCGTCCAGGCCAGCCGTCTCCAGGACGGCTCGCGCCGGATGGTCTCGATCACCGAAGTGACCGGCATGGAGGGCGAGGTGATCTCGATGCAGGAGGTCTTCCGCTTCCAGCGCGTCGGCCTCACACCCGACAACAAGATCATCGGCCATTTCACGGCAACGGGCGTGCGCAGCCACTACTCGGAACGTTTCCGGATGTGGGGCTACGACCTGCCGTCGAACATCTTCGAACCTTTTGCCGCGGAGTAAGCCAGTATGGTCATCTCAGCCGCCCCGCTGATTTACATCCTGATCTTCGTCGGTGTCCTGGCTCTCGTTCAGGGCATCTACCTTACGGTCTTCGGCAAGGCGATCAGCCTCAACAACCGGATCAACCGCCGCCTCGACATGCTCGAAAAGGGCGCGGGCCGCGAACAGGTGCTCGAACAGCTCCGCAAGGAGATGTCCCAGCACATGCGGTCGCGGTCGATTCCGATTTACTCGATCCTGGCCGACAAGGCGCAGAAGGCGAACATCGCCTTCACCCCCCAGCAGCTCATCATGGTGATGGGTGTGCTCGCGGGCGTCGCCTTCGTCGGTCTCACCTTCGGGACCGGCGCGAGCCTGCCGGTGCGGATCGTCGTGTCGGTCGCCATGGGCATCGGCGCGGTGTTCGTCTGGGTCAACAACACCGCCAAGAAGCGGATGGCGATGATCGAAGAACAGCTGCCGGATGCGGTGGAACTCATGGTCCGCTCGCTCCGGGTTGGCCACCCATTCTCCTCGTCTCTCCAGATCGTCGCCCGTGAGGTGCCCGACCCTCTGGGGACGGAAATGGGCATCATCTCCGACGAAGCGGCCTATGGCCGCGACGTGGGCGAGGCACTGAAGACGATGGCAGAGCGCATGGACATGCAGGATCTGCGCTTTCTGGCGGTCGCAGTGACGATCCAGCAGACCTCGGGCGGTAACCTCGCCGAAATCCTCCACGGCCTGGCCAAGGTGATCCGCGCCCGTTTCAAGCTCTTCCGCCGGGTCAAGGCGATCACCGCGGAAGCGAAATGGTCGGGCATGTTCCTGTCGGTCTTCCCGATCCTCGCGCTCGTGATGGTGAACGTCCTCCAGCCCGACTACTACGACGACGTCAAGGAAACCGCCTACTTCATTCCCGCCTGTCTCGTGGTCGCGGGTTTTCTCATTGCGAACATCTTCGTGATGCGCACCCTTGTGAACATCAAGGTCTGAGCCGATGGAATTTCTCAACCATATCAATGCCCTGCTGACAGAGAACCTCGGCCCGTTCGGCCCGCTCATCGGCATCGGCGCCCTGGGGCTCATCCTGATCGGGCTGACCCTGCCGACGCTTCTGAAGAAGAACGTCGACCCGCTCGACCGGATCAAGGATCAGGCAAAGGGCTACGACGCCAAGGACAGCGACAAAAAGACCAAGCTCCGGACCGGCGGTCAGAAGGACAAGCTGGAGAAGTATTCGAACTTCCTCGAACCACAGAACGAGGAAGAATACTCCGCGATCCGCATCAAGCTCCTCCAGGCCGGCTACCAGTCGAAAAACGCCGTCCGCACCTTCTACTTCATGCAATTCGCGCTCGGCATCCTGTTCCTGCTCGCCGGCGTGATCTACGCCATCGTGCAATCGGCGACCGGTGAGCCGACGACCCAGGCCATCGTCCTGTCGATCATCATCCCCGGGGCGGTGGGCTACTACATCCCGAAATACTGGGTCACCAAACGCCAGCAGGAACGCCAGACCGAAATCACCAATGGCTTTCCAGACAGCCTCGACATGATGCTCGTCTGCGTCGAGGCCGGCCAGTCGCTCGATCAGTCGATCCTGCGCGTCTCGAAGGAGATCCGGGCCGGGTTCCCCGCCCTGGCCGACGAATTCGAGATGGTCTCGAACGAAACCAAGGCCGGTAAGGACAAGGTGCAGGTCCTGCGCGACATGGCCGAGCGCACCGGCGTGCCCGACGTGCAGTCGTTCGTGACCGTGCTGATCCAGTCGGCCAGTTTCGGGACGTCGATTGCCGAAGCCTTGCGTGTCTTTTCGGACGAAATGCGCGACAAAAGGGTGATGCGCGCCGAAGAAAAGGCGAACACCTTGCCCACGAAGATGACCCTTGCCACAATGATGCTGACCGTGCCGCCGCTCCTGATCATCCTGATCGGACCGTCGGTATACGATATCGCGGTCACGCTTGGTGGAGCCAACTTCTAAAGGGGCACAAGGGGGCACATGGGCGCGAGAACTTTCGTCGCCGTCATCGCAGCCAGTCTCCTGGCCGCCTGTTCCTCAGGCGGCCTTCAGCAAGTCGAGGGCAGCCCATTCGCCCCGGTCGGCCGCGTCGACAGTTCCCAAAGCGTCGACGGACTAATCGTGGGCCATCGTCTGATGGCCGCGGGCGAATACGAGCTCGCGCTCCGGGCCTATTCCCGTGCCGCCGCCGAAGATGGCATGTCGGTCGACGTCCTGTCGGCCCTGGGTTCGGCAAATCTCAGGCTCGGTCGTCTCGGGCAGGCGGAAAAACTGCTCCGCCGCGCCACCCAGGAGGACGCCGAATTCGTCCCCGCCTGGAACAATCTCGGCGTCGTGCTGATGGAAACCGAGGAATTCGGCGAAGCCGCCCGTGTCTTTCGGGTCGCATTCGCCCTCGATAGTGGCGAAAGTGACGACATCCGCGACAATCTGCGCCTCGCACTCGCAAAAATTGAAAATCCCGCCTATTCTGAACCGGATAACCAGTTCGCATTGGTGCGCCGCGGAACGGGCTCGTACCTGCTCCTCGAAACGCCTTAAGCGAACGGATCGAGCAGGTTAGAAAAAGGGACGCAGGCACCATGCGCCACATCATGACTTCTCTCTGCCTCGGCAGCGCTCTTGTGCTGTCGGCCTGTAGCGGTGAGCAGGACAGCGCCGAACTCGACAGCGCCTTCAAGGCTGTCAACGTCATCGACGAGTCGGGCCTCAACGACATCATGCTGAACTCGCCCGACCCAAACGAGGCGGTGCGCTACTTCGCACGCGCCACAGCCGAAAACCCGGAGCGGATCGACCTCAAGCGCGGACACGCAAAGGCACTCGTGCGGGCGGGCAAGCCGACCCAGGCCAGCGCGATCTGGGCGCAGGTCATCGCCAGCCCCGAAGCGACCGACGACGACCGGTTGGGATATGCCGAGGCGCTGATCCGCTCGGGGGAATGGGACCGGGCCGAAGAGCAACTCGATGCGATCCCGCCGACGATGGAGAACTTCGACCGCTACCGGCTCGAAGCGATGATGGCGGACGCCAACCAGGAGTGGGAGAAGGCCGACAGCTTTTACGAGATCGCCGTAGGGCTTACGACCACCCCGGCCGGGACGCTCAACAACTGGGGTTATTCGAAGCTGACGCGCGGCGAATTCGTCGAAGCAGAGCGGATGTTCGGCGAGGCTCTGGGCTACGATCCGAAGCTCTTCACGGCTAAGAACAACCTCGTTCTGGCCCGCGGGGCGCAACGCAAATACGACCTGCCCATCATTCAAATGACCCAGGTCGAGCGCGCGCAACTCCTTCACACACTTGGGCTTTCTGCGGTGAAGCAAGGCGATGTGGAAATCGGCAAGGGCCTTTTGCGCGACGCCATCGAGACCCATCCGCAGCACTTCGACGCCGCCGCCCGCAGCCTTGCGGCCCTTGAGGCGAACGTCGTCAACTGATCGCCTGCTCCGGGCGCGGAAGCCGCGCCCGGTTTCCACCTCCCCGACATTCTCTGGCCATATTCATCCCCGAAGGTCTGCGGCGCGCGCCCGATGTCGAACCGGAGACCTGCCGGAATGAGCCTCTTTCTGCCATTCGTCCTGCCGATCGCCTTCTGGGTCGCATGGTCGGACATGGCGCGGATGAAGATCCCCAACAAGGCTGTCCTTGCGCTCCTTGGTGTCTACGTCGCGGTCGGCCCGCTGGTCCTGCCCTTCGAGACCTATCTCTGGCATTATCTCCATTTCGCTGTCGTGCTCTTAGCGGGCTTTGTGATCACATCGCTTGGGCTCGCCGGCGCCGGCGATTCGAAATTCGCCGCCGCCATGGCGCCGTTCATCCTGATTCAGGACCTGCCGAACTTTCTCTATCTCCTCGCAGCCGTGACGATTGCCGCCTTCGTCACCCATCGCGGTTTCCGTCGCATTCCTGCCGTCGCCGAGGCGCTCCCGACCTGGGAGAGCTTTCACCGCAAGGACTTCCCGATGGGGCTGGCGCTCTCGGGCGCGCTGGTGCTCTACCTCGCCTTGCCCGCCTTCAACTAGGATATCGAATAGAGGATGTAGAACGGGGTTCGGCGGACTTCTTCGAGCCCCGCGTCCATTTCTTCGACAAGGCTGAGAATATCGCTGCGGACCCGCCGAATGGCGGGGCACACGGGAACGACGAGGAAATCCGCGCTCTCCCAACCGGGAAGTCCGCCGTAATACCACGGCGCGCCGCCAATGAGCGGCTCGGCGGAATTGTAAAGCCATTGCACGGAAAAGAGATCGGCGACGAAGAAACGGCGGCCGTCGGCAAATCCTGCTGCGGTGAGATCGCTCGCGATTGCATCGACCATGGCCGGCAAACCACCGGCAAGTTCGCAAGCTGGGAGGGTCTCGCCCTGAAAAACCACCGGCTCGGGGCGCTCGATGAAGGCGTCATAGGCCGCAATCGGAATGCCGAAACGGTCAAGCGGCGCGACGCCGTCGAGCTGGTAGGCGCGGATGTCGCGGGTCTGGAAGCCAGCATGGCGCTCCGAGCCGACGAGCAGGGGTGCGTATTCGCCGGGGTCCGTCACCGCGTGACGGATCGGGCTGTAGGCAAGATTGATGAACGAGGGCGTCGCCAGCGCGAAGAGCGCGACGGCGACATAGCCGAGCACCCGGGTCGTCACCGGTGCGGCCTCTTCATCGGCCTCCGCCCGCAGCATCAGCGCGAGAATGCCGAAGAACGCCCACCATTGCGGGTCGTTGGCGAAGTTCTGATAGGTGACGTAGGCAAAGGCCGGCAGGCACAAAAGCGCCAAGAGCCCCGCCTGTTCAGCGCCCGCCCGGCGCAGGAGAACGACAAGGGCGAGGGCGGCGAGTGTTCCGCCGAGATAGGCGGGGACGACCAGCGTATTGACCAGGCTGAGCGACGGATTCGGGCGAATTTCCGAGCCGGCCACAAAAACCAGATCGCCGATATAGGCCCCCCAAAGCGCCAATCCGCCCCAGAAGCTGACACCGACGGCGACGAGTGCCGCGGCAATGACGGCCGCCGGGATCGCCCGCCGGTCCTGCCGAATGAGCATCGCGACGAGAACCGGTCCGGCGAATGCCACCGCATAGGTCACCTTGATCATGACGAGCCCGGCGGCACAGAGCCCGATGACGGCTCCGTCGACGAACGGATGCGGCCGCCCGAGCGGCTTCAACACCGACAGCGCCACGGCGATGAAGGCGAGCGCCCAGGCCCACCGGTTGTAGTGCATCGAGATCGACACCGCGTCGACCGTTTCGCCATGGACCAGCGCGAGAACCAGCACGAGGCAGGCAAAACCGAACGCATAGGCCAGCCAGCCAGTGAACCGCGTCCAAGCCGTCCACCAGACGGCCGGCAGTAGGGCGATGGCCACGCTGCTCTGCGCCCAGTGGATCGCCTGGTCGACACCCATACCGCGCACCAGAAAGGCATGGATCGGGAGGAACGCAAATGCGCCGATCGGCGTCATGAAATCGATATGGGGGAGTTCGCCCCGCTCGAGCCGGAACAGGATTTCCAGAAGATGCAGCATGTCGCCTTCGTGGCGGGCGATGTAGAGCCCGCCCTTGAGGAGCGACAGCGCCGACACCGCGGCAACAAATGCGGCCAAAACGGCCAACAGAATAAGGGGATTTGGTCTGCTCATCCCTCAGAACTTCCATTTTTTGGCCACATTAGACGTCCATCTTCAGCTCGCGAACCCCCCGCAACCGGGGGGCGAAGGAATTTCGGGGGCTGCGGCATCAAACCCGCACCGACCCAAGTTGGAGCAGGACAAACCGATGAACATGCAACCGTCCAACGTGATCTCGCCACCGGCGCCGAAGGGGCTTGCAGAAATGCAGCTGCCCCAGGTGATGATGCGCGACATCCTTCTGAAGACGATCTTCCGCATGAACCTCGACCAGGTGAGCGAGTTGTCGAAGGCGATCTGCCTGCCGATCCCGGTGACCCAGGAACTCGTCGACCTCGCCCGCTCCCAGAAGCTCCTCGAAGCCACCGGCACGCTCCACGCCAATTCCGGCGGCGAGATGGGCTACCAACTCACCGAGGCCGGCAAGGCCCGCGCTCTCGATGCGCTGACCCAATCGGAATACTATGGCGCGATGCCGGTGCCGCTCGACGTCTATGCCGAACAGGTGAAACGCCAATCGATCCGTAACATCCAGGTCACCCGCGACCAGCTTCTCGGCGCCATGGGCCATCTGATTCTGCCCGATGAATTGCTCGACCACCTCGGCCCTGCGGTCTCCGCCGGCCGGTCGGTGCTGATGTACGGGCCCCCGGGCAACGGTAAATCGTCGATCTCGAACGGCATCCGCGATGCGCTCGGCGACAAGATCTACGTCCCCCGCGCCATAGAGTATTCGGGCCAGGTCATCACCGTCTACGACCCGATCGTGCATTCGGCCGTCGTCGAGGAAGAGGACGACCCCAGTTCGCTCCGCCGCACCACGGGCCGGTTCGACACCCGCTATGTGCTCTGCGACCGCCCGACCGTGATCACCGGCGGCGAACTGCGCCTCGACATGCTCGATCTGGTCTACAACCCCACGGCGCGGACCTATCAGGCGCCGCTGCAGCTCAAATCCACCGGCGGCGTCTTCATCGTCGACGACCTTGGCCGCCAGGAAGAACCGCCTCAGGCGCTCGTCAACCGCTGGATCGTTCCCTTGGAAGAAAGCCGGGACATCCTCGCGCTGCAATCGGGCGAAAAGTTCACCGTGCCTTTCGACACGCTGGTGATCTTCTCGACGAACTTCCACCCCAACGAGATCTTCGACAAGGCCGCCCTGCGCCGGATCTTCTTCAAGATCAAGATCGACGGGCCGAGCCAGGAAGACTACCTCAAGATCTTCGCGATGGTCGCGAAGAAGCGGAAGATGCCGCTCGACGAGAGCACGCTCGTCTACCTGATGAAGTACAAATACCCCGAGATCGAGAACGTCTACGCCAACTACCAGCCGATCTTCCTCATCGATCAGATGATCGCGATCTGCGAATTCGAGGGCATTCCCTATCAGATGAGCCCCGACCTCATCGACCGGGCCTGGGCGAACATGTTCGTCAAGGAAGAGGCGATCGTGCACTGAGGAAGCGATCCTTCGGTGGAAGGATCGGGGTCCGATTCTTCGAGCAAAAGATCGTTGTCTCCGGCGGCGGTGTTTTTGCCAAGATGAAGGCCCTGGGCTCTCTCTAGTCGGCGCGGCAATCCACAAAGGGCGCGAAGCCGCCCCACATCATCCGCATCACGTCGAAGGGAATGCCCGCGCCGTCGTCACCGCTTGCCGCCATCTCCGCACGCATCCCGGCATTGCCGGCATCGCGGGTGGCCTTGTCGGGCCATTCGACCCAAGCGAAGACCACCGTCTCGCCCGGCTCGAGCTTCACTGCCATGGGGAAAGACGTGACCTCCCCGTCGGGCACATCGTCGCCCCACCATTCGCGCATCGCCATGGCGCCGTGGCGGGCGAACATCGGCCAGACCTCTTCGGCCAGGGCGCGGTATCGCACGCGGTTTTCGGTGGGCACCGCCAGCAGGTAGCCATCGACATAAGCCATTGTCGCCTCCCCTTCGCGGCCCAAGTATACCCCTCCCATGGCCGATCTGCCAAAACCCCTGCTCGACTGGTTCGGAACCCGCGGCTGGTCCATCCACCCGCACCAACAGGAGATGCTCGACCGGGCTGGAGAACCGGCACTGCTGCTCATCGCCCCCACCGGCGGCGGCAAGACAATGGCAGGGTTTCTGCCGACGCTCTCCGAGCTTGCCGCCCGCCCGCGCCCCGGCCTCCACACGCTCTATGTCTCGCCCCTGAAGGCGCTGGCCGCCGACATCCGACGCAACCTGCGGTCCCCCATCGAGGGGGCGGGCTTGCCGATCCGCGTCGAGGACCGGACGGGGGACACGTCGCAAACCCAGAAGAGGGCCCAGCGCGTCGACCCGCCCCACATCCTTCTGACCACGCCCGAAAGCCTTGCGCTCCTTCTCTCCTACGAAGACGCGCCGCGTATGTTCGCCGGGCTCGAACGGGTGATCGTCGATGAAATCCACGCGCTGGCCGAATCGAAGCGCGGCGATCAGCTCATGCTGGCACTCGCGCGGCTTCAGACCCTCGTGCCCGGCCTCCGCCGGGTGGGGCTGTCGGCAACGGTCGAAGACCCGGGCGCCATCGCCCGGTTTCTCGCCCGCCACCCCGACCCATGCGACATCCTCCATGCCGACCCCGGCCCCGACCCCGACATCGCGATGTTGCCAACGAAGGCCGCCCCGCCCTGGGGTGGTGGCGGCGGGGTCTATGCGATCCCCGAAGTGCTCGACGAGGTGCGGCGGCACAAGACCACGCTCATCTTCCACAACACCCGCGCCCAGGCGGAGATCTATTTCCACAATCTCTGGCTTCAGAACGACGACAGCCTGCCCATCGGCATCCACCACGGCTCGCTCGCCCGCGAACAGCGTGCGAGGGTCGAGGCGGCGATGGTCGCCGGGGAGCTCAAGGCCATCGTCTGCACCGGCTCGCTCGATCTCGGGATCGACTGGGGGGATGTCGACCTCGTCATCCAGATCGGCGCGCCGAAAAACGTTAAGCGTCTCGTCCAGCGGATCGGGCGGGCGAACCACCGCTACAACGCGCCTTCGAAAGCGCTTTTGGTCCCCGCGAACCGGTTCGAGATCGTCGAATGCGTCGCCGCCCTCGACGCCGTGCGCGCCCGGGCGCTCGACGGGGAGCCACGGGCGCCGGGGCCGAAGGATGTGCTCTGCCAGCACATCCTGATCGCCGCCTGCGCCGGGCCGGTCGATGCCGATGCGCTCTACACCGAAGTGATCTCGGCCGGCGCCTATACCGGACTCACCTGCGCCGAGTTCGACGCCTGCCTCGATATGGTCGCCACGGGCGGCTACGCCTTGCGCGCCTACGACCGCTGGCAGCGCCTCAAGCGCGGCCCGGACGGCCGCTGGCGGCTGCGCGACCCGCGCGCGGCCCAGCGGATCCGGATGAACATCGGCACGATCCAGGACACCGACACGCTCAAAGTACGGCTCAGGAATCGGATGGGCGGGAAACCGCTCGGCGAGGTCGAAGAGGCCTTCGCCGCCACACTTACGGCGGGAGACACCTTTCTTATCGGCGGGCAGGTCGTGCGCTACGAGGGCTTGCGGGAAATGACCGTCGAGGTCACCCGCAACGCCGACAAGCCCCCGAAAATCGCCACGTTCATGGGCACGAAGTTCGCCACCTCGACCCAGCTTTCGGACCGGATACTGGAGATGTTCCGCACCCGCGACTTCTCCCGCCTGCCGGGGCACACCGCAAGCTGGCTCGGCCTTCAGGACCGGGTGTCGCGCCTGCCCGCCCGCGACCGGCTCCTCATTGAGAGCTTTCCCGACATGGGCCGCGAATACACCTGCGTCTACGGCTTTGCCGGCCGCAACGCGATGCAGACCCTCGGCCTTCTCGTCACCCAGCGGATGGACCGTATGGAGCTTGCCCCCATCGGCTTCGTTTCGACCGACTACGCGGTGCTGATCTGGTCGCTCGAACGGCTTGCGGACCCCGCGCCGCTTTTCGCCGAAGCGAATTTGCGGGAGGATTTCGAGACCTGGCTTGCGGGCAATGCGGTGATGAAGCGCACGTTCAAGGCCGCCGCGACGGTGGCCGGCATTCTCGAACGGCGCACGATGCAGGGGCAGAAGTCGGGTCGGCAGGCGACGTTTTCGTCCGACATCCTCTACGACACGCTTCAGAAATACGACCCCGAGCATCTTCTGATGAAGATCACCCGGGAGGAGGCGCTCCGGGGCCTCGTCGATTTCGGGCGGATCGAGGAAATGCTCGCGCGCACCAAGGGCCGGGTGGACCATGTCGTCCACGACCGGGTGACGCCGCTGTCGGCCCCGCTCTTTCTCGAACCGGGCCGGGTGCCGGTCCAGGGCGGGGCCGCCGAGCGCATCCTCGCCGAGGAAACCGAGCGGCTCCTGGCGGAGGCCGGGATCGACGCCTGAGGAGCCGCGACAGGGTTGCGGCCGGGGGTGAAATGCGCTCAGAACAAGCCATGAACATTCACGCCTTCGATCTCGCCGGAGAACGCCTTGCCGCCCTGCCCTCGGGTGCGCTGCACTGGCCGGCGATGGAGCTTCTCTGCGTCTCGGATCTTCATCTCTGCAAGGCCGAACGGATGGCGCGACGGGGCGGCGAGATGCTCCCGCCTTATGAGACGCGGGACACGCTCGGGAGGCTCGAGGCAGATATCCGCAGCACCGGGGCGGCGACCGTCATTTGCCTCGGAGACAGTTTCGACGACCGCCAGGCGGCCGAGGCGATGGAGGAAGACGACCGGCTCTGGCTTGCCCGGCTGCAAGCGGGGCGGCGCTGGGTCTGGATCGAAGGCAACCACGACCCCGGGGCGCTGGGGTTCGGCGGGACCTATCTTGCCGAATACAGAGCCCGCGCCCTGACCTTCCGCCACATCGCCGAGGCGGGCGCCGAAAGCGGCGAGATTTCAGGGCACTACCATCCCAAGGCCCGGATATCGGCGCGCGGCAAGACCCTCACGCGGGCCTGTTTTCTGACCGATGGCGCGCGGCTGATCCTCCCGGCATACGGCACCTACACGGGCGGACTTCCCTGGACCGATCCCGCAATCCGCCGGCTTTTCGGGGTGGGGGCCAGGGCGTTCCTGACCGGCACGAAAGTCCACGCCGTGCCGGTGCCCTGAGGCGGACGCCCCGTCGCCGGATCGTGAGACCCGTTTTCGAAACCGGGTCTCTCAGACCTCGGGGGCGACGAAGCCCGCCGCCTTGTGGCTGCCATCGCAATAAGGCTTGTTCTTCGACTGCCCGCAGCGGCAGAGAAAGGCCTTGCGCGACCGTCCGATCCGGTGACCCGTGCCCGAGGTGATCTCCAAAGGCCCCTCGACCTGCATCGGCCCGTTCTCGAAGGCAGTGACCCGGACGCCCTCGCCAAGATCGATCTCGGCGTCCCCCGCATTGGGCTTGGGCTCGCCCGTCGCCTCGAACCCGGCCTCCGCATGGGAATAGTCGCAATAGGGCGGCGTCTTGGTCTGCCCGCAGCGACAGAGCGTGGCGCGGGTTCGAGCCTCGCCCGAAATGGTTAACGTTCCGTGAAGGGCCAGTGGCCCGTTCTCAAGGACCGCCACCCGGTTGAGCTTCGGCGGCACCTCCCCGGCGGCCCCGTCGGAACGTCGATAGCTCAGCGCGCCAGAGGGACAGGTGCGGATCATCGCCGCGATTTCCTCGGGCGGCGCGGCATCCGGGTCCACCCACGGTCTTCGCGAAGGGTCGAAAACTTCCGGAAGCTTCAGAAAACAGTTCCTTGCGTGGATGCAGCGGGCCATGTCGAAGGTGATTTCGATGGCCCCGCCGGGGTAGCTTTTCGGTTTCGACACGCTTCGCTCCTCCATTTCCCTGCTATGATAGCCCAGTCACGCGAGTTGGTCAGGCTGAAGTGCTGGTCCGGCCGAAACCGGGGAGGTGGCGATGAGCCTTACGATCGAGACGGAAGGGGCAACGACGCTTTTGTGCCGGCGCCACTTCGGCCTGACGCCCGAGCGGGTCTTTGCCGCCCATACCGAGCCTGACCTGTTGCGGCGCTGGTTGACCGGGCCCGAGGGCTGGACGATGTCGGTCTGCGACAGCGATCCCCGGCCCGGCGGTCAGGGGCGGTTTGTCTGGGAGAGAGACAACGAACGCCTGGCGATGACGATGGTTTTCGAGGCCCTCGAACCGCCGCATCGGATCATCCACCGAGAAGACTGGGAGGCGACACCGGAAACGGCAAGAGCCTGGATCGAAACGCTTTTTGAGCCGGATGGGACGGGAACGGCGATGACCATGCGGATGGTTTACCCGTCGAGCGAGGCGCGTGACGAGGCCCTGGCATCGGGCATGGCCGATGGGATGGAGGAAAGCTACGCGCGGATCGACGCGCTCTGCTAGGCGGTCAATCCCTCGGGCTCGGCCAGGCCGTGAATGCGCGCGCAGGCCGTCAGTGTATTGGCCAGAAGACAGGCGATGGTCATCGGACCGACACCACCAGGCACCGGGGTGATGGCGCCAGCGATTTCAACGGCTTCGGCGAAGTTCACGTCGCCGATGAGCTTCGTCTTGCCGGGCTTTTCGGGATGCGGGACACGGGTGATGCCGACATCGATCACCGTCGCCCCCGGCTTGACCCAATCGCCGCGCACCATCTCCGCGCGCCCAACGGCGGCGACGAGAATATCTGCGCGCCGACAATGGGTTGCGAGGTCTTTCGTGCGTGAATGGGCCATCGTCACCGTGCAGTTTTCGCGCAACAGAAGCTGCGCCATGGGCTTTCCGAAGAGGTTCGAGCGGCCGATGACTACGGCATCGAGCCCCGACATCGACCCCAGCGTGTCGCGCAGGAGCATCAGGCAGCCGAGCGGGGTGCAACTCACCAGCGACGGCTGACCCGTTGCAAGCCGGCCGGCATTGGTCACGCTCAGCCCGTCGACATCCTTCGCCGGGTCGATGCGGGCCACGATGCGCCGTTCGTCGAGGTGGTCGGGAACGGGGAATTGGCAAAGGATTCCATGCACATCCGGGTCGGAGTTAAGCTTGTCGATCAACGCGAAAAGGTCGGCCTCTGAGATGTCTGCCGGCACCCGGTGCTCGAAGCTTTCCATGCCGACCTCGACGGTCTGGCGGGCCTTCGAGGCGACATAGACCTCGCTCGCGGGGTCCTCGCCGACGAGCACCACGGCAAGCCCCGGGGTGAGGCCATGCTCGTCTTTGAGGCGGGCCACCTCGCCCGCGATTCGGGTGCGGATGCCGTCGGCGAAGGCCTTCCCGTCGATGATGTCTGCGGTCACGACCACCCCCGAAACCAGTGTCTGCAAAACGTATGGCAAAGTGTCTGCAAAACGTATGGCACCCGGTCTGGCATCCTAGAACAGCCCCACCACCTCACCGGCCTCGTTGAGCCCGATGGTCTCGGCCGCCGGCGTCCTCGGCAGGCCCGGCATGGTCATGATCTCCCCGCAGATCGCCACGACGAACCCGGCCCCGGCCGAGAGCCGCACCTCGCGCACCGGCACCGCATGGCCCGTCGGCGCGCCGCGAAGGCTCGGGTCGGTGGAGAAGGAGTATTGGGTCTTCGCCATGCAGACCGGCAAGTGCCCGTAACCCGCCTCTTCCCATGCGCGGAGCTGGTCGCGGATCTTTTTGTCCGCAATCACCTCGTCGGCGCGGTAGATGCGCTTGGCGATGGTGTCGATCTTATCGAAGAGGCTCATCTCGTCGGAGTAGAGCGGGGCGAATTGCGCGAGGCCGGCATCGGCGATTTCGGCGACGCGGGTCGCGAGTTCGGCAGTGCCTTCGGAGCCCTTCGCCCAGTGCTGGCAGAGGATCGCCTCGGCCCCCTGCTCTTCGACATACGCCTTCACCGCGGCGATCTCGTCCTCGGTGTCGGTGACGAAATGGTTGATCGCCACGACCACCGGCACGCCGAAGCTTTTGACATTGGCGATATGGCGGCCGAGATTGGCCGAGCCCTTCTTGACAGCCTCGACGTTCTCCCCGCCGAGATCGGCCTTCGCCACCCCGCCGTTCATTTTCATCGCGCGGATCGTGGCCACGAGGACTACGCAATCGGGCGCAAGCCCCGCTTTGCGGCATTTGATGTTCATGAACTTCTCGGCGCCGAGATCGGCCCCGAACCCCGCTTCGGTCACCACGTAATCGGCGAGCTTCAGCGCGGTTTTCGTGGCGATCACCGAGTTGCAGCCATGGGCGATGTTCGCAAACGGGCCGCCATGGACGAAGGCGGGGTTGTTTTCCAGCGTCTGGACGAGGTTGGGCTGCATCGCGTCTTTCAAAAGCACCGTCATCGCCCCGTCGGCCTTGATGTCGCGGCAATAGATCGGCGAGCGGTCGCGGCGATAGGCGACGATCATATCGCCGAGGCGCTTTTGGAGATCGTCGAGATCGGAGGCGAGACAGAGGATCGCCATGACCTCGGAGGCGACCGTGATGTCGAAGCCCGTCTGGCGGGGGAAACCGTTGGCCACGCCGCCAAGGGAAGTGACGGTGTCGCGGAGCGCGCGGTCGTTCATGTCGAGCACCCGGCGCCAGGAGACGCGGCGCTCGTCGATTTCGAGCTCGTTGCCCCAGTAGATGTGGTTGTCGATCATCGCCGAAAGGAGGTTGTGGGCGGCCGTGATCGCGTGGAAATCGCCGGTGAAATGGAGGTTCATCTCCTCCATCGGCACGATCTGGGCATAACCGCCGCCGGCCGCGCCACCCTTCATGCCGAAGTTGGGGCCAAGTGAGGCTTCGCGGATGCAGATCGCTGCGTTCTTGCCGATCCGGTTCAGCCCATCGCCGAGACCCACCGTGGTGGTGGTCTTGCCCTCGCCCGCCGGGGTCGGGTTGATCGCCGTCACGAGGATGAGCTTGCCGTCGGGGCGGCCCTCGAGGCCCTTGATGAAGCTGCTCGACACTTTCGCCTTGTCGTGACCGTAGGGCACGAGGTCTTCCGCCCCGATGCCGAGCCCCGCCCCGATCTCAAGAATAGGCTTTTTGGACGCGGCGCGGGCGATTTCGATATCCGTCGGCTGGCTCATGGCCTCACTCCCCTCGGCTTTTGTCGAAGGGGTACGCCGGGCTCGGAAGCCGAGGCGGTGCGAAACCGACATCTCGTGCCGATTATCGCCTTCCGGGCAACGGATTTTGGGGGAGATGGAAACCCCGCCGGGCGGTTATTCGTGTTAGGGTAGACTTAGTGTTGTTCGTACGAGTGAGGTCAAGGCGATGAAAGCCGCGACGATTTTGATCCATGCCGGCGTGTTTCTGGGGCTCTCCCTCGGCGCGCTTGCGATGATCCTTCTGGCATAAAGCGGAATTGGCTTCGGTTGACCCGGATGGGCGGTTTGGCCGGGGATAGGGCTGGCCCGATGGCCGTCCCTCGAAACGGGCTTGGCGCAGAAAGCCCGTCCCGGACTTGATCCGGGACCTCGTCTCGGCTTGGCGCTCCATCGGGTCGAGGCCGCGGGTCAAGCCCGAGGCGTGTTTCGTTTAGACCACACCCCGCCCAGGACCTCAGGCTTTGCCCATCGCCGCCTCGGACCAGCCCTTCCATGCCGGTTGCGCGGGCACGAAGAGCCGAAGCGGGTCACCGATGGCGATCTCTCCGGGCCGTTCGACCCAGGCCGTGACCCCGCGCCGGTTCCTCGCCGCCGCCTTGAAGGCCGCCCCCTTGCCCGGGGCGGTCTCGTCGATCACCTTCGCCGGCAGATGGCAGGGGCGATTTTCCATGTCGACCACGAGCGTCGCCCCCGACGGCGCCTGGAGCCGTGTGGAGGGCGGCAGGTGGGTGAAATCGGGGATGCCGCGGACGACCATCGAGGCGCCGACATCGGCCGGGTCGAGGCGCTCGACCCCCATCTCGGCGGCAGTCGCGACGAGTTCCTCCTCGGAAAGCACAGAAAGCTGGCGGGTGTTCCGGATGTCCGTGCCGCGGTCGTAGAGATGGGCGACGCGGGAGCAGGAGCGGCGGGTCTCCCCGGCATGGTCTTCGCCCGGTAGCCCTGCAAAGCTCAGCGTCGCGCCTGAAATCGGTGTCGAGCGCAGCGTCGCATCACGGTCGGTGGTTCTGCCGAGCCAGACGATTTCGCCGGTCAGGTCGAGCTTTTCCAATGCGGGCATCGGCGTCTCCTTCGCCGCCATGGATGACCGGGGCGTCGGCCTGCTGCAACCCCGATCTTGCGGGGGTGGCGGGGGCGCCTATGGTCGCTCCATTCAACAGGGAGAGAAACCATGCATCTCGGCGCGTTCTCGATAAGCCTCGCGGTCAAGGACCTCGACGCTTCGAAGTCGTTCTACGAAACCCTCGGCTTCACCACGATGGGCGGGGATGCCGGCCAGGGCTGGCTGATCCTGACGTCGGGGGACACGATCGTGGGGCTGTTTTCGGGGATGTTCGAAAAGAACCTCCTCACCTTCAACCCCGGCTGGGACCAGAAGGCGCAGCCACTTGGGGCATTCACGGACGTGCGCGACATCCATGGCGCGGTGAAGGCGGCCGGTCTGGCGACCGAGCAGGAGACGGGGCTCGACGGGGAGGGGCCGGCGAGCTTCGTGGTCGTCGACCCCGACGGCAACCCCGTCCTGATCGACCAGCACGTGCCGAAACCCTCCTGACGCGCCTTCGGTCGAAGGAGCGGCCCCCGCGGCCTTTCGGGTCAAAGACCGGTCAGGTCGGTTCGGGCTCCATGCCGCCGTCGCCCGACGGTTTCGCGCGCCCCTTGGTTTTCGGGATCGCGGTGATCGACGGCGCATTGCCCGAGGTCGGAGTGTCGTCACTGTCGTCGCCACGATTGAGCGCCTCGCCGGCGATGACCTTGGTGATCTCGTTACCGGTGAGCGTTTCGTACTCCAAAAGCCCCTGGGCGAGCCGTTCGAGATCGTCGCGCTTCTCGTTGAGGATGCGTTTGGCGGTCTCGTAACCCTCGTCGACGATTTCTTTCACCTTCTGGTCGATGCGCTTCTGCATCTCTTCGGAATGCGAGGCGCCGCCCTGATAGGCTCCGAGATAGCTTTGCTGCTCGTTGGCATAGTCGATATAGCCAAGCTCCTCGGCGAAGCCGAACTGGGTGACCATCGCCCGCGCGATTTTCGAGACCTGCTGGATGTCGGAGGCCGCGCCGGAGGTGACGTTCTCAGCGCCGAACACAAGCTCCTCGGCCACCCTGCCGCCCATGGCCATGGCGATTTTCGATTTGTACTTGGTGTAGCTCACCGAAAGCTGGTCGCGTTCGGGAAGGCTGAGGACGAGCCCCAGCGCCCGGCCGCGCGGGATGATCGTCGCTTTGTGGATCGGGTCGTGTTGCGGGACGTTGAGCCCCACCACCGCATGCCCCGCCTCGTGATAGGCGGTGAGCTTTTTCTCGTCTTCGGTCATGACCATCGAGCGGCGTTCGGCGCCCATCATGACCTTGTCCTTGGCGTTCTCGAAATCCTCCATCGTCACGAAGCGGCGGCCGACGCGGGCGGCCATGAGGGCGGCTTCGTTGACGAGGTTGGCGAGGTCCGCCCCCGAGAACCCGGGCGTACCGCGGGCAATGATGCGGAGGTCGACATCGGGGCCCAGGGGAACCTTACGGGCATGAACGCCGAGGATTTTCTCGCGGCCCTTGATGTCGGGGTTCGGGACCTGGACCTGACGGTCGAACCGGCCGGGGCGCAGAAGTGCCGGGTCGAGCACGTCTGGGCGGTTGGTGGCCGCGACGATGATGATGCCTTCGTTGGCCTCGAACCCGTCCATCTCGACGAGAAGCTGGTTCAGCGTCTGTTCGCGCTCGTCGTTGCCGCCGCCGTAGCCGACGCCGCGGGAGCGGCCCACCGCGTCGATCTCGTCGATGAAGACGATGCAGGGGGCGTTTTTCTTCGCCTGTTCGAACATGTCGCGGACGCGGCTCGCACCGACGCCGACGAACATCTCGACGAAGTCAGAGCCCGAGATGGTGAAAAACGGCACGCCCGCCTCGCCGGCGATGGCGCGGGCGAGAAGCGTCTTACCGGTGCCCGGGGGGCCCACGAGGAGCGCTCCTTTGGGGATCTTGCCGCCGAGCCGCGAGAATTTCTGCGGGTTGCGCAGGAACTCCACGATTTCTTCGAGCTCTTCCTTGGCCTCGTCGATGCCGGCGACATCGTCGAAGGTCACCCGCCCGTGCTTTTCGGTCAGAAGCTTGGCCTTGGACTTGCCAAAGCCCATCGCACCACCACGGCCGCCGCCCTGCATCCGGTTCATGAAGTAGATCCAGACCCCGATCAGGATCAGGAACGGCAGGAAGGTCATCAGAACGGTGGTGAAACCCGATTGCTCCTGGGGCCGGGCCTGAACGGTCACGTCCTGCTCGATGAGCCGGTCGGTGATCTCGGACCCTTCGGGCTGGATCGTCACGTAATCGTTGCCGTCGGTGCCGCGAAACATCACGCGCTCGCCGTCGATGGTGACGGTCGAGACCTCGCCCCGATCCACCCGTTCGACGAAGTCCGAATAGCTGATCGTCCGCGACGACATGGTCGACTGGCCGCCCGAGAACAGGTTGAAAAGCGCCAGGATCAAGAGGAACAGAACGACCCAGAAGGCGATGTTGCGCGCGTTGCCCAAAGGTTGGCTCCTTTAACGGGGTAAGTTGGGGCTCGGCGAGCCTGCCCCACATTCATGGCATTAAATAGACATGAGGGCCATTTCTTCAATGTCGCGCGAGATGGGCGATGAATTCGTCGCAGCCCGGCACGGCGGCATTCCAGCCGTTCGGCAGACCCGCCACGGGGGCGGCGACGAGGGTGTCGCCCGCCCAGATCGCGGGAGAAGCCAGAAGCGTGGCGCGGGGCAGGCCGGTCTCGCGCCAGGTTGCGACCTCGCGGACCGCCTCGCCGAGCGGGCGGACCTCGAGCCCCGGCGCATGGGGCCCGTCGAGCCGCCAGCGCAGGTCCCAGAGCGCATCGGTCGGGCCTTTGAGGGTCGCCACGGCCTCATATTCGCGGGTGATGCGCAGGGTCATGTCGGAAACGAGCAGCCGACAGCCGTGGAGCGTGGCGTTGCGGCGCTCGGCGACGGCGGAGAGAAGCTCGTCGAGCGGGGCGCGCCGCGGCGGGTATGGGGCGGAGGCCACAAAGCGCAACGCGGCGGCGAGAAGCCGCCGACGGGTCTCGGCGGGTTCGCCCTGAAACGCCGTTCGGTCGAAGACGAGGTCGCCGGCGTCCGACGTGACATGGTCTCGGGCGAATCGCTGGGCGTAGGTGTCGAGGGCGGCGCGGGCGTCGCTAAGGTTATCGGCCGCCACCGCAATAGCCTCGGCGGTCAGTCCCAGGGGAGCCATGGCCTCCAGCGCCCGCCGGGCGCGGACCCGGTCGAAGGTGTCGTCGTCGTTGGAGGGGTCCTCGACCCAGGTGACGCCACGGTCCACCAAGAGGTCTCTGAGCGCCTCCCGGCGGCAAGACAGGAGCGGGCGGAGGAAGGTCATACCGAGGCGCTCGAACCGGGGGGCCATGGCCGAAAGCCCGTCGATCCCGGCGTGGCGTTTCAGACGCATCAAGTGGGTTTCGGCCGCATCGTCCATGGTGTGGCCGAGCGCGATGGCGTCGAGCCCTCGGGCCCGTCCCCACTCGGCGAGCATCGAATAGCGTGTGCGGCGCGCCACGTCCTGAAGGTTGCCCTTGCCGTCCCAGCCCGCCCAGGTGAGCGTGGTGTGGGAAAGCCCCATCGCCTCTGAGAGCCGGGCGACATGGAGCGCCTCGCCTGCCGAGGTCGGGCGGAGGCCGTGGTCGATGGTCACGACATGCAACTGAGCCCCATCTAGATCGTGGAGGAGGTGCAGAAGGCCGAGGCTGTCGGATCCCCCCGAGACGGCCACACCGAGCCGCTTCAAGCCGGCGACGGCCGGGGCAAGGGCGTCGATCAGCGTTGCGGTCACGTGCAGCCGAGTTCGGCCCGGGCGGTCTGGGCCTCGATGGAAGCGGCGCTCTGGGGAAAGCGCGTGGTGACCTCGCCGAGGGTGACGCAGCTTTCGGAGATCTGACCGAGGGCATCGAGCGAGAGCCCCAGATAGAGCAGCGCTTCGGGGGCCCGCGCGCCCGCCGGATCGCCCGAATAGGAGGCGAGATAGGCCCGGGCGGCCGAAGCCGTCATGCCGAGGGCTTCGAGCGATTGTCCGCGCATGAAATGGGCCTCGCCGGTGAGCGGGCCGCCGAGATAGGTATCGGAGAACGTCTGGAACCGGTCGGCGGCGGTCTGGTAATCGCCCGCCTCGAAGGCCGCCATGGCGAGATCGAAATCCGACTGTTCGCCAATCGCCAGCTCCATCCCCGGTTCGCCGGGGTCTGCGGGCTCTATCACCGCCGCGGATACGCCGTCATCGAACTGCCCCAACGTCGTGGTCTCGCCGAGGGTGGAGATGTCCCCGCCTTCGAGCTCCACGAGCCGGAATTCGAGATCGCCGATCCGGTTGGTCCCATCGTCGACCACCCGGGCGATGCGGTTTTCGAGCTCTTCGGTCTTTGCCGTGAGCCGCTGAACCTCCGCCTCCAGGGCGTCCACCCGGTCGGGGATGGAGGTGGCCTGGAGATTTGCCGAAGCCCCTCCGGTCGTGGAGAGCTCCCGTTGGAGCTTCTGGATTTCCACGAACAGCACCGTGAGTTCCTGGCGGATGTCCGCAAGCGTTTCGTCGCGCTCCTGCGCGGTCGCCAGACCGGGGAGCGCGAGACACAAAAGGACAGCGAGAAGACGTGTCATAACAGGCCTCTAGAAACCGACGGCTCCGGCGCTGAGGACGGTGACCGCGCGGCGGTTTTGCTGGTAGCAGGTCTCGTCCGAACACACCGCCAGCGGCCGCTCCTTGCCGTAGGAAACGGTGCGAAGCCGAGACGGGGCCACGCCCTGGGCGATGAGGAAGTTCTGCGCCGACGAGGCGCGCCGCGCGCCGAGGGCGAGGTTGTATTCCCGGGTGCCCTGTTCGTCCGCATGGCCTTCGATGATGGCGTCGAATTCTGGGTTTTGGGCGAGCCAGTTGGCTTGGGCAGCCAGCACGCTTTCGCCCTCGGCGGTGAGCGTATGCTGGTCGACGGCGAAAAGAACGCGGTCGCCGACACTCTGGTTGAAATAGGCCACCGAGGTCGGGTCCGTCGGGTCGCCGAGGGGCCCCGAGGCAAGGGCGCCGGCGGAGGTCGCGGGGGCGGTGCTGAGCCGGTCCTGCGTCGAGGCGCAGGCAGAAAGGAGAAGGGCGGCGGCAAGGAGGGCGCCGGTCTTGATCGTGGGGGTCATTCTGGTCACCTGTTTGTTGTCGGTGCTGCTCGTTGAAGGCGACAATAGCAGAGCTTGGAGGCCTTTGAAATGGGGGCTCTGCCCCCGCCCAGCCACATACCGTGGCCGGGCTCCCCCGCGGTATTTGCCGCCAAGACAAAGACGCCTTTGGGGGCCTCAGGGAAGAAGCGGCGACCAGGCCGGGTCGGAGGCCGCACCCGCGACGGGGACGCGGCGGAGGTTGCGCCCCGAGATGTCGACCGAGAAGAGCGCCGGCTGGCCGCCCTCGCCTGCCGTTTCGCGGGTGAACATGATGACCCTCCCATTGGGCGACCAGGTGGGGCCTTCGTCGAGGAAGGAGGCCGTGAGGAGCCGCTCGTCAGAGCCGTCGGTGCGCATCACGCCGATGTGAAACCGGCCCTGGTTCTGCTTGGTGAAGGCGATGAGGTCGCCCCGGGGGCTCCAGACGGGGGTGCCGTAGCGGCCCTGGCCGAAGCTGATCCGCCTCGGTTCGCCCCCCGTGGCGGGCATGATGTAGAGCTGCTGGGTGCCCGAACGGTCGCTCTCGAAGACGATCTGGGCGCCGTCGGGGGAAAACGACGGGGCGGTTTCGATCGAGGGCGCCGACGTGAGGCGCGAGCGGGCGCCGGTGGCGGTGTCGAGCCGGTAGATATCGGTGTTGCCGCCTTCGGTGAGCGAATAGATCACCGTGCGCCCGTCGGGCCCGTAGCGGGGGGCGAAGGTCATCGTATCGCCCTGGACGCCGAGGGGCCGGCGCGTAGAGGCGCCGACGTTGAGCTCGAAGATCTGGGGAAAGCCCGTCTCGTAGCTTGTGTAGAGCACCCGGTCGCCCGTCGGCGAGATGCGCGGGGCAAGCACGATTGCCGAGGCGTCGGTGAGAAACTGGGTGTTGGCGCCGTCGTAATCCATGATCGCAAGGCGCTTCAGGCGGTTGTCCTTGGGGCCGGTCTCGGAGACGAAGACGACCCGGCTGTCGAAATAGCCGCCCTCGCCGGTGATCCGGGCATAGACCTGGTCGGCCACTTTGTGGGCCATGCGGCGCCAGCCCGTGGTGTCGCCGGCGAATTGGAGCCCGTCGCCCAAGGGGGCATCGGCGAAGACGTCGTAGAGACGGAACTTGACGGTCACCCGGTTGCCGTCGAGCCGGACCGCGCCGGTGATGAGGGCTTCGGCGTTGATCGCGCGCCAATCGGCGTAGCGGATAGGGGCGTTGAAGTCGGAGACCTGCGAGATGAATGCGTCGCCGCCGATCTCCCGGAAGAGCCCGGTGCCGGCGAGATCGGCCGCCACAACCCGGGTGATCTGGTCGGCCCATTGCGCCGCACCGGCGTTCTCGGCCACGAAAGGGGAGATGGCGAAGGGCAGCGGTTCGATGACGCCGCGGTTGATCTCGATCCGCAAGGGGCCCTCGCGGGTTTGCGCAAGGGCCGGGAGGGCGGCAAGGAGAGTCAGGAGAATCAGGAACAGGCGCATCAGAAACTCACTCCATCCAGATTGAACGTCATCTCGATTTCCCGCCATTGCTCGTATTTTTCAACCGGGAGCGGGAAACCCCTGCTGCCGCAGCGGATGATTGCCCGGCGGGCGGCCTCGAAGGCCCGGGCCGCGGTGGCCTCGGTGCCGTTTTGAAAGCCGAGGAGGCGGATCGAGGCGATGTCGGGGCGGCCGTTGCGGTCAAGGGCGACGAAGACGGTGACGATTGTTTCCTTCGCCGCCGTCGAGAGCGAGCCGACGTTCCAGCAATCGCGGACCGCGACGCGGAGATTGTCGCGTTCGGCCCCGGTGAGCGGCGGTCCTGGATCGCCCCGGGGGGTGTCGTCGGCGAGGGCTGCGGCGACGGCGTCGTCGGTGGCGGGGGCGGCAGGCTCCGCCGTGGCGGTGGCGGTGGCGGGGGCTTCGGGCTGCGGCACGGGGCGGCTCGGCCGGGCCTGTGGGCGCGGCGAGGTGGCAAGTGCCAGGCTCTCGGTCGGCTCGTCGGCTTCCGTGGCAAGTTCAGGGGCGGCTTCCTCTGGCGCGGTCTCGGGCGTTTCCTCGACCGTCTCAACCGGCGGGGCATCAGGGGCCGGCGCGATGGCAGGTGCGGTGTCGGGGGCGATTTCGGCGGTGTCGGGTGGGGCCGGGGCCGGTGTCGGGGCGACCCGGGGCGCGCGCTGGGGCGGGGCTTCGAAGCGGGGGCCTTCGGGCAAGGGGTCGGGCGCGGCGACCACCGGCGGGGTATCATCCACCTCCGCCTCGGGGGTCGGCGTCGGGATCGTGACCTCCGGCGAGGGCGCGGGCGCCTCTGCCTCGGGCGCGGGGCTTTCGGTGATCTGGGGCAACGGGCTGTCGGGCTCGGGCGCCTCGGGGGCTTCTTCGGGGGCGGGCGGAAGCGGGGCGCTCGGCTCCTCGGCGACCTCGGGCGCGGGGTTTCTCAGCACCAGGGCGGCGAACTCGGCCTCCGACAGAATCTCGACATCGGCGACGCTCACCGGCGCCTCGGGCGGGCGCGCAAACACGCCTCCCACAAGCAGGATGACGAGAAGGACCCCATGGGCCGCACCGGAGATGTACCAGCCCCAGACCACCGCAAGGCTACCCGTCCTGTCCGGTGAAGGTCGGCCCGCCGGTGTCGGTCACAAGGCCGATATTGGAGAAACCTCCCGCATTGAGCGCCCCCATGACTTCGGCGACGCGGGCGTAGGGGATCGCTCCGTCGGCGCGCAGGAACACCCGGTTCGACGCGCGTTCCGCAGCGATGGCGCGCAGGCGGGGGATCAGGGTTTCAGGCGCCACGGTTGTCTCCATGATCGCGATCTCCCCCTCGGCGGTGAGGGTCACGGTCAGCGGCTCCTCGTCGTCGGTGGGGAGAGCCTCGGCTTGCGTCTCGGGCAGTTCCACCGGCACTCCGACAGTCAGAAGTGGTGCTGCGACCATGAAGATGATGAGAAGAACGAGCATCACGTCGACGAAGGGGGTGACGTTGATCTCTGACATCGGTTTTGCGCGCCGCCGCCGGCGCCGGCGGCCGGTGCGCTCGGCCTGCTGGAGGGTTGCGCCCATCTAGCTTTCCACCTGGCGCGAAAGGATCGTGGCAAACTCGTCGGCGAAGGCTTCGTAGCCCGCGACGATGCGTTCGCTGTCCGATGAGAGCTTGTTGTAGAAGATCACCGCCGGGATCGCCGCGAGAAGCCCGAGGCCGGTGGCCAGAAGCGCCTCGGCGATGCCGGGGGCGACGACGGCGAGGTTTGTCGATTGCTGCTCGGCGATTTCGATGAAGGCGTTCATGATCCCCCAGACCGTGCCGAAAAGGCCGATGAAGGGGGCGGTCGAGCCGATGGTCGCCAGAAGCGGCAGGCCGCGGTTGAGTTCCTCAGCCTCCTTGACGATGGCGACATCCATCGACCTGTCGATGCGCGCCTCGGCCCCGGGGATCATCCGCCCGTCGTCCTTCTGGGAGCGGCGCCATTCGATCATGCCAGAGGCGAAGACCTTCTCGGACGGGTTCTCGGGGTCTTCGCCGAGCTTGTCGAAAAGCTCGTCGAGAGGCTCGCCGGACCAGAACTCGGCGTCGAAGCGCTGTGCCTCGGCGCGGGCCTTGCGGAAGACGATGAGCTTGCCGATGATCACCGCCCAGCCCCAGACCGAGGCGAGGACGAGCGAGATCATCACGAGTTGAACGGTCAGCGTCGCCCGGGCGTAGAGGCCTAAGAGCGAATAGTCGACGTCCGTCGCGACGCCAAGGGTGTCAGGGGTCATAGATCTGCTCTGCCTGTCATGGCCGCGGTTCTTGCTGCGGCTCCGATTGCGCAAACGTTACCCCATGCCAAGGGGAATTGCCAACAGCTTGGTGGGCGGCGGGACGCTGCGTTTCAGGGGCCGAGAATTGCGCGAAGGTCCGCCGGGAGGCGCGCGGGCCGGCCGGCGTCGGTGAGCGCGACGAGAGTGACCTTGGCGACAAAAAGCGGGGTCTCGTCGCGGCGGACCTCCTGGGCGAGGGTCAGGCGCGCTGGGGTCGCCGCGATGGGGGCGGTGGCGACTTCAAGCAGGTCGTCAAACCGGGCCGGGGCGAGGTAGTCCGCTTCGATCCGGCGGACGGCGAAGACGATGCCGGTTTCGGCTTTCAGGGCCGCCTGATCGACGCCTAAGGTCCGCACCCATTCGGTCCGCGCCCGTTCGATGTAATTGAGGTAATTGGCATAATAGACGATGCCGGCCAAATCGGTGTCTTCGTAATAGACCCGGGTTTCGAAGCGGTGCGGGACGTTAAGCTCCTTCATCTTGGCACAGTTACCGAAATGCTACGATGGCTGCGAGAGCCGCGCATGGAGCCTCAGCGCATGGGCGGCATCTTCGGAAAAGGGCGGCATGACGGGGTCGTACGCCGCGCGGATGATCGCCGCGATATCGGGGCGGAGGACGGCGCCTTTGTCCTCCGGCAGGGCGGCGAGCGGGCCGGTATCGCGGAAGGCGGTGTCGGACCACAGAAGGATCGTCTGGGCCGCCTCCGAGAGCGCCAGCGTTTCGGCGGGAACCTGCGCGAGGGCGGCGTCGATTTTGAGAAACACGAAGGCGGCCTTGATCGCGCCGGTCTCGTCGAAGCGGAAGATGCGGTATTGGTTGGCCTGGCGCGCCCTCAGCGTGTCGATGAGCGGGAGGAGGTCGGGGACGAGCTTGCCGACGCCGGGGGCGTCGAGGAGCTCCTGCCAGGATTTGACGAAGAACATCAGAAGGTTCGCGCCGAGCTCGGGGTCGGTCTCGGCCATCTTGTGGTCCGCCAGCGTGACGATGGCCTCCAGGGCCCCCTTGACCGTGGCGAGCGTGGCGTCCTCGACGCCGAAGACCACCGGGGCGAGGGGCCGGCCCCAGCGGGCGAAAAAGTAGCTGCCGTCGGAGCGGGTGAAATGGGCCGCAACGTCCTCGGGGGTCACAAAAGCACCCCCTGCCCCGGCGCTTCGGGCGGGGCGAGCCCCAGATGGGCCCAGGCGCGGGGCGCGAGCATCCGCCCGCGCGGGGTGCGCTGGATGAGGCCCTGCTGGAGAAGATATGGCTCGATCACCTCCTCGATGGCGTCGCGGGCTTCCGAGAGCGCGGCGGCCAGCGTGTCGACCCCCACCGGGCCGCCCTGATAGGCTTCGGCGATAAGCTTGAGGTAGCGGCGGTCGGCGCCGTCGAGGCCGAGATCGTCGACGCCGAGGCGGGTGAGCGCGGTATCGGCGATCGCCTTCGTCAGCCGCCCATCGCCTTCGACCACGGCGAAATCGACCACCCGGCGCAGGAGCCGCCCGGCGATCCGGGGGGTGCCGCGGGCGCGGGCGGCGATCTCGCGGGTGCCGTCGGGTTCGGCGGAAAGCCCCATGAGCGACGCCCCACGGGCGACGATCCGGTCAAGCTCGTCGATTGTGTAGAATTCGAGGCGCACGGGGATGCCGAAGCGGTCCCGGAGCGGTGTCGTGAGAAGCCCCAGCCGGGTGGTGGCACCGACGAGCGTGAAGGGTTGGAGCTCGATCCGCACGGTGCGGGCGGCGGGCCCCTCGCCGATGACGAGGTCGAGTTCATGGTCCTCCATCGCGGGGTAGAGCACCTCCTCGACGGCGGCGTTCATGCGGTGGATTTCGTCGATGAAGAGAACGTCGCGGGCTTCGAGATTGGTCAGGATCGCGGCAAGGTCGCCGGCACGTGCGAGCACCGGGCCTGAAGTCATGCGGAAGCCGACGCCAAGCTCGGCAGCGACGATGCCGGCAAGCGTGGTCTTGCCGAGTCCGGGGGGGCCATGAAAGAGCGCGTGGTCCATCGCCTCGCCCCGGGTCTTGGCACTTTCGATGAAGACCTTGAGGTTCGCCCGCGCCTCGGCCTGGCCGATGAAGTCGGTGAGCGCTTTGGGGCGCAGCGCCCGGTCGGCCTCGGGGGCGCGGTCCTCGGGGCGGGGATCGGGGCGGAGGGTGGGGTCGGGGTCAGTCATCGTAGAACCAGTGGTGGAACCGGATGCGGAAAACTTGGCCCAGAAACAAGATCGCCAGTGCCGCGACATAGCCTAGCCATCCATCAGCCACTGCAAATGCGATGGGGGCCAGCGCGCCGGTCAGCCCCGTGCACAGCCATCGACGCTCTTGTCTCGTCATCGCCCTACCCCGCCGGTGCGAGATGTTTGAGTGCGGCGCGGATGAGCGCCGGGGCATCGCCGGCACCATCACTTGCGGCCTGCGCTACAGCGGCCGCCGCCTCTCCCGGCCCGTAGCCCAGGTTCTGCAAGGCCGAGAGCGCGTCGGCCTCGGCACCAGGGCTCGCCACAGGCGGGATGGGCGCGGCGGGCTCGATGCCCGGTGCGGCCGTCGCCTCGGCAAGGACTTCCGCCACCGGGCCGCCGCCCATGGCCATCACGGCAGGCGCCTTGTCCTTCAGCTCGTTGACCGCCCGCTGGGCGATCTTCGGGCCGACGCCCGGGGCCGCCTTGATCGCCGTCCAGTCTCCAAGGGCAATTGCGCGGCCCACCCCGTCGGCCCCAAGGGTGCCGAGAATCGCCATCGACGCTTTCGCCCCGATGCCTTGCACGCTCATCAACAGCCGGTGCCATTCCTTCTCGACAAGTGTGGGAAAGCCAAAGAGCTGGAGGTTGTCCTCGCGCACAAGAAGGTCGGTGTAGAGGGCCGCCGCCTCGCCTGCCCGGGGAAGGGCCGCGAGCGTGCGGTCGGAGACGTAGACGACATATCCCACGCCGCCGGTGTCGATCAGCACATGGTCGTCGCCCCGGTAGTCGATCCGCCCCGAAATGCGCCCGATCATGCAACCACCCGGCGGGCGGGCCGCGCGTGGTGGGCGTGACAGATTGCAATGGCCAGCGCATCGGCGGCGTCGGGTCCGGCGAGCTTAACGCCCGGAAGCTGGATGCCGACCATATGGGCGATCTGGCGCTTGTCGGCATGGCCGACGCCGACGACCGTCTTCTTCACGGTGTTGGGGGCGTATTCGCCGACCGCGATCCCCGCCCGCGCGGGCACCAGCATCGCCACGCCGCGCGCCTGGCCGAGTTTCAGCGTGCCCGCACCGTCGCGGTTAACGAAGGTCGCCTCGACGGCCGCGGTCTCGGGGGCGTAACGGGCCACGATCTCGGTGAGGTCGTCGAAGAGCCGCAAGAGACGGTCGGCAAGCGCGCCCGCCCCGCCCTGGCAGAGCCCATTGGCCACGTGTGACAGGCGCGAACCGTCCACGTCGATCACTCCCCAGCCGAGAGTTCGTAGACCGGGGTCGATCCCCAATACACGCATGACCTGCCCGCAACGTTTGCCGTGTTTCGCACATCGCTAGCACGAAACGGGAACATCTGCCAAGGCCGCCGCGCCGCGAGCCTTGCAGGCGGCGCATAGCGGGTATGGCAAGGGAGCGATTGTCCCGGGGGACTCCAAAGCGCATCTGCCGCAGACGAGAAGGCGGTGAAACCGCCCCAACTTCTTTGGAAGGATACCGCCCATGTCCGCAATCGATGCCAGACCGCATCGCGGCTATCGCAACCCAGCCCTGCCGCTTGCCGGCTGGGTCGCCGCCTTCGGCGACTGGCGCCGCACCCGTGCGGCGGAGGCCGAACTCGCCCGGCTGCCCGATCACGTTCTCGACGATATCGGGCTGATCCGGAGCGATATCTCGCGCGCCGTGCGCCAAGGGCGCCGCTGAACGACGAAGGGCGGCCCCCCAGGGACCGCCCTTCGCATGTTGCAGCCTTCGTTTGCCCGTTACGCCTCGGGCAGGAGCGGCGCGACCCGCTCAGCGATCCATTTCGTGATCGGATCGGCGGCGAGCACATAGGCCCCGACCTGTTCGACCTGGTTGCCCGAGGCGAGTGTGGCGACCCGCGCCTCGTAGCTTTCTTCGCCGATCTGGGCGAGCATCACGCCCTTTACGATCAAGGTCCCGACCAGAACGAACAGGATCCCGCGCCACGGGATCACCGATTGCCGCGCTTTCGGCTCGGCGATGATCAGCCCGTCATGGTTGACCGACATAACATAGCCCCGCGACAGGCGCTGATGGCGCCGGTTGATCTTGTTCATGCGCACCTCAAATTTGCGTTGGTTGCCGTTCACGACGACCTCCTGCACCAGGAACACTCATAGCCCACACGGCCGCCATACTTCCCCAGGAATTGGGCGTCTCTATGGCGAACTGGGCGGAAATATGGCCCCCGGCGCAGGTCTTTAGCCAGATTTTTCGATAACGAGCGTCGTCCAGTCGACAATCTCCCGGCGCTCCAGAAGATTGGTGCCGAGACGGCGATAAACATCGACAACCTCATTGGCCTGGGCGTTCAGAAGACCCGAGAGAATCGCCTGTCCACCGGGCCGGAGCGCCCCGACGAGATCGGGGGCGAGGTCAATCAGCGGCCCCTTGAGGATATTGGCGAAGACGAGATCGAACAGGCCGGCCTCGGCGAGGTCGGGGTGATCGAAGCCGGCGGCGACATGGGTGACGACAGCGCCCGACATGCGGTTGGCGGCGAGGTTCGCCTCGGCGACGTCGATGGCGACCGCATCGATATCCGAGGCATGGACCTCCGCTTCCGGCCAGACCCGTTTGGCCGCCATGGCCAGCACCGCCGTGCCGCAGCCGATATCGGCGACCCGCTGCGCCCGGACCCCGGCGCCGACCATTCGGTCGAGGGCGAGCAGACAGCCCTTTGTGGTGCCGTGGTGTCCGGTTCCGAAGGCCATCGCCGCCTCGATGAGAAGCGGCACGGCGCCTGCGGGGACCCTGTCGGCATCATGGGCCCCGTGGACGAAGAACCGGCCCGCGACCACGGGCGCGAGGTCACGGCGGACCTTGGCGACCCAGTCAGTTTCGGGAAGTTCGGAGACAACGAAATCGCCCGCCCCGTGGGCGGCGGCCAGAAGGGCAAGCGCGATCTCGTCCGGCGGGGCGGTGAAGTACCCCGCGACCTCCCAGCGGCCGGCCCCGTCCTCGATCTCGAAGACGCCGACCCCGGCAGGCGCGAGGCGTTCGAGCGCTGCGCCCAGCGCCTCGGCGGGCGCCTGTCCGGCGAGCGTGGTAAAAGCGGTCCAGGTGGACATGAAGGCGCGCTACGCCGATCGGACGTCCCGGTCAACCGCCCGGCCGAGTGCGCGTTTTCCGACGACAGCTTCCGCCCGGCGGCCCTATTCGGCGGCCGCAACCCCGGTGCCGATGGGGCAGGTCACGCCGGTTCCGCCAAGGCCGCAATAGCCGTGCGGGTTCTTCGCCAGATATTGCTGATGGTAGTCCTCGGCGAGATAGAACGGCGGCGCGTCGCGGATTTCGGTCGTCACCGTACCGTAGCCGGCCGATTGGAGCCGCGGGGCGAACATCTCGCGCGACGCCTCGGCCGCGTGCCGCTGCCCGGCATCGTAGACGTAGATACCGGACCGGTACTGGGTGCCGACATCGTTGCCCTGGCGCATGCCCTGGGTCGGGTCGTGTCCTTCCCAGAAGGTCTTGAGCAAGGTCTCGTAGCTCACCGCGGCCGGATCGAAGATCACCCGAACGACCTCGTTGTGGCCGGTGCGGCCTGAACAGACCTCCTCATAGGTCGGGTTCGGCGTGTGGCCCGCGGCATAGCCGACCATGGTCAGCCAGACGCCGTCGAGTTGCCAGAACATCCGCTCGACGCCCCAGAAGCAGCCCATACCGAACATCGCTTCGGCATATCCGTCGGGCACCTCGGACCGAAGCGGGAGCCCCGAAAGGAAATGCGTCTCTGCGGTCGGGATCGGCGCGTCGCGGCCCGGCAGGGCATCCTCGGCGGCGACCATCTCGGCTTTCTTGCGCTGGAACAGGAACATATGCGATCTCCTCTGGCTTGCCCCGGAATATAGGGCTGCCGGCCCCGTCTCGCTACTCCGCCGGCGTCGGCAGGCCCCCCCGGGCGAACACCGTTTCCCGGCCCGGCTCCGGGTGCCGCGGGATCATGCAGGCGAGCACCAGCGAGCCTGCGGCCATGGCAGCAGCCAGCGCGAAGACGCTGCCCGGCGACGCGACCCAGAGGTAGCCGAGAAGGGCCGGCAGGAACACTGCCGCGATGTGGTTGATCGTGAAGGCCACCGCAGCGGTCGGGGCGATGTCGGCCGGATCGGCGATCTTCTGGAAATAGGTCTTCATCGCAAAGGCGAGCGCAAAGAACAGGTGATCGAGGATGTAGAGCCCGGCGGCGACCATCACCCCCCAGCCGAGCCAGTAAATCCCGCCATAGGCGAGAAAGACGCAGACAAGCCCGGCATATTCGAACGCAAGCGCGTTGCGCTCCCCGTACCGGGCCACCGCCCGGCCCATCAGCGGGGCGAAGAGCATGTTGGCAAGGAAGTTCACCAGAAAGAGGGCGGTGACCTCGTGCACCTCGAAGCCGAAGCGTTCGACCATCATGAAGGCGGCGAAGACCACGAAGATCTGGCGCCGTGCGCCGGACATGAACTGAAGCGCGTAGTAGAGCCAGTAGCGGCGCCTGAGCACCATCTTCTTGGTCTGCGGATTGGGGGCCTCGAACTGCGGATAGGCGAGCATGCAGTAGACCGCGATTGCGGCACAGGCCCCGCCGGCGACGAGGTAGACGATGTTGTAGGACAGATCGAAGGTCTGCCAGGCGACGACGAGCGTGCCGTAGGACAGAAGCGAGGCCCCCGAGCCGATGGCGACGATCCAGCCCAGGGTCTGGGGCGCGCGGTCTTTCTCGATCCACTGAAGCTGGAGCGACTGGTTGACGGTTTCGAAGTAGTGAAAGCCGATCGAGGAGAGCATGGTGATCGTGAGGATCCCGCCGAGCGTGGGGAACCAGGCGGTCACGGCGGTCGCCGCTCCGAGCAAAAGGAGCGCCACGAGCCCCAGCACCTGCTCGCGCATGAAAAGGAGGATGGCGATCACGCCGACGGCAAGGAATCCGGGGATCTCGCGCACCGTATGCAGCCAGCCGATCTCGACACCGGTGAAGCCCGCGGCCTCAATGACGAAATTGTTCAGAAGCGCCGACCATGTCGCGAAGGCGAGCGGCATCGCCGCGGCCATCAGGAACAACAGCGTCACAGGACGCCGCAACACCGGGTAGGCCCGGGCCTCTGCCAAGGGAACGCTGCGCATGGGTTCGCCCTTACGCCTCTTTCGGCCGGCAGGGAAGCGCCCTTCGCCGTGGACCGGGAGTGCCCCGGCCTGAACCGGCTTGCCTTTTCTCAGCGACGCAGCGCAGCCAGGCGCGCTTCAAGCCGCCCCATCGGCCCAGTCGCCGCCCGAGGCGCGGCCCCCCGTCGGGCTCAATAGAAGCTCTGCGGGTCGATATCGACGGCAAGGCGCAGGTTGGTCGGCGGCTTGAACTGGCCGATCCATGCGGCGATCGCGGGCTGGATCGGAGCGGTCTTCGCCGCCTTTACCAGAAGCCGCACCCGGTGGCGGCCGCGGATGCGGGCGATGGGGGCGGGTGCCGGCCCGTAGACCTGTGCCGCGATCCGGCGAAGCGGGGCATCGGCTCGCGCGAGCCCCGTGGCGAAATCGAAGACCTCCTGTACGTCCGGCGAGGACAGGACGATGCCGGCGAGCCGGCCATAGGGGGGCACACCCGCCGCCTTGCGCTCGGTCGCCTCGGCGCGCCAGAACGCCTCCTCGTCGCCGCCGAGAATGGCGCGGATCACGCTGTGTTCCGGCTGGAAGGTCTGCAAAAGGGCAGCACCGGGCCGCCACGCCCGCCCTGCCCGACCGGCGACCTGGCGCATGAGCTGGAACGTCCGCTCCGCCGCGCGGAGATCGGAGCCCTGAAGGCCCAGGTCGGCGTCGATCACGCCGACGAGGGTCAGGGCCGGGAAATTGTGCCCCTTGGCGACGATCTGGGTTCCGATCACGATGTCGGCGGCCCCTGCGGCGATGGCTTCGATCTTCGCCTTCAGGGCGCGGGCCGAGCCGAACAGATCGGACGAGAGGACCTCGACGCGCGCCTCGGGGAACAGCGCCGTCGTCTCCTCGGCCAGCCGTTCCACGCCGGGGCCCACCGGGGCCAGCTTGTCCTCGACCCCGCAATTCGGGCAGGCCCGCGGCATCGGCTTCGTCTCGCCGCATTGGTGGCAGACGAGGCGCTTCAGAAACCGGTGCTCGACCATCCGCGCATCGCAATGGTCGCAGCCGATCTGGTGCCCGCAGGCCCGGCAGACCGTCACGGGGGCGTAGCCGCGCCGGTTGAGAAAGAGCAGCGCCTGTTCGCCGGCTTCGAGTCGGGTCTGGACGGCCGCCGCAAGCGTCGGAGATATCCAGCGGCTGCCGGGCAGGTCTTCCGCCCGCATGTCGATGGCGCGCATGTCCGGCAGTTCCGCCGCGCCGAACCGGGTGGTCAGTTCGATCCGGTCGTACTTCCCCGCGTCGGCATTGGCCCAACTCTCGAGCGAGGGCGTGGCCGAGGCGAGCACCACCTGCGCGCCGGCGATGGAAGCGCGCAACACGGCCATGTCGCGCGCGTTGTAGAGCACCCCGTCCTCCTGCTTGTAGGAGGTGTCGTGCTCTTCATCGACAACGATCAGCCCCAGATCCCGGAACGGTAGGAAAAGCGCGGATCGTGCGCCGACAACCAGCGACGCCCCGCCCTCCCCTACCATACGCCAGCAGCGGCGGCGCTCGGTCATGGTGATGCCCGAATGCCATTCGGCGGGGCGGGCGCCGAAGCGGGCCTCGACGCGGGTCAGGAACTCGGCGGTGAGAGCGATTTCCGGCAGCAGCACGAGCGCTTGCCGACCGGCCCGGAGGCAGGCCGCGACCGCTTCGAGGTAGACCTCCGTCTTGCCCGACCCTGTCACGCCGCGCAGAAGCGTCGTCGCATAGGCGCCGCTTTCGACACCCTTCCGCAAGGCTTCGGCGGCGGCGCGCTGTTCGGGCGTCAGGTCGTAGGCGCTCGCGCTCGGAACGAGCGGTGGATAAGGCAGGTCGCGCGGGGTGTCCTCCTCGGCCACGGCCCCGGACTTGACGAGCCCCTTGACGACCGACGGCGTGACACCGGCCGCCTCGGCAAGCTCGCCGAGCGTAAAGGCCAGCCCGCCCATCTCGCGCAAGCAGTCGAGCACGCGGCAACGGGCGTCGGTCATCCGGGCGGGGGCGCCGGACCCGAGCCGGTAGACCTTGCGCATCGACGGCGGGTCACCGAGCCCTGGCGACCGCATTGCTAGCCGAAGCATCGCCGGCAGCGGGGTCAGCGTGTAGTCGGCGGCGCGGGTCACGAATTCGCGCATCTCCCCGAGCATGGCTGGCACATCGAGCACCCGGAGGATGGGGCGCACCTTTGCCGGATCGTAGCCGCCCTCTCCGGGGCCCCAGATCACGCCGGTCACCTTCCGGGGCCCCAGCGGCACTTCGACGAAGGCGCCGGTCAGGCAGCCGCCGGAGGGGGCCTTGTAGTCGAGCGGCTTTCCCAGGGGCTGGGTCGTCAGCACCGCGACGAGATCACCTTCGTTGAACTGGCAGATCATCCCCCGGAACTACGCCGACCCGGTTCGGCGCGAAAGGCCCGATGGCCACAGCACAACGAATTGTTCGCAGGTCTCGGCCTGATGCGGCGTTGACTGCGCGGGGCTGCAAGGGGTACACGCCCCGCACATGTCAACTCCAGAAAGGACGCGTCCGATGTCGCGCCTCCTGACAAAGACCGAAACGGGTTCGTCCGCAGCCACGGGCTGAAGCGGCCCCCTTCCGCCATCCCAAAAGGAAACTGCATCTGGAGCGCCCGCGCCGAACAGCGGGGCGATTGTCATGTACATCAGGTTTGTCACCCAGCGGCGCGACACACGCGCGCGCGCTGAAGTCGGGTTTTTCGAGCCCGCCGCCGCTTTGGAAGCACGCTGCCGGCGGGCAGGCGACCCTTGGCAGGTTCGCGAGATCGGACGGGAACTCCGCTGGTTCGCGGCGAACCTCGCCGTGCCGGACCGGTTCACCGTCCAGGCCCCGCGTCGTCGGGGCGCGCGCAATGGCGTGTGCTGGTTTCGCGACAGCGCGCCGGAGCATGTCAGCCGCGCCCGCTACGTCGCCTTTCTTCTGGGCGAGGTGGGTATCGCGGTCGAAGAACTCCGCTCCAAGCGGCCCGGGACGATCCTGTGGTCCGACCGGCATCAGATCGTGGCCCTGCCGGGCCGCGATCACCCAAGGGTGTTTCCTTGACCGGCAGGTGCCCGCCTATGCCGTGGCCCGCCGGAGGCTTGCCGTCGCCACGCCCATCAGGATCAGCGTGCCGCCTCCGGCGCGGGTCAGCCAGGGGATCACCGCGGGCCGTCCGATGAGACCGCGGAGGCGGTCGGCGGCCAGCGCATAGGCCAGCGCGTTTACCCCGGCGAGCCCCACGAATGTCGCGATGAGCACCGCGGCCTGGGGCGCGAACGCCCGGGTGGGATCGATGAACTGCGGTACGAACGCGATGAAAAACGCTATCGATTTGGGGTTGAGCGCTGTCACGACCGCCGCATTGGCGAAGGCCGCCCGGGGGGTGAGACCGCTGCCGGCACCGCGCAGGTTCAGCCGCGCCGTGCCCACACCGAGGATCATGCGCACACCGAGCCAGACCAGGTAGACCGCCCCGACCCATTTCAGGACGGTGAAGGCCGTCGCCGAGGTCAGCACGAGGGCGCCGAGCCCCAGAAGCGACAGGCTCATGGCCAGGAGATCGCCGGCCGCCACGCCGATGGCCGTGGGAACCGCCACGCGCCGCCCTTCCCCGAGCGCATAGGCGAGCACCAGGAGCACCGTCGGGCCGGGGATGAGCAACAGGGCGGTGGAGGCGGCAGCGAAAGCGAGCCAGAGCGAAGGGTCCATCGGCGTTCTCCAGGCCTTGCGGCGTTGATTTGAGGGGTTTCGGCCTCCGGCGCGACCCTGCTATCAGTGACGCAACGCCCACCGATAGACCAGAGGTGCCCCATGAAATTCTTCGTCGACACCGCCGATACCGCCGCCATCAGCGAGCTTCACGACCTCGGTATGGTGGACGGGGTCACCACGAACCCCTCGCTCATTCACAAATCCGGCCGCGATATCAAGGACGTGATCGCCGAGATCGCCGGCATGGTGCCGGGGCCCGTGAGTGCGGAGACCGTTGCCACGGATGCCAAGGGGATGATCGCCGAGGGGCTCGAACTCAAGAAGCTCGGCGAGAACATCGCCATCAAGGTGCCGCTCACCTGGGAGGGGCTGAAGGCCTGCAAGACGCTCTCGGATGACGGCCATATGGTAAACGTCACTCTGTGCTTTTCGGCCAACCAGGCGCTTCTGGCCGCCAAGGCGGGCGCGAGCTTCATCTCGCCCTTCGTCGGCCGGCTTGACGACATCAACATCGACGGGATGGAGCTCATCGCCGATATCCGCGCGATCTATGACAATTACGACTTCAAGACCGAGATCCTCGCCGCCTCGATCCGCACGGCCAATCACATGACCGAAGCCGCGAAGATCGGGGCCGATGTGGCGACGGCGCCGCCGGACGTGATCCGCAAGATGGCCGCTCATCCCCTGACCGACAAAGGCCTGAAGGCGTTCCTCGACGATTGGGCGAAGACCGGTCAGAAGATCCTGTGAGACGGTTTCCGGGGCGTGGCCAATAGGCCGCGCTTTCCTCGATTGACCACGGCGAACTTCAATTTTTGTTGAGCCGCAGCCCGACCCGGTTCGATAGTGAACCCCTGCCCGGTGCTGATTTCTCCGGGCGCTGCTTGGGCTTGGCCCTGAACGGAGGGGGGTTTGGCATGGCGAGTGAACAACAGGGGATTGAGCCGGGATTGCGTCAGCGGCTCCTTGAGGAACCCGATACCATCCTCAGCGACCCCGATCTGATGCGCGCGCTTCTGACCGCGGACGAACCGGAGCGGCGCCCCAATATCGTCGATCTCAGGGGGGTGGCGATGGACCGGCTCGAGAGCCGGCTGTCGCGGCTTGAGGACACCCACCAGACGGTGATCTCGGCGGCCTATGAGAACCTTTCGGGCACCAAACAGGTGCACCGGGCGATCCTTGCCCTGATCGAACAATGGGATTTCGAGGACTTCATCCGCACACTGGGGACCGAGGTCACCGACATGCTCCGGGTTTCGACGATGCGGCTGGTGCTGGAGACCACCGCCGAAAGCGCCGCCGCATCGCTTCAGCGGGTCGGCGAGGTGGTGCGCGTAGCGGAGCCCGGCTTCGTCGATGCCTATATCGGCCAGGGCCGGGACACCGAGCCGAGGCGGATCGTGCTGCGGCAGACCAGGCCCGGCAAGACCGACCTTTACGGCGCGGGCTCTGACTGGGTCGCCTCCGAGGCCTGCCTCAGGCTCGATATCGGCCACGGGCGCTATCCGGCGATGCTGGCGCTCGGCTCGGACGATCCGCACCACTTCACGCCCTCCCAGGGCACGGACCTTCTGGTCTTTTTCGGGTCGGTCTTCGAACAATTGATGCGGCGCTGGCTGGCGTGACTCTGGCGCTGACACCGGGCCTGCGGGCAGCGCTTGAGGACTGGCTCACCGGTCTTGTGGCCCTGCGGGGCCGATCGGCGGCGACGCTCGACGCCTACCGGACGGACGTCACCGGCTTTCTGTCGTTCCTCCAGGCCCATCACGGGGGCGAGGCGGGGGGCCGTTCGGCGCTGGGGCGACTGCGCACCGCCGATATGCGCGCCTGGATGGCGCATGAACGGGCCCGCGGTCTCGGGGCGCGGTCGCTGGCCCGGGCGCTGTCGGCGGTGAAATCCTTCGTGGCCTGGGTCGCCGAGCGCGACGGGTTCGATGCCACCGCGGCGCTCTCGGTCCGGGCACCGAAATTCAACGCCGGCCTGCCCCGCCCACTCGCGGTGCCCGCCGCCAAGGCAATGATCGACCGGGTCGAGGCGCAGGCCGGCGCCGACTGGGTTGCGGCACGCGACGCCGCCGTCCTGACGCTGCTCTGGGGCTGCGGGCTGCGGATTTCGGAAGCTCTCGGGCTGACCGGCGAACAATATCCGCTGGACCAGAGCCTCGTCATTCGCGGCAAGGGCGGCAAGGAACGGCTCGTTCCGGTGATCGAACCGGCCCGGAACGCCGTCGCGGCCTATGTCGCCCTCTGTCCCCGCCCGCCCGAGCCCGGCGCGCCGCTCTTTCGCGGCGTTCGCGGCGGGCCGCTCGGAGCCCGCGCGATCCAGAAGGCGATGGCCGAAGCCCGTGCCGCCCTCGGTCTGCCCGCCTCCGCAACGCCCCACGCGATGCGGCATTCCTTCGCGACCCATCTTCTCGATGCCGGCGGCGATCTCCGCGCGATCCAGGAGCTTCTCGGCCATGCCTCGCTATCGACCACGCAGGCCTACACCGCCGTCGACGCCGCCCGCCTGATGGAGGTTTACGCCGCCGCCCATCCGCGCGCGCGGTAGGCCCATCGCGTCTGGCCCTCCTCCCGGAATTCCGTCATGACGCTTGCATGACAGCCCGCCTTTCCGCGCTTGCCGTGCATCTTCTGACCGCCTCCGGCGCCGTCTTCGCGATGCTCGCGATGCTGGCGGCAGTCGACGAGAAATGGGACCTGATGTTTCTCTGGCTGGTGGTCGCCTTCGCCGTTGACGGGATCGACGGCCCGCTGGCGCGCAAGTTCCACGTCAAGGTCAACGCGCCGCAGTTCGACGGCGACCTCCTCGACCTGATCATCGACTATCTGACCTATGTCTTCATCCCGGCCTACGCACTCTTCAAATCGGGGCTGCTCCCGGGCTGGACGGGCTGGCTCGCGATCATCGTCATCACCTTCACAAGCGCGCTCTATTTCGCCGATACCCGGATGAAGACGAAGGACAAGTCCTTCTCGGGCTTTCCCGGCTGCTGGAACATGGCCGTGCTCGTCCTCTTCGCCCTCGCGCCGGGGTTCTGGACGATCCTTGCGATCGTCATCGCGTTGGCCGTGGCGATGTTTCTGCCGGTGAAGTTCGTGCACCCCGTCCGCACCGCGCGCTGGCGTGCAGTTACCCTCCCCGTCGCCCTGGCCTGGACCTTCTTCGCGGGATGGGCGGCCTGGGTGGATTTCGACCCCCAGAGCTGGGCCCATTGGGGGCTCGTGATCACCTCGCTCTATCTGGTTCTTGCCGGTGCCGTCCAACAGCTTTTGTTCGGCAAAGACGGCTGAGCCCCGATCACCTGCGGAACTGCGAGCTTCAGGAGGCCTTCAACTCGGCGGGCTGGCCGGCGTCCCGAAGCACATCGAGCAATGCCTTCGTCCTTGGCGAGGCAGCACCTTTCGGCCAGGCCAGCACCGTTTCGAGCGTCTCGTAGGGCGGCGGCATGCGGCGCGCGACGATCCGCTCGAAATCGGGGAACGTCGAGAGCACCGCCCCGGGGACGAGGGCGACGCCCATGCCCGCCGCGACGCAGCCGAGGATCGCGTGGTAGGAGCCAAGCTGGCGGATTTCGCGCGGTTCGGTGCCGAGCGTCTCGAAATACCTGTCGAGAACGGCGCGGTGCGGGCAGCCGTGTTCGAAGACGAGGATCGTATCGGGTGTGGTTTCGAGCGGATCGGGTTGGCCCAGGGCGGCGACGAGGACCATGTCCTCGACGAAGACGACTTCGGTGTCGAACCTATCGGTATCGACGATGCGCGAGAAAAGCGCTGCTTCCACATCGCCCCGAGCGAGCGCTTGGGAGAGGTTCACGGGGTTGTTGACGGTCAGATCGACCCGGACGTCGGGAAACCGGGCCGCCAGTTCCGACAGAACCGGCGGCAGGCGGACGGCCGCGGTGCTTTCCATCGAGCCCAGGCGAAACAGCCCGCGCGGCCGGGGGTCGGCGACGGCCGCCCGGGTTTCGTCTGCCAGCGCAAGCAGATCGCGGGCATAGGCCATCAGCACATCGCCCTGCGCCGAAAGCCGCATCCCGGTCCGGTCGCGGATAAAGAGCGGCGCCCCGAGGTCGTCCTCGAGGCGCTGGATGCGCTGGGTAACCGCCGACTGCACCCGCCCGACCCGCTCGGCGGCGCGGGTGACGCTGCCTTCCTCGGCCACGGCGCGGAAGACCTCGAGGTCGCGAAGATCCATGTGCGTTCACCAAATCCGATGGGTGGGTTCGATACTTCCCATTTTACGGCCCGGTGGGGCGTTCGTAAATGCAGGGTCCAAGAGACATTGCACTGGAGTCCCCGATGACCCGCTCGATCTTTTCATTCCGCCGTACCCCGCGGCACAATGACGATAGCTGGCAGGCCCGCGAGGCCCGTTGGATCCGTCGGTACGCACCGACCCAGGCGCGGCGCTGGCTTTGAGGCTGGGCGCCGTCTGCACGGCGACGCAGCAACGTGCAGCGACCCGGGCCACAGGCTTTCACCCTGGTTCAAGTACCGCCGCCGGAGGCACCGAGCAGAAGCGCGGTCACCCCAGCGCGTCGTTGCAACGGCCGCAGACCCCGGGATGTCTGTGACTCCCGACATCGGGCAGGATCTTCCAGCAGCGCTGGCACTTCGCACCCTCGGCGGTCTCGAAGACGACCCCAACCCCCTCGACCTCGGGCATCCGAAAGGCTTCCGCCGGGATCGGATCGCCGGTGAGCGAGATGGCCGACGTGATGCAGACGTCCTCGAACGGCACGGATTTGACGGCCGCGAGCGTTGCCTCGTCGCGCACATGAACCACGGGAGCCGCTTCGAGCGACGCCCCGATCACCTTGTTCCGGCGTTCGATTTCGAGGGCGGCTGTCACCACCCGGCGGACGCGGCGGACCGAGGCCCATTTCGCGGCAAGCGCTGCGTCCCGCCAACTCACGGGCGTTTCGGGGATGTCCTGAAGGTGCACGGACGCGCCTTCTCCGGAGAAACGCTCAAGCCAGACCTCCTCCATCGTGAAGACGAGCACCGGGGCGAGCCAGGTGGTCAGCCGGTGAAAGAGAATGTCGAGCACGGTCTGGGCTGCGCGGCGGCGGGTCGTCTCGCCGTCGCAGTAGAGCGTGTCCTTGCGGATGTCGAAGTAGAAGGCCGAAAGGTCCCCGGTGGCGAACTCGAAAAGCGCGCGGAAGACGCCTTGGAAGTCGAACCGCGCGTATCCGTCGCGAACCGCACCATCGAGTTCGGCGAGGCGGTGGAGCACCCAGCGTTCGAGCTCTGGCATCTCCTCGGGCGCGACCGATTTTTCGGGCGAAAAATCGTTGAGGTTGCCCAAGAGGAACCGGAACGTGTTGCGCAAGCGCCGGTAGCTGTCGGCCACCCCTTTGAGGATTTCCGGCCCGATCCGCTGGTCGGCGGTGTAGTCGGTCTGGGCGACCCAGAGCCTCAGGATATCGGCGCCGTATTGCTTGACGACCTCCTCGGGCAGGATGGTGTTGCCGAGGGATTTCGACATCTTCATGCCCTTCTCGTCGAGCGTGAAGCCGTGGGTGACCACATTGCGGTAAGGCGCGCGGCCCGTGGTGCCGACCGATTGGAGCAGCGAGGAATGAAACCAGCCCCGGTGCTGGTCGGTGCCCTCCATATAGACATCGGCGATGCCGTCGTCGGTGCCGTCGTCGCGGTCGCGCAGCACGAAGGCGTGGGTGGACCCGCTGTCGAACCAGACATCGAGGATGTCGAACACCTGGTCGTAGTCGTTCGGGTCGACATCGTTGCCGAGGAAGCGTTCCTTGGCCCCTTCGGCATACCAGGCATCCGCGCCTTCGGTCTCAAACGCGTCGAGGATACGGGCGTTGACGGCTTCGTTTCTGAGGAGGAAATCGTCGTCGGTGGGCAATGCCCCCTTCCTGGTGAAACAGGTCAGCGGCACCCCCCAGGCGCGCTGGCGCGACAGCACCCAGTCGGGCCGGGCTTCCATCATCGAATAGAGCCGGTTGCGGCCCGATTGGGGGGTCCATTTGACCTTGTCGATCTCGGAAAGCGCGCGGTCCCGGATCGTGAAGCGGTCGTCGCCCACCGCCATGTCCTTGTCGATGGCGGCGAACCATTGGGGCGTGTTGCGGTAGATAACCGGGGCTTTCGAGCGCCAGGAATGGGGGTAGGAGTGCTTGATCTTGCCGCGCGCCAGGAGCCCGCCCACTTCGGCGAGCGTGTCGATCACCGCCTTGTTGGCATCACCCTCGCCGCCCTTGCGGGATAGGATGTAGGTGCCGCCAAAGAACGGGAGATCGTCGCGGAACTTGCCGTCGTCCTCGACATTGTAGGTGATAACCTGATCGAGCATGCCGAGGTCGCGGTAAAGCTCGTATTCCTCCATCCCGTGGGAGGGGGCGCAGTGGACGAAGCCTGTGCCTTCGGTGTCGGTGACGAAATCGGCGGCGCGGAAGTCTCGGAGGTCGTCCCACTGGCCGTTTGAGCCGGGAGCGCCGGCGAGGGGGTGGGCCACGCGGGAAATTGCGGACGGATCGACGTCACGGATGCGCGTCCACTGATCGTCGGACAGGCGGGCGCGGGCGAGCACATCGGCGGCGAGATTGTCGGCAATGAGGTATTTCTCGCCGACTTCAGCCCAACATTCCTCGGGTGCGCCGGTGACCTCATACAGGCCGTAAGAAATGTCCTTACCGAAGACGACGGCCTTGTTCGACGGGATGGTCCAGGGTGTTGTGGTCCAGATGACGACGTAGGCGCCAACAAGGTCGCGGTTTTGAAGTTCTGCGCCTTCACCTGCGATTGGATCGACGACCCGGAACTTCACCCAGATCGTAAAGCTCTCCTTGTCATGGTATTCGGCCTCGGCTTCGGCCAGCGCGGTCTTCTCGATGGGCGACCACATCACCGGTTTCGAGCCCTGATAGAGCGTGCCGTTCATCAAGAACTTCTGGAATTCCTCGGCGATCACCCGCTCGGCGTGGAAATCCATGGTTAGATAGGGTGCCGCCCAGTTCCCCGTCACCCCGAGGCGCTTGAACTCCTCGCGCTGCACGCCGACCCAATGGTCGGCGAACTCGCGGCATTCGCGGCGAAACTCGACGATGTCGACCTCGTCCTTGTTGCGGCCCTTCTTGCGGTACTGCTCTTCGATCTTCCACTCGATGGGCAGGCCATGGCAGTCCCAACCCGGGACGTAAGCCGCATCGAACCCCATCATCTGGTGCGACCGCACGATCATGTCCTTGATCGTCTTGTTGAGCGCGTGCCCGATATGAAGGTGTCCGTTGGCGTAAGGAGGCCCGTCATGGAGGGTGAAGGGCGCCCGGCCCTCCTTTTCGCGAAGGCGGTCGTAAACGCCGATCTCCTCCCAGCGGGCGAGCCAGCCGGGTTCGCGGGCCGGAAGCCCCGCGCGCATGGGAAAATCGGTGACGGGCAGAGTGAGGGTGTCTTTGTAGTCAGGCGTATCGGCAGACATGTCGTGTCTTTCGCGTCGGATCGGATTGTCAGGGTTGGGGGCGGCGCGAGGGCTCGAACGCCTTGTCCCGGCGGCTCATATCGAGAGCGCCGGGCCTGTAATTCGGATGATGGTGCCGGTCATCATGGGGGCGGTTATAGGAGCGACGCGGGGGCGGGTAAAGCGGCGCGATCAGACGTGGAAAAGCGTGCCGACGCCGTAGGCGATGGCGGCCGCCACACCGCCGATCAAAAACGTCTCGACCCCTGAGCGCCACCAGGGCGTGAGCGACCAGCGGGCTTTCAGCGCACCAATGGCGAAGAACACCACCCCCGTCAGCGAGGCCGACACGATGAAGGCGTTCTCGAGGCCAAAAAGAAACGGCAGAAGCGGGATGATGCCGGCGGCGAGGAACGCAAGAAACGTGGCCACCGCCGCCCGCATTGGATGGGGGTCCGTCGCCGAAAGCCCGTATTCGCCCTCCATCATCGTGTCGATCCAGGCCTTGCGGTCGGCGGCGATGGCCTCGGTCGCGGCCTCGAGCACTTCGCCCGACAGCCCCTTGTCGGCGAGGATTGCGCGCAGCTCCGCCCGCTCGCCCTCCGGATGGACATCGATGTGGCGGTCTTCCTGGGCACGGAGACGGCGGATGTCGTCGCGCTCGGCCTTGGTACCCGAGTAGTTGCCGGCGGCCATCGAAAACCCGTCGGCGAGCACATTGGCAAGCCCCAGCGCGATGATCACCGTCGGCGAGAGCCCCGCGCCAGCGACGCCAGCGACGATGGCGAAGGTGGTCACCGTACCGTCGATGGCGCCATAGACCGTATCCTTGATGTAGGATTGCCGTGCGGGGGCGGCGATCCGCGCAGCGATCTCTTCGTCGCTATGTCCGTGTTCGAGGTCCATCACTTTCTCTCCCCCAGCCGCCGACCGGCCCGCCGTGCGCCACGTCAAACGGCCTTCATCTTGGCAAAAATACCGTGGGGGAGCCCCGAATGGGGCGGGGGCGAAGCCCCCTACTCGGCGGCCATCGCAGGGGCGATTGCGTCGAGGTATTCCCAGACCCGCGACATCACCACCGAGCCTTCGCCCACCGCACTCGCCACCCGCTTGACCGAGCCCGCCCGCACGTCGCCGACGGCGAAAATCCCCCGGTGGGAGGTCTCGTAGACCGAGCCGCCCCCGACCTTGACGCCGGTCCTCACGAATCCCTTGTCGTCGAGAGCGACGAGATCGGAGAGCCAGGCGGTGTTGGGGGCAGCGCCAACCATCACGAACACCCCCCGGGTCTCGATCCGGCGGTGTTTGCCGGCGGTCTTGTCGCGCACGACCACGGCGTCGAGATGGCCGCCGCCTTCGAGCGCGGTCATCTCAGAAGCGTAGTGGATGGTGACCTTCGAGTTCCGTTCGAGGCGCGACAGAAGGTAATCCGACATCGACGCGGCGAGCGAGGGTCCGCGCACCAGCACATGGACGTGGGCGGCGGTGCGGGCGAGATACATCGCTGCCTGGCCGGCCGAATTGCCGCCCCCGATAACCACCGCGTCGCTGTCGCGGCAATAGCGCGCCTCGACATCGGTTGCCGCATAATAGACGCCCGCCCCTTCGAAATCGGCCAGCCGGTCGATGGGCAATTGGCGGTACTGGACGCCGGTGGCGATGACGAGCGACCGGGCGCAGACCTCGGAGCCGTCGTCGAGCGTGACGCAGAAGGAGCCGTCGGGGCGCGTGGCCAGCGCCCGCGCCCGGCGCGGGACGGCGAACCTTGTGCCGAACTTCATCGCCTGAACCTCGCCGCGCCAGCAAAGATCGCCCCCCGAGATGCCCGTGGGAAACCCCATGTAATTCTCGATCCGCGACGACGTGCCAGCCTGCCCGCCGATGGCAAGATCCTCAACCACCAGCGCGGACATACCTTCCGCTCCGGCATAGACCCCCGCCGCGATCCCCGCCGGGCCCCCGCCGACGATCAGCACGTCGAAAAGCTCGGTGCCGCCCTGCCCCATATCGAGGCCAAGCCGTTCGGCGATCTTGCGGGGCGTCGGGTCCTCGATGGTGTCGTGCTTGCCGAAGATCACCGCCGGCTCGCTCGGGAGGATCGAACAGGTCTGGGCCTCGGCCTCGGCCTCGGGCGTTTCGAGATCGAGCATCCGCACGGGGATACGGTTGCGATTGGCGAAGGCAGCGATCCGGCGGAGCTCGCGGGAGCGGTCGGCGCCGAGGATCGTCAGAGCCGCCTCGTTCGATTCAAGAAGCCGCCGACGCCGTCCGGCAAGCACCGTGACGATGATGTCTGACATCTCGGGGATGCGGCTCATCAATTCGAGCATCGCCGGGCGCGGCACGCAAAGGATGCGGCTGTCCTGGCAGCAGCGCGCGCCCATCAGCGACCGGCCGCCGGAGAGAAACGTGATCTCGCCGAAGAACTGGGTCGGCCCGAGGGTCGCCTCGCCGTAGCGGCCGCCGGTGATCGGGTTCACCGCCTCGACCTCGCCGCTTTCTACCCAGAAGAACGTCTCGATCGGGTCGCCGAGGCGAATGAGCATCTCGCCGGCGGCATAGTCGCGAACGTCGCCGACCTCGCGCATGGCCGCGACATGGGCCTCTTCGAGCGGTGTACGGGCGGCGGTTCTGAGATCGACGGCGAGGCTTTCCATATCAGGCGTCCTTTTTGTCGAAGAGGCCGGTCACCGCACGGGAGACGAGGGCCGAGACGGCGGGTTTGCGTTTGGCGCGGAACGGCAGCGGGCGGCAGACTTCGATCGCCGCCACGCCTACCCTCGCGGTCAGCGCGCCATTGATCAAGCCCTCGCCGAAGCGGCGGGAAAGCTTCGACAGCACGCCGCCGCCGGCGACCGAGCCGAGCATGTCGTCGCCCACCGCCACCGCGCCGGTGGCCACGAGATGGGCAAAGACCGCACGCGTAAGCCGCCAGGAGCCGAGCGTGCCGCCCCGCCCGCCGTAGATCGCCGCGATCCGGCGGATCATCCTCAGGTTGGCGGTGAGCGCGGCGACGACGTCCGCCAGCGCGAGGGGGACGAGGGCGGTCACCGTGGCGACCTGACGCGCGGCGGCCTCGACCTCCTTTGTCGCCATCCGGTCGAGGGGGGCGAGAAGCTCTGTCTCCGCGAGGGCCGCCAAAGCCTCCGCGTCGAAGACATCGCCCCGGCGCTCGGCAAAGCGCGACCGGGGCCAGTCCATATCCGGACGATTGCGGTAGAGCTTCAAGAGCCGGTCGACGACATCGCGGGCCTTTTCCATCGTATCGGCCTCGGCGGCGGCGTGCTGAAGCGCGTCGAGCCGTGAGAGGCGCGCAAGCGCGGCCCATTCGCGGATGAGTATGACGAGGCAGATGACGACAAAGATGCCGAGGAGACCAAGGCCCACCGCTCCGAGGACAGGGTTGCGTTCAATGAGGCCGGTGACGAAATCCCAGGCCACGACCGACAGCGCGAAGGTCAGGACCGCCCCGAGCGTGCCCCAGAACCAGCGCGCCAGGCGCGACGGACGGCGGGTCGCCAGCGCGGCGATCGTCGTCATCGCCTCGCCCTTGGGGGCGTCTTCCACGGGCGGCGCCTCGGCGGGGCTCGGGCCCGGGGTATCGAGGTCGATAAGGACGGGGGCGGTGCGTTTGTCTGTCACAGCCGGTCTCCGATCAGGAACTCCGCCGCTTGGTCGAGGCGGATATGGGGCGGCCCCTCTCCCGGTTTGAGCGACATCGGCTGGGGGGCAAAGCGCATCACGCCGTAATCGCCGTCGAGCCAAACCTCGGCGCCGTCACGGGCGGGGCCGAGAAGCCGCGCGGGGTCTTCCGGCAGATCGCCGGGGTGGAAGGCAGCCTCCTTGCCGGTGTCGAGAAGACGGCCGCGTACCACATCGAGGGGCGCGCCGGCATGGGTAACGGTCGCCTCGGTGGTGGCGCGAAGGGCGGCCACCGAGAGCGCGCGGGTCTGGGCGCCTGCGAAGTCCGCCCGGGACTTCGCTTCCGACAGGAGGCTTTCGGCAATCGCGGTCAGGCGGCCGTGCTGGCTCTGGTGGACATGGTCGGCCTTGGTGGCAGCAAAGAGGATCTTTTCGATCCGCTTGCCGAGAAAGATCTGGCTCAGAAAGGCGTTCCGGCCGGGGCGGAAGACGCCGAGAAGCTCGGCCATGGCCACCCGGAGATCGTCGAGCGCGGCCGGCCCGGCATGGATCGCGCCGAGGACGTCGACCAGCACGATCTGGCGGTCTATGCGGGCGAAATGGTCCCGAAAGAAGGGTTTGACGATGCGGGCCTTGTAGGCCTCGTAACGCCGTTCGAATTCCCGAGCGAGCGAGCCCCGGGGGGCGGAGCCTGGCGGGAGCGGCGCAAAGGTGAGTGCGGGCGAGCCGGCAAGATCCCCCGGCAGGTGGAACCGCCCGGGCGAGCAGTCGGAATAGCCCGCCTCCCGGGCGGCGTGGATGTAACCCGTGTAGGCCGCCGCCAGGGCCTGCGCGGCCGGTTCGGCAAGTTTCGCCGTGATATCGGTTCCTGCAAGGACGGCCCGGTAGCCGGCGCCGAGATCGCGGGCTTCGACCTTCGCGAGCGTGTCGCTGGACCACTCGGCGAAGGATTTGTCGAGAAGCGCGAGATCGAGAAGCCATTCGCCGGGGTAGTCGACGATGTCGATATGCACCGTTCGCGGGCCTTGCAGACCTGCAAGCAGCCCCTGCGGCCGCACCCTGAGCGAAAGGCGCAGTTCCGAGACCGACCGGGTGCTCTCGGGCCAGCGCGGCACGGCGGCGGTGAGCGCGCCGAGATGGGTCTCGTAGTCGAACCGGGGCAGCGTGTCGTCGGGCTGGGGCTGGAGAAAGGCCGCCTCGATCCGGCCTTCGGACGCGGCCACAAGCCCCGGCATCCGCGCGCGGTTGAGGAGGTTCGCCACGAGCGACGTGATGAAGATCGTCTTGCCCGCCCGCGACAGCCCGGTGACGCCGAGCCGGATCACAGGTTCGAAAAACGCCTCCGATACCGTCGAGACCGCCCCTTCGACGCCCCGCGTCAGCCCGTCTGCGATGTTCCCGAGGATCAAGACCCTGCCCCTTGCCGTTTTGCGAAGATAAGGGCCGCCGGCGCCGGAGGGAAGAGACGGGGGGCGCTGCCACCGCCCATCCGCATGACTGCGGCCGAACTCCCCTGCGGTCTTTTCGACCAAGATGAAGGGCCGATTGCCGGTCCCGGCAGCCCAGGTTATGGGCAGTCATGCACCGTTATGCGCTCAAGATCGAATACGACGGCGCGCCCTTTTCCGGCTGGCAGCGGCAAGACACCCGCCCGAGCGTGCAAGGCGCGGTGGAGGCCGCGCTCGCCGCCCTCGGAGCGCCCCAGACGATTTCTGCCGCCGGGCGCACCGATGCGGGCGTTCACGCCACGGCCCAGGTGGCGATGTGCGAAATGCCCAAAGCCTGGGAGCCGTTCCGGCTCATGGAGGCGCTCAACGCGCATCTGAAACCCCAGCCGGTCGCTATTCTGACGGTCGCCGAAGTGACGGATCCCGAGTGGCACCCGCGGTTTTCGGCCATCGCGCGACGCTACCGCTACCGCATTCTTTGCCGCCGGGCGCCTGGCGTTCTCGATCGGGGCCGGGTCTGGCAGGTCCGCTACCCGCTTGACGCCGAAGCCATGCAGGTTGCCGCGAAGAGGCTTCTCGGCCGGCACAATTTCACAACGTTCCGCTCGACGATGTGCCAGGCCAAAAGCCCCGTGAAGACCCTCGACCGGCTCGACGTCGGTGCGGTGGAGGTGCCGCATGGCCGCGAGATCCGTCTCGACGTCGCCGCACGCAGCTTTCTGCACAACCAGGTCCGGTCGTTTGCAGGCACGCTCGAACGGGTTGGCGCGGGAGCCTGGAGCGCCGACGACGTCGAAACCGCGCTTTTGGCGAAAGATCGCGCGAAATGTGGCCCGGTTGCGCCGCCGCAGGGGTTGTATTTGACGGAAGTGGTCTACCGGGACCCGTTGTTTCGCGAGGCGCCACAATGGCCAAATTCCGCCACGTGAGCGGCAGGCTAAAGCCTGCGAAACGTAAAGAAATCACCTATTCGGTGCCCAACACCTGCCCGCATCTTCGGTCAAATTGATCTCAACCTAGATGAGTGGAGTGAGTTAAATGAGTGAGCTCTTTACCCTGTCGTTCGATGCGGTCCTGACGAGTGCGATTGTCTGCCTGGTGCTCCGCGAAGTAATGATTTTTGCCCTTCCCGACGATGTCGCCGGCCCCGGTGGCTGGCTGATCGATACCGGGTTGGGCGAGGCGGACTGACACCGCCGGTTTCAGCCCCTGTCTTGGGGAAAGCGCGCCGGGGTCTCCCCCTCCGGCGCGCTTTTCATTCGGGGACAGCGAAAGTGAGGTTAGCCCAGAGACTTTCCCAGACGACGCCGGGCGGGTTGTCGGGCGGTTCGCGCAACACGACGCTGTCGAGCATGTAGCGGTGGCCGGGGCGCACCGGGATTGTCGCGCGCCCGTCGGCGTCGGTCGTCACCGTCCGGACGCTGATCCTGCCGCCGGGTGCGGCCTCGAAAACCTCGATCTGTTCGCGGGCGCGCGGCTTTCCGTCATAGAGCACTGCCACCGGCAAGCCTGCGGAGACATCGTCCGTATAGGGGTTCCTCAGCGCCACGATCTCGGTCAGGAGACCAAACACCCGGTCGCTGCCCTGCCCCGCGCCGACCCTGACGAGGGATTTCGCGTACCGCGAATACTGCTCGACAAAGCCCGATTGCGGGAAGCCGCGCGCGGCATGTTCGTCGAGCACCCAGCCGGCCGCCTTGTGGGTGACGAAGCGCTCGAACTTCTCGAATTCGTTGTAGGTCAACCGGCTGTCGGTCGTGACATGGAGGATCACTGCGAGTCCCTCCTCGGCGGCCTGGTTGAGGGCCGGCTTGTCGCCGACCCGGCCCTCGACCGGCAGGAGATCCCCACCCGTGACCAGCTCGAAGCGTCGGAACCGGTTGGGGTTGAAGATGCCGGCGGCCCCGGAATAGTTTTCGCCCACACGGATGTCGGCACGGATTCGCTTGCCGGGCGCGACCTCGAACGCGCTCGGGTCGATCCAGAACTCATGGGCCTGAGCGGCGGTCGTCGCGCATCCGAGGATGAACGCAGTGGCATAGATGAGGGCATGCATGGGCGGGGTCTTTCTGGTGAGACATTTCCTGCAAAGCCTGTCGCTGTGGGTCTTGGTGTCAACCCTTCTGCTGCTCACGTTGTCGCGCATCGCCGGCGCCCATGAGGTCCAGCCCACGGTGGCCGACATCTCGATGGAGACCGACCGCGCGGCGATCACCCTTGACTGGGTCATTGAGGCGCCGGTCGCGGGGCTCGACCTCGAAGGGGTCGCGGACACCAACGATGCAGCCGGGGCGGATGTCTACGATGCCCTCAGGGCGCTGCCTCCCGACGCCATGGTCGAGGCGTTCGATGAAGCCTGGCCCGACATCGCCCGGCAGATCCGCGTGTTCTCGGGCGACACAGCCATCGATCTCATCGTCGAGAGTGTCACCGTCCCGGAAGTGGGCGATGCCGAGATCCCCCGGAACTCGATCGTCACGCTCACCGCGCCTCTGCCGCCTGGGGGGGAGGGGCTTGTATTCGGCTGGGAAGCCGCCTTGGGTCCTCTGGTCGTGCGCCAGATCGGGGTCGAGAACGGCTATGCGGCGTTTCTCGAAAACGGCCGTTTGTCAGACCCGATCCCTCGGGTGGGCGGGGTCGACCAGAGCGCGGGCGAAGCCTTCGTCGAATATGTCGGCGTTGGCTTCGAGCATATCGTGCCCCTGGGGCTCGACCACGTCCTGTTCGTCCTCGGCCTCTTCTTTCTGGCCTCGCGGCTCGGCCCGCTGCTGTGGCAGGTGACAGCCTTCACGGCGGCCCACACCGTGACGCTCGCCCTCGGTGCGCTCGGCATCGTAAACCTGCCCGGCGACATCGTCGAGCCGCTGATCGCGGCCTCGATCGTCTATGTCGGCGTCGAGAACGTGCTCGCGCGCGGGCTGACCGTCTGGCGGCCGGTGATCGTCTTCGCCTTCGGGCTGCTCCACGGGCTCGGCTTTGCCAGCGTCCTTCAGGATTTCGGGCTCGGTTCGAGCCATTTCGTCCCGAAGCTCATCGGCTTCAACATCGGCGTCGAGATCGGCCAGCTTGCCGTGATCGCCGCCGCCTTCATCGCGCTCGGCTGGCTCTTTGCAAAACACGGCTGGTACAAACGCCGGGTATCGGCGCCGATCTCCATCGGCATCGCCGCGATCGCGCTCTTCTGGGTGCTCGAACGCACCGGCACGGTCTCTTCCGACGGCATCTGGGGGCCAATGGCGGCGCTCACCGAAGGCGGGATGCCGGTGCTCTGGGGCGCCGGTGTCGCCCTGGCTGTGATGCTCGTCGTCACAATCGCGGTCTTTTTGACCGACAGCGACGTGGTGCGCGACTGGGGGGGCTTTCTCACCTCGTTTGTGGCCTTCATCGCGGTCATCGGCAGCTTCGCCGCTCTCGACTACTGGGTCATGACCGGTCTCGTCGCGGCCTGGGTCGTGGCGTTGCGCACACAATCCATCGGCGGCCTCGACGAGCCGAAAACCGTTCCCGCCTGAACCGGCTTCGGGCTCTCATTGGCCCGAAAACATCCTCGGGGGGAGAGCCGAAGGCGGGAGGGCAGACAGCCTCCCTCCCCCGGTTGCCTCATGTCCGCACATCGGGCCCTTCGCGGCCGGTATGGGCCTTGATCCCGGCGATCTCCTCGGCAGCGGCGATCACTGCCGCAAGGGCGGTTTCGGGATCGCCGTCCGTCTTTGCCGGATCGGGCTCGTAGGCTTCGAGATAGACCCGGAGCGTCGCGCCCACCGTGCCAGTGCCGGAAAGCCGGAACACCACCCGTGAGCCCCCCTCGAACGCCACGCGCAAGCCCTGGGCCGTGGCCTTCGATCCGTCGACAGGGTCGTCATAGGCGAACTCGTCGGCCGCCGCGACCGTCAGACCGGCGTGGGTCTTCCCAGGAAGCGTGCCGAGCCGGGCGCGAAGGCTCTCCATCAGCGCCTCGGCCTTCTCCGTCTCGACACCTTCGTAGTCGTGGCGTGTGTAGAAGTTCCGCCCGTGCTTCTTCCAGTGGGCGGACATGATCTCAGCCACCGACATGCGCGACACCGCAAGGATGTTGAGCCAGAAGAGCACCGCCCAGAGCCCGTCTTTCTCGCGCACATGGTCACCCGAGGTGCCCGCACTTTCCTCGCCGCAGAGCTGTGCAAGGCCAGCATCGAGGAGATTGCCGAAGAATTTCCAGCCCGTCGGCGTCTCGAAACAGGGGATGCCGAGTTCCTTTGCGACCACATCGAGCGCGCCCGAGGTCGGCATCGACCGGGCCACGCCCGACAGCCCTTCGCGAAACATCGGCACGAGCGGGGCGTTCGCGGCGAGAACCGCGAGGCTGTCGGAAGGCGTGACGTAGACCCCGCGTCCGAGGATCATGTTCCGGTCGCCGTCGCCATCGGAGGCGGCGGCGAAATCGGGCGCGTCCGGACCCATCACGAGATCGACGAGCGGCTTGGCCCAGATCGGGTTGGGGTCGGGATGGCCGCCACCGAAATCGGGGCTCGGCGTTCCGTTCAGGACCGAACCCGGTGCCGCGCCGAGCCGGTTTTCGAGAATCTCATGGGCGTACAGCCCGGTGACGGCGTGCATGGCATCGAACGCAATGCGGAACCCGCCCGCAAGTAGCCCGCCGATTGCCTCGAAATCGAAGAGCTCCTCCATCATGGCGGCGTAATCTGTCACCGGGTCGACGATCTCGACCGCCATCTCCCCGAACGTCGTTTCGCCAAGTGCGGAGAGATCGATGTCCTGGCCCTCGGCGATACGGTATTCCGACAGCGTCTTCGTTGCCTGGAATATCCGGTTCGTGACCTCCTCGGGCGCCGGACCGCCGTTGGGCATGTTGAACTTGATCCCGAAATCCTCATCCGGCCCACCCGGATTATGTGAGGCGGACAGAATGATGCCCCCGTTGGTAGCGCGCTTGCGGATGAGGTTCGAGGCGGCGGGCGTCGATAGAAGCCCGTTCTGACCCACGATGAGCTTCGCCGCACCTTCGGCGGCGGCCATGCGGATAATCACCTGCACCGCACGGTCGTTGAAGTACCGACCGTCGCCGCCGACGACGAGGGTCTTGCCCGCCACGCCGCCGATCCCCGCCCAGATCGCGGCGACGAAGTTCTCCAGATAATGCGCGCCCATGAAGACCTTCGTCTTCTTGCGCAAGCCCGACGTTCCCGGCTTTTGACCTTCGATGGCTCGGGTGGAAACGGTGATGAGTTCCATGGGCTTTCCTCAGATCGGCTCCAGGACGAAGACTTTCACACTATGCGCGCGCGCCTGCACGACGGGGACAGGCCGTTTCAGCGGCGGATCGCTCGGCCGCGCGGTGTTGAGATGCGCGCACCAGCACTGTCCCTGCGGCGCATCCGGCAGGACGACCTCAGCATCCGGACCGGAATTGAAGACCATGAAGATCGCATATTCGAGAGACCGGTAGGCAGGCGTGCCCGACGCGGTGCGCATCTCGACGGTGAAGAGCTTGCGCGCGGGGTCGTTCCAGTCCGCACTCGACATCGGCTCGCCGTCCTCGCGCCGCCAGAAGAGGTCGGTCACCCCATCGGCCATGCGTTCGCGCGAATGCAGGAAAAGCCGCTGCGACAGGATCGGGTGCGCCTTCCGGAAGGCGATCAGTCGGCGGGTGAATTCGAGGGTCTCCTCGTCGATGGCGGCCCAGTCGATCCACGTCGTTTCATTGTCCTGGTTATAGGCGTTGTTGTTGCCGTTCTGGGTGTTGCCGAGCTCGTCGCCGGCGAGAAGCATCGGCGTACCCTGCGACAGAAAGAGCGTGGCCAGCAGGTTCCGACGCCGCTGCGCCCGGGCCGCAGCGCGTTCTTCGTTTTCGGTGGGCCCTTCCTCGCCGAAACTGTCCGAGAAATCCTCCGAATGCCCATCGCGCCCACCCTCGCCATTGGCCTCGTTGTGCTTTCTTGAATAGCGCGTGAGATCGGCCAGCGTCATCCCGTCATGGGCAGTGATGAAGTTGACCGATGATGTCGCAGGCCGGCCGTCCTTGTCGAAGATGAAGGCCGAGCCGGTGATCCGGTCGGCAAGATCGGGCGCCCGGCCCGGGTCGCCGCGCCAGTATCGCCGCGCCCCGTCGCGGAATTTGTCGTTCCATTCGTGAAACGGAGCGGGGAAGTTGCCGAGTTGATACCCACCCGGCCCGATGTCCCATGGCTCGGCGATGAGCTTCACCTGGGTCAGCACCGGGTCCTGCCGGACCGCATCGAAGAACGCGGCACCCCGGTCGAACCCGCCGTCGCCGGTGCGTCCCAGCGTGGCGCACAGGTCGAAGCGAAACCCGTCGACGCCCATGACCTCGACCCAGTAGCGCAAGGAATCCATGACCATGCGCAACACCATCGGGTGGTCGAGGTTGAGCGTGTTCCCGGTGCCGGTGTCGTTGACGTAGTAGCGGTTGTCCCTTTCGAGGCGGTAGTAGCTTTTGTTGTCGAGCCCACGGTAGGCCAGCGTCGGGCCCAGATGGTCCGCCTCGCCGGTGTGATTGTAGACGACATCGAGCAGGACCTCGATGCCCGCCTCGTGGAGCCGGTCCACCGTCTTGCGGAAAACCTCCGGGCCGGCCCCGTCGAGATACCGCGGGTCCGGCGCGAAATAGCACCACGGCTGATAGCCCCAGTAGTTCACGAGACCCTTCTCGACGAGGAACGGATCGTCGAGGAAAGCCTGCACCGGCAAGAGTTCGATCGCGGTGATGCCGAGCGCCTCGAGGTGGGCGATCACCGGCGCGGACCCGAGCGCAGAAAGGGTGCCCGGCGCGTCGATCCCATCGATGAGCCGGGTCAGCCCCTTGGGATGCGCCTCGTAGATAATCGTTTCCTCCCACGGCGTTCTGGGATGGTTGGCGGGCGGGGGCGCGAAGTCCGAGACGATGCATTTCGGCATGACATCGACACTGTCGCGGGTGTCGAAAGTGAGGTCTCCGGCGACCGCGCCCCGGCTGTAGCCGTAGGCCGCATCCGTCCACATCGGATGACCGGTCAAGGCGCGCGCATAGGGGTCGATGAGGAGCTTGTTGGGGTTGAAACGGTGCCCGTCGTCGGGCCGATAGGGCCCGTGGGCACGGTATCCGTAAAGCTGGCCGGGTTTGACGCCGGACACATGCCCGTGCCAGACGCCGCCGTCGCGCTCGGGAAGCTTGATCCGCCGTTCGCCGGCTTCGTCGAAAAGGCAAAGGGTCATCGCCGTGGCATTGTCGGAGAAAACGGCGAAATTCACGCCCTCTTCGGTCACCGTGGCACCGAGCGGGGCGGCCGCACCTCCGGAGATCTCGCCCGTCTTCACGCTCCTGCCACCTCATCGTAGAGCGCGGCATAGGCCGGCGCCGAGGCATCCCAGCCGACCTCGGTCGCCATCGCGTTCTTCTGCATCCGGGCCCAGGTCGTCGGGTCGCGGTGGAGCGCAATCAGACGAAGAAGCGCGGTTGCCAGCGCATGGGCGGTGACAGGCCCGAACTGAAGACCCGTCGCCACGCCGGCACGCAGCGCCATCGGTGATGCGTCGATCACCGTATCGACAAGCCCCCCGGTGCGCGCCACGACCGGGATCGTCCCGTAGCGGAGGCCGTAGAGCTGGGTAAGGCCACACGGTTCGAACCGCGACGGAATGATGATCGCATCGCCACCGGCGATAATGCGGTGGCTCATCGCCTCATCATAACCGATATGAACGGCAACGTTAGGGTGGTCGGCGGCCTTCCTCAGGTTGGCCTCGAGCGCCCGGTCGCCGGAGCCCAAAACGACGAGCTGGCCGCCCCGGTCGATCAGAGCCGGCAAGGCGTCGAGCAGCACGTCGAGCCCCTTTTGGTGTGACAAGCGCGACACCACGACCGCAAGCGGTCCGTCGGTTTCGGGGAGGCCGAATTCCTTTCTCAGCCGTTTCTTTGCCCGCGCTTTGCCCTTGGCCGTCTTGTAAGGCACCGTCGCCGGGTCGTTGGCGGGGTCCCATGTCACGGTGTCAATCCCGTTGAGGATGCCCGAGAGATCTCCCTCGCGCGCTCGCAGAAGACCGTCGAGCCCCATGCCGAATTCAGGGGTGGTAAGCTCCTCGGCATAGGTCGGGCTGACGGTCGTGAGGCGCGTCGCGTAGCGCAGGCCGGCCTTGAGTGTGGAGACCTGACCCCAGTACTCGTAGCCGGCCTGGGTGAAATCGGACCGGTCGAGGCGCAGGGCGTCGATCAGATAGGCCGGTGCGACGCCCTGAAAGGCGATGTTGTGGATGGTGAGCACCGTGCCGATCTTGTCGTTCCGGAGGTAGTAGGGGGCAAGCCCCGCCTGCCAATCGTGGCAATGGACAACCTCCGGCGTCCAGTCCCCAAGCGCCCCCTTGGCAATCTCGGCCGCTGCATATCCGAGCGCGGCAAAGCGCTGGGGGTTGTCTGGGTGGTCGATGCCGCCGGCGTCGAGATAAGGGGTTCCAGGGCGGTCGTAGAGATGCGGCGCGTCGAGTGCGAGGATATCGAGCCCGCTGGCCTTGCCCGACAATACCCGGGCCTTTCCACCGAAATGGTCGGGAAACTCAGCGACGGTCTTCGGGCGTCTGAGCGCTTTGAGAACCGAACCGTAGCCCGGCAACAGCGTGCGCATCCCCCAGCCCTGCGGCGCAAGTGCCGCCGGCAGGGCCCCGGCCACATCCGCAAGCCCGCCCGTCTTTACGAGGGGCGCGCATTCGGACGTGACCGAGAGGACAGGCCTCATTTCGCGGCCGCCCTCCTGTCGAGCATGTTCTGGGTGATCAGGGTCACGCCGCTGTCGGTGACCCGGAACCACTTTGCGTCTTCCTCGGGGTCCTCCCCGACGGTGAGGCCTTTGGGGATCTGCACGCCCCGGTCGATCACGCAGTTCCTCAGCCGCGCCGAGCGGGCAACATTGACGTAAGGCAGCGCAACCACATGGTCGAGGACCGCAAACGAGTTGGTATGAACCTGTGTGAAGAGGAGAGAGTTGCGGATGACCGTGCCCGAGACGATGCAGCCGCCGGCGACCAGCGAGGACACTGCCGAGCCGCGCCGCTCTTCCTCATCATGGATGAACTTTGCCGGCGGCACGGCCTCCGAATAGGTCCAGATCGGCCAGTTCCTGTCCCAGAGGTCGAGATCGGGGTCGAAATTGGTCAAGTCGATATTGGCCCTCCAATAGGCGTCGACCGTGCCCACGTCGCGCCAGTAGGACGGGGCCTCGTTGCGATGCCGTACGCAGGACGAATCGAACCGGTGGGCGAAGGCCTTACCGTTCTTGACGATGCCCGGAATGATGTCGCCGCCGAAATCGTGGCTGCTGTCGGCGTTGTCGGCGTCTTCGAGAAGAAGCTCGCGCAGGAGCTTCCAGTTGAAGACGTAGATGCCCATGGACGCCAGAGCGTTGTCCTCATCGCCCGGGATGCCCGGCGGGTCGGCGGGCTTTTCGAGAAACTGGGTGATCGTGTCGTCCTCGTCGACATGCATCACGCCGAAGGCCGTGGCCTCCATCCGAGGGACCGTCAGGCAGCCCACGGTCACGTCCGCCCCGGCCTCGACATGCTGTTGCAGCATCACCTCGTAATCCATCTTGTAGATGTGGTCGCCGGCGAGGATCAGGATGTAATCGACGTCATAGCTGTCGACGATGTCGATGTTCTGGGTCACCGCATCGGCGGTGCCGACATACCATTTGTTCTCGTCGACCCGCTGGGAGGCGGGCAGGATGTCGAGATATTCGTTGCGTTCGGCGCGGAAGAAGTTCCAGCCGCGCTGGCAGTGGCGGATCAGCGAATGGGCCTTGTATTGGGTGGCGATCGACATCCGGCGGATGCCCGAGTTGAGGGCGTTCGACAATGCAAAGTCGATGATCCGGGTCTTGCCGCCGAAATAGACCGCCGGTTTGACGCGCCGGTCTGTCAACTCCTTCAGCCGCGAGCCGCGTCCGCCTGCGAGCACGAAGGCCATCGAGCGCGACGAAAGCCGTTGTTGCGTGAGTGCCATGGTTCCCCCCTGATTGTTTTTTTAGTCCCCGTCCCAGGTCAGGATGACCGTCGAAAGCGGCGGTATCGTGACATGGGCCGAGGCCGGAAAGCCGGCGATCCCCTCACCTCCGGCGTTAACGCCGCCGAGATTGCCCCGGTTCCCGCCACCGTAGAGCTCGGCGTCGGTATTGAGCGCTTCGCGCCATTTACCCGAGCGCGGCATGCCGATATGCCAACCGGCCCGCTCGACGGGGGTGAAATTGCACAAGACCACCACCGGCGCGTCGGCATCGCCGCCGTAGCGCGCCCAGGCGTAGACCGAGGCATCGGCGGCGTTGGCGTCGATCCACTGAAAGCCCGCCCCCTCGCAGTCCTTCACATGGAGTGCGGGCTCGGCGCGGTAAAGCGTATTGAGATCGCGCACGAGGCGCTGGAGCCCGGCATGTTTTTCATCGCCGAGGCAGGCCCAGTCGATCTCCGCATTGTGGTTCCATTCGTGGCGCTGGCCGAACTCCTGGCCCATGAAGAGAAGTTTCTTCCCCGGATGCCCCCACATGAAGCCGTAATAGGCGCGGAGGTTGGCGAACTTCTCCCATTCGTCGCCCGGCATCTTGCCCCACATCGACCCCTTGCCGTGGACGACTTCGTCATGGCTGATCGGCAGGATGAAGTTCTCCGAAAAGGCGTAATGCAGCCCGAATGTCATCTGGTGGTGATGGTACTTCCGGTGCACGGGCTCGCGTTGCATGTAGTCGAGCGTGTCGTTCATCCAGCCCATGTTCCACTTATAGCCGAAGCCCAAGCCTCCGGCATCGACAGGGCGGGACACGCCCGGGAATGAGGTCGATTCCTCGGCCACCGTCATCACACCCTGATCGGCGCCGTAGACGGTGACGTTCATCCGTTGCAGCACCCCGATCGCTTCGTAGTTCTCGCGGCCGCCGTGGACATTGGGCACCCATTCGCCTTCTTTGCGCGAATAGTCGCGGTAGAGCATCGAGGCCACCGCATCGACCCTCAGCCCGTCGACATGGTACTCCTCAAGCCAGTAGAGCGCGTTCGAGACGAGGAAATTGGCGACCTCGGTGCGCCCGTAATTGTAGATGAGTGTGTTCCAGTCCTGGTGAAACCCTTCCTTGGGGTCGGCGTGCTCGTAAAGCGCGGTGCCGTCGAAGCGCCCCAGCCCGTGGGGGTCGGTGGGGAAGTGGCCGGGCACCCAATCGAGGATGAGCCCGAGACCCTTCCGGTGCGCCGCATCGACGAGATCGCGGAATTCGTGCGGCGGACCGAACCGGATCGTCGGCGCGAAGAGGCCGACCGGCTGGTAGCCCCAGGAGCCGTCGAACGGGTACTCGGAAACGGGAAGAAGCTCGATATGGGTGAAGCCCAGATCGGCCGCATAATCGACCAACTCCTCGGCCGCCTCGCGGTAGGATATCGACCGGCCGCCCTCGTGCATCCGCCGCCGCCAGGAGCCCAGATGCACCTCGTAGACGGAAATGGGCGCGGTGCGCGCGTTGCGCCCGGCACGGGCCCCCATCCAATCGCCGTCCTTCCAGCCGTAGCCGCCAATGTCGCGCACCACGGAGGCGTTTTCGGGGGCATGCTGGGAGCCGAAGCCCACCGGGTCGGCCTTCAAGGGCAGAACCGCACCGTCGGACCCGACGATCTCGTACTTGTAGACGGTGCCCTCACCGAGGCCGGGGATGAAAATCTCCCACACCCCCGAGGTACCGCGGGTGCGCATCGGATGGCGCCGACCGTTCCAATGATTGAAATCGCCAACGACCGAAACCCGCCGGGCCGCCGGTGCCCAGACCGCGAAATGGGTGCCGCCGATGCCCTCATGGGTCATCACATGGGCGCCAAGCGCATGCCACAGGCGCTGATGGGTGCCTTCGGAGATCAGGTATTCGTCCATTTCGCCGAGGACCGGGCCGAAGCGGAAGGCGTCATCGTAATCCCAGGTCGAACCGTCGAGCGCGCGGGCTTCCAGACGATAGGTCTTGGTCTTGGGTCCGGGGCCGGTGAAGACGCCGAAGACGCCCTCGACCGGGGCCAGCGGATAACGCTTCTTGTCGGTCACCGCCGCCAGTTCGGCGGCACCCGGGTCGAACGCCGTGATCGTCGTCTTTCCGCCCCTTGTATGGCGGCCGAGGACCGAGAACGGATCGGGATGGGTGCCCGCCTCGATGTTTTTTGCGTCAGTCAGTGAAAGGGCATCCCCCTTCGCCATATCGTCCCCCCGCGCTCATTCTGCAGCGACCGACGCCGGAGAATCGAGCGGCCCGGCATCCCAGATGTCGTTGAGATAACCACGAATTGTCCGGTCTGACGAGAACCAGCCGGACCGGGCGATGTTGAGGGCTGCCATCCGCGCCCAGGCGTTCTGATCGGCAAAGGCCCGTTCGGCCTCGCGGCTGGCGCGCGCGTATTCGGTGAAGTCGGAGGCGACGAGGAAGTAATCGGGACCCGAGACGTTGTCGGCAATATGGCGGAAGCGGTCGTGGTCGCCGCCGGCGAAGGTGCCGTTGCGCAGGCTGTCGATGGCGCGGGCCAGCCGTTGGTCCGCGTCGATCGCCTCGGAGGCGTGGCCCTCGACCTCGCGGCGGGCGCGGACTTCCTCGGCAGTCATCCCGAAGAGGAAGAAGTTCTCGCCGCCCACCTTCTCGCGGATTTCCACGTTGGCCCCGTCGAGCGTGCCGATGGTCAGCGCGCCGTTGAGGGCGAATTTCATGTTGCCGGTGCCCGAGGCCTCCTTCCCGGCCGTCGAAATCTGCTCGGAGAGATCGGCCGCGGGAATGAGCCGCTCGGCCAGCGAGACGTTGTAGTTCGGGGCATAAACGACCTTCAGAAGATCCCGCGTCGCGGGGTCGTTGTTGATCGTCGCGGCGACCGAGTTGATGAGATAGATTATGTCCTTTGCGAACCAATAGCCCGGCGCCGCCTTGCCGCCGAAAATCTTCACCCGGGGTACGTAGTCGCCGTTCGGATTGTCCTTGATATCCTGCCAGAGCGCGATGGTTTCGAGGATGTTGAGATGCTGGCGCTTGTATTCGTGGATGCGCTTGATCTGGATGTCGAACATTGCAGCCGGGTCGACATGGGCGTCGAAGGCCGAGGCCATCCAGCCTGCAAGCTCGGTCTTGTTGGCCCGCTTGACACCGGTGATCGCGTCGCGAAACCCGGTATCGGTGACGTGCTCTTCGAGCGCCGAGAGTACCTCGGCATTGCCGACCCAACCCTCGCCGATCGCTTGCGTGATGAGATTGGCGAGACGCGGATTGCACGACTGGATCCAACGGCGCGGCGTCACCCCGTTGGTCTGGTTGACGATGCGCTCGGGGTGAAGCGTATGGAGATCGGCAAAAACCGTAGACTTCATAAGCTCGGTGTGGAGTGCGGAGACGCCGTTGACCCGGTTCGCCATCACAAAGGACAACGGACCCATGTTCACGTTGCCATGGTGGAGGATATGAACCGTCCGGGCGGGATAGGCTCGGGCATGGGCCTCGTCGATACGCCCGATGATCTGAAGATGCCGCGGCAATAGCCAGCCCATCAGCCCCTCCGACCAGGTCTCCAACGCCTCGGGCAAAAGCGTATGGTTGGTGTAGTTGAGCGTTCGCCGGGCAATCTCGGCGGCTTCCTCGAAGACGATGCCGCGTTCGTCATGGAGAATGCGGACGAGCTCCGGCCCGGCAATGGCCGGATGGGTGTCGTTGAGCTGGATCGCGGCCTTCCCGGGAAGCTGGCGGAGGTCGGAATGCTCGACCTCGAAGCGGCGGAGAATGTCGCGCAAGGAGGCTGCGGTGAAGAAGTATTCCTGTTTCAGCCGCAGCGCCTTACCCTGCTCCGTCGTGTCGTCGGGATAAAGCACGCGGCTGATCGTGCGCGCGAGCGCCTCGGGTGCGGCGGCGGCCGAATAGTCGCCGGCATTGAACCGTTCGAGGTCGAAAAGCTGCGTCGGCATCGCGCCCCAGAGCCTCAGCGTGTTGCCCCATGTGCCCTGCCAGCCGATCACCGGCGTATCGAAGGCCTGGGCAACCACCGACTCGGCCGGTTTCCAGGCCGCCCGGCTGCCGGCCTCGGTCACCTCGCCGCCGAAGCCAATCTCGTGGCTGTATTCGGGCCGCTCGAACTCCCAGACATGGCGCTGATTGAGCCAGTCCTCGGGCTCCTCGACTTGGCGCCCGCCCTCGAAACGCTGCCGGAAGAGACCGTGCTCGTAGCGAATGCCGTAGCCCATCGCCGGCACGCCAAGGGTGGCGAGGCTTTCCATGAAACAGGCCGCAAGCCGCCCGAGCCCGCCATTGCCGAGGGCGGCGTCGGGTTCATTGTGGAGCACCTCCTCAAACGAAAGGCCGAGGTCCTCGCAGGCGCGCATCGCCTCGTCGCGCAGGCCGAGATTGACCATGGCGTCTTCAAGAAGCCGCCCGATCAGGAATTCCATCGAGAGGTAATAGACCCGCTTGGCCCGGGCATGGGCCGTCTCCCGCGTCGCGCCGTGCCAGCTTTCGACGACCTGGTCGCGCATTGCATAGGACATCGCCAGCCGCCAGTCGTAGATCGTGGCGTGATCGGCATCCTTGCAGATCGAGTACATCAGGTGATGCAGGACACGGTCTTTCAGGGCATCGCTCATCGGATCATCTCCAGGGGCATTGGGCACTCGCACAAGCGGCAACGACCCCCGCTTATTCGCCGCCGTTACCGCTAATGCAAGCGCTTTGGGCGGGTGTTCGCCGTTCACACCTGAAGTGTTGCGGCGACGGCTTTTTTCCAACGGTCGAGCTTCGATTGACGGTCCGCCGCCCCCATCGCGGGCTCGAATCGCCTGTCGAGTGACCAGTTCTGCGAGAATTCTGCACGGCCGGGGTAAAGGCCGGCTTTCGATCCGGCGAGCCAGGCCGCCCCAAGCGCGGTGGTCTCGGCAACTTTCGGCCGGTCCACGGGACCGCCAAGGATGTCTGCAAGAAACTGCATCGTCCAGTCCGAAGCCGTCATGCCGCCGTCGACGCGAAGCACGCCGCCCTCGCCGAGCCCCGGCCAGTCGGCGCGCATCGCTTCGAGCAGGTCCGAGGTCTGGTAGCCGACGCTTTCCAGCGCCGCGCGGGCGAACTCGGCCGGTCCCGAATTGCGCGTGAGCCCGTAGATCGCGCCCCGGCAATCGGGGTTCCAATAGGGCGCGCCGAGCCCGGTGAAGGCCGGCACCAGCACCACGTCCTGGCCGGCGTCTGCGGCCTCTGCCAGCGCCTGGCTCTCGCCGGCCTCGCGGATGATCTTCAGACCGTCGCGGAGCCACTGCACCACGGCGCCGGCAATGAAAATCGCCCCTTCGAGGGCGAAGGTACGCTCGCCGTCGATCTGGTAGGCGACCGTGGTCAGGAGCCGGTGCCGGGAGCGGAAAGGCTTGTCGCCGGTATTGAGCAGCGCAAAACCCCCCGTACCGTAGGTCGATTTCATCATCCCCGGCTCGAAGCAGGCCTGGCCGACGGTCGCCGCCTGCTGGTCGCCCGCCACCCCGCAGATGGGGATTTCGCGGCCGAAGAGATCGGGCCGCGTGACCCCGAAATCGGCGTTGCTGTCGCGGATACCGGGCAGCATCGCGCGGGGAATGTCAAAGAGCGCGCAAATCTCGTCCGACCAGTCCCCGGACTCGATGTCGTAAAGCATCGTCCGGCAGGCATTGGTGGCGTCGGTGGCATGGACCTTGCCGCCGGTCAGCTTCCAGATTAGCCAGGTATCGACCGTGCCGAAAAGCACCTCGCCTTTCGCCGCGCGGTCGCGCGCCCCGGTCTCGTCGAGGATGAACTTGAGCTTCGTGGCCGAGAAATAGGGGTCGAGGAGAAGGCCGGTGGTTTTGGCGATAAGCTCTTCATGGCCCGCCTCGCGCATCTCGCGGCAAAACTCGGCCGTCCGCCGGTCCTGCCAGACGATGGCGTTGTGGAGGGGCTCGCCGGTGGCCGCATCCCAGACAACGGTGGTCTCGCGCTGGTTGGTGATGCCGATGGCGGCGATATCGCCAGGCGAGATGCCCTTTCGCTCGATCGCCTGGCGGCAGACGGCGGCGGTCGTTGCCCAGAGGTCGCCCGGGTCGTGCTCGACCCAGCCCGAGGCGGGGTAGTGCTGGGCGAATTCCTCCTGGGCGGAGGCGGCGGGCTCCATCGCCTCGTCGAAAAGGATCGCCCGGCTCGATGTCGTCCCCTGATCGATTGCTAACACGTAGCGCATGACTCTCCCCCTTTCCGTCTCGTCTTACTCGGCGGCGCGTGCCTGGCGGCGGCCTGTCATATAGGCCTCGACCCGCGCGATCTCGTCGGGTGCGAGGCGCAGGCCGAGCTTGGTGCGCCGCCAGACAACGTCCTCGGCCGTGCGGGCATATTCGCGCTCCATCAGCCAATTGACCTCCGCCGCCGTCAGCGTGGCCCCGAACTCCTCTCCGAGATCGTCCCGTGCGGTGGCAGCACCGAAAATCTCGCTTGTTTCCATCCCGTAATGCCGCACCATCCGGCGCGCCCAGTAGTCGGTAAGAAACGGGTACTCGCGCTTCAATTCCCCTTCGAGGGGCCCCGCGCCCTTGACCGGGAAATCACCGCCCGGGAGCGGCACGCCCGCCGTCCAATGTGCGTCCTTTCCCGGAAAGAACTTCGCGATCTTGTCGAAAGCGTCCTCAGCGAGCTTTCGGTAGGTCGTGATCTTACCGCCGAAGACCGACAGTAGCGGCGGGCCGGCCTCGTCGAGGGAGAGCACATAATCCCGCGTCGCCGCCGTAGCCGACTTCGCCCCGTCGTCGTAAAGCGGACGGACGCCTGAATAGGTCCAGACGACATCTTCGCGGGTCACCGGCTTCTCGAAATACTCCGACGCGAAGGCGCAGAGATAGTCCTGCTCGGCCTCGGTCGCTTCGGCGGTCTTGGGGTCGCCCTGATGATCGGCATCGGTCGTCCCAATGAGGGTGAAATCCTCCTCGTAGGGAATCGCGAAGATGATCCGCCCGTCGGTGCCCTGGAAGAAGTAGCACTTGTCGTGGTCGTAGAGTTTCTTCGTCACGATATGGGAACCGCGCACGAGGCGAATGCCTTCGGAGGTGTTGAGCCGCACCTTCTGGCGGACGATGTCTTCGACCCAAGGCCCGCCGGCATTGACCAAGAGCCGCGCGCGATGGGTGGTCACGGCGCCGGTTTCGGCGTCTTCGGTGGTGATGGTCCAGGCCTCGCCGTCGCGCTTGGCCTCGGTGACCTTGGTGCGGGTCAGGATCGTTGCCCCCCGCGCCTCGGCATCGCGGGCGTTGAGCACGACGAGCCGGGCATCCTGCACCCAGCAGTCGGAATACTCGAAGGCGCGGCGGAACTTCTTCTTCAGGGGCGCCCCAAGCGGGCTCTTGGTCAGATCGACGCTCCAGGTCCCCGGCAGCACTTTGCGCCCCCCGAGATTGTCGTAGAGAAAAAGCCCCAGCCGGATCATCCAGGCCGGGCGGCGACCCTTCATCCAGGGCATCACGCGGTTGACGATGCGCGAGGCCGGGGTTTCGGTGTCGAACCGCATGTCGCGGTGGTAGGGCAGCACAAAGCGCATCGGCCAGGAGATATGCGGCATGGCCCTGAGCAGCGTTTCGCGCTCCTCCAACGCATGGCGCACAAGCTTGATCTCGAAGAATTCGAGGTATCTGAGGCCGCCGTGGAAGAGCTTGGTCGAGGCCGAGGAGGTCGCCTGCGCGAGGTCACCCATCTCGGCCAGCGTGACCGTAAGCCCCCGCCCTGCCACGTCCCTGGCAATCCCGCAGCCGTTGATCCCGCCTCCGATCACGAAGACGTCGACATCGGTCTGAGGGTCAGTGCTGGCTGGCATGGTTCAGTCTGGGTTCGATGTGTCGCAGCGTCGAAACCTAGCAAGCCCGACCGGTCTTGGCCAGCGCGGCCGGGCGCCGCGCCTCCGGGCGCCCGGTCGTCAGGGCTGTGCGGCGAGTGGCCGGCGGTGCGGGCCGACGAGCGCGGCGAGGCCGAGGAGCACGCCCGAAACCGTCGCGATCATGCCCGCCGCGCTCACCGCATCCGAACCGCCGAGCCACAGCGGGCCGTAGCCGGCGAGAACGAACCCCGCGACCGCGGCGATCGCGGCCAGGGCTACCGACCAGGCGACCTGTGCCCCGAGCCTGTCGGTCAGAAGCCGGGCGGTGGCGGGCGGGCAGATGAACATCGCGATGACGATGATCGAGCCCACCGCATCGAACGCGGCCACGGCGGCGATGGCCGAGACGATGACGAGGCCGAGGGAGATCGCAGTCACCGGGAGCCCCAGCGCCGCCGCATAGTTCTCGTCGAAGGTCGCGATCTTCAGGGGCCGCCAGAAGACGGCGAGCAGCAGGGCGACCAGACCGGCCGCTCCGGCGATCCGAAAAAGCTCCGGCGGAAGGCCGGCCAGCGCAGCGGGGTCGGCGAGGGAGGACCAGCCGGTCGCCTCGAGCCAGATGAGGCTTTCGAGATTGCCGTAAAGCGCGTGCTCCACGTCGAGATGGACCGACGAGGTGTCCGATTGCTCGAGAAGGAGCACCCCGCCGGCAAAAAGCGTCGTGAACACCACGCCCATCGCAGCGCCGGCTTCGATCTGCCCGAGCCTCCTGATGGCTTCGATCAGCACCACCGCAGCAATGGCGGCGACCGACGCGCCGAGGAGCATCGGCCAGGTTGCGACGGCTCCGGTCAGCAGGAAACCGACGACGATCCCCGGCAAGACCACATGGGAGATCGCGTCTCCGATGAGGGCCTGCCGGCGGAGCAGAAGGAAGTTGCCCGGAAGCGCGCAGGTCACCGCCACGAGCACGCCGATGACGATTGGCGGCAGAGAGAGCGAAACGAACTCCGCGCCGTTCACGCCAACGCCTCCGGTGCGGGGCGGCGGGCGTCGATCTCGGAGATCTGGTCGACCGTGAGCACGTCTTCGAGGGGTGTCAGCCCGTCGTACCGGGCGGCTGCAAGTTCCAGAGACGGGTCGGCCCGCACGATCGCCCAGCGCTCCTCATCGAGCCGCGCACGCGCCGCTGCTGCCCGACCGGCCTCGGTCGGCACGCCGTCGGGGAGTGCCAGACCGCGCCGCGCAAGGAGCCGGAGAGTGAGTGTTTCGTAGATCGGCTGATCGTTGGCGATGGCCAGTAGCCCCTGGCGCAGGTGTACCCGGGTGCGGAACGACGCCGCACGCAAGGCCGCCGCCATAAGCCCGCGCCCCGGTGCCAGCAGAAACGACAGACAAAAAAGAGCAAAGGCGGCCAGGACAATCATCGGTCCGGTCGGCAGATCGGCGGCCGTGGCCGAAAACGCGGCACCGACCCAGCCCGCGACGCCGCCGACGACCCCGGCCAGGAGCACAACCCTGTCGGCCCTGTCGGACCAGAACCGCGCTGCCACGGGCGGAATGATGAGAAGCGCGACGATGAGGATCAGCCCGACGATCTTCAGCCCGACCACGGTGACGGCCATCACAAGTCCCATCATCGCGATGTCGGTGCGGGTGAGGTTCACGCCCATGGCCGAGGCGTGGGAGGGGTCGAAGGCGGTCATCAGCATCGGCCGGCGCAGGACGACCACGATAGCGAGCGTCACAAGACCCCCGACGGCGATGAGGAGCGCTTCGGAGCGAAGCATCCCCGCCGTCGCGCCGAGGAGAAAATCTTCAAGCCCCGCCTGCCTGCCGGTCGACAGGGTCTGGATGACCGTGAGGAGCACGACGCCGAAGCCGAAGAACACAGAAAGCACAGCGCCGATGGCGGCATCTTCCGTGAGCCGGGTTCTCGAGGCGAGCCATTGCACCGCCAGAAGCCCCAGCGCGGCCGAAACCGCAGACCCCAGAAGGAGCACCGGCAGGCCGCGACCGTCGCCGCCAAGCGCCACGGCAAGCATGAAGGCCGCGGCGATCCCGGGCAGCGTGGCATGGGAGATCGCGTCGGAAACGAGCGCCCGCTTGCGCAGATAGAGAAAGGTGCCCGTCACCCCCGCCGCCATGCCGAGCGCGGCTGCACCGAGGGTCACGAGGCTCGCGTTGTACCCAAGGCCGAGGGTGAGCGCCTCGAACAGCATCGCTCAGATTGCGTGAACAGCGCCCGGAAGGTCCGCGGCGGCGAGCCGCCCGCCATAGGCCGCGCGCAGCGTGTCGGCGGTAAAGGCCTCCCCCACCGCCCCTTCGGCGATCTTGCGGACATTCAGGAGCACGACCCGGTCGAAGTACTCCGTGACCGTGGAGAGGTCGTGATGGACCGCAACCACGGTTTTGCCTCTGGCCTTGAGCTCTTTCAGAACGGCGATGATAGCCTTCTCGGTGGCCGCATCGACGCCGGCGAACGGTTCGTCGAGAAGGTACAGATCGGCATCCTGAGCCAGCGCGCGGGCGAGAAACACCCGCTGCTGCTGGCCGCCGGATAGCTGCCCGATCTGGCGGTCGGCGAACTCGGCCATGCCGACCCGCGCGATGGCGTCCGCCGCCCTGGCCTTGAGCCGGGCGCCAAAGCGGCCCAAAAGCCCCATCTCGCGGTAGAGCCCCATCGCCACGACGTCGATGACCCGCGTCGGAAAGCCCCAGTCCACGCTGGCGCGCTGTGGGACATAGGCGATCCGGTCCCGCACATCTGTGACCGGCTGACCGAACGCCGTCGCACGTCCGGCAAGCGGAGTCTGAAGACCGAGCGCGGCCTTCAGGAGCGTCGATTTCCCCGCTCCGTTCGGCCCGATAACTGCCGTCATCGAGCCTTCGGGGACGGTCATATCAACGGAAAACACCGCCGGTTTCGGCCCATAGGACACTGTCATCCCACGGACCGCAAAAGCTGCCGTCTCCGCGTCGCCCGGTGCGACGCGCCGGCCCTCGGCCGCGGCGAGTTGAAGCTCGGCCGCCACTAGCTGCCGTGCCCGAGCAACCCGGCCATCCCGCGTTCGGGCGCGGAGCCGCCCAGGGCGGCGGCGATGGTGGTCACGTTGTGATCGATCATTCCGATGAACGTACCCTCGTAGGTGCCCGGCGCGCCCATCGCGTCGGAGTAGAGCTCGCCGCCGATTCGCACCTCGTGACCCTGCGCCGCCGCACCTTCGATGAGCGCGCGGATATTGCGGTCGGAGACCGAGCTTTCAACGAACACCGCACCGATCCCGCGCTCGACAAGCATGTCGACAAGCTCCGAGATGCGCTGGAGCCCCGCCTCGCTTTCGGTTGAGATGCCCTGGATGCCCATCACCTCCCAGCCATAGGCCGATCCGAAATAGGCGAAGGCATCATGGGCGGTGACGAGCACGCGGGAGGGTTCGGCAACCGATCCAAGAACCTCCGCCGAATAGGCATCGAGCGCTCGAAGCCGGTCTGTGAAGGCCGCCGCGCGCGACGTGAACCCGGGCGCGGCCTCGGGGCGCACCTCGATCAGCGCATCGCGGATCGCCTGCGCCACGACGTCCCACAATTCCGGGTCCATCCAGACATGGGGGTCGAACTTGCCGGCATAATCCTCGTGACCGAAGAGCGCGCTTTCCGGCACCGCCTCGGCCGCCGCGAGCACCGCTGTACGGGCCGCGAAATCTCCCAGGACGTCCTCCATCTGTGCTTCGAGAAAGAGACCGTTCGCCACGATGAGATCGGCCCGAGACATTGCCAGGATATCCGTGCGGGTCTGGCGATAGGCATGGGGGTCCACACCGGGGCCCATCAGCGCGCGCACCTCGACCGCGTCACCGCCGATTTCGCGCACGGTATCGGCGATCATTCCCGTCGTGGCCACCACGTTGAGAGGCGTCGCCGCCCGGAGTCCGGTGGGCAGCAACGCTGCGGCCGCCGCGGCGGCAAGCACATAGCGCCGAGAAAACCCTTTTTCAGACAGCAGCTTACGATTGCTCACGGTGCAGATACTCCCCTCGCCGGATGCGCGCTTCGACTCTCGGTGAATATGAGAATAGTTCGCAGAAAGTCAAGTTTCTGCAACTCATTCTCATTCAATGTTGCTGCTCGCGACGGACTCCGACGCTGTGTCTACGCGGCGTCAACCACGGATTTCAGGAGCCGAAACCCCGAAATCCCGCAGACCGAACGACGGCCATTGACTTCGCCGCGCAACCGGCGCCTAAGTTGGGGCGCTTCGGTTCGGGCGAGAGTCCGATGAAAAGGGAACGCGGTCAGGGGTCAGACCCCAAATCCGCGACTGCCCCCGCAACTGTAGGCGGCGAGCGAAGGCTGCATATGCCACTGGGGGGCAACCCCGGGAAGGCCAGTCGAGCGACGACCCGCAAGTCAGGAGACCTGCCGAGGCACTCACCCTGGTCCGCCGCGGGGCGCGCGCTGGCCAACGGAGCTTCCGGAGTGGTGACACATGCACCGTCTGCCGGAGGGCTCTGCCTTTCCGAGGACATTTCGAAGTCAGGCGCCGTTGAGGTGCCATTGGGGGAAAGAAAGAGCCATGACCAAACCCATATCGCTGGGCCTCGCCCTGCTTGCCGCCGGCATACCGGCCCAACTCGCCGCGCAATCGACCTTCGAGCTCGGCGAGATCGTCGTGCTACCGCTGGCCACACCGGAGACCGAGGCGCGCACGGGGGCCTCCGTCGAGGTTCTCACCGGAGACGACCTCGACGACGGCGGCAACCTCGTCCTCGCCGACCAACTGGCCCGCCTTCCCGGCGTCAACGTCACCCAACAGGGCGGGCCGGGCAGCAATGCCGACCTGATCGTGCGCGGCGCCACGACCCGCTACGTGGCGGTCTATATCGACGGTATTCCGGTCAACGATCCGACCCCGCCGCAAATCCAGTTCGAAAACTTCGGTGGGCTCTCCACCTTGGGTACGGCCCGCGTCGAACTCCTCAAGGGGTCGCAATCGGCGCTCTACGGCGGAACGGCAGTGGCCGGCGTGCTCGCGGTCTCGACGCTCGGCGGGTTCGAGCTGGGCGAAGGCACCCACCAAAGCCTCACGGTAGAGGGCGGGAGTTACGGAACGATTGGCGGCTCCTACGCCATCACCCGCAACACCGAAGACCTGTCGCTCTCCTTCAGCGCCTCCTCGATCCGGTCTGACGGCTTCTCGGCCGCCGACGAGAACGACGGCAACACCGAAGCCGACGGTTATGACAGCACGCGGATCGCCGCTGGCGCGGAGTACAGAGTGAACGGCGCGGTGACGCTCGGCCTCAACGGCTTCTACGAGACCGGCACGAACGAATTCGACGAGTTCGGCCCGGTCGACAGCGCCACCTTCGACGAGGTCGCCGAACGCGACGCCCTCGGCGCCCGCGCCTTTCTCGCGTTCGAAGGTGCGACGTTCGACAACGAACTCAGCGTCGCCTGGTATCAGATCGACCGGCTGTCGACGAGCAACGGCTTCGACTTCGGCGCGCTCGGCAACCGGGTGCTCGTGACCAATGTCACCAGCTTCTCGGCGAGCCAGACGGTCGATGTCAGCCTCGGGCTCGACTATCTTTATGAAAGCTCGCGGTCGACCTCGCTGCCGGGAGACTTCGAGACGACCTCGACCGCCGGCGGCTTCGTCGAGACGGTCTATGCGCCCACCGAGCGGCTCGATCTCATCGGCACTGTCCGCTTCGACAGCCATTCCACCTTCGGCGAATTCGCCACCGGGCGCCTCGCCTTCGCTTACCGGCCGAACGAGCAGACCACATGGCGCGGGGCCGTCGCAACCGGCTACCGGCCGCCTTCGATCAGCGAGCTCTTCGCCGATTTCGGCACATTCTTCGGCAACCCCGACCTTGAGCCCGAAACGAGCGTGACCGCTGAAGTGGGGGTCGACCGGCGTCTCGCCGGCGGCGGCGAAGTGTCGGCGACACTCTTCTGGGGACAGATCGACAATCTCATCACCGCCAACGCCACAACCTACGAGAACATCCCCGGCACCTCCATCCGGCAGGGGATCGAACTCGCCGGGGAAATCCCGATCGCCGACGACGCGACGCTCTTCGGCGCGGCGACCTTCACCGATGCCGAAACCGCCGACGGCGACCCGGTCCCCCGGGTGCCCTCGACCGATATCGTCATCGGCGGCGAACTGGCCATCGGCGAACGGGCAGCGGTCAACGCCAACGCCCGCTATGTCGATGGGATCTTCGATGCAGGGGACGACCTGCCTTCCTACACGCTGGTCAACGCAGGCGCCGAATATGCGCTCACCGAAACGACCACCGCCTACATCCGTGTCGAAAACCTCTTTGACACCGAGTACCAGACAACCCGGGGCTACGGCACGTCCGACCGGGCGTTCTATGTGGGGCTGCGTGCGCGGTTTTAGGACGATAGCGCTTGCGCTGGGGCTGTTTGCGGCCCCGACGCTGCACGCGGAGCCGGCCCGCGTGGTGTCGATGAATGTCTGTACCGACCAGCTTGCGATGCTCATCGCCGCACCGGGACAGCTCGTCTCGGTGTCGCATCTCGCCCGCGACCTCGGTCTTTCCGCCATGGCGGAAGCGGCCGAGGGCTACCCGGTCAACCACGGGCGGGCGGAAGAGATCTATCTCCTTGAGCCCGACCTCGTGCTGGCGAGCACGTTTTCCAACCGGGCCACGGTCGCGATGCTGCGGCGGGTCGGGATCGAGGTGGCGGAGTTCCCGCCCGCCACCGCGCTGGCCGACATCCCAGACCGCCTCCGCAAGATGGGCGAGGTGCTCGACCGCGGCGGGGCGGCCACCGACCGGGTGTCCGCTTTCGAGGCCGCGCTCGATGCGAACCGGAGCGCCGGACGCGGCCGCGCGGCGCTCTATGGGCCGGGCGGTTATTACCGGGGCGGAGAGACCCTCGCGGGCGACATCGTCGCAGCCGCCGGGTTCGGCACGATTTCCGACAGCGTGGGTCGCGATTACGGTGGGTTCCTTCCGCTTGAGCTTCTCGTCATGGCCGAGCCCGACCTCATCGTGACCCCCGGCGCGCCGGAAACCCCGTCACGGTCCCACGCCGTTCTCGACCATCCAGCCCTCGCAGGGCGCGGTACGGCGCGGGCTCTGACGAACCGCGACTGGGTTTGCGGGACCCCCGCCGTCCTCGACGCCATCGACCGGCTGGCGGCGGCGGTCGAATGACCCTCGGCGTGCTCGCCCTTCTTGTGATCGGCCTCTTTTTGAGCTCGCTTCTGGTCGGACCGGCCGGCATTCCTCCCGGCGCCGCCCTCGCCGCCCTGGTCGGTGCCGGCGACGGGCCGTTGCCCATCGTGATGCAGGAAATCCGTCTGCCGCGCGCGCTTCTCGGGCTCGGCGTCGGCGCCTCGCTGGGGCTCGCAGGCGCCGCGATGCAGGGCTATCTCCGCAACCCCCTCGCCGAGCCCGGGCTCATCGGGGTCTCGGCCGCCGCCGCCCTCGGCGCGGTCCTGGCGATCCAGACCGGCCTTGCCGCCGCCTTCGCTCTGGGCCTGCCGCTTGCCGCCCTTGCCGGTGCGGCTGGCGCCGTCGCACTTCTCTTCCTGCTTGCCGGCCGGGAAGGCGGCACCCTGACGCTCATTCTCGCCGGCATCGCCGTGTCCGCCTTCGCCGGCGCGCTCACCTCGCTCGTCCTCAACCTCTCGCCCAACCCCTACGCCGCCGCCGAGATCGTCTTCTGGCTTCTCGGCTCGCTCGCGGACCGTTCGATGACCCATGTCTGGGTCGCCGCCCCCCTGATGGTCGCCGGCTGGGCGCTCATCGCGTTCACCGCGCGCGGACTCGACGCGCTCACACTGGGTGAGGATGCGGCCGAAACACTCGGCGTCGATCTACGTCGCCTTCGCCTCCTTTTGGTGACCGGGACCGCCGCCGCCGTCGGCGCGGCGACGGCGGTCGCCGGGGCGATCGGTTTTGTCGGTCTTGTCGTCCCCCACCTCCTGCGCCGCCTCGTCGGCGCTTCCCCCGCCCGGCTCTTGCCCGCCTCGGCGCTCGGCGGTGCCGCAATGATCCTCGCCGCCGATATCGCCGTTCGCGTCATCCTCCCCGAACGCGACCTCAAGCTCGGTGTAGTGACCGCCCTCGTCGGCGCGCCGCTCTTTCTGCATCTGATCTGGTCGCTGCGGAGGACGGGTCCGTGACGCTGATGACCCTCGACGGCCTCGGCGCCACGCTTGGCGGCCGTGAGGTCCTGCGGGACATCTCGCTTGGCATCGACAAAGGCGAGGTCGTGGGCCTGCTGGGGCCAAACGGGGCAGGCAAGACCACGCTTCTGCGGGCCGCCCTCGGGCTGATCCCGGCGACGGGCCAGGCCTCGCTCGCTGCCATGACGCCCCGTGACCGCGCCCGGACCGTGGGGTTCCTGCCGCAGTCGCGCGAAATCGCCTGGCCGATGAGCGTCGAGCGCATCGTCGCCCTGGGGCGTTTGCCGCATCTTCCCCCGGGCGCTCGGCCCGAAGGCCCCGACGCAGCGGCCATCGACCGCGCGCTGGCGGCGATGGACCTTGCCGGCGCGAGAGACCGGACCGCGACCCGCCTGTCCGGCGGCGAGCAGGCCCGGGTGCTTCTGGCGCGCGTTCTCGCGCAGGAAACGCCGCTCATCCTCGCGGACGAACCGGTAAGCGGGCTCGACCCGGCCCACCAGATCGCGACGATGGAGGCGTTCGGGCAGCTCGCCGCGACGGGTCACGGCATCCTCGCCTCGCTGCACGATCTGGCGCTGGCGCACCGCTGGTGCGACCGCGTCGTCCTGATGAACGCCGGTCGTATCGTGGCCGACGGCCCGCCCGTTAGCGTGCTCGACCGGGAGAGGCTCCGCGCGGTCTTCGGTGTGGAGGCGGGATTGGTGGAGACCGATGCCGGTCCGGCGCTCCAGATCCTCGGCCGGGCGTCATGAAACCGGGCACCGACCTCCTCGCGGCCTTCGTGCTCGCCGCCGGGGTCCATGGAGGTCTCGGTCTGCTGATCGTGGATCGGGCCGGCGGCCCGGGCGCTGGCGAAGAGCGTGCCGTTGTCCCGGTGGTGGCGCTCGATGGCAACGCGTCACTTGTCTCGGCCTGGCGGGCGCCGCCTGAGGTGACGGAGGCAGTCGCGCAGCCGGCCGCGCCGGCCCCGGCGACGACAGAATCCCCGGCGACACCGGACCGCGACCGGCCACCGGCGGCCGTACACGCGGCAATGGCGCCGACAGCTCCGCTCCCGGAGTCGCGGGCCAGCCGTCCATCGCCGACCGAAGCGCCACGGCGGCCCGTCCCGATGATTGTCGACGCGCCAGTGGCGGCGTTCGGGTCCATCCCCGTCGCGGTCCGGGCCGACCCCCCCGAGGTCGCCCGAAGGGCCGACCCGTCGCGTCGGCCGCCGCCCCCAGAGCCGCCGCTCGACGCCGCTTTTTCGGGCCCGCCTCAAGCCGATACCCTCCCGCCGGTAAAGGTGACCGCCCTGACCTCGGCGGACGAAGCGACGCGGCCGCGTCCCCGCCCCGCCCCGCCGGCATCCCGTGCGGACCCCGCCCGAAGCGCCAGCGCAGCGGCCACGCCAGGCAACGGCGCGCGGCAGATGGATGCGGGCCGGGTGCAGCGCCTGCAATCGGCCTGGGCCGGCGCCATCGGCGCACAGATCGCCCGGGCGCAACGCCATCCCGGCAGGCAATATGGGGCGGGACGGGTGCGGCTCATACTCGTCGTCGCCCGCGACGGCCAACTCGCCGGCGTTCGCGTCGCAGCCTCCTCGGGCTCACCGTCGCTCGACCGCGCCGCCCTCGATGCGGTCCGGCGCGCTGCGCCCTTCCCAAAAGCGCCGCCCGACCTGACCGAACCGAGCATGCAGTTTGGCCAATGGGTCGCGTTTCGTGGCCCCTAGCGCAGGATGCGCGGAGATCGAACCGCACGAGACACTTGCCGGCCTTGAAGGGACGTTCATCGCCCCGCCTCATGCCGACGAAACACCCGTCCCGGGCTTGACCCGGGACCCCGATCGCCGAGGCGGGCCAGCGGCCCGGGGCCCGAGATCAGGTCCGGGGCCTGGGTTGCTATTGGCCGATTGTGTTGAAAAACTCTCCAACCCGAAATTTCACTCGAAAACTTGGAACGGTGTTCTTGCAAGGGGCCGCCTAGAAAACGTCGTTTGCTCAATCACCATTTATCAGGAGGATGTTCCGCCAAACTGGCCGCTGCCTTCCAAACAGCGCGTTTTTCAACAGAATCGGCCTGTTGCGGACGTTGGGGTCGGCGCTCCCGAGTTCCGTAGCAAATCGCGCCCCGGACTTGATCCGGGGCCCCGATCCTCCGGAGGGCCAAGCCTATCGAGGTCCCCCCGGATCGTGTCCGGGGCAGGCAGGGTCAAGCCCGGGATGGGTGTTCGTTTGGTTGCTTTGGCGGTGAGCCCAACGTCCGCTCCAGGCCAGGTGCGCAAATCCCGGCTCAACCGATAGTCAACCTGCTAGAGCGCCGCTGCCCGCTCCTTGACGCCGATCAAGGCCGACGGCCCGGCGCTGTGCCAGCCTGCCCCGAGAAGGAGGACACGCCATGCGCAATGCCGTCATCGCCTGTCTTTGGCTCGCCTCGCCTGCCCTGGCCGACGACATCGGCTCCGCGCCCCGGGGCGCAACCCTGGCGCAGGAGATCTGCGCCGTCTGTCACGCGGTCACCCGGGGCGAGACCTCGCCCGATCCCGATGCGCCGGGCTTTGCTGAGGTCGCCGATCTGGTGTCGACCACGCGCCAGTCGCTGTTTGTGTTCCTCAACACGCCCCACCCGTCGATGCCGAACATCATCCTCGAACGGGAAGAAAGCGACGATCTCATCGCCTACATCCTGTCGCTCCGCGCCGAGTAAGCCCTCTCGACAAGCCGCGCCTCCGCTCCAAGTCCCACGCTATGAGCGTCAACATCCAGCCTATGCCCGCCGGCCGGGCTCTCGACGCCCTGCGCGCAGGCTGGGCGGCACAAAGTACCGGGGCGCTGACGGTGTCCTGGATGCTCCACGGCCGCCCCGGCGTCGGCAAGACCGAGATCGTCTCGGCCCTGGCCGCCGAGATCGGCGCCCGGCTCTTCGATTTGCGCCTGACGATCATCGAACCGCAGGACCTGCGCGGGTTGCCCTATTACGACCACGAGGCCGGCAAGACGGTCTGGTACCGCCCCGAGGACCTCCCCGACGACCCCGAGACCCCTTCGGTACTCTTTCTCGACGAACTCACCGCCGCGCCGCCGATGCTCCAGCCGGTGGTCTACGGGCTCTTGCAGGAACGCCGGGTCGGACGCCACCGGCTCCCCGATAGCGTCTTCGTCGTGGCCGCCGGGAACGCGGTGGAGGACGGGGCCGTGGCCCATGATCTCGGCACCGCGCTGTCGGACCGGCTGGTTCATCTTCGCATCGAGGCCGAGGCGCGCGACTGGGTGGCGAATGTCGGTCTGGCCCGTGGGCTCCATCCGGCGGTGACGGCGTTCATCCGGACCCGGCCGGACCTTCTCGAAACCACCGAAGCCGCGTTCAATCGCGGCGAAACCGTTTTTGCGACGCCCCGTTCCTGGGTCCGGGTGAGCGAGATCATGGGCGCGGTTGGCGACCGCCGGCTGCGGGCGGCGATGATCGAAGGGACCCTCGGAGCCGCCGTCGCCGCCGAGTTCCAACTCGTCGCCGAGGACATCGCGGCGACCCTGGCGCTCGACGATCTCCTGACCGCTCCGAAGGCCCGCCGCACACCGCTCTATCCGGCGACCCTGCACGGGCTCAACGCGCTGATCTACGCGCTAGCCGCCCGGCTTGACGCCGAAACCTTACGGCCGGCCATCGAGATTCTCGCCGAGCTTCCGGCGCTGAAGGACCGGCGGCCCGAGCCGGTCTTCGCGACCCTGCCGCTTCGCGAGCTCGCGACCCACGGCTTCGAGATCCTGATCCGGCGCGGTCTCGACCTCGGGTTCGGCGAGGCGATGCTGGCCGTCCCGGAAATGGCGGATCACATGGCCCGGCACGCCGCCGACAGCGCGGCATGAGAGGCCATCACAGTGCCCGCGCCGGCCCGGCGCTCAGGGCATTGGCCGAAACCGACCCCGCCCTCGCCGCCCTGTCGTTCTGGTGCGCCCATCGCGATGGCCCGGGCCCCATCGCCCGAACGGCGGGTGACGCGATTGTCTACGGTCCGGGGTTCCCTGCCCTCCCCCGCCGGGAACAGATCGGTGTGGCCGCACACCATATCCTCCATGTGGCCTTCCGCCACGGGGCCCGCTCCCGGGCCATGGCCTCGCGCCTTGGGCCCGGGTTCGATCCGCAACTCTTCAACATCGCCGCCGACGCCATTCTGAACGAAACGCTGATCGCTGCAGGCTATTCGCTCCCTCGGCCGCGCGTGACGCTGACCGCACTTCTGGAAGAAGCGCCCGGACGGAGGCCTCCGAGCACCGATGCGCTCTCGCAATGGGATGTCGAACGCCTCTATTTGCACCTTGCCGCCGGTAACGGGACGGGCACCGGCCGCGCCGGCGAAGCGGCAAAGTCCCTCGCTCGGGACGCCGGCTTCGAGGACGATCTCGGCGCCGGCCCGCCGGACACGGAGACCGGCGCTGCGGCCGATTGGGCGGGGCTCGTCTCCCGCGCGATTGCGGAGGGCCGCGCGGCGGGCCGCGGCCTCGGCCGGCTTGCCGGGCGGCTTGGAGACCTCCCCAAGAGCGAAGTCCCCTGGGAGCGTCGGTTCCGGACGCTTGTTACCCGAGCGGTCACGCGCGATACCCTTCCACAGCCCTTCCGTCCGTCCCGGCGCTGGCTCGCGATGGACGCCGCGGCCGCCATTGCCGGCGCCCCCCGCCCCGGCTTTCTTGCCGCTTCGGGTCGTCCGCGATCGCGCGCGCGCATTGCGGTGATGCTAGACGCCTCGGGCTCGGTCCCGGCCCGTGTCCGCGACCGTTTCGCCGGCGAGGTCGCGGGAATCGCCACCCGCACCGGCGCCGAGGTGCATCTCATCGTGTTCGATGCCGAGGTCCGCGAGAGCCGGCGGCTGCCGGACCACGAGGCCAGGCGGATACTGGCCGAACTCAACTGGCCCGAAGGCGGCGGGACGGATTTCGCGCCTGCCTTCGCGGAGGCCCGGGCGGCTGACCCGTCCGTCATCGTCGTCCTTACCGATCTCGAAGCGGAGATCGGCACGCCCCCGGCGCGCTGCCCGGTGCTTTGGGCCATACCTGGCGCCGTCCGGTCCCCGCCGCCCTGGGGCCGTGTGATCTCGCTTGATCGTTAGGCCGGCACCGCCTGGCTCAACGCGCCGCCCCCGCGCGCTGCAAGTGCGGCCAGCCGGGCATGGGCGCTGATCGTTCCGGGCTCCAGCGCAAAGCGTCTGATCTGTTCGCCATCGGCGAGATTGGCGCGGTGGAGGGCCCGCTCGGTCCCCGGTTCTGAGAACAACGCGGCCCCGATGGCGCGGCGTTCCCCGGCGTCGAGATCGAGAACCCGCACCCGGTCGCCCTCATGCAACACCGAAACGAGCGTGAGCGGCGGTACCCGCGCATAGGCCGATTGCTCGACCACGAGATGAAGCGTACCGGCCTCCAGCCCGCGCGCAGCGGCAATCCGCGTCAGCGCCGCTTCGGCGGCGACGCGCAATCCGTCGAGCACCCGACCGGCCTCGTCTTCCGAGATCAGCGCGCGCCGCGCCTTGGGGTCGGAAATCGACAGAACGTAGCGCTCGAAGAGCCAGATAGTGAGGAACATCAAGAGCGGCGCCTCCGCGATCGGGAGCGCGAGGTGCGGGAACAGAAAAAGGGCGACGAGGAAGGGCGACAGCGCGACCGTATAGCGCGCCAGCGGATGTTCGAGCACCGCGCGCCAGAACACGGCGCGCCACGGGGCTGTCCTGGGCAGCACGAGCATCCCGAGCGACAGCACCCGTCGCGGCACGGACTTCGTCTCCAGGAGCGACGGGTTGAGGATACCGCCCTTCGTGAGAAAAACGATCATGGCCAGCGACCTATGCGGCGACGCTCTCCGAGCAAGTCCTCGACTGCCCCAAAAATGCCACAGATCGCGGATAAGTTGCGCGCAAGGCGCTCTCGCAGGTGGGACGCCAGAGGCGAACGCGATAGGACTAACCTATCCGCCCGAAACGAGCGGTATGCGAGAGTGTTGTGGTGATCGCCCCGCCGAAAGTGATCGGTTGTGGGCCATGAGTTCCTCCCTGACTGGACGGCCGTGCTTAGGCGCGGCCTTTTTTTGTGGAGGGCGTCAGTCCATGATCGGCTCGATGAGATCCGGCCCGCTCGCGCGATTGGAGTTCACCGCCGGGTCCACCCGGTAGACCTCCAGGATGTCGTTTGGCGGGGCAGTCATCAGACGAGCGGCCCCCTTGCCCGCCTCCCCGAGCCATAGCGGCCAGTCCTTTCGGTCGACGATCACTGGCATCCGGTGATGGACCCGCGCAATCGCGCCGCTGGCCGCGGTCGTGACGATGGCGACCGTCGTCATCGGCGCCTCGCCCCGCGTCCATTCCTGCCAGACGCCGGCAAAAACCATCTCCGCCCCGCCACGGGGCCGGACATACCACGGCAGGCGGTTGCCATCGGCGTCTTTGCTCCATTCGTAAAAACCATTCGCCGGAATGAGGCAGCGCCGTTCCCGCGCGGCGGCCCGGAAGGCGGGCTTCTCCGCAATTGTCTCGGCGCGGGCGTTGATAAGAAGCGGCCCGTCGGCTTCGGACTTCGCCCAATGGGGAACGAACCCCCAACGGAGGCTACGGAGCCGCCGGCGTCCGCCTTCCAGGGTCACCGCGTGGATGCGGTTGGTCGGGCAGATATTGTAGTTCGGCAGGTCCGGCAGATCGTTGTCGGGGACGGCCCCGAAAAGGGCCGCCCAGCGGTCGGACGGTTCGGTCAGTACGAATCGGCCGCACATCAGCCGATGCTCTCCTTTGCGAGCCGGAACCGCTCCACTGCGTCCGGCCGCCAGATCTTGGAGCGCCTGTAGTAGTCCTCGAAAACGGGGATGGCGTCGCCGAGCGACAGCCAGGGCACCTTGGTTGAGGTGTAGATATGGACATCCGGGGGCAAGGCCGCAGGGTCGTCGAGCGTGCCGACGCGCACGAAGCGAAACACCGGTGCGGCGAAAGTCCCCCAGAGCGCGGTCTGGCAAGTCGGGCAGCGGGCAACCTCATAGGGCCCGCCGGACGGCGTTGGCAACGGCACCTCCACCGGTTCGCCGCTCAAGAGCTCGACCCGGTCGGTCTCGATCCAGGCGTTGACCACGAAGGCCGAGCCGGTCTGGCGCTGGCACCATGTGCAGTGGCAGCAATGGACGACGAGCGGGCTGTCGGTCAGCCGAAAACGAACCTCGCCGCAGGTGCAGCCGCCCTCCATCTCTGCCTCCCCCGGAGAGCCCCGCCGGCGAACCGGCGGGGCGCGAAGCTTACTCGACGATGGTGATCCGGCCGTCGAGATAGGGCGTGTAGGGCGAGTTCTCGGCAAGGAACTCCGCCGTCACATCCGCCAGATCGGGGCCGAAGTCGTAGGCGTTCATCGCATCGACGAACATCGAATAGCCGTCGCCGCCATTGCGGATGAAGTTGTTCGACACCACGCCGTAGACCTTCTCTGGGTCGAGCGGAACAAAGCTGTCGCCTTCCATCACCATCACATCGCTGATCCGGCTGCCGAAGGCATTGGACGGGGTGATCGTGTACTTCAGCCCCGCCACCTGCGCGAACCGCCCCGTCGCATCTGGGTCGTCGTATTGCAGCACCGCGTTTTCGAGCGCGTCTTTCAGGGTCGCCCCGGTGACCTCGAAGGTCGAGAGCGTGTTCTGGAACGGCAGCACCGTGAGTACCTCGCCCTTGGTGATCTCGCCGCCATCGATGGAGGCGCGCAGGCCCCCGCCATTTGCGAGCGCAATCTGGATGCCCTGGTCCTTCACCCGGTCGAGCATCGCGTCGGCCACGAGGTTGCCCATTTCGCATTCCTCGGCGCGGCAGAAGCTCCTGTCGCCCTCGATGGGCGCGGAGGCCTCGGCGACCACCTCATTGCGGACCTCGTCGAGCGGTTCGGCCAGTTCGGCAAGCCGCGCCAGAACGCCCTCATCCTCTGCCACACTCGCATCGATCAGGATCGGCTGGCCGGAGATTTCGGTGACGTTGCCGGCGTCATCGAACGTCAGTTCCAACTCGCCGAGATATTTGCCGTAGGCAAACGCCGTCACGATGGGCACACCGTTGGTGATCGTCGGGTACGGCCCAGCAGCACCCTCCATATCGCCCAGAAGCGTGTTCGAATGCCCGCCGATGATGAGATCGAGCCCGAGCGTCTGGATCGCGATCACAAGGTCGGTCTGGTAGCCTGAATGGGAGAGCAGAATGATCTTGTCGACCCCATCGGCCTCAAGCGCATCGATCTCCGCCTGGATCGCCTGGGAGGGATCGGTGAAGACGATGTTCGGGCCAGGGCTCGAGAGCTCGTCGTTGTTGAGCGGGGTCACACCGATGATGCCGATCCGCTCGCCGGCCTTTTCGATTACGACCGAGCGCTGGAGCACGTCTCGAAGTTCCGGCTCACCGGTGAGATCGGCATTCGACATCAGCACCGGGAACTCGACCTGGCTGACAAAGTTCAAAAGTCCTTCGGGGCCGTTGTTGAACTCGTGGTTGCCGACGGCCATCGCGTCATAGCCCAGCACGTTCATCATCTCAGCCTGCACGTCGCCGCCATAGAACTGGAAGAACAGCGTGCCCTGGAACTGGTCGCCGGCATCGAGGAGCATCACGTTGTCGTGCCGTGCCTTGGCCTCGTTCACTGCCGTGACCATCCGCGCCATGCCGCCGAAGCACTTGCCCTCGGCGTTGTCGTCGGGCCGGCAGGTGGAGTTGAACCGGCTGATCGGCTCGAACCGATCGTGGAAGTCGTTGGTGTGGAGAATGGTGATCTTGTACTCAGCAGCCGCCGCCGTCGCCATGAGCGCGGTGGAGGCTGCGGCCAGAAGAAGTCGCGTCAGCATGTGGAACCCCCCGGGGTTTGGTGTTGGACTGGCCTCAGCTTGGCCCGTCGGCCCGGGAGTGTAAATGGCAATGCATTTCTGCGGCATGACGACAAAGCGGCCCGCCACCGCTGGAGGCATGGTACGGGTGAATTGCCCCGCGCCCGGCTTGACGAGGCGGCCCGGCAGGTCCATCCCCGCCCCATGCTGGTCTTCAAGGTCCTTCGCGCCGGGGAGTATGCCGCGTTTCGGGAGGAGGGCGCCACCGATGGCGCGCCCATCGACCTCGCCGACGGCTTCATCCATCTGTCAACCGCCGAACAGGCGCCCGAGACGCTGCGGAAACACTTCGCCGGAGAAAGCGGGCTGGTCGCGCTCGCCATCGAGACCGAGAACCTCGGCGCGGCGCTGAAATGGGAACCCTCGCGCGGCGGCGCTCTCTTTCCTCATCTCTACAGGCCACTCCGCGCCGCCGACGTCCTCTGGGTCGCCCCGATCCGGGTCGAAGACGGCGCACATATCGTGCCCGACGGGCCGAAATGAGCCTCGCCGAGCGGGCCGGGCTGGCCCTCCTCCACCGGCTCGACCCCGAACGGGCCCACGATTTGTCGCTTCGCGCACTCAAGGCGGGACTCGTGCCGATGCCGGGTCCGGTGACGTCCCCGCGGCTGAAGACGCGCATCGCCGGTCTCGACCTGGCCAATCCCGTCGGACTGGCCGCCGGCTACGACAAAAATGCGGTGGCGCTGGCGCCGCTCATGCGGGCGGGGTTCGGCTTACTCGAAGTCGGCGCCGCGACGCCCCGGCCCCAGCCCGGCAACCCCCGGCCCCGCCTTTTTCGCCTCGCCGAGGACCGGGCGGTCATCAACCGCTTCGGGTTCAACAACGACGGCGCCGACGCCATCGCCGGCCGCCTCGCCGCGCGCCCGGCCGGCATTCCGGTGGGCCTGAACCTTGGTGCCAACAAGGACAGCGCGGACCGGGCGGGCGACTTTGCCGACGTGCTCCGGATCGCCGGCGCGCAGGCCGATTTCGTTACCGTCAACGTCTCCTCGCCCAACACCGAAAAGCTCCGCGACCTCCAGGGGGCCGCCGCCCTCGAAGCGCTCCTCGACGGCGTCCTTTCGGCCCGGGCCGCGGCCGGGTTCACCGTCCCGGTCTTTCTTAAAGTCGCCCCCGACCTCGCGGCCGCCGACATCGCCGGCATCGCCGGCATCGCCCGCCGCCTCAGGCTCGACGGGCTTATCGCCACCAACACGACCCTGGCCCGCGACGGTCTGTCGTCGCCCCATGCGACCGAGAAAGGCGGGCTCTCCGGCGCGCCGCTTTTCGAGCGCTCCACCCGGGTGCTCGCGGCCTTCTCGAAAGCCCTTGCCGGCGACGTCCCCCTCGTCGGCGTCGGCGGCATCGGATCGGCCGAAGACGCCTATGCGAAGATCCGCGCCGGAGCGTCCGCGGTCCAGCTCTACAGCGCCATGGTCTATCGGGGCCTCTCACTCGTTCCCAAGATCGCCCGCGGCCTCGACGCGCTTCTCGAACGCGACGGCTTCGCCAGCGTCGCCGAGGCGGTGGGGACCGACCGCAACAGCTGGCTCTGAGCGCCGTCCCGCCCCTTCATCTTGGTAAAAAATACCGCCGCCGGAGGCACCGAAATCCCCGATCCTTCGACCGCAGGATCGCTACCCCGCCTCGGGGGGCGCATCGGCGCCGGCTTCGAGGGCGGGGTACTTGAGCCCCAGCGTCACGCCCCGTGTGACGAAGGACAACAACAGCCCCGCCCAGAGCCCATGGTTACCGATCAGGGGGACAAGAACGAGCACCGCCGCGACATAGACCGCAAGCGCCACGGTCATCATGTTGCGCATCTCCCGGGTGCGGGTCGCTCCGATGAAGATCCCGTCGAACATCCAGGCCGCGCAGCCGAGGATCGGCGCGGCCACCATCCAGGCGAGGTAGCCCCTGGCGGCGGCCCGCACGTCTTCGGCAGTGGTCAGAAGGTCGATGATCGCCCCGCCGAAAAGCGCGAAGGCCAGGGCGAGGCAGACCACCGTCCCCGCGCCCCAGGCCGATGTCAGCCCGGCGGCGCGGCGCAACTGAGCCCGGCGGCGGGCGCCGAGGGCCGAGCCGACGAGCGCTTCGGCGGAAAACGCGAACCCGTCGAGCGCGAAGGCGGTGAACATCAAGAACTGCAAGAGCACCTGATTGGCCGCAAGCGTGACGTCGCCGAGCGAGGTGCCGTAGAACATGAACGAGACGAAAATCGCCTCGAGCATCAGGGTGCGCAGGAGGATGTCGGTGTTCACCTGCGCCATCCGCATCAGTCGCACCCGATCAAACACCCGCGGCCAGTCGCGCCAGCCGGGGCGGGCAAACGCGGCGCGGCAGAGCCAGAGCGCCAGGGCAAAACCGGACCATTCGGCGATCACGGTCGCCAGCGCCACCCCCTCGACGCCCCAGTCGAGGCCGAGAACGAAGAGCGCCGAAAGCGCCATGTTGACCCCGTTGGTCCAGATTTGGACCGCCAATACCCCTCGGGTCCGCTCATGGGCGATGAGCCAGCCGGTGATCCCGAAGACCCCGATGGCGGCAGGGGCTGAGAGAATACGCACGGCCATGTAGTCGCGAGCCAGCGCCTCGACCTCGGCACTGCCCCGCGACACCCAAAGGACGCCCCCGAAAAACGGACCCTGAAGGAGAATGAGCGCCAGGCCGGCCGCCACCCCGATCATCAGCGCCCGGGAGAGCAGTGCATCGGCCTCCGCCTCGTTCGCCGCCCCGATGGCCTGGCTCGTCAGCCCCACCGTGCCCATCCGCAAAAACCCGAAGATCCAGTAGACCGAGGTCAGAACCAACGAGCCGAGGCCCACGGCCCCGATGGGGGCGGCGGTGCCCAACTGGCCGATGACGCCGGTATCGACGATGCCCACGAGCGGCACGGTGGCGTTCGACAGAACGATGGGAGCGGCGATACCGACAACCCGCCGGTTGGTGATCGGACCGGACGCGGCCGCGTCAGCCATCGGTTTCCTCCGCCGAAAGCGGCATCAGGAAATGCCCCGTGGCCTGGGCGAAGGGCCGGTCCCGGTTGTCCTGCCAGGCTTCGACATGGACACTGGCGTACCGCCGTCCCGAACGATTGACCCGCGCCCGCGCATAGGCATCGCGCGGCAGACCCGAGCGCAGAAAATCGGTCGTCAGATCGATGGTTTTTGGCAGTTTCGGCAACCTGCCCGCGCGCAAATCGTCCATCGAAATCCGCCCGCTTTCGATCTCGTGCCAGAGACCGGACCAGGCGAGTTCGACAATGGCCGAAATCTCAAGAAACGCCGCAATCGCCCCGCCATGGAGGGCCGGCAGCACCGGATTGCCGATCAGCCGGTCGGCGAAGGGCAAAACGGCGGTCAGCTCGTCGCCGCGGCGGTCGAACTGCACCCCGAGCCGCCGGATATAGGGCACACCGCCCACGAGGGCGGCGAGGGCGGCATCGCGCCGCTCCTTGACGACCTGGACGGGTTCCGGGCGCCGCCGCGCCATCAGCCGGTGATCCGACGCTGAAAGGTGAAGGCCGCCGAGGCGGTGGCGACCGGGTGTTCCGGGTCGCCATCGACGGCATCGGCACGCACGAAGGCGACGGTCTGGGTCACGTGGAAACAGGTGGCCCGCGCCAGCAGCGTCTCTCCGGGCCGGGCCGGGCGCATATAGTCGATCCGAAGGTTCAGCGTCGCGGTGTCGCCGCCATTTTCGGGATGGCTCATCACGGCCGCGCCGCAGGTCGTGTCGATCAGTGCCGAAACCGCGCCGCCGTGGATGACACCCGAGGACGGGTCGCCGACGAGGTCCTCGTCCCAGGGCATCGCAAGCTCGGCATGGCCGTCATTGAGCGCCACAAGGCGCATTCCGAGGTCTTTCGCATGCGGCAGGGCGAGAACGAAGGCTTCCGCGATCTGATCGAGAGACGGGCGGCTCATGGGGCGAGCGTGACTACCTCGGTTATCCTTCCGGTCCCGCAGGTCTACACGGCCCTGCCCGCCCGCCGCCAGCCCCCAATCCCCGCGATTGATCGGCGCCGCACTTGCCCGTAGTTTCGGTCCATGGAGGAGGAGCGGCTGACCTTCAAGGAAATGTGCGCGCGGTTCGACGTAACGCCGCGCACGCTGCGCTACTACGAGTACATCGAGCTCATCGCCCCCGACCGCGAAGGCCGGTCGCGGTTCTACGGGCCGACCGAGATCGCCCGCATGACGCTCATCCTGCGGGGCCGCCGGTTCGGGTTCTCGCTCGAAGAAATCCGCCAGTGGCTTCTGATCTACGAAGAGAAGGGCAGCGATGCCCAGATGGAGGAGTGGATTCGCCTCGCCGACCGCCAGTTGAAGGCGCTGACCGAACAAAGGGAGGAAATCGGCCGCACCATCGCCGACCTCCAGGCGCTCAGAGATAACGTCGCGACAAGCCGGAAGAGCCCACTGGCGAAATGACGCCACGTCTTGTTGACGTGCACGGCAATCGGCCTTGCGTTCGGGCGTGGCGGTGGTCAATTTTTCCGGCGACACGGAACACCGACATGTAACCAATGACCGATGACCTGATGACAATCCGCGAGATGTGCGAGGCGTTCGACGTCACACCCCGCACCTTGCGGTTTTACGAGGCCAAGGAGCTTCTCCAGCCGATCCGGGAGGGCCAGCGTCGCCTCTATACTCGGCGCGAACGGGCCCGCCTGAAGCTCATTCTCCGCGGCCGCCGCTTCGGCTTCAGCCTTGAGGAAATCCGCCAGCTTCTCGAACTCTACGATATCGACGAGAAGGGCGAGACCCAGCTCCGGGCGGTTTACGAGGCGGCCCGGGCGCGCCTTGCAGACATGGTTGCCCAGCGCGACGAACTGACCCAGGCGATCGCCGAACTTGAAGACCAGCTTGCCTGGGGCAAGTCCATTCTCGACCGCATGGGTCAGACCGACAAAGCCGCCGAGTAGCGCAAGAGGACGCCGACATGCCTTCGTATTCCGCTCCCGTGAAGGACCTCCAGTTCGTCCTTCACGACCTTCTCCACCTCTCCGCAACCCCGGTGCCGGGCTACGAGGAGATGGACCGCGAGACGACGGAAGCCATCCTCGACGAGGCCGGCAAGCTGGCCGTCGGCATTCTTCAGCCGCTCAATGCGGTCGGCGACGAAGAAGGCTGCACGCTTGAGAACGGCGTCGTTCGCACGCCCGAGGGCTTCAAGGAGGCCTATGCAGCGCTCCGCGAGGGCGGCTGGCTGTCGCTCGACGCCGACCCCGATTACGGCGGCCAGGGGATGCCCTACGTGATGGAGACTGCCGCCGGCGAGCTTTTCGCCTCGGCCAACATCTCGATGGCGATCTACAAGGGCCTCACCCACGGCGCGGTGTCGGCCTTGCGCGCCCACGGGTCGGAAGACCAGAAGGCGACCTACCTGCCGAAGATGATCGAGGGCACCTGGTCGGGGACGATGAACCTCACAGAGCCCCATTGCGGCACCGATCTGGGGCTGATCCGCACCAAGGCGGAACCGAACGCCGATGGCTCCTACGCGATCACCGGCCAGAAAATCTGGATCTCGGGGGGCGAGCAGGACCTCACCGAGAACATCGTCCATCTCGTGCTGGCAAAGCTTCCCGACGCCCCCGACGGCGTGAAAGGCATCTCGCTCTTCGTGGTGCCGAAGTTTCTGGTAAAAGACGACGGCTCCCTCGGCGACCGCAATGCGGTAAGCTGCGGCGGGCTTGAAAAGAAAATGGGCATTCACGGCAACGCCACCTGCGTGATGAACTACGACGGTGCAACGGGCTGGCTCGTCGGCGAGCCCCACAAAGGCATGCGGGCGATGTTCACGATGATGAACGAGGCCCGCCTCGCCGTCGCCGTCCAGGGCCTGGCTCTGGGCGAGGTCGCCTACCAGAACGCGGTGGGCTTTGCGCAAGACCGCCTTCAGGGCCGCGCCGTCACCGGCTCCGCAGCCCCCGACAAGCCTGCCGACCCGATCATCGTCCACCCGGATGTGCGGAGGAACCTTCTCGACCAGAAGAGCTTCCTCGAAGGCGCCCGCGCCTTCTCGCTCTGGGGGGCGACGCTCATCGACGCCGCCCACCGGACGGGCGACGACGAGGCCGAGGCGATGATCTCGCTGCTCATCCCGGTGCTGAAGGGGTTTCTGACCGACAAGGGCTTCGAAACCACGGTGCTGGCCCAGCAGACCCTCGGCGGATCGGGCTTCACGCGCGAATGGGGCATCGAGCAATTCGTCCGCGATGCGCGGATCGCGATGATCTACGAAGGCACCAACGGCATCCAGTCGCTCGATCTCGTCGGCCGCAAGCTGGGGCTCAACGGCGGCAAGACCGTGATGGCGTTCTTCGAGATGGTGAAGACCTTCATCAAGGAGAACGAGGGCGACGAAGACCTCAAGCGCGACTTCCTCGATCCTCTGAAATCCGCCTCGAAGGACCTCCAGGCGGCGGCGATGTATTTCATGGCCGAGGGCACGAAGAACCCCAACAACGCACTGGCGGGGTCTTACGATTTCATGCATCTCTTCGGCTACGTCGCGATGGGGCTGATGTGGGCGCGCATGGCCGGAGCCGCGACGTCGGCGCTTGCGAACGGCGCCAGCGACACCGATTTCTACGAGGCCAAGCTCGCCACCGGGCGCTACTACATGGCCCGCCACATGCCCGCCACAGCCCTCCATCTTGCCCGCATTGAGACCGGCGCCGAGCCGGTCATGACCCTCGACGCAGGCCAGTTCTGATGCCCAAACGCCTCCGCCTTACCCGCCGGTTCAACGTGGCAATGACCGAAGACGGCTTCCGTCGGCTGCGCGCCTTCGCTGCCGAGGCTGGGCTCGACGAGGGCGAGGCGCTGTCGTTTCTCTTCGAACATTTCGACAGCGTGATGGACGAAGACAAACTCACCCACCGCCTGCGGCTCTTCAATGCCGAGCTTGATGCGCGCAAACGCTGACGGCGGCATGGGCTCAAAGGACGGGAATATCGGTATTTTTGCCAAGATGAAGGAGCTTGGCGGCGCACCCGGAGCGGTACGGGAAGCTCCACCCCGCGCCGGTCGGCCGGTCGGGCCGGCGACGCGGGGCTTCACCTTGGGCGGCCATCGGCTCCGCAGCCTGTACCGCGCCCCGACCCTGGCCCGAACAGGGTTAAGAAAGCCTGACCAAGGCCCTTCATCTTGGCAAAAGTACCGCACGGGGGTGTGGGGGTGTGAAACCCCCACTCCGACGCCGATCAAAGGAGCGACCCCATGAACGATGCCTATATCTACGATGCGATCCGGTCCCCCAGGGGCAAGGGCAAGACAGACGGCAGCCTCCATGAGGTCACCTCCGTCCGGCTCTCGGCTCAGATGCTGAACACGCTCAAAGCGCGCAACAGTCTCGACGGTCATGCGGTCGAGGACGTGATCTGGGGCAACGCGACACAGGTCGGCGAACAGGGCGGGTGTCTCGCCCGCTCGGCGGTGCTCGCCTCCGATCTCGACGAACGCATCCCCGGGCTTTCCATCAACCGCTTCTGCGCCAGTGGCATGGAGGCAGTGAACCTCGCCGCCAACCAGGTGCGCGGCGGCGCGGGCGAGGCCTATATCGCGGGCGGGGTGGAATGCATGAGCCGGGTGCCGATGGGCTCGGACGGGGCGGCCATCGCCGTCGATCCGAGCCTGGCGATGGAGAGCTACTTCGTGCCGCAAGGTATCTCGGCAGACATCATCGCCACCGAATACGGGATCACCCGCGACGATGCAGATGCTTTCGCGGTTGAAAGCCAAAGGCGCGCCAAGACCGCCTGGGACGAGGGCCGGTTCGCCCGTTCCGTCGTCGAGGTGAGAGACCGGAACGGTCTTCCCATCCTCGACCACGACGAATTCATGCGGCCCGGAACCGACATGCAGTCCTTGGGCGCGCTGAAGCCCTCGTTTCAGCAGATGGGCGAGGTGATGCCCGGGTTCGATGCGGTGGCCCTGATGAAATACCCCCATCTCGAACGCATCACCCATATTCACCACGCGGGGAATTCCTCCGGCATCGTCGACGGCGCGGCGGCGGTGCTCGTCGGTTCGAAAGCGTTCGGCGAGGCCCACGGACTTGCCCCCCGCGCCCGCATCCGGGCCACGGCGAAGATCGGCACGGACCCGACGATCATGCTCACCGGCCCGGTGCCCGCGACCGAGAAGATTCTCGCCGACAGCGGCATGGAGATCGCCGACATCGACCTTTTCGAGGTCAACGAGGCGTTCTCCTCGGTGGTCCTGCGCTTTATGCAGGCCTTCGATGTCGATCATGGCGTCCTCAACGTCAACGGCGGCGCCATCGCCATGGGCCACCCGCTCGGGGCCTCGGGGGCGATCATCATCGGCACGCTCCTCGACGAGATGGAGCGGGCGGACAAGGATGTGGGCCTCGCCACCCTCTGTGTCGCCTCCGGCATGGGGGCTGCGACCATCATCGAGCGGGTCTGATGCCCGACAAAAAGCCGACGCTTGCCATACGTTTTGCAGACACCCGCATTGGCCCCGAAAAAGGAGCGCCTGAGATGACCCAGTTCACCATGAGCACCGACGCCGACGGGGTGGCCACGATCGTGTGGGACACGCCGGAGAAGTCGATGAACGTGATGTCGAGCGATGGCTTCGTCGAGCTTGACGGGCTCATCGACGAAGCGCTTGCCAATGACGAGATCAAGGGCGTGATCCTCACCTCCGGCAAGGAGGGCAGCTTTGCGGGCGGGATGGACCTCAACGTCATCGCCCAGATGAAGGAGGCCGCCGGCGACAATCCGGCCAGGGGTCTGATGGACGGGCTCATGGCCACCCATGCGATTCTGAGAAAGATCGAGCGGGCCGGCATGGACGACAAGAACAAGGGCGGCAAGCCCATCGTCGCCGCCCTGCCCGGCACCGCGCTGGGGATTGGCTACGAGATCCCGCTGGCCTGCCACCGGATCATCGCCGCCGACAACCCCAAGGCTAAGATCGGGCTGCCTGAGATCATGGTCGGCATCTTCCCCGGCATGGGCGGGACGACCCGGCTTGTGCGGAAGATGGGTGCGATGGCCGCTTCGCCGTTCCTCCTCGAAGGCAAGCTCTCGGATCCGAAGAAAGCCAAAGCGGCAGGGTTGGTGGATGATATCGTCCCAGCGGACGAACTCCTTGAAAAGGCGAAGGAATGGGTATTGTCGGCGACGGACGCAGACCTCGTCAAACCCTGGGACGCCAAGGGCTACAAGATGCCCGGTGGCGCGCCCTATCACCCGGCGGGGTTTCAGACCTTCGTCGGCGCCTCGGCGATGGTGAACGGCAAGACCAAAGGGGTCTACCCGGCGGCGAAGGCGCTCCTTTCGGCAGCCTATGAGGGCGCTCTGGTGCCCTTCGACACCGCACTCAAGATCGAGGCGCGCTGGTTCACGAATGTGCTCATGCACCCGTCTTCCTCGGCGATGATCCGCTCGCTCTTCATCAACAAGGAAGCGCTCGAGAAAGGCGCGAACCGGCCGGCGGCCGAAGACCAAAAAGTCGCCAGGCTCGGTGTTCTCGGCGCCGGGATGATGGGCGCGGGCATCGCCTATGTCGCTGCCAATGCCGGAATCGAGGTCGTGCTCATAGACCGGGACCGGGCCGCCGCCGAGACGGGCAAAGCCTATTCCGAAGGGCTTCTGGACAAGGGTATCTCGCGGCGGAAGGTCACCGAGGAGAAGAAGGCTGAGGTGCTGGCGCGGATTGCCGCCACGACCGATTATGCCGCCCTTGAGGGCGCCGATCTCATCGTCGAGGCGGTCTTCGAGGACCCCGGCGTCAAGGCCGAGGTCACCAAGGCGGCCGAGGCCGCGACGAGGCCGGATTGCATCTTCGCCACCAACACCTCGACCCTGCCGATCACCGACCTTGCCAAGGCCAGTGAGCGCCCCGAAGAGTTCATCGGCATCCACTTCTTCTCGCCGGTCGACAAGATGCTTCTCGTCGAGATCATCCGCGGCAAGGCGACCGGCGACAGGGCCGTGGCCAAGGCGCTCGATTTCGTCCGCCAGATCAGAAAGACCCCGATCGTCGTCAACGACGCGCGGTTTTTCTACGCCAATCGCTGCATCCTGCCCTATGGCAATGAGGGCATCCGGATGGTGGCCGAGGGGGTGGCGCCGGCGCTCATCGAGAACGCCGCCAAACTGGTCGGGATGCCGCTCGGACCCCTGCAACTCATCGACGAGACCTCCATCGATCTCGCCCAGAAGATCGCCCGGGCCACCAAGGCGGCGATGGGGGCCGACTACCCCGATGACGCGGCCAAGGACGTCGTCGAGAAACTCGCCGCTGAAGGTCGGATGGGCCGGAAGGCGAAGGCGGGGTTTTACGATTACGACGACGCCGGCAAGCGCACCGGGCTCGCGGGCGTCCTGGGCGGGTGGTACCCCGTTGCCGCCACCCAGCCGGAGCTTTCCGAGGTCCAGCATCGGCTCCTCTTCGCGCAGGTCCTCGAAGCGGTCCGGGCGCTCGAAGACGGGGTGCTCACCGACATTCGCGAGGGCGATGTCGGCGCGATCCTCGGCTGGGGCTTCGCGCCCTGGTCCGGCGGGCCGTTCTCCTGGCTCGACATTATCGGGGCGGCGCGGGCGGTCGAACTCACCGAGGCATTGGCCGCCACCCATGGACCACGCTTCGAGGCCCCGAAGCTGCTGCGCGAGATGGCGACGGCGGGCGAGACCTTCTACGGAAGGTTCGGAGCGCGTGCGGAAGCGGCCTAAGCCGCGCCGGCTTGGGAGAACACCCTGCGGCGTCTGAGGGGCGCCGACTGGACGGAGACGGAGACCCCAGGGCATCTCAACCATGTGCCACCCTGGGCCTCGACGATGGCTTCCTCGGCGAACCTGAGTTCGATCACCTCCACGAGGTCGATGGGCATAACCCGGCAGATGCCGCGGATGCCCACCAGAGCCGCGGCGGGCACCAGTGTGGCGGGATCGTCGAACATCGACCGGGCGAGGTCGGTGCGCAGCATCACCGCCTGGCCCGGCAGTAGGTAGTATGCCTCGGCCGGGCCGAGCGCGCCGTCGGGCACATAGACCAGACCATGGGGCCAATAGGTTTGCAGGTTCGCCCCGAAGGTGCGGCGGCGCACGGAGGTCACTGGCTCCGGCCCGCCGTCGAACGTCATCATCCGGTCGCCTTCGGATATCTGCTCGACAGGCATCCAGCCGCCATCGGTGAGCACGCGGGTCCCCGCCGTCAGCCCCGCACTACCAAGCGACCGCCGTCGCCCGGCCTCGGGCCGGTCGGAATCTAAGTCAGTTTGGGTGTCCGGTCTTATGCGCATGGGTGTCTGGTGCGGTCGGGAAATCGCCCCGAAAATGGACATCGGCCACCATAATCGCGTTGAAACTGGCGGAAGTGTGGCGAAAGCGCGGCTGATTTCGGCGCGCTACCAGGTATAGCCGAAACGGGAGATATCCTCTGCGCAGAGCCGCGCGACGACCGCGCGGCTGCGTGCGTCGTAATGGTCGCGGTAGTGGCACGACCGGTCGGAGCGATTGAGGTGATCGAGCTTCAGCGCAAAGCCGAGATGGTCCCACAGCGGGCGGAGGCTCCCGGGCAGGTCCTCCAGCCGCGCGAAGAGATCGCAGCGTTCGGCGCCACCGGCATCGGTGACATAGACCCGCGCGGGATTGCCGCGGATCCCCTCGGCAACCGCCGGGTCCTCCAGAAAGGCCGCGAAATCCTGGGATCTCGCCGCCCGCACTGCCGGGTGGTCGAATGTCTGATCGCGGGCCCAGGCGTAGTAGCTGACCATCCTGTCCCAGGGGTTGCGGACGAGGGTGACGACGAACATGCGCCGAAGTTCGGCCGGGCTCAGCACACCGTCGATGTCGGCCAGCGTCGAATGCTTCCAGAGCCGCCCGCGTGCGGTAAGCCCCGAAAGCCGGCCACGCCGCCGCCGCGCCTTCGGCGTGTCGCCGATCAGAATGTCGTCGGCCATCGCCCGGGTCTCCAGCGCTGAGGCCAACGATGTCCCGCCGGTCTTCGGGATATGCACAAAGACGAAGCCGCGCCCGCGGGAGATGATCATGGCACCGAAGCTAGGCCCACCGGGCCGTCCCGGCCAGCCCCGGATTGTCTGCCCCGGCAGGCCCCGCTAGGCTCTCCGCCAAAGGGACAGGAGGGGCCGCTGACCGCGCTCGACGAGTACGACAGGCTGGAAGCCACGGGCATCTGGCGGCCCGGGCCGTCGGACCAGCGCCGGAATGTCGTCGTCTCCATCGGCTCAGCCTCGCTTGTGATCTCAAGCATCGGCGACTTGGCCCTCGCCCACTGGTCCCTGCCCGCCATCGACCGGGTGAACCCGGGCGCGACACCGGCGATCTATCGACCGGCCCCCGACGCGCCGGACCGGCTCGAAGTCGCCGATCCGGAGATGATCGAGGCCATCGAGCGGGTCCGCCGTGCCGTCGGCAGGAGCCGCCCGAAACCGGGGCGGTTGCGGGGCGGATTGGTCACGGCGGTCCTTCTTGGGTTCATGGCGGCTTTGGTGCTCTGGGCCCCGGGGGCAATTCGCTCGCAAGCAGCCGCGCTCCTGCCCGAGGCGGCCCGCGCGACCATCGGCACCGACCTTCTCACCGAGATCCGGCGGCTTACCGGCGCTCCCTGCGGCGACGACCGCGGCCAGCAGGCGCTGGACCGCCTCGTCGCCCGGCTTGCCCCCGGCACCACCGCCCATGTCGTCCCCTCGGGCCTTGAGACGACCGCTGTGCTCCCTGGCGGCACCCTCCTGCTCGGCCGCAGCGTGGTCGAAGATCACGAAACGCCCTTTGTCGTCGCCGGCTACATCGTCGAGGCCGATCTTCGGCGGAGCCTGCAAGACCCGGTTCGCGCCGTTCTCGACGATGCGACCCTGCTCGAGGCCTCGCGGCTCCTGACAACGGGGCGTCTGGCGGATCGTGTCCTCGTCGCCCACGCCGAACGGCTGATGCGCTCGCCCGCCGTCCCCATCGCCGAAGCCGATCTGGTCACGAGGTTTGCTACGCTCAGCCTGCCGGCGGCGCCTTATGCCTATGCCATCGACATCTCCGGCGAGACGGTGCTCGGTCTGATCGAGGCCGACCCGATCCCGGTCTCGGACGCTGCCCCGCCCATCGGCGACAGCGACTGGGTAGCCCTTCAGGGCATTTGCGGCGAATAGGCTACTTTGTCCCGAACATCCGGTCGCCGGCATCGCCCAGTCCCGGAACGATGTAGCCCTTTTCGTTCAGACGGTCGTCGAGGGCTGCGGTGACGATGGGCACGTCCGGATGGGCCTCTTTCATCCGTGCAACACCCTCCGGAGCAGCAAGAAGGCACAAAAAGCGGATGTCCTTCGCGCCCGCCTCCTTCAACAGGCTCACCGCGGCCGCCGAGGAATTGCCCGTCGCCAGCATCGGGTCGACGGCGATGGTCAGCCTCCGGTCCAGCGCCTCGGGCAGCTTGCAGTAATACTGCACGGGCTGAAGCGTCTCTTCGTCCCGGTAGAGCCCCACGAAACCGACGCGGGCCGACGGGATGAGGTCGAGCATGCCATCGAGAAGGCCGTTCCCGGCGCGCAGGATCGACACCAGCGCCAGTTTGCGCCCCGAGAGGATCGGCGCATCCATCTCCGTCAGCGGCGTTTCGACGGGTTTCGTCGTCATCGGCAGGACGCGGGTGACCTCGTAGGCCAGAAGCATCGAAATCTCGCGCAGAAGCTGACGGAAGACGGCCGTCGGCGTGTCCTTGTCGCGCATCAGCGTCAGCTTGTGCTGAACGAGGGGGTGATCGACGATGGTGAGGTGGTCTCTGCCAGCCATGGGGCCTCCCTCGGTGGTTTCCATCCGGGCTATCGGGTCGGGGGCGAGAGGACAAGGGTGGCCTCGTGTTGGGGCTGGCCTTCGAAAATGTCCTGCCGCGACCGGACCGCACACCCGGACCTGATCCGGGAGGGGTTGGATAGCCGGCGAATGCGGGCATTGACCTCGCGGCCGGCTTCAGGTCAATCGCCCCCGTTCCGCAAGTGCCGCTTCCAGCACCTCCACCGCCCGCGGCGAGAACGCCGCCCCGGCGGAGGTGCGCGCCAGATCGACGAACACCGCCTCGTCCCAGCCGAAGGCATCGGCAAGCCGGTCGTATTCATTGGTCATGGTCGTGTGAAAGAACGGCGGATCGTCCGTCGAGACCGTGACCGTCACCCCCCGCTCGCGGAACCGTTCGATGGGGTGCGATGCCCAGTCGGGATAGACCCCCAGAGCGACGTTCGAGCCCGGGCAGACTTCCAGCACGACCCCGTCCTCGGCCAGCCGATCCACGAGTGCCAGGTCCTCGATGGCACGCACCCCGTGGCCGATCCGCTCGACACGGAGGGCGTCGAGGGCGTCGCGGACGCTGTGAGGCCCGCCCCATTCGCCGGCATGGGCGGTCAGCCTCAGCCCCGCCTCCCGGGCGGCATCGAAGGCCCAGGCAAAATCCTTCGGCGCGCCGGCGGTCTCGTCTCCGGCAATCCCGAAACCGACGAGCCAGTCGCCCGCCGTCTCGGCCGCGCAGATGGCGGTTTCCTTCGCCTTCTCGGGCCCGAAATGACGGATGCAGGTGACGATACCCCTCAGAACGATCCCGTCATCGCGTTCGGCTTCATCGGCGGCCTCGCGGATGGCGGCGAGGTACTCGCCCCAGGCTGCAACATCGCGCCCGCCGCAGAAGTCGGGTGACAGGAAGGTCTCGGAATAGACAACGCCCGCCGCCGCGCTCTCGGCGAGCACGACCCGCGTCAGTCGAGCGTAGTCCTCCGGTGTCTCCAGAACCGACGTGGCGGCTTCGTAGACCTGGAGGAAGTTCCAGAAATCGCTGTAGGAATAGCTGCCGTCGCCAGCGAAGATGCCTGACAGGTCAATCGACTTCTCCTTTGCCAGCCCGCGCACAAAGGCCGGTGGCGCCGCTCCTTCGAGGTGGAGGTGCAGCTCGACTTTCGGAAGATCGCTCGTCATCGGCGGGGCTTAGCCCGCCGGGGGCGAAACGCCAAGGTGCTTTGCGACGAGCCGGGCAACATCGGTAAAGGCGATCAGCCCCAACTCCCCCGCCCCGGCGCCATGGACGACGACCGGCACCCGCTCACGGGTATGGTCCGACCCCACCCACGTGGGGTCGTTGCCGTGATCGGCAGTGAAGAGCATGAGGTCGCCCGGCCCGAGACCCGCCGTCAGGCGCGGCATCTCGCCGTCGAACCATTCGAGTGCCCGCGCATAGCCCGACACGTCGCGCCGGTGCCCGTAGACGCTGTCGAACTCGACAAAATTGGCAAATGTCAGAGAGCCCTGCTCGGCGGTGCCCGTGAGCCCCACAAGATGCTCCATGAGCTCGCGGTCGGGCCCCTTGACCACGTCATCGATGCCCTGCATCGAAAAGATGTCGCCGATCTTGCCCACGGCATGCACCTTGCCGCCCGCCGCCTGCACCCAGTCGCAAAGCGTCGGTGCTGGCGGGTCGATGGCGAAATCCTTCCGGTTCGGCGTACGGGTATAGTTGCCGGACGAACCGACGAAGGGCCGCGCGATCACCCGGCCCACCTTCATTCCATGCAGGGTCGGCGCCAGGGCCCGGCAGAGGTTATGGAGACGCTTCAACCCGAACGCCTCCTCGTGGGCGGCGATCTGGAACACGCTGTCGACCGAGGTGTAGCAGATCGGCCAGCCCGTCCGGACATGCTCATCGCCCAAGTCGTCGATGATGAGCGTGCCCGAGGCGTGGCAATTGCCGAGGATGCCTGCCGTCCCGGCCCTGGTACACACCTCGGCGACAAGATCGCCTGGAAAGGCCGGATCGGTCTTCGGGAAATAGTGCCAGTCCCAGGGCACCGGGACCCCGGCAAGCTCCCAATGCCCCGAAGGCGTGTCCTTGCCCTTCGAAATCTCCGTCGCCGCGCCCCAGAGCCCCTCCGGCACAGCCGCAAGCCCCGGCGTCGCATCGCCTGAAGCCAGACGCACCGCGGCCCCAAGACCCAGCCCGTCGAGATGGGGCATCCGCAGCGGCCCCGACCGGCCCTCCTCCGCGTCCCCCGCCGCGCAGCCCTGCGCGATATGCGCCAGCGTGTTGGCGCCGGTATCGGGAACCTCGCCATTGAAGAACGCATCCGCATCCGGGGCACCGCCGCAACCGACCGAATCGAGGACCACAACAAAGGCACGCGGCATCAGGCGATCTCCTCGATGACGAGCGGCGGCGCCGAGGCCGCCGTCGCGGAAAGTTGGTAAGCCGAAGCGACACGGGCGACGGCGGCGTCGGCCCCGGCCTCGTCGGCAGCATGAACAACAGCGAGCGGCGCGCCCGCCTCCACCGGAGCGCAGAGCGGCAGAAGATCGGCAAGGCCAACAGCCGGGTCGATCACATCATCGCCCCGAAGCCGCCCCGCCCCAAGATGCACCGCCGCTTCGCCGAGAGCACGACCGTCGATCGCGGCCACGAAGCCCGCCCCGGGGGCCGGGACGGGACGGGTGACCGGAGCTGCGGGCAAAAGCGCGCCGTAACGCTCGACGAGATCGGCGGGGCCGCCGAGCGCCGCCATCATCGCACCGAACCTCTCCGCCGCCGCCCCCGAACTGAGCGTCTCGCGGAGGCGGGCGTCGGAAATGTCCAGACCGGCAAGCCTGGCCAGGCGGGCCGACAGCGCGACGCTGAGATCGGTCAGGCGCGGATGGGTCGCCGCCCCGGTCAGAACGTCGAGGGCGACGCGGGTCTCGAGCGCGTTGCCGGCCGCGGGCGCGAGCGGCTGGTCCATGTCCGTAAGGAGAGCGGCCGTCCTGCATCCTGCGCCGTTGGCAGTGGTCACAAGCGACAGCGCCAGCGCCTTGGCCGCGGCGAGGCCGGGCAGAAACGCCCCCGAGCCGACCTTCACATCGAGTACCAGCGCATCGAGCCCCGCCGCGAGCTTCTTCGACAGGATCGAAGCGGTGATGAGATCGACGCTTTCCACCGTCGCCGTCACGTCCCGAATACCGTAAAGCCGCCGGTCCGCAGGGGCGAGGTCGCCCGTCGCCGCGACGATGGCCGCACCGTGGCTCCGGACCAACTCCCGAAACCTCTCCTGGGTCACCGATGTCGTGACGCCCCGGATCGCTTCGAGCTTGTCGAGCGTCCCGCCGGTATGGCCAAGACCGCGACCGGAGATCATCGGCACAAAGGCCCCCGCGGCGGCCAGCATCGGTGCAAGGAGAAGCGAGACCGTGTCGCCGATCCCGCCCGTCGAATGCTTGTCGATGGCGGGGCCCGGCAGGTCCCATTCCATGGTGTCGCCCGAATCCCGCATCGCCAGCGTCAGCGCAACCCGCCCCTCCTCGCCGAGGCCGTTAAGCAGCGCGGCCATCGCAAACGCCCCCGCCTGGGCATCGGAGACGCGCCCGTCGGCGAGGCCCTGTGCGAACCAGGCGGTGTCCTCGCGGCTGAGGGGCTGCCGGTCCCGAAGACGGGCGATGATTGACCGCGCATCCATCGTCAGACCTTCGACATCTGTTCGGTGTCGAAAGCAAACGGCAGCAATTCCCGCACCGTGACGGTCTTCGTGACGCCATCGGTGGTCGCCAGCGTCACCGCCACATCCGGCCCGGCGAATTCGGCGATCTTCTGGCGGCACCCTCCGCAGGGGGTCACCGGCGTCGGGCTGTCGGCGATTACGGCGAGTTCGACGATCTCGGTCGCGCCGGCGGCGACCATGGCGGCGATGGCACCGGCTTCGGCACAGGTGCCTTCGGGATAGGCCACGTTCTCCACGTTGCAGCCGGCATAGACGGCGCCGTCGGCCGCACGGAGCGCCGCGCCCACCTTGAAATTCGAGTAGGGCACATAGGCGTTTTCGCGAACGGCCCGTGCTGCATCGATCAGCGACATCCCCTGAGGCTCCCGGTTGATGCCCCAACGTGCCCCGTCGGTGCGGCCGAGATCAAGAGGCGCAGCGCTTGCCCGGTCTCGCCGTTTCGCGATATGCCGGCAACGCGCCCCTGTTGCGGGTGCCGGGAGGCCGAAGATAGTTTAATGCTAAACTATCGGGTGGCGGCAAGGGAGGATGTCATGGCCGAAGAGCCCACACCGAGCCTCAAAGAGGCGGCTCTCGCCTATCACCGGCGCCCGAAACCCGGAAAGCTCGAAGTCCGGGCGACGAAGCCGCTTGCGAATGCGCGGGACCTGTCGCTTGCTTATTCGCCGGGCGTGGCCGAGGCCTGCCTCGCGATCCGGGACGACCCGGATGCCTCGCGCGACGTCACCGCCCGCGGCAACCTCGTCGCGGTGGTTTCGAACGGCTCAGCCGTCCTCGGCCTCGGCAACATCGGCGCCCTCGCCGCGAAGCCGGTGATGGAGGGCAAGGCCGTCCTCTTCAAGAAATTCGCGAACATCGACTGTTTCGACATCGAGCTCGACGCGGCCGATCCCGAGAAGCTCGCCGATATCGTCTGTGCCCTCGAACCCACCTTCGGTGCGATCAACCTCGAAGACATCAAAGCGCCCGACTGCTTCATCGTCGAACGGATCTGCCGAGAACGGATGAACATTCCGGTCTTCCACGACGACCAGCACGGCACAGCCATCGTCGTCGGCGCGGCGGCGACCAACGCGCTGCTCTTGGCCGAAAAGTCCTTCTCCGAGATCAAGATCGTCTCCACCGGCGGCGGGGCGGCGGGGATCGCCTGCCTCGACATGCTCCTGAAACTCGGCGTGAGGCGCGAGAACGTGTGGCTCTGCGACCTCCACGGCCTTGTCCACGAAGGCCGCGCCGAGGATATGACGCCGCAGAAGGCCGCCTATGCCCAGCCCGGCGGCGCGCGAACCCTCGGCGACGTGATCGACGGTGCCGACCTCTTTCTTGGCCTGTCCGGCCCCGGTGTGCTGACGCCCGCGATGGCCCGGCGCATGGCTGAACGGCCGATCATCTTCGCGCTCGCCAACCCGACGCCCGAAATCGACCCCGCCGACGCACGCGAGGCCGTCCCCGGGGCGATCATCGCGACGGGGCGGTCAGATTTTCCCAACCAGGTCAACAACGTGCTCTGTTTCCCCTTCATTTTTCGCGGCGCGCTCGACGCCGGGGCGACAGAAATCAACGATGAGATGGAGCTGGCCTGTATCGCCGGCATCGCCGAACTGGCTCGCGCCACGACGAGCGCCGAGGCGGCGGCAGCCTATCAGGGCGAGCAATTGTCCTTCGGCCCGGATTACCTGATCCCGAAACCCTTCGACCCCAGGCTCATGGGCGTCGTCGCCTCCGCCGTCGCCAGGGCCGCGATGGAGACCGGCGTCGCCAGGCGCCCCATCGAGAACCTCGCCGACTACAAACGCCATCTCGACGGTTCGGTCTTTCGCTCCGCCCTCATCATGCGCCCCGTCTTCGAGGCCGCCGCCACCGCCGAGCGGAAGCTCGTCTTTGCAGAGGGCGAGGACGAACGGGTGCTCCGCGCCGCCAATGCCATCCTCGAAGAGACAACCGACAAGCCGATCCTTATCGGCCGGCCCGATGTGATCGAAGCCCGCGCCGAACGGGCGGGGCTGAAGATCCGCCCCGGCACCCATTTCGAACTGGTGAACCCCGAGAACGATCCGCGGTACCGCGATTACTGGACGACTTATCACGGGATCATGGAGCGCCGTGGGGTTACACCCGACATTGCCCGGGCGATCATGCGCACCAACACCACCGCCATCGCCGCCGTCATGGTGCATCGCGGCGAAGCGGATTCGATGATCGCGGGCACGTTCGGCCAATACCTGTGGCATCTCAACTACGTCCGCGAGGTGCTTGGCACCGGAGGCCTCCGGCCAATCGGCGCGCTGTCGCTGATGATCCTCGAAGACGGTCCGCTCTTTGTCGCCGATACCCATGTCCACCCTGACCCGAGCCCCGAGCAGATCGCCGAGACAGTGATCGCCGCGGCGCGCCATGTGGGCCGCTTCGGGCTCGAACCGAAGATCGCGCTCTGCTCGCACAGCCAGTTCGGCAACCTCGACACGACGAGCGGACGCCGGATGCGGGCGGCACTGGCGATCCTCGATAGCGAACCGCGCCCATTCGTCTACGAGGGCGAGATGCACACCGACAGCGCCCTGACGCCCGAGTTGCGGGCGCGCGACTTCCCCAACAGCCGCCTCGAAGGGGCCGCCAACGTGCTGGTCTTCGCCAATACCGATGCGGCCTCGGGCGTGCGCAACATCCTAAAGACCAAGGGCGGCGGGCTCGAGGTCGGCCCGATCCTGATGGGAATGGGCAACCGTGCCCATATCGTCACGCCTGCGATCACCGCGCGGGGGCTTTTGAACATCTCCGCCCTCGCCGGCACCCCGGTTGCGCATTACGGCTAGGCGATTCGGCGCCGCCCGGTTCGCAGTTTTGCAACCCCAACGGCGCCCAACCGGCCGCCGGCATAGGCTTGCAGGATTTGCAAATATTTGCAGGTCGACGGCGCAAATCCTGCGAAGATTTTGCGCCATTCTGACGCGGACCGACCGTCGCAAGCTTGTCAGCCCCATCGGCGCAGGCGTAACAGAGGCGGCGAGGAGGAGGGGCACATGACGACATACGCCGACATCTACAAGGCATCGCTTGCAGACCCGGAGGCCTTCTGGATGAAGGCCGCGGCGGCGATTGACTGGGAGCGCCGCCCCTCAAAGGCGCTCTTTGCCGAGAACGCTCCGCTCTATGAATGGTTCTCCGACGGGCGCGTGAACGGCTGCTGGAACGCGGTCGACCGCCATGTGGAAGCCGGCCACGGCGACCGGCTGGCGATCATCTACGACAGCCCCGTCACCCACACCAAACGCGAAATCACCTACCGCGAGCTGCAAACCCGCGTCGCCGCACTCGCCGGGGCGCTTCGCGCGAAAGGCGTCGGGAAGGGCGACAGGGTGATCGTCTACATGCCGATGGTGCCCGAAGCGCTGGAAGCGATGCTCGCCTGCGCGCGGATCGGTGCCATCCATTCGGTCGTCTTTGGCGGGTTCGCCGCCCACGAGCTCGCCGTTCGCATCGACGATGCGACGCCGAAGGCAATCATCGCGGGCTCCTGCGGGATCGAGCCGGGGCGCATCGTCCATTACAAACCGCTCCTCGACGAGGCGATCGAACTGGCCGAGCACGCGCCCGATTTCTGCGTGATCTTCCAGCGCGAACAGGAAACCGCCGCTCTGACGCCCGGGCGCGATCTGGACTGGTACGGCTTCCAGCACGGCACCGAGCCTGCCGATTGCGTGCCCGTCGAAGGCAACCACCCTGCCTACATCCTCTACACCTCGGGTACCACCGGCCAGCCGAAAGGGGTGCTCCGCCCCACCGGCGGCCATCTCGTAGCGCTCGACTGGACGATGTCGGCGATCTACGACATGGCCCCCGGGGAGGTGTTCTGGGCCGCCTCCGACGTCGGCTGGGTCGTCGGCCACAGCTACATCTGCTACGCCCCGCTGATCCACGGCTGCACCACCGTGGTTTATGAGGGCAAGCCCGTCGGCACGCCGGATGCCGGCGCCTTCTGGCGGGTGATCGAAGACCATCGCGTGAAGGTGCTTTTCACTGCGCCGACCGCCTTCCGCGCCATCAAGCGCGACGATCCTGCCGGAGCAGAGATCGGCAAATACGACCTGTCTTCCCTGAAAGGTCTTTATCTTGCCGGCGAACGGGCCGACCCCGACACGATCCGCTGGGCCGAGACCCATCTGAACGTCCCCGTGATCGACCATTGGTGGCAGACCGAAACGGGCTATGCCATCGCCGCCAACCCGATGGGGATCGAGCCCCTGCCGGTGAAGATCGGCTCCCCGTCGGTGGCGATGCCGGGCTACGACGTGCAGATCCTCGACGAGGGCGGTCACCCCGTCCCGCCGGGCACGCTCGGGGCCATCGCGGTGAAGCTGCCGCTGCCGCCGGGAACGCTGCCCTCGCTCTGGAATGCCGAAGACCGGTTCCGAAAGAGCTATCTCGACCAATTCCCCGGATACTACGAGACCGGGGATGCGGGCTATGTCGATGAGGACGGCTACCTCTACATCATGGCCCGCACCGACGATGTCATCAATGTCGCGGGCCACCGGCTGTCGACGGGCGGCATGGAAGAAGTGCTCGCCGGCCACCCCGATATTGCCGAATGCGCCGTCGTCGGGGTGACCGACGAACTCAAGGGCCAGCTTCCGGTCGGGTTCGTCTGCCTCAACAACGGTGCCGACCGCAGCGAGGACGACCTCGTCCCCGAACTGGTGACGCTCGTCCGCCAGCAGATCGGCCCGGTGGCTGCGTTCAAACACGCCGTCCTCGTCGACCGGCTGCCGAAGACCCGCTCGGGGAAGATTCTCCGCGCCACCATGGTCAAGATCGCCGACGGCGCGGAGTACAAGATACCCGCGACCATCGACGACCCGGCGATCCTCGACGAAATCAGGACCGCGCTGCAACGCATCGGCTACGGCGGGGACTGAGGGGGCAGGTATCTGGGCCGCTGTCGCGGCAGGGCGCGCGCGCGCGGACCTCAAAAAGGCAACCCGCCCCCGACGCAATCCGGGGCAGCGCGAACCCATCGAGCGCCCCGGACGAGGGCCCGGATCGGGTCTGGAAGTGGGCGGCCCCTGAGCGGCCTGTCGAGCGCCCGCGCGGAGGGGTCGCACATGGCCCGGAGTGGAGCGCGCCCCGATCCAAAGGCTCCCGCGCCCCGGGCTTGACCCGGGACCTCGATAGGCTTGGCACTCGGGGTGGATCGAAGCCCCGGATCACGTCCGGGGCGTGTTTCGCCAAGGTCTGCCGGCGCAAGACCCGGACGTCCGCAAATGGGCTGTTGCGGGCGTTGATGCTGCGCACCCCGACCCCAAGTAACCCGCGTCCCGGGCTTGACCCGGGACCTCGATCGTCTTGGCACTCCGGTGGGTCGGGGCCCCGGATCAAGTCCGGGGCGTGTTTCGCCAAGGTCTGCCGGCGCAAGACCCGGACGTCCGCAGATGGGCTGTTGCGGGCGTTGATGCTGCGCGCCCCGACCCCGAGTGACCCGCGTCCCGGGCTTGACCCGGGACCCCGATCGTCTTGGCACTCCGGTGGATCGAGGCCCCGGATCAAGTCCGGGGCGTGTTTCGCCAAGAGCTGCCGGAGCAAGACCCGAACGTCCGCTCAAGGCCATCGCCGACCACACCGGAGGACCCCTCCCCCGACCCTAGACCTTGAACGCCAGCCGCAAGCCGCCCCAGTGCCGGCCGTCGACCCGGATCGGTGCCGAGACGTCCTTCATCAGCACGAAGCTGCCGCCGCCCATGTCTCGGCGATAGAGCTGAATCAGAAAGCTCCGCGTGTTGCGCCCTGCCTTGAGACCGACCCTGTCGTTGAAGAGCCTCCGGTTGCGGCAATTGGCGGCGTTCCAGACCGGGTCCGTCCCCTGCGGCTGGGAGAATTTCCGGTTGTGGGTTGGCAAGTAACCGTTTTCATCGACGGCGGCGCAGAACACCACGCCTGGGTCGAAGTCGAGCGCGGCTTCGAGCACCGGCGGAAGCACCTCGTCGGTGAACCGCGTGAACGGCGCCATGAGTTGTTCGGGGTCGGTGCCCGGGACCGGTTCGTACCTCCGCGAGAAGAGATCGGCCAGGGTGATGCGCCCCGAGGCGACCCCGGTTTCGAAGAGCTCGGCGACATCCGAGGCGATCTCCTGCGCCTTGGCGATCATCCGGGCGTCTTCTGCCGCGCCACCGGCTTCGACGCTGGTCTGAACGAGCGCTTCGGAGAGATCGACGAGAGACTCCGTCCGGCCGCCGACGGCACGGACCTCGGTCGTCAGAGTGGTCAGTTCCGCGGACGTCCCGTCAAACAACGGTCGGAAACTGCCGATGGCATCCTGGGTGGCATCGACATCGATCACGACCCCCTGTGCGGCGTCCGACGCGCGCCGGACATGGTCAGCGATTTCGCCGAGGGCCGCATCGGCCCCTTCCGAGCCCGCCGTCACTTCCGCCGCCGAGAGGGAGATCTTCACCGCCTCGGCCGAAAGCTCGCCCAGGGCCCGCGTGAGTGCCTCAGCCGCATCGGAGTTGCGTTCGCCGGCAAGCGCCGTTTTCCGGCTGAGTTCGTTGACCGCGTCGGCGACCGACCCGAAGCCCCGGCCGGCCTCGCCGGCGCGGGTGGCCTCGATCTTGGCGTTGATCGCAAGGATGTTGACCTGTTTCGCGATCAGCCCGATTTCGCGGTTGTTCTCGCTCACCCGCGCCAGCGTTTCCTCGATCGCGTCCATCCGCGCCTTGAGGCCCTGTACCCATTCGGCCACCGCTCGCGCCCGTTCGCCGGCCACCTGGAGGTTCTCGACCGAGCCGACGACGGCGTCGAGCCCCTGCGCGCTCGCCGCCGCGGCAGCGCCGATATGGTCTCTGACCCGATCGTTCGCCGCCGAGATCTCGCCTGCGGCACGTTCGGCCTCCCGAATCCGCTGAAGCTGCACGGTCGCCTTGGCATCGAGCCCTTCGATGAACCCCGCGATTTCCACGATGTCGAAGCCGAGCGCGGCACTGAGCGAGGCGATCTTCGACAATGCGGGATCGTTCGATGCGGTTGCAGGCTCTTTGAGAAGTTGGTCGGTCATGTCGGCCCCGGGCTTTCCTGCGCGTGATGACAAACCCGGGTTATGGCCGCGTTAAAGGGCAGCGTAAGGCGGTCTCAGATGAACTGCTCGCGGATGAGCCGCTCTTCGAGACCGTGGCCCGGGTCGAAGAGCAACCGGTGCCGGATCGTCGGGTCGCTCTTCACCTCGACCCAATGCACATCGCGCACCGAGCGGCTGTCGGCATCGGCCATAACCGGACGCTTGACGGGGTCGAGCACGTCGAAGCGGACGAGGGCGGTGCTCGGCAGGAGCGCACCGCGCCAGCGCCGTGGCCGGAAGGCGGCCATGGCCGTGAGGGCGAGCACATCCGACCCGATAGGCAGGATCGGGCCGTGGGCGGAATAGTTGTAGGCCGTCGAGCCTGCCGGGGTAGAAAGGAGGGCCCCATCGCAGACGAGCTCCTCCAGCCGCGTCTTGCCATCGACCGAGATCTTCAGCCAGGCCGCCTGGGGCCCCGCGCGCAGGAGCGAAACCTCGTTTATCGCGAGCGCCTCGTGGACCTCGCCATTGGCCCCGCCCGCCCGCATCCGCAGGGGGTTGAGCACGGCCTCCTCGGAGGCCGCCAGCCGCCCCGGCAGGTCGTCCTCGGAATACTCGTTCATCAGAAACCCGACCGTGCCGCAGTTCATGCCATAGACGGCGCGGCCCCTGAGCGATGGGTCGCCGAGCGTTTCCAGCATGAACCCGTCGCCACCTAGCGCGACGACCACATCCGCATCGTCGAACGACCCGTAGCGGGTGGCCAGGGCCGCAAGGGCGTCCTGTGCGACCTCGGTGTCGCTGGCGCGAAAGGCAATGCGGTCTGCGGTCACGTAAGGGCGTCCCGGTTCCTCGTTCGAGGGTGATGGCCCGGGCGGGGAGGTTTGGCAAGTCCGCGTCCGATGGCGGCTTCCCACGGGCGAAACGATCCGGTATCAGGCGGCGACCCCGAACCCGACACAAGGTTCCGCGACATGAACGTTTCCCACCGCGACGACGGTTTCTTCACCGAACATCTTCAGAGCCGCGACCCCGAACTCGCAGACGCCATCGCGAAAGAACTGGGTCGGCAGCGCGACGAGATCGAACTCATCGCCTCCGAAAACATCGTCTCCAAGGCAGTGCTCGAGGCCCAGGGGTCGGTCATGACGAACAAATACGCCGAAGGCTACCCCGGGCGCCGCTATTACGGCGGTTGTCAGTATGTCGATGTCGCGGAGACACTTGCCATCGACCGCGCAAAGGCGCTCTTCGGCTGCGGATTTGCGAACGTTCAGCCGAATTCCGGCAGCCAGGCCAACCAGGGGGTCTTCACCGCCCTTCTCCAGCCCGGCGACACTATTCTCGGCATGAGCCTCGATGCGGGCGGGCACCTCACCCATGGGGCGAAGCCGAACCAATCGGGCAAGTGGTTCAACGCGGTGCAATACGGCGTCCGGCGCCAGGACATGCTGCCCGATTACGACCAGATCGCGGCGCTCGCCGCCGAGCACCAACCGAAGATGCTCATCGCCGGCGGCTCGGCCATCCCGCGCATCCTCGACTTCGCGAAGTTCCGCCAGATCGCCGACAGCGTGGGCGCTTATTTGCTCGTCGACATGGCCCATTTCGCGGGGCTCGTTGCTGCCGGTCTCTACCCGTCGCCCTTCCCCCACGCTCATGCGGTGACGACCACGACCCACAAGACCCTCCGCGGCCCGCGCGGGGGCATGATCCTCACCGATGACGAGACCATCGCCAAGAAGGTCAACTCGGCAATCTTCCCCGGCATCCAGGGCGGCCCCCTGATGCATGTAATCGCGGCCAAGGCCGTGGCCTTCGGCGAGGCGCTGCGGCCGGAGTTCAAGGACTATCAGCGCCAGGTCATCGCCAATGCGCAAGCAATGGGCGACCAGCTTGTGAAGGCCGGGCTCGACCTCGTCACCGGCGGGACCGACAGCCATGTGCTGCTTGTCGATCTGCGGCCCAAGGGCGTGAAGGGCAACGCGACAGAAAAGGCGCTGGGGCGGGCCCATATCACCGTCAACAAGAACGGCATCCCTTTCGATACCGAGAAACCGACCGTGACCTCCGGTATCCGGCTCGGCTCGCCTGCCGGCACGACGCGCGGCTTTGCCGAACCCGAGTTCCGCCAGATCGCGGACTGGATCGTCGAGGTCGTCGAGGGGCTTGGCGAGAACGGCGAGGACGGCAACGGAGCCGTCGAGGCCAAGGTCCGCTCGAACGTGCTGGAGCTCTGCGGCCGGTTCCCGGTCTATCCCGGCGCCTAGGTGCTCCATGTCGAGAGGTACGGGACGGGCGGCGCGCCGCTCCTGATCGTCCACGGGCTCTTCGGCTCGGCGCGGAACTGGGGCGCGATCGCGCGGCGCATGGGCGAGAGCCGTGAGGTCGCCGTCCCCGACATGCGCAACCACGGGGCAAGCCCCTGGACCGATACCCACAGCTACCACGACCTCGCCGGCGATCTCGACCCGCTCGCCGGCGGCGATGTCATCGGTCATTCGATGGGCGGCAAGGCGGCGATGGCGCTGGCGCTCACCCAACCCTCGCGCGTCAAACGGCTCGTCATCGCCGATATCGCGCCGGTGGCCTACGGCCATACCCAGACCCCGCTCATCGAGGCGATGCGCGGGATCGACCTGTCGCAGATCGAGACCCGGGGCGATGCCGACCGGCGCCTGGCAAGGTCGGTCGACGACCCCGGCGTGCGGGCCTTCCTCCTGCAATCCCTCGACGTCCGGGCCAGGGCCTGGCGGCTCAACCTCGATACGCTCGAAGCGGAGATGGACGGGATCACCGGCTGGACCGAGATCGACGGGGTGTTCGAGGGGCCGACGCTGTTTCTGTCGGGCGCCGAAAGCACTTACGTCGAACGCGGCCACCGCGATAAGATCCGCACCCATTTTCCCGCCGCCCGCTTTGCCGCGATCCCCGGCGCGGGCCACTGGCTCCATGCGGAGAAGCCGCGGGAGTTCCAGGCCGCGGTCGAGGCGTTCTTCACGATGACGGACGGCGCATCCGGTCCATGAGCCCGGTCTTCCAGACGAACTGGTGGATGAGAACGGCAACGATATGGGCGAGGATGAGCAACAGGAGCAAAGCGCGCAAAAGCTCATGGGCGTCGCCGGCCGCTTGGGACGCTTGTGCCCAGGCCACGGCACCGGTGACCGGCAAGAGGATCAGGACCGCGTAAAAGCCCCAATGGGCGCCCCTGGCCGCAAGCCGCGCCCAGCCCGGTTCGGCCTCGGGGGGTGGCGGCGCGCCGTGGGAGGACCTCAGAAACAGCCGGTAGAGCACGATCCCGAGAATGAACATACCGCCGCCCATATGGAGCGCCACGGGCAGGCTCATGGTCATGGTCCCGGTGTCGAGCCCCGCTTCGAACGCGTCCGCGATACCGTCATGAAAGACGTACTGGAGAAGAACCAGCCCCACCGTGATCCAGTGAAGCCTGATCTGGGTTTTCGAATATCCGCTCGCTACGGGCATCCGCACCTTCTGACTCTGGCGTCACCATAGCAGCATGCGTCGCCGCGCCTATGCCGTTTCGGGCGAAACGCCCGGACCGGGCCTTCCCCGCAACGGCCTAGTTTGTCACCGCGCCGACGGCGCTTCCTGCCACCTTGCCGGCGGTCTTGCCGAACTGCGAGAACCCCGGCCCACCGCTGCCCGTGGAGGAGACGGAGACGGTTCCGTTGCCGCCATACTCGACCCACGCGAAATAGCCCGCCCCGGCAACAAGCCCCGCAAGAAGTAGCTTCTGCATCGCGAAACCCCTTTCGCGGGCAGTCTGTTGGAGGATTGTGGCGGATCGAGGGCGCCGCCACGAGCCATCCGGTGGCCCAGCGTCTCCGTCAGGCGACTTCCCGCCGGGAACACCGGCGGGTGCTGGCCTCTGAGATCGTCAGAAACGCCTCTCGCGCCAGACAGAAGGCTGGAACGCCGGGACGCTCCAGCGTTAGCCACCCATCGCATTCCGCACAGCAGGTGCATCCCCCGTACCCCAGAAGCGTCTGCCGCAATTCGTCATAGAATACGGGCGCCTCCTCGGCAGCGAGATCGACATCGAGATGAGAGAGCATCCGCCGCCGAAGCGCCATCCGACGATCGAAACCCGCCGCGACCCGTGCCAGTACTTCCGACATGACGCCCTCCTTAGGTGTAAACTGAACGTTACACCGAATCGGCGCAAAAGTCATGCCCGGCCACTGCGACGGCGGGCGGACAACCGGTCGCAGCCGCGCGGGCGATCACTGCATATGTTGCGCCGACGGCAGAGCGACGCGCTATATCCTGTTGATCTATCCGTCTTGCCGGTGTATCGACTTATCCACAGGTGCAGACGCGGCACATGCATCGGCGGACGCCGACAACGGGGCCTTGCCAGAGCGGGGCCCCGTTTGCCATTCAAAATCATCGAGTTATGGGAAGGGGAAAAGGCGCCAGGTGCTCAGACGCGGTCCTTGCATGCATCCCTGGGGGACGCTCCTGACGCCTTCCTGAACCTTCCCCCCAAGGGGCGTTGGCCCAGCATACGACTGCCCTCGCGGACACCCGCGGCCGTTCGGTTCGTTGCCTCCCCGTCCGGCGACAACCCGGGCTGTTGCCACCCCGGCCTGCCCGCAACCGACCCGTGTCCGGCAAGCTCGACCACCCAAGGGCGCCGCTCTCACCGCCCACGACCCCTCGCTCCGTTCCGGGCCGAAACCCTTTCCTTCGCTCCGGGCCCGAGGGGCCTTCTGCGCCCGCTTCGGTTCTGGGAACCTCTGCGGTGATCAATTCGTTACATTTGCCGCTGCCATTGCCAAGGATTTTTGCGCCGGACCCCTTATTTTCTTGGGGATAAGATGTTGATAGCTCCTGCGGATATCCTGTGGAAAACCCCGGATTCCGATGCCGCGCCAAGAGGTTCCACCGGGACATTCGCTCAAAAATGCATCGGTTTGAAAACCGGCCGCGTTGCCTCGCCGAGGGGCCCGATTGCGGGAATCACCGGCCATTGCCGGGGGTCGCCGGTGAGGCTAGGTTGACCCAGCACAGCAAAGGAACGCCACCATGACCCGCCCGGCCCTCGCCCTCCTCTTCCTCATCCTGGGTTCGGCGGTCTCGGGCTGCGTGGCACCGCTTCTCGCCGGCGCGACGGGCGCCGTGGTTGCCGACGAGGTGGCCGAGGAAAACCAGGGCGGCGACGGGCTGTTCTGAGCGTCGGGCAGCTGTCTGCAAACCGTATAGCAGGCGTATGGCACCTTGTCCGGCAATGCGCCGGGGCGGAAGGGTGACACGCGGGCCTCAGGCGCAGGATTTGCAGAACGGCGTCGCGGGAAGGGCGGCGAGCCGTTCGGGGCTGATGTCGTTGCCGCATTTCGTGCATTGCCCGTAACTGCCCTCCTCGATCCGGCCGAGCGCGGCGTCGATCTGGCGGATCTCGGCCTTGTCGTGGTCGCCGAGGGCATGGAGCACCTCGTCGCCCTGCCGCTCCACGGCGGCGTCTTCCCAGTCCTTCGGGACGGGGTCGTCGAGGGCGTCCTCGATGGTGTGAAGCTCGCCGAGGAGTTCGGCACGGCGGTTTTTGAGCAGTGTCTTTGCGGCCGCGAGGTCGGGCATCGGTGGTCTCCCTTTTTGGGAGGGAAGTTAGGGGCTTGGGGAAAAGGGGGCGTTGACGTGGGTCAAGAGCGCCGAGGGCGCGTGATTTCACCCATCGTTAACCACGGTCCGGCATGGGAGAGGAATGCCGGAGTATCGCAGACCGAAGGTGGATGGCGCGCGGGTGTTTTTCACCGTTGCGCTGGCGATGCGTGGATCGTCGGTTTTGGTGAACGAGGTCGGGCGGTTGCGCGAGGCGGTGTGGGTGACGAAAGGAGAGCGTCCGTTTGGGATCGATGCATGGGTCGTGTTGCCCGATCATTTGCATTGCGTTTGGACGTTGCCCGAGGGGGACGCGGACTATTCGGTGCGGTGGGGCGCGATCAAGGCGCGGTTTTCGATGTCATGCCGTAGGGCGGGATTTATCCCGCCGGAGCCGGTGGGACGGGCGAACGGCGGGGTAAACCCCGCCCTACGGCGGAAGGGTGAGGTTGGGTTGTGGCAGCCCCGGTTTTGGGAGCACCACATTCGCGACGAGGCGGATTATGCGGCGCATGTGCGGTATTGTTGGATCAATCCGGTGAAGCATGGGTTTGTCGAGACGCCGGAGGATTGGCCGTATTCGTCGGTGCATTTCGATGCGCGGTTCGCGCCGGGGATGGATTTGGCTTTGTAGGGCGGGGTTCACCCCGCCGTGATGCGCGGGGGGTGGCGGGGTGAACCCCGCCCTACGGTTTCGGGGATGGGGCAGCGCCAGTTGCGGGGTAGGATGGCGAGTTGATGGCCGCGCAACACTTGCTGCCATTACTGCGCTTGCTCGGCCGATTACGAAGTTCTAACCTCGTTTGATCAGTCCCGCTAGATCAACTTCTACCATAGGATACTATCTTTCTTGCCCAGTTTCACTAGCTCGTTGGAAAACGCAATTAAGTATGGATTAGCCGTTGCTAACGAGCGTTCACATGAGCTTGCGACACTTGAACACCTGTTACTCGCTCTGACGCATGAGTCCAGCGCAGCAAGAGTTATCGTAGAATGCAATGCTGATTTGGCGATGCTTAGGGAAAGACTACTATATTACATCAACAACGACCTTTCTTCACTTAAGAGTGACCGGAGCGACTCCGAAGCGGTTCCAACAGCGGCTTTTCAAAGAGTGATTCAAAGGGCCGCTATCCATGTTCAATCAAGTGGAAGAGAATTTGTTTCAGGACGAAATGTATTGGTTGCTGTGTTTGCTGAAAGAGAGTCCAAGGCGGCGATGTTCCTAAGAGAACAAGATATGACACGATACGATGCAGTTAACTTTATCGCGCACGGAGTATCCAAAAGAGTGTCAAACTCAGAGGTAAATCTCGAACTATCTGATGTGAGGTTCATTGAAAAACCTAGCGACATTGAATTGCAGGACGAACCATCAAGCGAACAAGAAGATACCAACGAACACAGAAGCATAACCCTGCGACTCAAACGGGACGATGGATCTCTGGCACTATTGGCACGTTCGATCGAGCTTCAAGTCAAAGCGGAAGTTGACAACTTGTCCGCAAAGAGACCGAATTTCAGAACGGATGAAGAACAAAAGGCGTTTGCCAGGCAATTGGACTTTTTAGAAGAGCTGGCCGATTCGTTGGGCGAGCTTGCATCCGGCTTGGCTGAATTAGGGAGCGATAGCTCCCAGCAATCGGCTGAAGATCTGTCGCAGAAGACGCAGGAACTGCGCGATAGAGTCCTTCAATTTCTCTCTAAAAATCAGGACGATGCATTATTCTACTGTGCAAAAATGCCAGCCATGCTCGCAAGTATTGCCCTGTTTTCAACGGCGGGAGCCCACATGACAACAGCCACCCCAATACTTATGGCTCTCTTCGGCGGCGATAGAATTATCAAACTGATCTGGAGAAACAAACAAGAATAGTCTAAATAGAAGCGATTTGCTTCTCGGGCGTTGATGCCCATCGCCGATATCCTTCACCCATCCATCTTCAACGCATTGATAAAAGCCTCCTGCGGGATATCCACCTTCCCGAACTGCCTCATCTTCTTCTTCCCCGCCTTCTGCTTCTCCAGAAGCTTCTTCTTCCGGGTCGCATCGCCGCCGTAGCATTTCGCGGTCACGTCTTTCCGCAAGGCCGCCAGGGTCTCCCGGGCGATGACCTTCCCGCCAATCGCCGCCTGGATCGGGATTTTGAACATGTGGCGGGGGATAAGGTCTTTGAGTTTTTCGACCATCGCGCGGCCCCGCATTTCGGCGCGGTCGCGGTGGACCATCATGGCGAGCGCGTCGACGGGTTCTTCGTTTACCAGCACCTGCATTTTGACGAGGTTGTCCGCACGGTAGCCGGTCATCTGGTAGTCGAAGCTCGCGTAGCCCTTGGTCACCGATTTTAGGCGGTCGTAGAAGTCGAACACCACTTCGTTGAGGGGCAGGTCGTAGACGACCATGGCGCGGGAGCCGGCATAGGTGAGGTCGAGCTGTTCGCCGCGGCGGTCTTGGCAGAGCTTGAGGACATCGCCGAGGTACTCGTCGGGCACCAGGATCGTGGCCTTGATGCGGGGCTCTTCGAGGCGGTCGACATGGGTGAGGTCGGGCATGTCGGCGGGGTTGTGAAGGTCGATCTTGGCGCCGTCTCGCATGTAGACGTGGTAGATGACCGACGGCGCGGTGGTGATGAGGTCGATGCCGTATTCGCGCTCGATGCGGTCGCGGATGACTTCGAGGTGGAGAAGGCCGAGGAAGCCGCAGCGGAAGCCGAAGCCCAAGGCCGCGCTGGTTTCCATTTCTGAGGTGAAGGAGGCGTCGTTGAGGGCCAGTTTTTCGATGGCGTCGCGGAGGTCTTCGAATTCCGCAGAGTCCACCGGGAAGAGGCCGCAGAAGACCACCGGTTGGGAGGGTTTGAAGCCCGGGAGCGGGTCGGTGGTGCCGCCCTTTTCGTGGGTGATGGTGTCGCCCACGCGGGTGTCGCGGACCTGTTTGATGGAGGCTGTGAGGATGCCGATTTCGCCGGGGCCGAGCTCGGGGATGTCGCGCATTTCAGGGCGCAGGACGGCGAGCTTGTCGATGCCGTATTTGGCGCCGGTTTGCATCATGGTGATGCGGTCGCCTTTACGGATCACCCCGTCGATGACGCGGATGAGGACGACGACGCCGAGATAGGGGTCGTACCAGCTGTCGACGAGCATGGCTTTGAGGGGGGCGGTGCGGTCGCCTGACGGCGCGGGGAGGCGGTGGACGATGGCTTCGAGGACGTCCGGGATGCCGAGGCCGGTTTTGGCCGAGATTTGCACCGCGTCCGTGGCGTCGATACCGATGACGTCTTCGATTTGTTCCGAGACCCGGTCGCAATCGGCCGCGGGCAGGTCGATCTTGTTGAGGACGGGCACGATCTCGTGGTCGGCGTCGATGGCCTGGTAGACATTGGCGAGCGTCTGGGCCTCGACGCCTTGGGTGGCGTCCACCACCAGAAGCGAGCCCTCGACGGCTTGCATGGACCGCGAGACCTCGTAGGCGAAGTCGACATGGCCCGGCGTGTCGATGAGGTTGAGGATATAGGTCTCGCCGTCACCTGCGGGGTATTCGATGCGCACGGTGTTGGCCTTGATGGTAATGCCGCGCTCGCGCTCGATGTCCATTGCGTCGAGGAGCTGTTCCTTCATGTCGCGCGCGGCGACGGTGCCGGTGAGCTGAATGAGCCGGTCGGCCAGGGTGGATTTCCCGTGGTCGATATGGGCGACGATGGAGAAGTTGCGGATGCGGCGCGGGTCGGTCATGGTCGGGATATGGAGCGGTTTCAGGGCCTTGTCGAGGGGCTGCGTTGGGCGTGTGGCCCTGGGGTTTTGGCATCCCGTGCGCTCCGGCTTGCGCGGGGTGTGAAGGCCCTGGCGGCTGGGTTGTTGGCCTTGGCGCTTTGGGCGGGACCGGCGGCGGCGGCGTGTTTGGCGTTTCAGAGCGACATCACCCGGGTTTGGTCGGATACCGCACTTGAGGCCCGGGTCGCGGCGCATTTGGGGGCCAATGAGGAGCGCTTTGGCGAGATCGATTGGGACTGCCTGGCGCACGCGTTTTCGGTGCTGTCGCAGACGAGTTCGGTTGAGGTGGCCCGGGGGGCGGGTGGTGGGGTGGTTTACCGGTTTGTAGTCGACCGGGGGGGCAATCCGCTGGCGGTTTTGGGTTCGGCGGAGGGTGGGGTATTCGTGGCGGTGGTTGAGGTGGCGCCGGGTGGGCGTCTTTGGGGGGTGCGGTGAGGGGGTGAGCTTTGCCGATTACCGATGAAGAGAGCGCGCGGGCCTGGCTTAGAGACAAGTCACGCGAGGTTCAGGTAGCGTTTGCGGCGCGAAATGCCCTCCGGGCGCTGCCGGGTTTGGCGACCGCACAACCTGCGACGTTGCGCGGACTTGCATTGCCGGTCATGCGGACGATGCTGATTTCAGGGGTTGCGGGCACCATGCCAACCCCTGGAATCAGAAGCGCCTCCGCCGCCGCCTCCGCCGCCTACTCCGCCGCCTACTCCGCCGCCTCCGCCGCCTACTCCGCCGCCTCCGCCGCCGCCTCCGCCGCCGCCTACTCCGCCGCCTACTCCGCCGCCTACTCCGCCGCCGACTCCGCCGCCCGCTCCGCCGCCCGCTCCGCCGCCTCCGCCGCCTCCGCCGCCGCCCGCTCCGCCGCCCGCTCCGCCGCCTCCGCCGCCTCCGCCTACTCCGCCAGCGACCGAGATGCGAAAGTTTTCGAGGCAGCGACGCCGGAAGACGTCTTTCGGACAGCGCTTTGGCCGGACGGCGGGGTCCCCGATTTCTTTCGTGCGCTCTACAAGGAATTGGTCGGGTTTTGGGATGCCGAACCCGACATTTGGGGCTTCTGGTCACGCTGGTATGAGGCGATGCTGGCCGAGGGCGACCCGCTGCCTTGGGACGTGCAGCGGGAGGTGGCGCTGATCCCCGATGAGGTTTGGGAAGAGGGTCCGGAGGCCGTCGCGAAGCGGATTGCGGAGATTGAGGCAGATTACCGGACTCGCGTGGCCCCTCGGTTGGTTCGCGATGAAGCGGCCAAAACATTTCGCGTCGAAGACGATCCGCTGCCACCCGTGGAGGTTGCGAACTTTGTTTGTCAAACCGTGGAAATTTCACTGAAGACAGCTTTGGATGGCGCCGGGGCAAATGGGTTTGACGAGACCTCTCCAGAAGCAATCCAAGTCCGAGCAACACTGGATGCAGCGTTCCCCTCGATCTCAATTCTGGCGGTCGGCTTTCTCCAAGCGTGTCTGAGTTTCAACGCCCGGATTGGCGATATCTACCCCGACGACGCCTCGCTCATCAATTTGAAGAATGTTCTTTGGACCACGTCAGAAGAGCTTTGCGAACTTGATGACGACGCGAGAGCGCGGTGTAGGCGTTTGGCAGAACTGTATGCCAAGCGAGACGTCAGTCCGCCTGACCGCGAAATGATCTCGGAAGTGCCGGGAGTGGTCGGTGACGAGCTCGACGACAATGCACGCGTCGTTTTGGAAAGTGATGTGGAGCGCATTCTGTCAGAGCCAAAGCCACCCATCGTTGTCCGCGCGCGGTTCACAAATTGGATGTCGACGATTTCGAACTGGATGGATCGTGGCATGAGGGCGGACAAGAGGGCAAAATGGTTGGCCGATCTGGTGTCGAGGTTGCGCGATTGGTGGGGTGACGAGAGTTAGGCGCTGGGACCAAGTGGTGGGTTGAAAAACCCACCCTACGGATCGGGTTGAGGTTTGGCTTGTTTATGCCGACGCGGATCGCGGGCACGGGGTACACGGTCGGGGAAATTGTTTGGATGTTGTCGAATTTGTTTTCGTGAGGGGTTTGGTGGGTTGAAAACCCACCCTACGGATGGGGTCAAAGTTCAGCTCATCTTGGAGAGCGTCGCGCCCGGCCCGAGGGTGGGGGGCCAAGTGGGGCTGAGGCCCCGCGAGACGGTTGCAGCCGGTTGTGCGCACCTGCGGGATTGGCCCCGGTTGTTTTGTGGAACGCGTCGGGGCGAGGGGATTGGCGGGCTGAAGCCCGCCCTACGGCGCGCGCCCACCTTCCACCCCGACGCCCCCCATGCTACCCCTCCCCTAACGAGACCCGAGCAGCCAAGGTCCATCTCCCATGCCCTCCTTCGCCGTCGCCTCGACGATGAAGAACGAAGCGCCCTACATCCTTGAGTGGCTGGCCCATTACAAGGCGCTGGGCTTCGACGACATCGTCGTGGCCACCAACGATTGTTCCGACGGTACCGTGCGGATGCTCAGGCGGCTGGAGGAGGCAGGGCATGTGCGGGTGCACCGGACGATGGTCCGGAGCGGCGGCATTCATCGCAGCGCGCTGCGGCAGATCAGCCGCTATGAGGAAATCCGGAACGCCGACTGGGTGTTCGTCTGCGATGTCGATGAGTTTCTCAACATCCATGTCGGCGACGGGACGGTGCAGGACCTCGTGGCCGTCTCCGGCGAAGACGCCGATGTCGTCTCGGTGCCCTGGCGCATCTTCGGGCCGAACGGGGTTTCGGCTCTGGAAGACATGCCCGTCACCCGGCAATTCACCCGGGCCGAGGCGCCGTTCGACGCCGAGGCGCGGCCGCTCACGGGGAAGTTCGTCAAGTCGCTCTACCGCAACAGCGACAGGATCGGGCGGATGGGGCTACATGCCCCGATCCCACAGGATCACGCGGTTGCGGACTTCAAATGGGTGCTCCCGGGCGGCGCCGATTACGTCGTCAACGGCCAGCGGACGGACACGCCGCCGGTCTTCGACGTCGCCCAGGTCAACCACTATGCGCTGCGCTCGCTCGACAGCTATCTCGTCAAGCGCGACCGGGGGCGGGCGAACCATTCCCACCACGTGCTCGGGCTCGAATACTGGCAGCGGTTCAATCTCGGCGACGAGGAGGACCTCACCGTCCGGCGCTACGACGACGCCGTCGCGGCGTTCGTCGAGGCGTTCCGAACCGATTTCCGCCTTGCCAGACTCCATGAGGCCGCCGTGGCCTGGCACCGAGACAAGGCGGCCGCGCTTCGCCGTCAGGCGGAGCTCGGAGAGATGATCGCGGCGATGGAGGCGATGCTGTGAGCGAGGACGCCGTTTCGCCCTTCGTCCTGCGTCAGGCGGCGCGGAGCGCCCTGACGGAAATCTACGACCAGGGCCTCTTCGGCGCAGGCGAGCCGACGCCGCGGGGGACATTGCGCGGCATCGACGTTCTGCCCCCGGGGGTCGTTCAGCAGAAGCTGAGCCGCGCCGCCAAGATCGTCTATCACCAGCGCGGACGGGTTCCCGACCTCGCGGCCCCCGCCACGTTCTTCGAAAAGCTCGCGCTGGCGAAGTTCTTCGCCCCGGTGCCGATGCCCTCGCCGGCCGACAAGCTCGGCGTCGGCCACCACATCCCCGAGGCCTGGCGCGACGATGTCTCGACGATCGAGGTCCTCTGGTCGGGCGCCGCACCGATCACCGGCGACCTGATCGACCGTCTCGGCCTCGCACCGGGGCGGTACTACGCGAAGTCGAATGGCGGGTCGGGCCGGAACATTCCGTTCGATGTGCCACTCCCCGCCGGCGCGGCCGAAACCCTCGCGGACAAGAGCGCCGGCTGGCTCACCGCCTCCCATGGCGAGCGGGCCGGCGAATGGTGGTACGGGATGTACCGGTTGCAGAATTTCATCGAGCGCAACGCCGCGCCGGCGGAGGGGTCGCTCACCGACTGGAAGTTCCATATCGGCGGTGGCGACATTCTCGCCGTGCAGGTCGATCACGACCGCCAGACCAACCATCGCCAGACCCTCTATACCGCCGATTTCGACTACATTCCCGAGGAGCTCTTCTTTCGGCGGTCGCCGGCAGAAGCGGAGCCGCCGTTCTACCCCAAGATGCGCGCTGCGGCGCTCGAGATCGGCAATGCGTTCGAGTATGCGCGGGTCGATCTCTACCATGCGGACGGCCGGATGTATCTGGGCGAGATCACGCTTGCGCCGATGGGCGGGCTGCGGCCGCCCCGGTCGCCGCTGCTCGACGAACGGATGGGGAGAGCCTGGTCGCGGGGGCGGATCGGCGGCGGGGGCGCGGCGCGGGACGGCGGCAGGTAGTTTCGGACGACGGCAGGGCGGCGGGCGATGCTGGCCTGTCGCCGACCTTAGCAGCTTCGCGTTGGCGCGGCTCGTCACCGGCAGGTCCGACGTCCCCCACAGGCCATTCGGCGACCAACGGCCCAGGCTTGGCCCGGGGCCCCGGATCCGGTCCGGGGGCGTGTTTCGCCAAGGTCTGCCGGAGCGAGATCCGACTGTCCCCTCAAGGCCAAACCCGACCACCGGTTCGACCAAGGATCGTCCCGCTGAAAGCCAGGCATCCCGAAAGTCCCCGTTTCACCGAAACGTCACCGCCCCGCCACGTCCCTGAGACCTTGCGGTGCGACAGAGGCATATCTCGTCCAACCCCTGACACGGGAGCCCCCCATGCGCGCCCTTTCGTCCGTCGCCGCCCTTCTCGCCGCCCTGCCCGCCGCCGCACAGGAGATGGTTCCGGCCGAGCTTGCCGGTCTGTCCGTCCTGCCGGCCTATTCCTTTTCCGCCCCGCCCGCGGATGCCCCGCAGGAGACCTGGATTTCGGGCCGGTTTACCGCCGGAGCCGCGCCGGTGCGCGCGCCGATGAGCCTTGCCGCGAACGGTCTGATGCGGCCGTTCTTCGGCCAGCCGCTCCAAGGCTTTTCGGGCTACGCCGCCGCGCGCGCCGGGGACGGGTCGCTCTATGCGCTCATCGACAACGGGTTCGGCTCGAAAGCCAATTCGTCCGACGCGCTGCTGGGCCTCACCCGCATCGTGCCGGATTTCGAGACTGGCGAAACCACCGTGATCGAACGGGTGTGGCTGCACGACCCCGACGGGCTGGTTCCCTTCCGGATCACGCACGAGGCCACCGAGGCGCGGTACCTCACGGGGGCCGATTTCGACCCCGAGGGCATCCAGATCGTCGGCGACACGGTGTGGATCGGCGAGGAGTTCGGGCCCTATCTGATCTCGGCCACGCGCGCGGGGCGGGTCACCGGGGTCTATCCGACGCTGGTCGACGGCGAGGAGCTCTTCTCCCCCGACCACCCCGCGCTGCGCATTCCGGCCACCGCAGGGATCGACTGGAAGTTGCCGCGCTCGGGCGGGTTCGAGGGGCTCGCGCTCGCAGCCGACGGCACCACGCTCTGGGGGATGCTCGAAAAGCCGCTCATCGTCGAAGGCGGGGAGAACGAGGGGGCGTTCCTGCGGGTTCTTGCCTTCGATACCGGGGCCGGGGAATGGACCGGCGAGAGCTTCCGCTTCGCCCTCACCCCCGGGGCCGTCGCGATCGGCGACTTCAACTTCATCGACGAAACCCGGGCGCTTGTGATCGAGCGCGACGGCGGTCAGGGCCACGCGTCGCTGGCCTGCATGGGCAGCGAGACCGAGGGCTGCTTTCCCCGCCCCGCCGAGGTGAAACGCGTGACGCTGATCGACACCGCCCAGATCGACGCGGCTGGTTTCGTGGCCCGTCTCGCCCAGATCGACCTGATGGACATCGCCGACCCCGACCGCGTCGGTGCGGGGCTGGAGACGAGCGGGTCCATCGCGGAGGGGACCTTCGTCTTCCCCTTCGTCACCATCGAAAGCGTGATCCGCGATGGGGAGGAGCACATTCTGGTGTCAAACGACAACAACCTGCCGTTCTCCGCCGGGCGGGTTCTCGGCGTGGCCGACGACAACGAGATCATCCGCCTTTATGTGCCGGAGCTTCTCGGCGCGGAGTGAGCCGCTCGCATACGCTTGTATACAGAGTAACCCGGAACCGTCTGAAAAGGCTCGCTTTTCTTGACAATCCTCTCGCTCGCTCCATCTACCGCTCCAGAGATTGGAGGGCCCGACCGGGGAGGAGTGTCATGCCGAGGTACAACACGAAGTTCGACCTGAGCATCGAGGACATGGAACTGATCGAGGCCGCGCTGCGAACCTCGTCGAGGCTGTCCACAGAGGATGCGATCTGCCCCAGGGAGGCGAACGATCTCCTTGGGCGTCTGCACAACCAGAAGGTCTTCTACCGACCGCGGGATGGCGTCTACGTCTCCGGCTGATCGCCCCTGACCTGAATCAAGGTCTTCGCGTTACCGAACCGTTACAATTCCGCTCACGACAACGCGGAGTGGAGCAAGATGAGCGCGAACGGGAATGTGGCCGCGAAGAGCGGCAACGGGTTTGAGACGGGCCGTTATCCCTATTCACGGAAGATGGCCCGGGTGGCCTACGAGAAGGAGAAGGCTGCCCTTCAGGCGGAGCTTCTGAAGGTTCAACTCTGGGCCGGGGAAACGGGCCAGAAGTTCGTTTTGATCTTCGAGGGCCGCGACGCCGCAGGCAAGGGCGGGACGATCAAGCGGTTCACCGAACATCTCAACCCCCGGGCGGCCCGGGTCGTGGCGCTCAACAAGCCGACCTGGGAGGAGAAGGGCCAGTGGTTCTTCCAGCGCTACATCACCGAGCTTCCCACCGTGGGCGAAATGGTGTTCTACGACCGCTCCTGGTACAACCGTGCGGGTGTCGAGCGGGTGATGGGCTTCTGCGAGCCCGGCGAATACCTCGAATTCATGCGCCAGACGCCGGAGCTTGAGCGGATGCTCGTGCGCTCGGGTATCCGGCTCTACAAATACTGGTTCTCGGTGACCGAAAAGGAGCAGGCGAGCCGCTTTGCAGCCCGCGAGACCGACCCCCTGAAGCGCTGGAAGCTGAGCCCCATCGACAAGGCGAGCCGCGACAAGTGGAACGACTACACCGAGGCCAAGGAGGCGATGTTCTTCTACACCGACACCGCCGATGCGCCCTGGACGATCATCAAATCCGACGACAAGAAGCGGGCGCGGCTGAATTGCATGAAGCATTTCCTCTCCACGCTCGACTACCCCGACAAGGACGAGACCGTCGCCACGCCGCCCGACCCGAAGATCGTCGGCCGGGCGGACCACGTGCTGCACAATTCCGAACACATTCTGGCAACGGCGCTCCATCCCGATACGCGACGGGCCCGGCACTGACAAAGGGGGGAGGCCGGCACACCGGTTGCGTTGCGGGGGGCGCGGGTTCGGAAGGGTCCGCGCCCCTTCCTTTTGCGTCAGTCCGGCTCGGGCAGCGCATGGGCGGTGACGAGCCCGACCGCCGCCCCGGCAAGGGCGCCCGTGACCGCCCCGAGGAGCGCGATGGCCGGAAGGCTCATATCCGCCGACGCCAGTGCCGAACCGCCGAAGATAGCCGCCATGGCGATGGCCCAGCCATAGACGTTACGCAGGACCCAGGCGCCGAGCACGATGTGCCTGCGGGCAACGAGCGCCTGCGCAAAGCCGGTCACCCCGCCCAGGACCGCGCCGAGAAGCATCGCAGACCCCAGAACCACCGCAAGCGGCGCCCCGCCATGGTCGGGCACCCCGTTTCCCTCGCCAGCACCGCCGAGAAGCGCAAGGGCATAGCCGAGGACCGCGGCAGAAACCGTGGCAGCGATCCAGCCTGGAAGCGAGACACCGAAGCGGCGCAGGAAAAGACCCTGCGCGGTGCCGAGCGCCAGCCCCTGCCATACGCCGGCCGTCAGCACGGCCGGAGCTGCCGAAACGAGCCCCCGGTCGCCCGCAGCAAAGGCAACCGCGACGAGCGCGACGCCGAGTGCTTCGCCGGTTGTGCAGGACAGGACCCACCGCAAATGCATGAAAGACCATCGCGCGACTGCCGAATGGCGGACTTGATCGCCGTCAGCCGCAAACCGGGCCGGGGGGCAGGCGGATGGTGGCGGACCGATGTGCGCCAACGGCTCCTGGCCTTTTGGGCAGGTTCGGGTTTTTGCTCGGGCAGCCCCTGGCGAAACGCGCCCCTGACGCGATCCGGGGCCCCGGTCCGCCGGAGGGCAAAGCCCATCGAGGTCCCGGGTCGAGCCCGGGGCGCGGGGAATTCGTGATCGGAGCGGATAAACGAACGCCCGCTCCAGGCCAAAACCCACTGCGGCAGGGCCGGCTCCACGCCGCCGCCTAGCCCCGCGCCTTCAGGGTCTGAAGCTCGGCGCGAAGGGCCCGCACCTCCTCGAGGATCACCTTCGTCTCCTCCCGCATCGCCTCGCGCTCGTCATGGGCCTCTGCCGAGGCCTGGGATTGCATCGCATCGACAATGACGCCGATGAAGAGGTTGAGGACGGCAAAGGCGGTCATCACGATGAACGGCACGAACAGCGCCCAGGCCCAGGGGAAGGCATCCATCACCGGGCGCACGATACCCATCGACCAGCTTTCGAGCGTCATGATCTGAAAAAGCGTATAGGCCGAGGCGCCGAGCGTGCCGAACCAGTCGGGGAAGGCCTCGGCGAAGAGCTTCGTCGAAATCACGGAGAACACAAAGAAGATGAGGCCCAGGAGCATCACGATCGAGCCCATGCCCGGCAGCGCATTGAGAAGCCCCGTAACCACCCGGCGCATCGCCGGCACCGCCGCGACAAGGCGCAGAATCCGCAGGATGCGGAACGCACGCAGGATCGCCAGCGGCCCGGTCGTGGGCATCAGCGCGATGACGATGATCGTCAGATCGAAGATCCGCCAGGGGTCGCGCCAGAACCCCCTGGGGTCGGCGAGAAAGCGCAGCACGATCTCGACGACGAAAATGCCGAGGATGATGCTGTCGAGCGTGAGCAGCAGCGGCCCCCAGGTCGCCATGATCGACGGCGAGGTCTCCATCGCGAGGATCACCGCGTTGATCACGATAAGCGCGATGATCGTCGCCTCGAAGGCGGGCCGGGCAACGAGGCGGCGAAGTCGATCCTGCATCAATGGGCTCCCCGGACAGTATGGACTGCGCCTCAATTGGCAATTGGACCCCGCTTTGCAAGCGTTGCGCGCGAGCGCTTGCCAGACCGGGCCGGGCCATGGCAGTAAATTGGGTGAAAGAGCGCGACAACGCGCCGGTACGAGGCAGAGTTCGGAGACCGATCATGCGGCGGCTGACCTACACGATTGCATTTCTACTCCTTCCCGGCGCGGTGGCGGCCGGCGATATCGAGCGGGCCTGTCTGGGCTCGGACCGCGCGGGCGGCAACCGCGCGCTCTGCGGCTGTATCCAGGATGCCGCCGATCTGACATTGTCGTCGAAGGACCAGCGCCGGGCGGCCGGCTTCTTCCGCGACCCGCATCGGGCGCAGGCCGCGCGCCAGTCCGACCGGCGGTCAGACGAGGTGTTCTGGGACCGCTATCAGCGGTTCGGCGAAACCGCCGAGACCTTCTGCCGGAGCTGACACCCCTGGGGTCGGGGGTCGGGCGGCGCGAAGTTGGTTGCTGGCCTGTTGCGGACGTTGGGGTCGGCGCCAAAGCAACCAAACGAACACCCGTCCCGGGCTTGACCCGGGACCTCGATAGGCTTGGTACTCCGGTGGATCGGGGCCCCGGATCAAGTCCGGGGCGCGTTCTGCTACGGACTTCGGGAGCGCTGACCCAAACGTCCGCTCGAGGCCAATAGCACCCGTGCCCCGGACCTGATCCGGAGGCCCGCCCCCCCAGAGCGCAACGTTCGTCGAGGCCCCGGACCTGATCGCCGGGCGGGCGTCACCGGGGCTGCCGGCACGCCCCACGTCCGCACGGGGCGCCCGCATCGACGCATCGCGTCGCCTTCACCCGCGCTTCATCGCACCCGGCCCTCCCGCCAATTCGGCGAGAAGCCCGTGCGCGGCGGTCTCGATGAGATCGAGGGCGCCGTCGAAATCGCCCGTGAAATACGGGTCCGGCACATCCGGACCGGCTTCGGGGACGAAATCCGCCATCCGCCGGACAGGCGTTGCGTTTCCGGCCGGTCGCAGCGCCTCGAGGTCGGCCGCGTTCTGGCGGTCCATCGCGACGATGAGATCGAAACGGTCGAAATCCGCCACGCCGACCTGGCGGGCCCGGAGCGGGGAAAGGTCGATGCCGCGTAGGCGGGCGGCGTCGATGGCAGGCCCGTAGGGCGGTTTGCCGATATGCCAGTCGCCGGTGCCCGCGCTGTCGATCTCCAGGCGGAGCCCCGCCTCTTCGGCCAAACGGCCGAGAACCCCCTCGGCGGTGGGCGAGCGGCAGATATTGCCGAGGCAGACGAAGAGGATGCGGCGCATGGCGCGGGACATAGCGCAGCGCCGGGAGGTTGACCATTGGCGCCCGGACGGTGCCGGCCTAACCTGCCCCATGCGCATCGTCGTTCTCACCGGCGCCGGGGTTTCGGCCGAAAGCGGGCTTGGGACCTTTCGCGACAAGGGCGGTCTCTGGGAGGCCTATCCTCTGGAGGAGGTGGCCACGCCCGAAGGCTTCGCCCGCGATCCGGCAAGGGTCCATGCCTTCTACAATGCCCGGCGGGAGAATGCCCGCGCTGCCGCTCCAAACGCCGCCCACGACGCCCTGGCCAGGCTCGGCGCCGCACCGGGCATCGATCTGACGCTCGTGACCCAGAACATCGACGACCTCCATGAACAAGCCGGCTCGCCCTCACTGATCCATATGCATGGCCGCCTCACGGTCGCGCTCTGCGGCGCCTGCGGTACCCGGTGGGAGGCCCCGGCGGTCATGTCTGCGACCGACCCCTGCCCTGCCTGTACGGCTCCGGCGACGCGGCCGGATGTGGTGTGGTTCGGCGAGATCCCCTATCACATGGAGCGCATTGCCGCAGCGCTGGAGCGCGCCGACGTCTTTGCCGCCATCGGCACGAGCGGCGAGGTCTACCCCGCCGCGGGCTTCGTCGCCGAGGCGCGGCGAGCAGGCGCCGAGACCGTCGAGATCAATCTCGAACCGACGGGTGGCCCGTTCGGCCGCCGGATCATGGGCCCTGCGACCGAGACGGTTCCGCGCTGGGTGGCGGGTCTGCTGTCCTGAGAAAGCGCCCCGCCGCCCCGGTGCGGGATCAGTTGCTCATTGCGCCGTGGCTGCCATGGCCGCCATGGTCCATGCGTTCGAGGTCGATGGGGATTTCAAGGGTCATGTCCCCGGCATTCTCGAAGGTCAGCGTCACGGTGATCGCTTCGCCGTGCTCGAAGGGCTGGCGGAGCCCCATGAACATCAGGTGGTCGCCGCCGCGCTTGAGCATATGCGTCCCGCCAGCCGGAATGGCAAAGCCATCCTCGACCTCGATCATCCGCATCACCCCGTTGGCATCTTCGAGATGGGTGTGGAGTTCGGTGCGCTCCGAGACATCGCTTGCCACAGCGATCAGCCGGTCGTCGGTGTCCGAGGCGTTGGTGATCGCCATGAACGCCGCACCGGCCCGGGCGGTCGGCCCGGAGGCGCGGGCATAGGCGTCCTCGATCGCGATGGCCGGCATCGTCTTGTCGGTGGACATATCGCCCGCGGTGGCGGGAAGGGCAAAGGCGGCAAGGGCAGCCGCAAAGGCAAGGGTCTTCATGGGTTCTCTTCCTGTCTGAGTTTGTGGGAACGAAAGACGCTCAAACAGGGGGCGCGCGGGGCCAGCGAAGGCCCGGCACATGGCTTTGGGGCAGGCGCCCGAGACGCGCGCCGCCCAGTGTCGCGGCACCGCCCACCGGTGCTGCGGGAACGAAGGCTTCGGCCGGTACACCGCCGCCGACGCCCAGGGTGCAGTCGGGACATCGAGGCAGTGGATCGACCCGCTCGCCGCGCCAGTCGATGAGCGCAAGATCGGGTCCCGTACCGTTACACAGAACGACAACATCCGTGATCCGCGCCATCGCGCCTTGCGCCCAGCCCTGCACGGGCAAGGCGGCGATCAGGGCCAGAAGGACAAGGCCGACAGCGGAACGTCGCAGCTTCACGGGACTGAGGTTAGCGCCGATTCGCGATAACGTCCTGCGACAAATCAAAACAGCCCCGCGCTGAGCACGGGGCTGCCGAAACGCCAGGGACGGGTCAGGCCGCGGCCTGAGCCTTGGCGATCTCCTTCTTAATCTTCAGAGCCTTGGGCGAAAGCTCGGCGTCTTTCGCCTTGGCGAGGAACCCGTCGAGCCCGCCGCGGGCATCCACCGTCCGGAGTGCGGCGGACGACACGCGCAGCCGGAAAGTGCGGCCCAGCGTTTCCGACATCAGCGCGGTGTCGGTGAGGTTCGGCAGGAACCGGCGCTTGGTCTTGTTGTTGGCGTGGCTGACATTGTTGCCAACCATCGGCCCCTTCCCGGTCAGTTCGCAGCGGCGCGACATGCTGATCACCCTTCGTCTGGATAGAGGGGCAGCCATCGCCCCAACGTATAAGGGCACCGCCTCGAAAAGGCCGCGCCCGAAACTCGTTCGGGGGAATTACCGTCGGGGCCCCTGCGGGTCAAGCCCCAAAGCCCCCCGAAAGCGGCCTCGCCCGGTGTTCTCAGCCGGCGACCGCCATGGTAACGCACGGGAACCGAGTTGAGCAGAGGACATCCAGCCCATGAGCATCATGGAGGACATCGCCGACGGCCTTGCCAAAAGGGCGCTTGAGATCGCGATTGCGGAGGACGACGACAAGGTCGTCAAAGCGATGGCCGACGCCATCGCCAACTCGTCGCCGACCCTTGAGGAGGCGTTTCTGACCGCGGTGCGGTTCCGCCGCGGCGAGTACCGTGCGATGGAGGTCCTGAAAGGGTTTCAGTCCGGGGGCGGCTGAGACAGGAGCCGGTCGGCCGCCTCCCGCGCCGCCGAGGCCGCACTCCGCTCCCCCGAGGCAACTGCCTCTGCCAGCGCCGCGATCTCCGCCCCGTCCGGCGCCGTTGCCATGCGCCGGAAGATCTCCCGGCGAAGCTCGTCCTCGAACCAGCCCTGCGCCTGGGCCCGCCGCCGCGCGCGCCACTGCCCCGATGCCTGGCGATGCTCGGCCAGCGCCGCGATGGCGGCCCGGGCCTCGGCAAGCCCCGCACCGGTCAGGGCCGAGACCGTTTCGACCCGGGGCCAGCCCGGCGGGTCGCCCGCCCGGGGACGCATCAGCTTCAGCGCCCCGGCATAATCCGCCGCCGTCCGGGTTGCGGCCGCCAGCAAATCCCCGTCGGCCTTGTTGACGAGGATGAGGTCGGCGATTTCCATGATCCCGCGTTTGACCCCCTGAAGCTCGTCGCCTCCGGCGGGCGCGAGGAGCAGCACGAAGAGGTCGGTCATCTCGGCCACCAGCGTTTCGGACTGGCCGACGCCAACGGTTTCGACAAGCACCATGTCATAGCCTGCCGCCTCGCAGAGCGCGATGGCCTCCCGGGTGCGCCGCGCCACCCCGCCGAGTTCCGACCGGCTCGGCGAGGGGCGGATATAGGCGCGCGGGTCCCGGGTGAGCCGTTCCATCCGCGTCTTGTCGCCGAGGATCGAGCCCCCGGTCCGCGCCGAGGAGGGATCGACCGCCAGCACCGCCACGCGCTTTTTCGCCGCCGTCAGCGACAGCCCGAAGGCCTCGATGAAGGTGGACTTTCCCACCCCGGGCGTGCCGGAAAGCCCCACCCGGAGCGCCTCGCGGCCCTCCCGGGCCAGCCGGTCGAGAAGTGCCTCTGCGGCGTCGCGGTGGTCCGCCCGCCCGCTTTCGATGAGCGTGATGGCCCGGGCCAGCGCGCGCCGGTCGCCGGAAAGGAGCGCATCGGCGAGTTGCGTGACATCGGTCATGGCGCCCCTCTTGCGGCGCGCCCCGGTCATTGTCCAGAGTCGCCGCGATCCTTCTTCATTCCGAAGACACTGAAGGCGGCCACCCCGGTCGCCGCCCCCCGCTGAGCCGCTTGCGATGGACGCCGGTCCGGCGAGCGCCTAAGCCTCGCGGCCATGACCCGCCTGCCCATCGACGACGTGATGCCGGACCTCCTCGGCGCCCTCGGCCGCACCGGGATGGCGGTGCTCGCCGCCCCGCCGGGGGCCGGCAAGACGACCCGCGTGCCGCTCGCGCTTCTGGACGCAGGTCTCGCCGAGGGCCGCATTCTCGTCCTCGAGCCCCGCCGCCTCGCGGCCCGCGCCGCCGCCGAGCGGATGGCCGAGACCGTGGGCGAACGGGTCGGCGAAACGGTGGGCTACCGGATCCGGGGCGAAACGAGGGTCGGCCGCGCCACGCGGATCGAAGTCATTACCGAGGGCATTCTGACCCGGATGTTCCTTTCCGACCCCGAGCTTGCCGGCATCGGTGCGGTGCTCTTCGACGAGGTTCACGAACGCTCGATCCACAGCGATCTGGGGCTCGCACTGGCCCTGGAGACCCGCGAGGCGCTGCGCGAGGACCTGATCCTTTTGCCGATGTCGGCGACCATCGACACCGCCGCCTTCGCAGCACTCATAGGCGGGGCGCCGGAGGTGGTCTCGGAGGGCCGGCGCTATCCGGTAGACATCCGCTGGCGCGAGACACCCCTTCCGCGGGCCGCCCGCATCGAGACATCCGTGGCCAAAACGGTCCGCGAGGTCCTGCGGACCACCGCGGGCGGCGTTCTCGTGTTTCTGCCCGGCGAAGGGGAAATCCGGCGCACGGCGGCGGCGCTTCGGGGAGACCTGCCCGAGGACACCGTCCTGCGACCGCTCTACGGCGCTCTGCCGTTCCGCGACCAGCAAGCGGCGATCCGTCCCGAGCCTGGGGCCCGGAAGATCGTGCTGGCAACCGCCATTGCCGAAACCTCGCTCACCATCGAGGACGTCCGGGTGGTGGTTGACGCCGGACTGGCCCGCCGCGCGCGGGTCGATCCGGGCTCGGGAATGACGCGGCTCGTGACCGAGAAGGCGACCCGGGCCGAGGCCGACCAGCGCGCCGGGCGGGCCGGTCGGGTGGCGCCGGGCGTGGCCTTCCGGCTCTGGACCAAGGGCGAAGAGGGTGGGCTGCCGGCGCAGGCCCCGGCGGAGATCGAAACCGCAGACCTGACCGGCTTCGCCCTGGCCTTAGCGGCCTGGGGCGCGCGCGATCCCACCGCGCTGAAGCTGGCCACCGCGCCGCCGCGGCGGGCGCTTTCGGAGGCGCAAGCGCTTCTGTGCGACCTCGGCGCCATCGGCCCGGACGGCGCGATCACTGCCCATGGGCGGAGGCTAGCGGCGCTGCCGCTCCACCCCCGCCTCGGCCAGATGCTTCTGAGGGGCGGCCGCGATGCTGCGCCACTGGCGGCCCTTCTCGGCAGCCGCGACCCGATGCGCGGTGCGGGCGTCGATCTGGCGCTGCGGCTGAGGGCGTTGCGGGACGGCTCGCAGACCGACCGGGCGCTTGCCGACATCCGGGCCGAGGCCGCGCGCCTCCGGGCCCTTGCGGGCTCCAAACCGCACCTCTCCCCCGGTGCGCTGACCGCGCTGGCCTACCCCGATCGTGTCGCCCTCAGACGCTCCGGACAGGACGCGCGGTACCTCCTCTCCGGGGGGCGGGGCGTTCGCGTCCCCGCCGGCGACCCGCTTGCCGCCGCGCCCCTGATCGTCGTTGCCGACACCGACGGCGCCCAGCCCGAAGCAACTGTCCGGCTTGCCGCGGAAATCTCGGAGCGCGACCTGCGCGCGCTTTTCCCCGACCGGATCGAAACCGTCGAAACCGCCCGCTGGTCGGCGCGCACGAACCGGGTCGAGGCGCGCCGTCAGGAACGGTTGGGGGCGGTCGCCCTGACGGACCTGCCCTGGACCGATGCCTCCGACACCGCATTGCGACGCGCCATGCTCGACGGCGTGCGCGCCCTCGGGCTGGGGCTGTCGGAGCGCGCGGCCCGGCTCTGCCGGCGTGCCGAGCTGGCCCGTGCGGCCGGGGCGGATTTGCCCGCAATGGACGAGGCCAGCCTTCTTGCCGAGGCCGATGACTGGCTCCTGCCCTTTCTCGGCGGGCTCCGCACGGCTGCCGACTGGGCGCGGTTCGACGCCGAAGAGGCGCTCAAGGCCCGGCTGGGCTGGGCCGGGCGCGCGGCCGTAGACCGGATCGCGCCGGGGGAGTGGCGCACACCGCTCGGGCGCAAGGTGGCGGTGGATTACGCCGCCAACGTCCCCGAGGTCGCCGTTCGGCTCCAGGAGGTCTTCGGCCTCACCGCGCATCCCGAAATCGCCGGCCGGCCTCTGCGCCTGACCCTGCTCTCCCCGGCCGGACGCCCGCTCCAGGTGACAACGGACCTGCCGGGGTTCTGGGCGAGGTCCTATACGGATGTCCGCAAGGAGATGCGCGGGCGCTATCCAAAACACCCCTGGCCCGAGGACCCCATCGCCGCCGCCCCCACGCTTCGGGCCAAACCGAAGGGTGGGTGAGCCGCCGGCCCGGTCTTCTTTGTTCCGGAAATCCGCGAATACCCCGCCGGCGGAAGCCCGGCACTCAGTCGGCCCAGGGGCCGTGAAACCCCTCGCCGTCCCGGTCGCGCCGTTGAAATCCGTGGCGGCCGAAGTAGTCCCGCTGCCCCTGGATGAGATCGGCCGTTCCACGCGCCCGCCGCATTGTGTCGTAGAACGACAGGGCGGCGGCCAGGGCGGGAACGGGGTCGCCCGAACAGATCGCAGAGGCCACCACCCGGCGCAGGGCCGGGACGGTTTCGGCCAGCCGGTCGGCGAAATAGGGCGCGAGGATGAGATGGTTCTGGGCAAGCCCGTCGCGGGCGGCATGGGCGATGTCGTCGAGGAGAGCCGAACGGATGATGCAGCCCGCGCGCCAGATCTCCGCGATCCGTGCCAGATCGAGGGACCAGTCGAACTCTGCCGAGGCCCGCGCCAGAAGCGTCAGCCCCTGGGAATAGCCGATGATACGAGCGGCCAGCAGGGCCTTTTCGAGATCGCCGTCGAGGATCGCCCGGGGGCTGGCCTCCCCGGCCCCAAGCCGGTCTTCCCCGAGGCGCCGCGCCGCAACCTCGGACGACCAGGACCTGGCCCCGACCGCCGCCTCGATGGCCGAAGCCGACTGACCGAGCTTCAAAGCCTCGATCACGGTCCAGCGCCCGGTGCCCTTTTGGCCCGCGACATCGAGGATGACATCGATCAGGGGCTCGCCCGTCTCGGTGTCGGCGGCGGCCAGGACCTTCGCGGTGATCTCGATGAGATAGGAGCGCAAGGGGCCTTCGTCCCATTCGGCGAAAAGCTCCGCCGCGGCCTTCGGCGCGCGCCCGGCGGCGCGCAGGAGGCCCCAGACCTCGGCGATCATCTGCATATCGGCATATTCGATGCCGTTATGGACGGTCTTGACGAAATGCCCCGCCCCGTCGGGGCCGAGCCAAGCCGCGCAGGGCGCGCCCTGGTAGCGCGCCGCGATGGCCTCGACGATGGGGCCGAGCCGTTCGTAGGAGGCTTCGGGGCCGCCGACCATGATCGAGGGGCCGTGGCGGGCGCCGTCTTCGCCGCCAGAGACCCCCATACCGACAAAGCCAAACCCTTTTTGGGCGAGGGCCGCCTCGCGCCGGCGGGTGTCGTTGAAATCCGCGTTGCCGGCGTCGATGAGCGTGTCGCCTTCGTCGAGACGGGGCAGAAGGGCCTCGATCACGGCATCGACGGCGGCGCCGGCGGGCACCATCATCACGATGAGCCGCGGGGCCGTGAGCGCTGTGGCGAACTCGGCCAGGTCGTCAAGCGGCGTGAGGTTCGCGGCGAGATCGCCCGCGCCTTCGACGAGGGCGTCAGTCCGTTCCCGGCTGCGGTTGTGGACGGCGACCGAAAAGCCCTTCTCGGCGATGTTAAGCGCCAGCGCGGCACCCATCGTCCCCAAGCCCGTCAATCCGATATCGGCCATCCCGTTTCCCCCGATGCTTGCTTGGAAGCTAGCCCCTTGAACGCGGGACACAAGCCTTCGTTGGAGGGGGTGTCGAAGGGTCATTCTTCGCCCAGAGCCGACGTTGGAAAGGACGCGATTGACATCCATCAGTGTTGGAGGGCTGCGCTTAGGTTTAGGTAATGTCATCCAATTTTCACCGGAAGTCGGAGTTGAATATGACGACTGCGTTGGTAACAGGGGGGAGCCGTGGGGTTGGCAAGGGAGTCGTTGAAGGGTTGTCAGAGGCGGGCTTCGAGGTCTTCGTGACGGGCCGCAACAAGACACGACTGGAAGCGGTCGAAACCGAAGCCTCGTCCCTCGCCGGTGCGGTTACGTCGCGATGCACGGACCACAGCGACGACGAACAGGTCCGCGCGCTCTTTGACGAGATCGGCGACCTTGACCTGTTGGTCAACTGCGCGTGGGGCGGTTACGAAAACATGGTCGAAGCCGGTGAGTTCACTTGGCCCTATCCGTTCTGGATGCAACCGCTTTGGCGATGGGACGCCATGATGCAAGTTGGTGTGAGGTCGGCCTACGTCGCCTCACAGCTCGCCATCCGCTCTATGCTGAAGCGCGGCAACGGATTGATTGTGAATATCTCTTTCTGGTCGGCGCAAAAGCATCTCGGGAACACCGTCTACGGCATGGCGAAGGCAGCGACCGACAAGATGACAAGCGACATGGCCGCCGAGCTTCAGGCCGCCGGACAAAACGGGATCCAGGTCGTGTCGCTCTACCCAGGTCTTGTTCGCACGGAACGGGTGATGGAGCACGCCGCGTTTATGGACCTGTCCAATTCCGAGTCGCCCCGGTTCATCGGGCGCGTGATCGCGGCGCTGATGAAGAATGAGCAAGCCCGGGCCGAAAGCAACGGCATCGTCCGGGTCGCTGCCGAATTGGCCGTTTCGCTCGGCGTAAAAGATGTGGACGGCAAGCTGCCGACCCCTTTGCGTCTTGAAGACGCATAGACCATCGGTCCGGGGTTCCAGTGTCCTTCTCTGGAGGAAATACGGTCATGCAGTGCATTTGGTGCTGTAAGGCCTGATCCGAACGACCGCTGCATCCCACATGGCGGGCACCCAAGTTCCATTGGAAACGGGCTGTCGCCGACGCCCATCGGCCCCTTCGAGAGCCGGATGCGGCTTGATCAGACGCCCAAGCAATACCTCAGGATCGCCTTCTGCGCATGAAGCCGGTTCTCGGCCTCGTCGAAGATCACCGAATGGGGCCCGTCCATCACCGACCCCGTCGCCTCCTCCTCGCGGTGGGCGGGCAGGCAGTGCATGAAAAGCGCGTCGGGCTTGGCACGGGCCATCAGCGCGTCGTCGATCCGGTAGGGGCGCAGGAGGTTGTGGCGGCGCTCGCGGGTCGATTGGGCATCGTGCATCGAGACCCAGGTGTCGGTGACGACGAGGTCGGCGCCGTCCACGGCCCGCGCGGCGTCGCGCTCGATCTCGACCCGCGCGCCCTCCTTACGGGCCAGATCGACGAATTCGGCCTCGGGGTCGAGCACCTCGGGGCCGGTGAAGGTGAAATCGAAGCCGAACCGCCCCGCGGCATGGAGAAACGACGCGCAGACATTGTTGCCGTCCCCCGCCCAGACGACCTTTTTGCCAGCGATAGGCCCGCGGTGCTCCTCATAGGTCATCACATCGGCCATGATCTGGCAGGGATGGGTGCGGTTCGTCAGCCCGTTGATCACCGGCACGCTGGCATGCTCGGCCATTTCGAGAAGGGTGGCCTCCTCGAAGGTGCGGAGCATGATGAGATCGACATAGCGCGACAGCACCCGGGCGGTGTCGGCGATGGTTTCGCCATGGCCGAGCTGCATGTCGCTTCCTGAGAGCACCATGGTCGCGCCGCCCATCTGCCGCACGCCGACGTCGAAGGAGATACGGGTGCGGGTCGAGGGTTTTTCGAAGATCAGCGCGACCATCCGGCCCGCGAGCGGGGTGTCGTCGTCGGCCATGCCCTTCGGGCGCCCGGCGCGCGCCGCCTTCATCGCCAGGGCCTGAACGAGCATCGCCCGGAGGTCTTCGGGCGCGGTTTTGTGGATGTCGAGGAAATGGGTCATGGACGGTGCTTTTACGCCCCAAGGAGGGGGGCCTTCTGCCCCCCGCGCCTGCGGCGCCCCCCCGAGGATATTTTCGGGCCAATGAGAACGGGGCGGGTCATTGCCAAACCGCCTCGATCGCCGTGGCCGCCCTGTCGAGCCGGGCGACGCCCTCGGCGATCTCGTCGTCGGCGATGGTGAGCGGAGGCAGGATGCGGATGACATTGTCGGCCGCCGGGACGGTGAGCACGCCAGCATCGAACCCGGCCGCGATGACATCGGCATTCGGCACGATGCATGTCAGCCCAAGCATCAGCCCCGCGCCGCGCACGGTCCCGAAGACCTGCGGATGGGCGGCGACGAGCCCTTCGAGGCGCTGGCGCATCAGCCCCGACTTGCGCGAGACCTCGTCGAGGAAGGCCGGATCGGAGACGATCTCCATCACCTTTCCGCCCACCGCCATCGCCAGCGGGTTGCCGCCATAGGTCGACCCGTGGGAGCCGGCACTCATGCCCGACGCCGCCGCCTCGGTCGCGAGCAGCGCGCCGAGGGGAAAGCCGCCGCCGATGCCCTTGGCGACCATCATGATGTCGGGCTGAATGCCCGCCCATTCATGGGCGAAGAGCTTGCCCGTGCGCCCCATCCCGCACTGCACCTCGTCGAGAACGAGGAGTGCGCCGGTCTCGTCGCAGAGGTCTCTCAGACCCTTCAGGCAGGGGTCGGGGACCGGAACGATCCCGCCCTCGCCCTGGACGGGTTCGAGGATGACGGCAGCGGTGCGGTCGGTGAGCGCGGCGCGCAGGGCGTCGTGGTCGCCGAACGGGAGCTGGCGGAACCCCGGCAGCAGCGGGGCGAAGCCCCGGGTGAGCTTTTCCGAGCCTGCCACGGCGATCCCTGCGGAGGATCGGCCGTGGAACGCGCCGGTGAAGGCGAGGATCTCCGTCCGCTCCTCGCCCCTCTCGAACCAGTGCTTCCGCACCATCTTAACGGCGAGTTCGCAGGCCTCGGTGCCGGAGTTGGTGAAGAAGACGGTATTGGCGAAAGTGGCCCCGACGAGCGCCTCGGCCAGCGCCTGCTGGCCCGGGATCTCGTAGAGGTTCGAGACATGCCAGAGCTTTCCGGCCTGATCGGTGAGTGCGGCGACCAGGGCGGGATGGGCGTGGCCGAGCACGTTGACCGCGATCCCGCCGCCGAGATCGAGGTAACGGGTGCCGTCGGCGGTTTCGAGCCAGACGCCGTCGCCCTTCTCGAAGGCAAGCGGGGCGCGGGAATAGGTCGGAAGCAGGGCTGGGATCATGGGACGGGCTTTCGGCACGGGGGACAGGAAAGACGGCGCCCCGTTTCGGGGCGCCGGCGCTGCGCGAACTCAGTCGCGGCGTCGTCGGGGCAGAAAGGCACATTCCATGTCCTGTGGCCTAGCGCCGGTGCGGCGCGCCTGCAACAGGAAAAGCGCCGCGCCCCGATGACGGAGAACGCCATGACGGACCGTCCCGCGGGCCGCCCCCGGCCCGGAAGGGCCCGGACCTCAGAGGTCGTCGCCCACCTCTTCGATGACAACGCCGGCTTCCTCGGCATGGCCAACGGCCTCGAGGCTGACACTGACCCCGATGGCGACCGCGAGGCCGACGAGCCCTGCGGCAAGGAGCACCCAGTCCACCACGACGGCCCCGCGCTCGTCGCGCATGAACCGGTCCAGAGGGGCGAAAACGGATAGACAGGAAATGGCCGGCATCGAGTACCTCACTGGTCGCACGCGTTAAGAAATGTGGCCGAAACAAGGCCACGCCCGGCAGAATGCCGCGGAATGTGGCGAGATTGTGGCAATTGGGGCTGAAATCGGGCAAATTCTGGGAAACAACCGGCAGCGATTGTTGCCTCGGGAGGTGCGGCTTGCATGGATCGGCGCGAGGCCTTACATCTCCTGCCTCGCCCGACATGTTGGAGAATGCCGATGTCCTGGACCGACGACCGCGTTGAGAAGCTCAAGAAAATGTGGGGCGAGGGCCAGTCGGCGAGCCAGATTGCAAAGGAACTCGGTGGCGTGACGCGCAACGCGGTGATCGGCAAGGTGCATAGGCTCGGCCTGTCTAACCGTAACGGCGGCGGCGGAGCCGCGAGCGAAGCCCCGGTTAAACCCGAACCCAAACCCGCCCCGGAGACGAAGGCCGCCAAGGCCGCGCCGGCGTCCGACCCGGCGCCCGCGCCGACCCCGGCACTGAGGAAGATCGTGCCGGCCGGCCAGCCGCTGCCGCCCCAGCCCAGCGCCAACGAGATCAGCCCCGAAGCGCTCGCTACCGTGCGCGAGGTCGAGAAGAAGGCGAAGAAACTGTCGCTGATGGACCTCACCGAGCGAACCTGCAAATGGCCGGTCGGCGACCCCGCGACGGACGATTTCTGGTTCTGCGGCCTCGCCGTCCAGCCCGGCAAGCCCTATTGCGAGGCCCATGTGGGCGTTGCGTTCCAGCCGATGTCCTCACGGCGCGACAGGCGGCGGTAGTCGACGTCCCGGCCCCCCGGGCTCAGCGGGCAAAGGCCCGCCGGATCGCATCGCACATCGCGTCGCAGGCGGGGCCGGTGCTGCCGGGCGCCCGTTCAAGCACCAGATACGTAGAAAAGCGTTCGTTCAACCCACGGATGCCGGTCAGGCCGGTGCGGTCATCGAGCGTGCTTAGCAGACCGGCCGCAATACCCGACCGGACCGCCGCCCGGACGCCAACCGCACTCTCGCTGGTGAAGACCACCCGGTAGGCCCGTCCGGCCTCATCGAGGCTCGCCAGCGCGAGGTCGCGCCACCAGCAGGTGCGGTCGAAGAGAGCGACGGGAAGTGTTCCGTCGGCGTCGAAACTCCGATCGGCAGCACCGCACCAGACCAGCGCGTCTTCGCGAAGGACCTCCTGCGACGGCCCCGGCAAGGGAACCTCGAAGACCGCGAGATCGAGCGCTCCGGAGGCCAGAGCGGATTCAAACCCGTTGCCGAGCGCACACTGGACGTCGAGTTCGACGCTTGGGTGCATGGCCGCGAAGTCCGACACGATCTTTGCCAGCGCCACCCGGCCGTGATCGTCAGGCATCCCGATCCGCAGCCGCCCTGTCAGCCCTTCTCCGCGCAGCTCCGCCAGTGTCCTGTCGAGCGACTGCACCACCTTACGGGCGGCGGGCTTCAGGGTCTCCCCAGCCCGTGTCAGCACGACGCCGCGTCCATGGCGCTCGAACAGCGGCTTGCCGACGATCTCCTCCAACTGGCGTATCTGCAGGCTCGTTGCCGATTGCGACCGGCCGATGCGCTCGGCGCCGCCCGTGACGCTGCCAGCCTCGTCGATGGCCAGAAACGTGCGGAGAAGATCGCTGCTGAGATGGGACATGGTATTTGAAATTCCGACGGCTGAATCTCAAACTACTCATTTCTCAAATGGCCGTCGAGTGACCACATTGGGCGTCGAAACAGGAGGCCATCATGTCATTCTCGGCTCTCATGCACGCAGCACGGCCGGAGGCACGGCACGGCTGTGCGATTGGCGTGCTGGTCCTAGTCGTCCTCGTGCTGCTCTACCCCGTCTTCGCGCTCGACACCGCCTATTTCGTCGCGGTCGGCCTCGTGCATGTCGCGCCGCTCGTCCTTCCCGGCATCCTCCTTGCGGCCTGGATCACGGCCAGCGGGGCGAGCGACAGCGTCGCATCGGTGTTTCAGGGCAGAACCTGGCAGACGGTTTTTGCCGCCACGTTCGTCGGCGCCTTGCTGCCGGTCTGCGGTGTGACGGTCCTGCCGCTGATGGCAGGCCTCCTCGCCGCCGGCGTGCCGCTCGCCCCCGTCATGGCGTTCTGGCTGGCCTCGCCGATCACCGGGCCGGCCATGCTTTCTGCCACCGCTGCGACGCTCGGGTGGGAGTTCGCGCTCGGCAAGGCCGCGGCAGCTATCGGACTGGGGCTCTTCGGGGGCGGGGTCACCGCCCTTTTCGCGCGGCGGGACTGGGCGACCTCGCCTCTGCGGTCGAACCGCATCGTCGGGTCGCTGGGCGCGACCTGCACACCCTGCGGCAGCAGCGCCTCGGCCTTCGACGCCCGCATCTGGCGGTCGCCCGCACGGCGGCAGCGGTTCATCGCGGACGCAATGTCGGTCGGACGACTGATCCTGATCGTTCTGATCCCCGCCTTCGCGGCCGAACACCTCCTTAACGCCTGGCTGGAGCCCAATGCCGTGGCGGCCTATGTGGGCCGGGAGAACGCTCTCGCGGTGCCGATTGCCGTGATCGTCGGCGGGCCGGCCTATATCGACGGCTACGCCGCCCTCCCGCTGACGCGCGCCCTGCTGGAGCACGGCATGTCGACGGGCGCGGCGATGGCCTTTCTGGTGTCGGGAGGGGTGGTCAGCATCTGGGGGGCGATGGCGATCTTCCCCGTGCTCCGAGTCAGGCCATTCCTTCTTTACCTCGGCCTGGCCACAATCGGGTCGATGTTGGCAGGGTGGGGATTCGGCGCCCTCTACTGACGGGCAAAGGGCGCCAGTCCCGAAGCCTACTTCGTCTGCATGCCATCGACCATCTTCAGCACCGCGCGGCGCGGCAGGAACGGGGTTACCCAGCCCAGAAGGAACTTCAGCCGGCCCTCGTTGAAGACCACAAGCTCGCCCCGGCGCATCCCGTCATAGCCGATCTTGGCAACGCTGGCGGCCGACTTGCCGCCGCCTTTGACGAGCCCGGTGCCCTCGAGATCGGCGGTCTTTGCGAACTCGGTCTCGACATAGCCCGGTGCGAGCACGGTCACGGTGACGCCTTTCTTGCGCAACTCGTGATCGATCGCCTGGGAATAGGAGCCGACGAAGGCCTTGGTGGCGAAGTAGACCGCCTGTTGCGGTCCGGGCATGAAACCTGCCGTCGAGCCCACCTGGAGGATCCTGCCGCCCCCCGCCGCAACCATGTCGGCGCCGATCTTGTGAGTTAGGGTGACAAGGGCGGTGACGTTGAGTTCGATCATCTTGAGTTCGGCCTCGAGCGGCCGCTCCGTATGGAGCCCGTGGCCGCCGAACCCTGCATTGTTGATCAGGACCTCGATCCGTTCGCCGAGGGCCTTCACCTCGTCGTAGAGCCTTTCCGCCCCGCCCGGGGCGCCGAGGTCGCAGGAGATAACGTGGACCGTCACGCCGTCGCGTTCCTCGATCTCGGCCTTCAGCGCCTCGAGCGCCTCCTTGCGGCGCGCGGTGATGATGAGATCGCCGCCGCGGCGGGCATGGTAGCGGGCGAATTCGGCACCGAGGCCGGAGGAGGCGCCGGTGATGAGGGCTGTGTTGGGCATGGGTGTCCCCTGTTGGCGTTGCAGGCTGGACTAAAGGTAGGGGCCGGGACCGGGTTTTGGAGACCTTGGAACGTGGAGGTGTTTGGAGGACGTAGCGTCCTTCCTGAGCCGCCGCAGGGCTTGCGGCGTTTCAATGCCCCGCCGGGCGCGGCGCGGGGGCACGGGTCGCAAGGGTGCGCACGACCGGCCGAGGTCTCGGGTGAAGCGCGGGAGGGGTGGTTCGGGGGGATTGGCGGGTCGCGCCGTCGAAAACCCGTCCCGGACTTGACCCAGGACCTCGTTAGGCCTGGCACTCCAGTGGATCGGGGCCCCGGATCAGGTCCGGGGCGTGTTTCGCCAAGGCTGCCGGAGGAAGACCCGAACGTCCGCAACTGGCCAAAGGCGCCGTCGGCGCGGCAACCGCTACACCTCCCGCCGCCGACGCCTACCGGCCCAGCAGGTTCCCGAGCCCTTCGCGCAGTTCGTCCTCGATCCGGCCGCGGACGGCGTCCTCCACACTCTCGCCCTCCTCCACCGTCACGCCGAGTTGCTCGGCGCCCTCGCGCTGGAGACGCTGGCCGACCTCGCTTTCGATGCCCTCGCGGATCATGTTCTCCAGATCGAGCCCCACCCGCGGCGCGTCCCAGGTACCGCGGATTGTCAGCGGCACCCGGAGCCCCGCGCGCTCGCCGCCCAGGAGCTCTGGCATCAGGCGCATGTCGAGGGTCTGCCCGCCGAGCCCGATCCGGCCTGTCCCGGTCGCGGTGAAGAGCGGGGCGAGCACCGAGAGGTCCTGATAGATGATGACCCCGTTCTCGACGACGAAGCTCACGGTGATCTCGTCGAAGATCGTCCGCCGGGTGCCGCCGACGAAGGACGGATCGAGGTTGCGGAGCATGCCGACGATGTCGAGCCCGATGAGTTCGCCCGCCCCGACGTTGAACGCACCCTCGCCGTTGAGCGAATTCATGACCGCGTCCATATGCGGCCCCGAGCCGAGCACGTTGAGCCTGAGGTCTCCCGCGGCGATCAGCTGGTCGTAGCCCACAAGCTCCGACAAGAGGCGCGAGATGGCCAACGCCGAGCCGGCCACGTCGAGCCGGGTTGAAAACCCGTCGCGGCCGTTCAGCACCACCTCCCCGCCGACGCTTCCGTCATAGGCCGACATCCGGTCGATGGAGGTGACCGAACGGCGGTCCTCGATAACGGTCGTCAGCATGGTGGACCCAAGCCGGGCGGTGCCGAGGGCGAGGCTGTCGGCCGTGACCGCGATACGGCCGTCGATGAGGCCCAGAAACGACACGTCGATGGGGTCGGTCGACCAGCCCGCCGCACCCCCCGAACCGGTGCGCTCCTCGGCAGGTGTGTCGACCGTGGAAAGATCGAAGGCGCCGAGGTCGAGATTGGCCGTAACGCGCGGTCTGGGCCCGGTGAGGGCGAAATCTGCCTCCCCGGTGACGGTGTTGTCGTCGAGCCGGGCGACGAGCCCCGCCAATGCGAGGCTGTCGTCGGCGAAGGCGAGACCGGTTTCGACCGAGATCCGCCCGGCGCCGAGACCGGGGGGAAGCGCCGCGAGTTGCGGTACCGACCCGGGGTCGGAGACCTCGACGCTGAGGGCACCGTCGAGCACCCCGGCAAGGGCCGCGTTGCCGTCGAACCGGGCTTCCATGCCCTCGGCGCGGACCGTCGCCGCCAGCGGCGTCCGCTCGCCGACGAGAAACGACCGTGCCGTCGCGAGCTCGAGGCTACCGGACAGGTAGAGGCCGAGCGCGCTCAGCGAAAGATCGGCCTCGGCCGGACCGGCGACATCGGGCAGGGAGGCGCTGAGGGAAATGCCCTCAAGCTCGGTCACCGCCCCGTCGGCATCGGTATAGACGACGCGGCCGTCGTTGATGGTCAGCCGGTCGAGCGTGAACACCGGCAGCGCCGATCCACCCCCTTCGCCCGGGCCGGTCTCGGCAGCCCCGGCCGCTTCGGTCGCCCAGTTGCCGACACCGTCGGGTCCGACCGTGAGCCGGATCTCCGGCCGGTCGATCTCGACGCCGCGGATGCGGATGTCGCCGGTCAGGAGGGCCAGGGGATCGACCCCCACAGAAAGTCCCTCGGCGGTGAACATCTCCGACCCGTCGGACCCCGCGACAGCCACGGCGCCGGTGGCCACGCCGACCTCGGGCCAGAGCGAGGGCCGCACGTCGCCCAGAAACGCGACTTCGCGGCCGGTGCTCTCGGCGAACTGGTCGGCGGCAAGCTGGGCGATGCGCTCGCCGGGGATGAGCGCCACGGCGACAAAAAGCGCGACGACGATCACCACCAGGAGGCCGAGGATGCGAAAGACCCAGCGCATGGGACATCTCCGGGACAGACTGCTCAGGCGAAGTCTATGCCGGGCCTTGCGGCGGGGCAACGCCGTCCGGCGCCCTTCATCTTGGCAAAAGCACCGTGGGGGAGCCCAGCCGCTTTGATGCGGCCGGGGTGAGGGCAGCGCCCCTCGGGTGCAGCGGCTGGCGCGCCAGCCCGAGGCCGGCTATATCGCGCGCCATGGCCGCCAACCCGCCCGATCTCCGCCCCGACCTCGCCCGTGCCCGCCTGGGCGAGACCGCCCGTGCGGGCCAGCCGACAATCGGCATGGTCTCGCTGGGCTGCCCCAAGGCGCTGGTGGACAGCGAACGCATTCTCACCCGGCTCCGGGCAGAGGGCTACGGGATCAGCCCCGACTATGCGGGAGCCGATGCCGTCATCGTCAATACCTGCGGGTTTCTCGACAGCGCCAAGGCCGAAAGCCTCGAGGCGATCGGCGAGGCGCTGGCCGAGAACGGCCGGGTGATCGTGACCGGCTGCCTCGGCGCCGAGCCCGGTTACGTCACCGGGGCGCATCCGAAGGTCCTCGCGGTGACCGGACCGCAGCAATACGAACAGGTGCTCGACGCGGTCCACGACGCCGTGCCGCCTGCGCCGGACCCTTTTCTCGACCTTCTGCCGGCGCAAGGGGTCAAGCTCACGCCGCGCCATTACAGCTATCTGAAGATCTCCGAGGGCTGCAATCACGCCTGCAAGTTCTGTATCATCCCCGACATGCGCGGCCGGCTCGCCTCCCGACCCCACCGGGCGGTGATGCGCGAAGCCGAGCGGCTGGTCGAGGCCGGGGTGAAGGAGCTTCTCGTGATCTCCCAGGACACCTCCGCCTACGGCACCGACTGGAAAGACAGGGCGGTCAAGGCCCCCATCGTCCCGCTCGCCCGCGATCTTGCGAGCTTGGGTGCCTGGGTGCGGCTCCACTATGTCTACCCCTACCCGCATGTCCGCGAACTGGTGCCGCTGATGTCAGAGGGCGGGCTCCTGCCCTATCTCGACATTCCGTTCCAGCACGCGCATCCCGACACGCTCAGGCGCATGGCCCGCCCCGCCGCCTCGGCCCGGACCCTCGACGAGATCGCCGCCTGGCGCGAGGCCTGCCCCGGAATCACGCTGCGCTCGACCTTCATCGTCGGCTATCCCGGCGAGACGGAAGCGGAGTTTCAGTTCCTTCTGGAGTGGCTGGCCGAAGCCCAGCTCGACCGGGTGGGCTGCTTTCGCTACGAAAACGTCGCCGGCGCCCGCTCGAACGCCCTGCCCGACCATGTACCGCAGGAGGTCAAGGAGGAGCGCTGGCACCGGTTCATGGCCGCCCAACAGGCGATTTCAGAGGCAAAGCTTGCCCGGAAGGTGGGGCAAAGGCTCAACGTCATCGTCGACGAGGTGGACGGCGAGGCGGCCACCTGCCGGTCGACGGCCGACGCGCCGGAGATCGACGGAAACGTGTTTGTCGACGACGGGTTCGAGAGGCTCGACCCCGGCGATGTCGCCACGGTCGAGATCGACGAGGCGGGGGAGTACGACCTCTGGGGGCGGCTGGTGTGACGGGTTCCAACTAACGCCACAATTGCGTGCGACCCATGGCGCGACCGCATTTGGAGAGCCGCCCATGCCCGCATTCCAGCTTTGCATCGCTCTCGCCGCTATCTGCCTTTTCACCGTCTCGCCAACCCGAGTGGCTGCCGACAACATCGTCACCCGAACCATGCTTCTCGAGATGTTTCAGGCGGGTGAAATCGATGCCGTTGAGGACTGGTTTGCCGGCCTTCAGGCGCGCGCGCTGGCCGGCGAGGTGGACCCCGAAGACGAGCGCGATTCATACGGCGTGTTCGAGGCCACCCATCCCGACATCGCTCCGTTCGTGGCGAAATGGTCCGAAACCTATCCCGACAGCGCTTATGCACATACCGCCCAAGGGTGGCTGTACCTCTCAGCCGCACGTCTCGTGCGCGGGTCGAAACCGGGGTCCCATACCCATCCTTTCGCCCATGCGGCCTTCCGGGACTTCATCGGCGCCTCGGTCGTCCACGCCGATGCCGCCGTCGCCGCGGACCCGGACCTCTTGCCGGCCGCAGAACTCGTGCTCCGACTGGTCCACCACATCAACGACCCTTTGCGCCACGAACGGGTGCTCAAACGCCTGATGGAGACCCGCCCGAACGAACGGAGCATGAAATTCGCCCTTCTGGCGGCGCACCGGGGCTGGGGCGGGTCGCGCAGATGGGGCGACTACCTTTGCGACACCTACGCCGACGCCGTCCCGGAGTGGCAGCCGGACCCGGTGACCCTTTGCAAGACCTACGTCGGGTTCGAATTCTACCTCGATGACATGGGTGCGGCCGATGTCGCGCTCCTTGACCGCTTCGACCACCCGCTCCTCGACGGGGCCCGGTTCGAGGCGGTGCTCTACGGCCCGGCGGACGACCGGCGCGACTGGGCAGAAGCGCTCGGCGATCACGTCCGCAGCGACCCCGAAGCCCATGATCGTTTCGTAGATGGCTATAACAACCGGCTCACCTATCGGTTCGACCTGCCGCCGGCCTATGAGGAGGTCGGGCTGAATCGGGTAGCCTGGGCCAGGGCGCGGGCGGCCATCGATCCGTTCAACCCCGATGTCGTGCGCGGCCTGATGGCCGATCGCGACCTGCCCGCATCGGAGCGGGTGGCGCTCCACGCGCGCCTGCTCCGGGTCCGGCCCTATGACAGCGACCTCTGGCTCAACCATGGCAAGCGCCTTGCCCAGTTGAAGTTCGAGAGCCCCGATAGGTTTTTCGCCCATCGCGGCCCGATCAAGTTTGCCGCCGCGCTCAGCGACGCGCCCGGCTGGATTATCGGCGAAATGATGATGATCGAGATCGATGCCATTGCGACGCTCGAAGGCGAAAGAGAGCTCCGCCCCGAGATGCTACCGCCGGAATGGCACGCGTTTCTCGACGGGATGGACCGCGAGAACGATTACATCTGCCCAGCGATCCGCGCCGGCCGTTTCTATGACCGGATGTGCGCGGACGACGCGCGGGCCGTCGGGTGTTCGCCCGCCGAAAGAGGAATGCAGCAGGGCATCCTCAAGCGTCTACAGGCGCAGGCAAAGGACGAGAGACTCTGCTACCATGAACGCCTCGCGCCGCTGGAGGACCTCTCCTACACCTTCGAGGAAGCGATGGCCGAGCCGGGGATGGCAGAACTTCTGGGGGAGTAGGGCGCCGAAGGCGACCGCTGCTCAGCCCATATCCCGCAACGCCGTCAGCATCGCCGCATTCCGGCAATAGCCGGGGATCTCTCCGGCCCTGCCATCGGCCAGCGCCGCCTCGCAGTCGTCGGGGCTCGCGCATCCGGTGCAGCGCAGCACGCCTTCCGCGATGTCGTCGGGCAGGATCCGCGCCCGGAGCACCGCTTCCTCCAGGTCGACCCCCTGGGCCTCGGCCATATCGGTGAAAAGCCGCGCGTGGCGGCGGAGCGTCGATGTGGATTGCATGGACCAGCCTCCTTTCGGAGGCCGGTCTAGCCAGCGTCGCGACCTGCCGCCCTGATCTCGATCAAAACGGCTCAGAGCCCGGCGGCGACCCGCTCGACGGTGCGAATTCGCTCTGCGTTGGGCGGGTGGGTGCCCAGAAACTGGTCGCCGGGGTCCGGGATGCGCTGGAAGAAGCGCGCGCCGACGAGCGGGTCGTAGCCGGCCCGCGCCGCGATGACCGTCCCCAGCGCATCGGCCTCGAGCTCGAACTCCTTCGAATACCGTCGCGCACCGACGGTCGCTCCGATATCGGTGACGGTCTGCCCCGCACCGGCATCGAGCCCAAGCGCCCCCGCGAGCACTGCACCGGCCAGCGCACCGCCCATCGCCGAGCGCTGACTTTGCGGGATGTGGCCCTCGATGTGATGCGCCGCCTCATGGCCGAAGATGAAGGCCAGTTCGTCCTGGTTACGGGCATCGGCGATCAGCGCGGTGTTGAAACCGATGATCGGTCGGCCGTTGTCGTCGAGCGTCTGAAAGGCGTTCGGCGCCTGGTTCGGCCGATCGTCGACGACGACGCGGAAGTCGCAATTCACGCCGCTGGTCCGGCGTCGGCATTCGCGTTCGGCCACCGGCTCCATCCGGGCGACCACGGTACGGAAATTGGCCTCGGTCTGGGCGCGACCCACCCGCGGCGGCGCGGGCTCCTGTGGAGCGGTCGATCGCGGGGCCTCGGTGACCACGATCTCGGCGCAGGCCCCGAGGGCGAAAAGAAGGGGAAGGATTAGGAAAAAGGGTCGCATTTCGCTCCCGTATGCCTGTTTCGTTTGCACCGAAGATAGCGGGGCGGGTCGGCGCAGGCCAGTACCGCCGGTTCTTGCGGCGGGTTGCCGCGCCCTGTGGACCGGGGGGACGTGGGGAATACCTCCCGAGGATGACGCCGACGACTGTGATCTACAACGACACCTGCCCGATCTGTTCGCGGGAGGTCGGTCTCTACCGCCGCGAGGCAGAGGCGACCGGAGCGCCGGTGTCCTTCGAGGGCCTCGACCCGGAGCGCCTCGCGCTGCATGGGCTCGACCGGGAAGCGGCGGCGCGCCGGTTCCATGTGGTGAGGGACGGCGAGCTTCTCGCCGGCCTCGACGCCTTCGTCGCGCTGTGGGCCCTGTTGCCACGCTGGGCCTGGCTGGCCCGGCTGATCGATCGCCCCGTCGTCCGGCCGGTTGCCGGATGGGTCTACGACGGCATCGCCGCGCCCCTGCTCTACCGAATGGACCGCCGCCGCCGGGCCCGCGCCTGCCGCAGCTAGAGGCGCATCACATCGAGGCTTTGGGGGAGGCTTCCCGGCAAGGTGGTCGCGCCGCCGGGCAAGGCTGCCGGTCACGCTCGCCGGCCGGGGCGTTGCGGCGTCCGAGGATGGCGCGCCCGCATCTCGAAGACGGCCGATGGCGCGTCCGCGCGGGAGATGGCCGGGACCGGCTGCGTCGACGGCGACGGGGCGGCCTCAAAGTCGCCGCTTGAACCTCACTTGCGACCGGGTCAGGCTCGCGCCCATGTTTACCATCGAGCACGAATTCGACGCCACCGTCGTCACCCTCATCGACGAGGCCAAGGGGCACCGGCAGGAGGACATCACGATCAATGCCTTCGAGGATTGCATCACCATCGAGCAACTCGATGCGCGCACCGAACGGGTGATGAAGGTGACCCTGTCTCCGGGCCAGCTTGCCGATCTCGCCGCCGCGCTCGATCTTCCCGAAGGCATCTACCAGCGCAAGGCGCCGACGTGAGCCACGCCCGGCAGACCGGGTTCTTCTGGAGCGAGCGAACCTTCTGGCACGGCGGCGGCAATTATGCCTCCGTCCTGCCGGTTGGCGGCATGGTCGAGCCGCTCGCGGCGGGCGGGCTGCCCGAAAGCCCCGAGGCCAAGCGCCGCCTGAAATCCCTCGTCGATGTCTCGGGGCTCGGCGCCAAACTTGCGATGGCGGGGGCGGAGGCGGCGACCGAGGAAGACCTCCTGCGTGTCCACGCGTCGAGCTACATCCACGATTTCAGATCGTTATCGGATCGCGGCGGCGGCGAAATCGGGCTACGCGCGCCTTTTGGACCGGGCGGCTACGACATCGCGGCCCTCTCGGCGGGGCTCGCCGTCGCGGCGATCCGAGCTGTCGCCTCGGGCGATCTGAAGAACGCCTATGCGCTCTGTCGCCCGCCGGGGCACCATTGTCTGCCCGAATGGCCGAACGGCTTCTGCCTTCTGGCCAACATCGCCGTCGGCGTCGAGGCCGCACTCGCCGAGGGCCGGACCAAACGGGTCGCGATCCTCGACTGGGACGTCCACCACGGCAACGGAACCGAGGCGATTTTCTGGGAGCGTGGCGACGTTCTGACCGTTTCGATACATCAGGAGCGCAACTACCCACTCGACACCGGAGGGTTCGAGGCCCGCGGTTCGGGTCCCGGCACCGGCGCGAACCTCAACATCCCGCTCCCGCCCGGGGCCGGCCATCTCGCCTGGATGGCGGCGCTGGAACGGCTGGCGCTGCCGGCCATCGAAGCGTTCCGCCCCGATCTCGTCGTCGTTGCATCGGGCTATGACGCGGCCTTCGTCGACCCCCTCGGCCGGATGGTCCTCACCGCCGAGAGCTTCCGGGCGATGACCGAGGCCACGATGGCGCTGGCCGATAACATCGCCGGGGGCCGGCTCGTCCTCGTCCACGAGGGCGGTTATTCCGATGTCTATGCCCCGTTCTGCGCTCATGCGGCCATCGCGGCCCTTGCAGGCGAAGCCGGGCTGGACGACCCGTTCGGCGCGGCCACGGAGGCCCGGCAACCGTCCGACGCCGCCAACGGGTTCTTTCTGGGCCTGATCGACGCCATGGCCGAAGCGCTCTGACGCGCTGACCCCGGGCCCTTGACCCCGCGCGCCGCGGCCACGACATGGGGGGCAGGAGAGCCCATGCCAGACCCGAACCCCGCCGCCTTCGATTTTCTGAAGACCCGCCGGTCGCGCCCGGCCAAGACGCTTGGCCTGCCGGTTCCCGACCGCGCAGCGCTGGCCGACCTGCTGACCGTGGCCGCCCGGACCCCCGATCACGGCAAGCTGGAGCCGTGGCGCTTCATCGTGCTCGAGCAGGCCGCCTGCGAAAGACTGGCCCTTGCGGTGGAGGCGCGCGGTGCGGCGCTGGGGCTCGAGGCGGAAAAGATTGAGAAGATGGCCCGGCAGTTCGGCACCGCCCATCTCGCCGTCGCGGTCGTCTCCGCGCCGAAGCCGTCGGAGAAGATCCCGCCAATCGAGCAGGTCCTCTCGGCCGGCGCGGTGTGCCTTGCCCTCCTCAACGCCTGCCTGGCCAGCGGCTGGGGGGCGAACTGGCTGTCGGGCTGGGCCTCCCATGACGCCACCTTCCTGCGCGACAATCTCGGCCTTGCCGACGGCGAAACGATTGCCGGTTTCATCCATATCGGCACCGAAACCGTCGCGCCGCCCGAACGGCCCCGGCCAGATGTCGCGGCCCTGACCACATGGGTGGACGCCTGATGATCGCCGATTTCCTTCGTGCCCTCGGCCAGATGGGCGACCCACGGTTTCGCAGCGTCCTGTTGCGCGGGGTCGGGCTGACCCTGGCGCTTCTCGTCGGCCTTGGGGTTTCGGTGTTCTACCTTGTCGACTGGATCATCCCCGACACGCTGACCCTGCCCCGGGTCGGCGAGGTCAACTGGGTCGACGATTTCGCCTCGGGCGCGTCGATTCTCCTGATGGTCGTGCTCTCGGCCTTCCTGATGGTGCCGGTGGCCTCGGCCTTCACCTCGCTCTTTCTCGACGATGTCGCCGATGCGGTCGAGGCCGAGCACTACGCCCATCTTCCTCCCGCCCCGCGTGTCCCGTTCTCGGAAGCCTTCGGCGACTCGCTGGCTTTTCTCGGTGTTCTGATCCTCGCCAACCTCGCCGCGCTCGTGCTCTACATTTTCTTTGCCCCGTTCGCGCCGCTGATCTTTCTCGGCCTCAACGGATTTCTGCTCGGCCGGGAATACTTCCAGCTCGTCGCCATGCGGCGGCTGGGGCGCGCGGGTGCCAAGGCGGCGCGGTCACGCCATGCCGGGGGCATCTGGCTTGCCGGCACCCTGATGGCGGTGCCGCTGACGATCCCCGTCATCAACCTTCTGGTGCCGATCCTCGGCGCGGCGACCTTCACCCATCTCTTCCACCGCTGGGAGGCTAGCGCTCCGACGGAGGACGCATTCGGTTGAACCAGTCGAGATCGCGCACCGTGACGAGGTCCGACCAGATCACCGCCGCGGCGATGGCCCAGATCACGATCGCTACATAGGTCGTCAGCCGGGCCTTTTTCCACATGTTGAGGTTGGCCGGCGCACCGGCCTGGGTGCCGGGCACAATCTCGCCCTTGTCGCCCTGGGTCTCGAGCCTCAGCGGCAGGACGACGAAGAGGACGAGAAACCAGATCACCGCGAAGAGGACGAGGCCGGAGACGGGACCCATCAGACCTCCTCCAGCTCGACGAGCGTGCCGGTGAAGTCCTTCGGATGGAGGAACAGGACGGGCTTGCCATGGGCGCCGATCTTCGGCTCGCCATCGCCCAGAACCCGGGCGCCGGAGGCCTTGAGCGTGTCGCGTGCGGCGATGATGTCGTCGACCTCGTAGCAGATGTGATGGATGCCGCCCGACGGGTTCTTGTCGAGGAACCCGGCGATGGGGGAGCCCTCGCCGAGGGGGGAGAGCAATTCCACCTTGGTGTTGGGAAGTTCGATGAAGACGACCGTCACCCCGTGATCGGGTTCGTCTTGGGGCGCTCCGACCTTCGCCCCCAGCGTGTCGCGGTATTGCGCGGCCGCCGCATCGAGGTCGGGCACTGCGATGGCGACATGGTTGAGGCGTCCGATCATTGGAATTCTCCTTTCGCGGGGCGCTTATGCAGACCCGCCACCGGCGCCACAAGGTTCCCTCTCGCCGCAGGGTCGCCGTGCCGGGGCTTAAGGCCCTGTTAGGTAATCGGCCGGTAAACCTAACGGCACCGCACCCTTGAGGGAGCCTGACATGGCTGACACGATCGAGGATTTCCTGCAATCGCGGCCACCGACGCCGGAGCGGCCGCTTCTGGGTCAGACGGTTCTGGTCGTGGAAGACAGCCGTTTTGCCTCCGATGCGGTGCGGCTTTTGTGTCTGCGTTCGGGCGCGCGCATCCGCCGGGCCGACAGTCTGCGTGCGGCGGCACGGCATTTGTGCACCTATCACCCGAGCATCCTGATCGTCGATCTGGGGTTGCCCGACGGGTCGGGGCTGGAACTGATCGAGGCGCTCGATGCCCGGAGCCCGCGGGTGCCGGTCATCATCGCGACCTCCGGGGACGATATGCTCGAAGCCACCGCCCGGGCCGCCGGGGCGGATGCTTTTCTCACCAAGCCTCTGGTCAATATCGCCCAGTTTCAGGAAACGATCCTGTCGCTCCTGCCGCGCGACCTCCGGCCCAAGGGTCTCAGGACGCTGCCGACGGAGGATGTCGATCCCGACCGGATCGCCTATCGCGACGATCTTGCGCATATCGCCGATCTCCTCTCGGATGTCGAAAGCCCTCGGATCTTCGACTATGCAAGCCGGTTTCTCCACGGCGTGGCGAAGACGGCCGACGACACGGCACTGATGAGTGCCGTGCGTGACCTCGACCGTCGCCGGGCCGAGGGCGAAGCGACGACAGCGGCGATTGCACGTGTGGTTGGGCTGATCGAGGACCGTCTGCGCCGGGAGCGCGTCGTTTAGGGTCGCGATAGGCAAGGGCTGCCGCCGGTTGGGCGGACCGGCCTTGACCGGATGTTCGTTTGTCCGCCCCGACCTCAAGACACACGCGTCCCGGGCGTGACCCGGAACACCGGCCGATCTGGCGCTCGGTCACATCGGGGCCCCGGGTCAAGCCCGGGGCATGCCTTGGTATTGGCCTATTGCCGATCTTCGCAGCTTCGCGTGGCGCGGAAGCAAGGCCGATAGGCCGCCGCGCCATCGCCGGGCCGCACCACCGGTCCGGCGATTTCGCTGATCCTGGCGACACACGCCCCGGACCCGATCCGGGGCCTCGACCCACCGGAGGGACAAGCCTGTCGAGGTCCCGGGTCAAGCCCGGGACGCGGCGGTCATCGGATCGGGGCGCGCAGCATGAACCTCCCCTTCAGGCCAAGACCGCTTCCAGCCACCGGCCGTACCGGCGCTGCGATGCACGGCAATGGCGCCGGCCGGTCGGGCGGCAGGGCTTAAGTCCGGTTCAGCATCGAACGTCCCGGTCCGAGGCCGCCCACCGCGAGGCGACCCTACCGCTTAGGCATCGCGCGGCAGGACCCTCAGGCTCAGTTCCCGCAACTGCTCCGAACTCGGCTCGGAGGGCGCCGCCATCATCAGGTCTTCGGCGCGCTGGTTCATCGGGAAGAGGATGACCTCGCGGATATTCGCCTCGTCGGCCAGGAGCATCACCATCCGGTCGATCCCCGCCGCACAGCCGCCATGGGGCGGAGCGCCGAAGCGGAACGCGGTCGACAGCCCCGGAAAGCGCGTCTCGACCTCGTCCGACGGGTAGCCTGCCACTTCGAAGGCACGGTGCATGATCTCGGGCTTGTGGTTGCGGATCGCGCCGGAGACGAGCTCGTAGCCATTGCAGGTCAGGTCGTACTGGTAGCCCAGAACCTCGAGCGGATCGCCGTCGAGGGCCTCAAGCCCGCCCTGGGGCATCGAGAACGGGTTGTGGGAGAAGTCCACCGCGCCGGTCTCGGGGTCGCGCTCGTACATCGGGAAATCGACGATCCATGCGAAGGCGAAGCGGTTTAGCCGGGTCAGGCCCAACTCCTTGCCGATGAGGACCCGCGCCCGCCCGGCAACGCCCTCGAAACTCTCGGGCCGGCCGCCGAGGAAGAACGCCGCATCCCCCTTGCCGAGCCCCAGTTGCAGCCGGATCGCCTCGGTGCGCTCGGGCCCGATGTTCTTGGCCAGCGGTCCCGCCGCTTCCATCCCGCCGCCCTCGGCCTCGCGCCAGAAGATGTAGCCCATCCCCGGCAGGCCCTCCTTCTGGGCATATGCGTTCATCCGGTCGCAGAACTTCCGGCTGCCGCCTCCGGGGGCGGGAATCGCGCGGATTTCGGTGCCCATATGCTCCAGGAGCTTTGCAAAGATCGCAAATCCGCCGCCGCGAAAATGGTCCGACACCACCTGCATCTTGATCGGGTTGCGCAGGTCCGGTTTGTCGGTGCCGTACCAGAGCATCGCCTCGCGGTAGGGGATGCGCGGCCAGACGCTGTCGACCTCATGGCCGGCGCCGAATTCCTCGAAAATCCCCTGCACGACCGGCTGGATGGTTTGGAAGACGTCCTCCTGCTCGACGAAGCTCATCTCTATGTCGAGCTGATAAAAGTCCGTCGGCGCGCGGTCGGCGCGGGGGTCTTCGTCGCGGAAACAGGGGGCGATCTGGAAGTATTTGTCGAAGCCCGAGACCATAAGGAGCTGTTTGAAGATCTGCGGCGCCTGGGGCAGCGCGTAGAACTTGCCCGGGTGCAGGCGCGAGGGCACCAGGAAGTCGCGCGCGCCCTCGGGCGAAGACGCGGTGATGATCGGGGTCTGGTACTCGCGGAACCCGATGTCCCACATCCGCTGCCGGATCGAGGCCACGACGTCGGAACGAAGCTTCATGTTCGCCTGCATCGCCTCGCGCCTGAGGTCGAGATAGCGGTAGCGGAGGCGCGTTTCCTCGGGGTACTCCTGATCGCCGAAAACCATCAGCGGCAGTTCCTCGGCCGCCCCCAGCACTTCGAGATCGCGGATGAAGACCTCGATCTCGCCGGTGGGAATCTTCGGATTGACGAGATCGGAGGCACGTTTCTTCACCGTCCCGTCGATCCGGATGCACCATTCAGAGCGTACCTTTTCGACCTCCGAGAAGACCGGGCTGTCGGGGTCGGCGAGCACCTGCGTCATCCCGTAATGGTCGCGCAGGTCGATGAAAAGCACCCCGCCATGGTCGCGCACCCGGTGCACCCAGCCTGCCAGACGCACTGTCTCGCCGTCGTTGGCCGCGGTGAGATCGGCGCAGGTATGGCTGCGGTAGGCGTGCATGTGCTCCCCCGGAGGCTGTCGCGAAAGTCGCGCCGATACACCGTGCCGGGCCACGGAAGTCAAGCGCGGCCTCGCGGCACTTTGCCAATCCCCGCCCACCTAAACCCCGGGACTTGCTCGAAAAGCCCCGCTTTGCCAGAATGTCGCAGTCCGGCCCCGCGCACTGCTGCGTCACATCCAGCGGGGCCGGCCCAACAGAATGCCGCGCCCGACTTGGCGCGCAGGGGGTGGAAATGTGGGAACGTCTGTTCGAGACGGCGGTCAATCAATCTGTCCGCACCGGGTCCTTGACGATTGCGATGCCGGGAGGCCAGGTCCGCCGCTACGGCGACGGCACCGGGCCCGAGATCGCCATCGCAATCGACGACAGCGACACGCTGAAGCGGATCGTGCTCAATCCCGAACTTGGCGTCGGCGAGGCCTATATGGACGGCCGGCTGACCATCGAGGGCGACGATCTTTACGGGTTTCTGACCCTCGGCATCCGCAATGTGGCCGCCGGCAACACACCGGGGTTCCAAAAGCCGATGAAGGCGCTCCGCCGCATCCGGAACTGGGTCGGGCAGATGAACACCGCCACCAAGGCGCGCCGCAACGTGGCCCACCACTACGATCTTTCAAGCGGGCTCTACGACCTCTTTCTCGACGCCGACCGGCAGTATTCCTGCGCCTATTTCGCCCGCCCCGACATGAGCCTCGAAGAGGCGCAGGCCGCCAAGAAGGCGCATATCGCCGCGAAGCTTCTGATCGAGCCCGATTTGAGCGTGCTCGACATCGGCTGCGGCTGGGGCGGGCTCGGCCTGACGCTGGCGCGCGATTACGGGGCCCGGGTTGTCGGCGTGACGCTGTCCCGCGAACAGCTCAAGATCGCTCAGGAACGGGCCGCCGTCGAAGGGCTCGACGGCCGCGTCGACTTCCGGCTGATGGATTACCGCCACGTCCCCGAAACCTTCGACCGGGTGGTGTCGGTGGGGATGTTCGAACATGTCGGCCAGCCCCATTACCGGGAATACTTCCGCCAGGTGAACGAGCGGCTGAAGCCCGATGGCGTCGCCCTCATCCACACCATCGGCCGCACCGACCCGCCGAGTGCCACCAGCCCCTGGATCGACAAGTACATCTTCCCCGGCGGCTACGTGCCGTCGATGTCGGAGACGATGGCGGCGGTGGAGAAAGAAGACCTCTACCCCTGCGACGTCGAAGTCTGGCGGCTGCATTACGCCGAGACGCTGAAGGCTTGGCACGACCGCTTCATGGCCCGCCGCGACGAGGCGGTGGCGCTTTACGACGAGCGCTTCTGCCGGATGTGGCGGTATTACCTCATCGCCTCGGAACTCACCTTCCGCCTGAACCGCCAATGCGTTTTCCAGTTCCAACTGGCCCATCACCAGGAAGCGGTACCGCTGACGCGGGATTATCTCTACCCGGCGGACCGCGAGGCGCGGCAGATGGCGGCGGAGTAGGGTGGGTCGGAGCCGCCCTTCGGCACGTCACTCCACGGTCGGGCGGTCGGCCCAGAAGACCTCTGCCATATTCCCGGGGCCCTCGGCGGTGCGAAGGTCGTATGCGGCGAACCGCTCGACAAAAGCCGTGGCGGTCGCAGCCGGCATAAGGACCCGATACTCGTCGGCCAGTGCCGCCCGCACCAGCACTTCGTCGGGTCCGTCGCGGTGGCGGCTGCGCAGGGCGATCACCTGGTCTGGATCGACAAGAGCACTTCGCAACATCAGATCGTAGATGAGCACCTTTCCCGAATACCCGTAAGCAAGATCGCTGAGCGGCCGCGCCTCGGCCCGGCGAAGTTGCGAGGTATACATGTCTGATGCGGTGTTGAACGCCGCCGTGCCAAGCCCCAGGCCTCCCAGCACGAGCGCGGCAATCGTTGTCCGGGGCGACGGGATATGTGCCGCCGCAAGCGCCACGAACGCTACGGCTGCAAAAAGGTAGAGCGACCAGATCTGATGGGCACCGGCCAGCCCGGTCGGCGCGAGGGCCGTCCACATCCAGGGGAAGGCGGCTCCGGCAATCACGGCCACCGCCAGCGTTGGTCCATGACCGGGCGCGCGCTGCATCAGATAGTCGAGGATGACCGCCGCCAGGATCGCGAGGAACGGCATTAGCGGCAGGAAGTACCGCATGTTGGAACTCATGCCGCCGTGCCAGGCCGTGGCCGCGAAAGGAAAGCTGAAGATCACCGCGAAGGTCAACGCAATCGCCAGCGATCTCGCTCGACCACGCCAGAACCCCGGGAGGGTCAGGATCAACAACAGGCCGAGCCATGGCATGCTCTGGGCGAGGGCCTTTTTCGGCAGCCCCCAGAACAAGGTCGTCCCGTTGGGCAGGGCGACGACGCCGTTGAGCTCGCTTTCGATGTTTCTGGAGTCGATCAAGAGCCGGTAGCTGCCGACAGCATAGTCGGCGACAAACGCGCGCAAGGCGGGTATGAGGGCAACTGCGGCAACGACAACGACCGTGGCAGCCGCCGCAATCGGCGGCCATGTGCGGGATGTGGGGGGCCGCAAACGAACAAGGGCCAGCAGCGCCAGTGCCGCGAGGCCGACGGCGGCGAATGGCAGATACACCTCCAGCCGGGTGAGTCCGTCGGTGCCGCCATAGGAGAGGGGGTTGAAGGTCCCGAACTTCTCCCGGTTGACCAGCGCAAGTATGGCAAACGCCGGTGCCACCCCGATCGCGCCGCCGATCAGCAGGCGTACGGGACGCGCCGCAAACGTCACGGCGAGGACGGTGAAGATCGGCAGCAGCAGAAACGCGTCCAGACGAAAGAGGAGCCCGACCCCAAGAACGAGGCCCGACAGCATCGCCGGCAACACGGTGCCGCGCCGGTCGTCGAGCGCGTCCAGAAACAGGCAGAAACTGAGGGCGACCGTCCAGACCGACATCGTGTGCGGCCAATAGACGAAGGCGTACTCGAGCATGAACGTTGCAAACAGCAGTAACAGGCTGGCAATCACCGCAACGACAGGGTCGCCGAACAGGCGCAGCGCCAAACCGCGGGTGGCAAACACCGCCCCGACGGCGGCCACCGCGCTGAGCACGATGATCGCCCTCTCGCCGAAGAGCGACAGCAGCGGCGCCCAAACGAATGTCGTCCCCGGAGGGTATTGCGAGGTGAGTCCGCTGGGCCCAAGCGGCACGAGTTCGGTCCAGTTGAGGTCCGTCGACGGGGCAAGATGCAGCCCGTTGTCGAGAATGAGCCCACCGCCCAGCCGGAACGTGTCCGCGGCGAAGAGATAGAGGACCTCGTCGATGATGAAGAAGCCGAGCTGGGCATGAAGCAGCGCGAAAGCCAGGACCGCTGCGCTGAACGCATAAAGGATCGCCGTGCTCTGCTTCGCCATTCCGCCGTCCACCTCGGTCGTTTCGCCGAGCGATATTGGTCAATTGTGGTTAGACTTTGGCCTGGGAGGGGATTGTTGAAGAACTCCGAACAGTCGGTTTCACGCACGTCGTGGCAACAGGCGGCGGCCTGTGCCTACCTCAAACGGTCAACGAGTGAACGGGGGTCGCGGTTGTACTCGGCCAGATGACAGCACGAACACATCGTCGGGCACAGCACCGCATCCCGCGGCATCGCCGTCTTCGCGTCTTGGGCCGCGACCACCTCGACAAACGGCCCGTTTGGGAAGAGCGGGGCGGGGATGAAGCCGAGATCGGCGCGTTCGGAGGCCGTGACGGCGTTTCGGTGGGTCGCAAAAACCCGGTAGCCTTCCTGCAGCAGGTCTTCGAACAAGGCCGGGTTGACCTCATTGGTCGTGCGGCCCGGCATGCCCAGCAAGGCGTCGTCTCTTGTTACCGCAAATGCGGACAACTTTGCCGACCCGTAGAACATAGCGGGTCCTTCGACCTGCGAGGCTGCAGCGCTCGCTTCGGCTGAGCGGTTCCGGACGAGCTGCGAATAGCTCACGTCGACAACGACACTCCCGAAAAAGGCAGCACCGAGGCCGATCCCGACAACGGTTACGGCGATGGGGGCGGCATTGATCCTGGCGCGCGCGCCGACCGCTGCCGCCGCGACTGCTCCGGCGATCACGAAAAAGGCAAGAAGGTTCAGACCTTGCTGTGAAAGGCCCGCCGACACCTGGCCCGAAACGAACAGCCATCCGCTTGTGAACAGCCCGACAATGGCTCCGCCCAGCAGGAGCGGGCCCGGTCGCCTGGTCCGGGCTGCGAGGTCGACGACCGAGGCGGCACCGAGGATGGCGAATGCCGGCAGGATCGGAAGGAAGTAGCGCATGCTGGAGCTGTACCCGCCGTGCCATGACAGCGCGGCGAACGGCAGGCTCCAGAACAGAATGAAGAAGAGCAATACGACCGTCGGCCGCCGAAACGGCGCTCTCCAGTCGCGAAACAAAAGAACCGTCAGGACGCCGAGCCATGGGAGGCTTTGGACCACGGCCTTCTTGGCAACGCCCCAGAAAACGAGCGTTCCGTCATCTGCAAAGCCCGTGCCCGGCCTGGTTTCGATCAGGGTGCGCGCGTCCAGAAACAGGCCCTGATACCCGCGTCCGACAAGGCCGACCTGTTCGAACATGCCGGGGACAGCAAACACCGCCCCGACCGCAACCGCTCCGATTGCCGCCACCGCGACCCGCGATCTGCCGCTGCTGCTCCCGATGCGGACCGCAGCGGCCCCCAGAAGCGCGACAAGGAAGATCATCGCGGCAAAGGCGTGCGAGCCGATGTCGTCACCGCCGCCGCCACCACTGCGACCATAGGACAGGACGTTCAGCGTTCCGAACTTCTGGAGGTTGGCAACGGCCAGGAAGGCCAGGCCCGGCAGGAGCCCGAGGACGCCGCCGGTCAATGTCAGGATCGGACGCCCAGCATAGAGCAGGATGCAGGCTGCGATGACCGGCAGAATCAGGACGGCATCCGCCCGCATCAGAAACCCGGCGCCCACCGCCAGCCCCGAGCCCGCCGCCAGGGCCAGCACGTGCCCGGCCCGCGCTTCGTCAATCGCCTTTAGCGCCAGGAGGAAGGCCAAAAGGACGAAGAAGGCGCTCGTCATATGCGGCCAGATCCCCCAAGCATAGTCGAGAAAGAACGAGCCGAAAACCAGAACGAGAACCGAAAGAAGCGCGACAGCGCGATCGCCGTAGAGCCGGTAAGCCAGCGCCCAAGTCGTGAGCACAACGCCGACCGCCGCCACTGCGTTCAGAACGATCAGGCCGCGGTCGCCGAAGGCCAGATAGAACGGGGCGCCGAGAACGGCAGTTCCGGGCGGGTATTGCGGTGCGAGACCGTTGGGGCCGTCTACGAGAAACCAGATCCGGAGGTCTTCCGCGCCAAAGGTGCCATAACCGTTGTCGACCGTGAGCGATCCGCGATTGGCCATCGCTTCGGCCGAGAAGAGATAGATGACCTCGTCGATGGTGAACATCCCCGACGAGACCATGAACGCGCCTACGACGGGGACGCCGCAGGCGAGAAGCAGAAGGAGGCTCTGCACGGTTCGTGACGGCGGTTGCATGCGGTCTAGCCGGTGTCGCGCCCCAGCCGCGCGACCTCGGTGACCGCAGCTCGGCGGTGTTCGGCGATCTGCTCGGTGAGTTGGCGCGCACGAATTTCAGTGAGGAGAATCCGGTTGGCGGCGATGAGATCGGCTATGACCCCGCCAACGAACAGGACGGCGGACGAGGCGATGAGTGTCGCACCGATGACCAGCGATTGGATGTGTCCGGCACCGCCATCCGTGAAGTAGAGGTAGAGAAACCGCAGGAAGACGGCTGCGCCGGGCAGGAACAATAGGGCGGCTGCGAAGGAGAAGGCGCGAAACGGGCGATAGATCACAGCGATCCGGAAGATGGTCACGGCCGAACGAACGATGTATTGCAGCATCGACCGCATTAACCGGCTCTGCCTCGTCGGCGGGTTCACATCGACAGGCACCGACACCACTGGAATGTTGAGGTTCCCGGCCTGAATGATGGTTTCAAGCGTGTAGGTGTAGCGGTTGAATACAAACAGCCGGCTGGCGGCGGATTTGTGGATCGCTCTGAACCCGCTCGGGGCATCGGCGACCTCGAGCCCGCTCGCCTTTCGCACCACCCAGCTTCCGAGCCCCTGCAGAACGCGCTTGGCCGGCGAGAAATGCGAGATTGTCGAGATCGGCCGGACCCCGATGGCGATTTGCGCCTCGCCGGAAAGGATGGGCCAGGTGAGATCCCCGATGAACTCCGCTTTGTATTGGTTGTCGCCGTCGGTGTTGACCACGACATCGGCACCCAGACAGAGCGCCTTTTCAAGCCCCGCCATGAAGGCGGCGGCCAATCCCTGGTTGTGGGGCAGCGAATGGATATGATCGACACCGCATTGACGCGCGATGTCGACCGTCCGGTCCGTCGATCCGTCATCGACGACCAGCCACTCCACGATGCTGAAGCCAGCGACCTCCCGAGGCAAACATGCCAGCGTCTCCGCGAGGGTCGCTTCCTCGTTGTAGCAAGGTATCTGGATAATCAGCTTCATCGGATCCCCACACGATCGATACCGCGGAGCGTCGCTTTCGAAAGCGGCAACAATGGGGCGTGGGGGTGACAATTTGGTTCGCCACCGATCACAATTTAACCATATATTCCGGGCATTAGACGTCGCGCGCAATGAATGTACCGGGTGGCGATATGATCAAAGGGCAAGCCGGCCTGACGGGCGCGGCAGTCGCCGGCCGGGCGCGGGCAGAGGGCCATCCGAACGTCCTGTTCGTCTCGCGGAAATGGCCGCCGGCCATCGGCGGGATGGAGACGTATTCGTTGAAGCTGAGCGGCGCGCTTCGAAAGCACGCAGATGTCGAAAAAATCGTGCTGCCCGGGCGCGCCGACGGTGCCGCTCCCAGCTTTCCGGCCGTAATCCGGTTCGGCCTGAAAGCAGCCTCGCAGATCGCCTTTCGGCGCATTGCACCGGACGTCGTTCATATCGCCGATATGGCGAGTTGGCCCTTGGCGACCCTCGCCCGGCTGCGGTCGCGGCGGACGAAGGTCGCGCTTTCGGCCCACGGCACCGATGTGGCTTTTCCCGACCGCGGGGGCGTGGTGCCTCGCCTCTACGGTGTCTACATGCGCCTCGGCGGGCTTCTGAACCGGCGGACCACGGTGCTCGCGAACTCCAGGGCGACCGAAGGGAAGGTTCGAGGACTGGGGTTTCGGACATCAACCGTCGTTCCGCTGGCGACAGATATCGAGAGCGCGCTCGACCTCAGGACGAAACGTCCGGGACAAGGCCACATCCTCTTTGCCGGCCGGCTTGTTCCCCGCAAGGGCTGCCGCTGGTTCATCGAGAACGTTCTTCCTCTCCTGCCCGACACCGTTCATCTGGACGTGGCCGGCACGATCTGGGACGCCGAAGAGGAGCGCGCGTTGTCAGCACCTAGGGTGCACTATCTCGGCGCGCTCGACCCCGGGGCGCTGCGACTGGCCTATGCCAATGCCAGTTGCGTCGTTGTGCCCAACATCCCCGTCGACGGCAGCGATTTCGAGGGCTTCGGTCTCGTCGCCGCAGAGGCGGCGGCGGCCGGCGGGTTGGTCCTCGCTGCGGCCCATACCGGCCTCGAGGATGCAGTCATCGACGGCGAAACAGGCCTCAAACTGCCGGCCGGCGACGCCTCGGCCTGGGCGAGTGCCCTGATCGATGTCCTTCAGTGGACCGAAGAGAAGCGTCAGCGGTTCCTCACCAGGGCCGTGGAGACCGCTCAAAGGCATTATTCGTGGGATCGCGTCGCCCGCAGCACCTTTCAGGCCTACGGTTGGCCGGCATGACCTGGACACCATGCCTCGAAACGGCCCTAAGCCGCCTCTCCTGGTTGCGCCGACAGGCGCGTTCGGGCTCGGTGCGCCGCGTCGGGCTCGCCCCGGCCGTTGTCGTGTTCGGGCTCGGGACATTCGTCGCATAGGGTCGGGTCGATCTGCCGCCGGACGGTCTGGTGATCGAGCCTTTGATGCTTCTGATCATTTTCGGCATCCCGGCAACGATCCTGTTCACCACCGTTGAGAGGGAGCTCTCGGCGAGGAGCGTGGACCGCAGGTTCGGGTTCCGACGGGCCTTGGGGTGCGCGAACCGGTCTCTTCCGCCCTCGGGCCCCTGGCGAGCATCGCGCTCTCGGCTGCGTTCCCGGCATCCGCGCTCGATCGGCTTGGCGAACTGGCCCTGCTGCTTGTGCTTGCCGCGCCGCTGGCGTTCTTTGCCGGCGCGTCTGCGCCAAGGCACGAGCGGGGGTAGCGGCGCGGCGCGCGCGCCACACCGACCCCCTTGCCCCTGCCCGCCCCATCCCTATAACCCTCGCCAATTTGCCGCGCGCGGGGATGCGTGTTCCCCAGCGCTTCGCCGCTTGAGGGAGCCTGCATGCCAAAACGCACCGATCTGCGCTCGATCATGATCATCGGTGCGGGGCCCATCGTCATCGGCCAGGCCTGCGAGTTCGACTATTCCGGCGCCCAGGCCTGTAAGGCGCTGCGCGAAGAGGGCTACCGGGTGATCCTGGTGAACTCGAACCCCGCCACGATCATGACCGACCCCGACATGGCGGACGCGACCTATATCGAGCCGATCACACCGGAGATCGTGGCCAAGATCATCGAAAAGGAGCGCCCCGACGCGCTGTTGCCGACCATGGGAGGGCAAACGGGGCTCAACACCTCGTTGGCGCTGGAAGAGATGGGGGTCCTCGAAAAGTTCGGCGTCGAAATGATCGGGGCGAAGCGGGCCGCCATCGAGATGGCCGAAGACCGCAAGCTCTTCCGCGAGGCGATGGACCGGATTGGGCTGGAAAACCCCAAAGCCACCATCGTCGCCGCGCCGAAGGCCGCGGGCCGCTACGACATCGCCCGGGGCCTCGAAGACGCCATGGCCGCGCTGGAAGAGATCGGCCTTCCGGCCATCATCCGCCCCGCCTTTACCCTCGGCGGCACCGGCGGGGGCGTCGCCTACAACCGCGACGACTATTTCGAGATCTGCCGCCGTGGGCTCGAAGCGAGCCCCATGGCGCAAATCCTCATCGACGAAAGCCTTCTCGGCTGGAAGGAATTCGAGATGGAGGTCGTGCGCGATGTCGCCGATAACGCGATCATCGTCTGCTCCATCGAAAACGTCGACCCGATGGGGGTGCACACGGGCGATTCGATCACCGTCGCCCCCGCACTCACGCTGACGGACAAGGAATATCAGATCATGCGGAACGGCAGCATCGCCGTTCTCCGCGAGATCGGCGTCGAGACCGGCGGGTCGAACGTGCAATGGGCGATCAACCCGGCCGACGGGCGGATGGTGGTGATCGAGATGAACCCGCGGGTGAGCCGGTCATCCGCACTGGCCTCGAAGGCCACCGGCTTCCCGATTGCCAAGATCGCGGCAAAGCTCGCGGTGGGCTATACGCTCGATGAGCTCGACAACGACATCACCAAAGTCACACCGGCGAGTTTCGAGCCGTCGATCGATTATGTGGTCACCAAGATCCCGCGCTTTGCCTTCGAGAAGTTTCCTGGGGCGGAGCCGCATCTGACAACGGCGATGAAGTCGGTCGGCGAGGCCATGGCCATCGGGCGGAGCTTCCATGAGAGCTTGCAGAAGGCGCTGGCGTCGATGGAAACGGGGCTTACAGGGCTTGATGAGATCGCCATCCCGGGCGTGGTACCCCCCTCCCA
>JASJAR010000044.1 GCA_030066905.1 Paracoccaceae bacterium | reverse complement strand
AACTCCCCCAGGCCGGTCAGGACGACGGTGGCCGTCTCTTGGTTTTCGTCGGGGATGCTGGTTGAGGCATCGACATTGTCCACCAGCGCGACGTTCAAGTTCACCGGCGTGATCCGGCCCGACGTCCCGAAGGTGGTGGACGCGGCCACCTCGGCGCCATTGGCGACGGGGGTGATCGTGACGTCGCCGACCGCGATCTCGTCGGTCCGGGTCTCATCCAAGCTGGTCTCGCCCGTCACAGCGGTCAGGTTCATGCCCGTGACCGTGCCGCTGAAGTTCTGCGGTGGTAGGATCGCGACATAGTCCGGCAGCGGCTCCCCAGGACCGGAGAGAACCCAGGTATTGGTCGTGCCGTCGCCGCCAGCGTTGTCCGCAGGCACGGCGCTGGCTTGGTCATTGCCGATATAGACGACAAAGCCCTCGGGGACATTGGTGAGAAGGATCGCCTCGAAATCCTCGGACCCATCGTCATCGTTGAGCGTGGCCGAAAGCCCAGCCAACTGAATAAGCGACGCATTGGTCAAATCCGCGGCTTCGGAGCCTGTCGTCGGCGCGCTGGTGAGGGTCGCGCCCTCATTGCCCACAGCGATCGGAAGCACCTGCGTCTCGATATCCGTGATCGGATCCGCGCCGGTCTCCTGGTTGACGATGGCCGCCGTCACGGTGATGTCGCCCGCGATGGTTTCCGGCGGGGTGTAGATGACGTCGACCGTATCGCCGAAATCGGTGTCGGGGATCACGTAGTAGTCCCCATCCGGCAGACCGGCGACGCCTGACACGGGCGTGAGCACGTAGGTTGTCGTGCCGTCCGCGCCGGTGAACGTGCCGCCCTGGAGCTCTGGCACGCTGCCGTCCACCTGAAGATAAAGGGTGCTGTCGACGATGTTGGCCGCAGCGCCGTCGGCGGTGTTGCTGAGCGCGATGCTGATGGGCACGGACGGGTCGGATTCGTCGAGCGTGCCATCATCGTCCGAGGGGCCGAGCCCGATGTTTATGGACGCCGGGTCGGTCACCGGGGTAACCGGAAGGACAATATCCTCCGTGTCGGAGTTGAACGTGGCGCCGCCGAGGACAGTGGTATTGAGCGTCGCCGTGAAGGGCAGCCCACCGGGCGTGTTGTTGTCGTTGGTCTCGGGTGGCGCAGTGATTGTGATCCCTTGCAGCAGAGCATCGAGCGCGGCTTGCGCGGCGGCCTCATCATCCCCATCCGTGGTCGTCATGGCGGCGGTATAAACAACCTCTCCGTCGATCACAGTGCGCGTCATGCCCTCGATCTCGGTTCCTTCGGGCACATCCGTCAATTGAACGGTGAATGTGTTGGGCGCCGTGCTGTTGGTGCTGATATCGGCCAAAAACAGGTCCGAAAGCGGCGTCGCCACATCCTCTGTGGCCCCGGCGCCTGTGTAGGACCAGTCGTCGATATCGGCCGGTTCCCCGACCGGACTGTCCCCATAGGTCGTCTCAATCGTCCAGCTAACAGTGTCCTCTTGCACCAGCGTGCCAGGCTCGGCCTGGTCCCCCCGATCCTGGACCTGGACGGTCATGTCGATCTGGGTCGGCGGCGTCGTGGGCACGCCGTCGCCCACAACGAACTCCACCGGCACGGTCGCGCCATCGGCATCGATCTGCGGCGTGCTGGCGCCCTCATAGACCAAGAGCCAGGTGCCGGGCGCAAGCGCCTCTGCGCCCACGACGGTGACGCCTTGGGGCACGTTCTCAATCAAGATCCGCGTGACCCGTTCGCTGCCGTCATCGTCGGGCGACCCGACGGCCAAGTCCACGGTGACTGTGTCTGGCGCATCCAGGACGACCGTATCCGGGTCGGCGTCGTCGACCGGGTCATCATCGGTGATCGTCGTGGTGGTGGATGCGTTGGGCGCCGTGATCGCGCTTATCGTGGCGTCAGGTGTGTCGGTGACGGGCGTGGTGGACAAAGAGAAGGTCGTCGTCTGAAAGTCGCCGGTGACCGGGCCGGTCCCGGTGCTGCTGCCAAACGCATCGTCGGTGATCTGGTATTCCAGCTCGAAATCTCCGACATCGCCATCCACCTGCGGGTCGGCCAATGCCGCCAGGTCTGCCGCCTCCGCGGCGTTTAGGACGTAATAGTCAACGCCGCCCACGTTCGTTACGGGCTGATCCGAAAGCAGATCGGTCCCGAGATAGAGCGTATAATTGTCGCCCTGCGCTTGGTCCGTGCGGATGCGCACGCTTTCCAGCGTCTCGTCCGCATCCCCGTTCTGCGGCACGATCTGGAGGTTGAGCGGCGTGATCTCGTCTTCCACAAGCACAGCGCTGGTGGTCACCTCCGCTTCTGGCGAGGGGGTGACAGCAAACGAGACCGTGGTCGCGGTCCCCGTCAGCGAGCTTCCGTCGTTTTCCGTGCTGACGGGCTGCACGGTCAGCGTCTGGGTGCCGCTGAAATTGTCGGGCACTGTGATCTGGGCCGTGTTGAACTGCGCCTCTGAGAGGGCCCAGACCCGGTCCGCGCCGGTGGCCGAGGGCGGGCTGACCAAAACGCCTCCGGAGATCGAGAAGCCGTCGGGCAGGCCCGAGACGCGCACTGACAGGGTCTCCGACCCGTCGTCATCCTCTTGCGTGAACGAGGCCAAGTCGCTGAGCGGCACGGTCGCGCCGCCATCGAGATCTTCCTCGACATAAGCCGGCGGAGTGACGGGGACCTCCACGGTCACCGGATCGGCGATGCCCGCGACGGCGACGGAGATAGTGCGCGCCACCGGGGCGGACACCGAGGTGACAGGCGCGCCGTCAATGATGGCGGTGTCGACCGATGTGGCCACGATCGTGAGGTCAAAATCTTCGTTGCTGTCCTCTGGCGGTGTAACGGTTAGGTCCACATCGGGGTCGAAATCTTCGATGGCGAAGGTTGTGTTGCCGACGGTCGCGGTAAAGGTGGTCGCCCCGTAAGTGATCGTCGCACCGACCGGAATGTCCTCAATTTCAATGTTGAAGGTTTCGGACGTGTCGGACGAGCTGGGCCGAACATCGAGGGGGATCTCCTCGTCTTCATCGCCGCGCGCACGCGCAGTCAGGGTCAGCGCGACCTCGTCGGCGACCGGCGCGATATTGACGTTCGTCAGGAAGGCTTGACCGCTGACGCTTTCGACGGGGGTACCGCTCCCTTCGTCGTCATCGTCAAAGTCCTGCGAGAGTGCGTTCACCTCGATCTCGAAGCTGCCCGCAACATCGGGCGGCGGCAGGAATTCTACGGTATCGAGCGCCGCAACCGGCACCTGAACCGGTCCGCCGCTGAAGGTCTGCGTGACCTGGTCGCCGGTATCGGGATCGGTCCAGCGGAACTGCGAACCGACGGCGCTTTCGCCGCCCCCGACCGAAGGGGTTAGCAGTGCAAAGGTGTTTTCGTCCGGGTCCTCATTGGACCAACCGGCAGACAGATTGAACCCATCGACGTTCAGATCGAACCATGTGTCTTCTTGGCCGGGCGTGGTGTAGACCACGCCGGGCGTCAAGCTCAGATCGTCGGCGTCCCCGTCGTCGCTGGTGCCGTCCTCCACCTCCGCCACGGGGGTCACGGTGATCGGGACATCACGGGTAACGGTGGCCGTGTCCGCGCCGTCCGTTGTCGTCACCGAGACTTCGACGGTCGCGTCGAGGCTGCTATGGGCCGGGGGCGTCAGGGTGAAGCCGTCAAGTGCGGCCTCGCGCTCGTCCTCGGTCCCGCCGGTGAAGGTGATCGTCGTCGGCGCGCCCGCGCTTGCGGCGGGCGTGACGGTGAAGATACCCGTGTTCACCGTGGATTCCTCGAAGGTCCATCCATCCGGGATGACGAAGGACACCTCATCGATGACTTCCGCGTCTGTGCCGTTCGTGTCTGTGACGGCGATGTTTTCCAGGAACGCGGCAGCCGTGTCTTCGGCGACAGTAACGCCCAGATCGTCTTCGGCCACGTCGCCCGCGACCGAGGCCAAGTCAAGGTTCAGGGTGATCGGGTTGTTCGAAGTGTCTGCCTCGGCCAAGCCATCGGCTTCGGCGGTCGATCCGCTGGTGAAGCCATCCGCGTCGACATCCTGTGCGACGAGTTCGATGTCGATCCCGTTCAGCGCCCCGCTGACATTCTCGCCACCCGCGATGGTGATCGAGGGGAAGCTGTCCGCGTCTCCGGTCTGGCCGGTCGCGTCGATGGTGACCGTTCCGTTGGGGGCAAGCGTCGCTCCGTTCACGACGATAGGCTGGCCGGTGTTGTTGGTGATGACGAGCGCGCGTTCCTCGCTGCCGTCGAGATCCGCGAAGCTCGCCTCCAGCAAGGGTTGCACGTCAAAGGCGGTATCCTCGTCGACGGAGACGGTCGCTTCGGTCGCGCTGGCATAGGTTATGCCAGTGGTGCCCGCGGGGGCGGGCGCGGTGGTGTCGAAGGTGAGCGCGGCGTCATCGGTCACGGCCCTGACCAGAACCTCGATATCCTGGGTCGTGGTGGCGCCGGGCACGCCACTCAGCGGATCGCCTGCACTGTCCACCTCAAACGACGTGGCGCTGGCCGTGACAGTGAAGTTGTCGGAGGCGTCGGGCGGTGGCAGGACCTGCAGCGCCTCGTATGCCGCCGAGCTCAGCGTCAGGTCGCCGGTCGCGCCATCCACCGTGTCGACATCCGAGATCACGATCTGCACCGGGTCCGTGCCCACGGTGAACAATGCGTTGCCGTCCGCGTCTTGCAGTACCGCGCCCTCGGGCAGGCCGGTCAGGGTGACCGGGCCGATCCGCTCGGAGGTGGTGTTGTTACCTGCACCGCTTGCATCGTCGACGATGACGGGCGCGTTGAGGCCAAGTGCGACGGCAACATCCTCGTCGGTGGTCACGTCGTCGTCCGCTCCCAGTGTCGGCGCGTCGCTGACCGGCTCGACCGTGGCGGTCACGGTGGTGGTGGTCACCTGTGGGTCGGTCGTCTCAATATCGAAGAGCTCGGTCCCGCTGAAGTTCGGCGCCGGGACATAGGTCACCGTGCCATCGGCATTCACGGTCGCTGTGCCGTTCGCCAAGGCATAGTCGACACCGCCGGAGCCGTTGGCGGTGCCGGCAATGGCGCTGCCGCCTTGCAGGATCACCGTGTTGGCGGGCGTCGCATCGGCGGAGGTGTTAACCGTGAAATCGCCATCTTCGGAGATCGTGCGCGCCAAGGTCGGCGGCGCGGCATCGTCGGCCACCGTCACGGTGAAGCCGACGCTGTCCGTGTCATCATCGGAATCGGTCACCAGGGCCGTGAAGTCGAGGTCCAGCGTTGCGTCGGTGCCGTGGTCGAGCGGCCCCTCCAGCGTGAAGCTGTAGCCCGCATCAGCGTCGGTCGGATCGGTCACGGTGAGCGTGAAGACGCGGTCCGCCGTCGCCGGGTCGCCGGCAAAGGCCTCCACCGTGCGCCCATCGGCCGACGTGACGTATTGCAAAGCGACCCCGCCCGAGGTGATGCCGGTGGGTGTGCCTGTGAGCGTGGTTTCCACCGCATCCTGACCCGTCGTGAGGTTCAGCGCGCCCGTCACCGTCAGCGCGCCGGTATCCGGGTCGCTGCCGGAGGGCAGGCTCGCCTCGCTGACGGTTGCGTCTTCGGGTGTGCCGAAGCTCGGCGCGGTGTCGGTGACGGTGATCTCTTGCGTTGCGGCGACGCTTTCATCGCCGTCACCATCGGTCACGACATAAGTGAAGTCGTCCGACAGCGCGGTGTCTGAGCCAGGCTGTTGGTGGTCGGCGGAGGCGACGGGCGTGTAAGACCAGGTGCCGTCGGCCGCGACGGTGAGGGTGCCGTATTGCGTGTCGACCGTGGCCGCGCCGCTCTCGGGCACGTTTGCCGTCACCGCCGTGCCGCTGCGATCCGTGTAATTGATACTGGAGAGCCGGCCGCCATCGGCGCCGAGCGTGTCATTCGCGAGAAGGTTATCACCGCCGCTCGCCGATCCGACGGCGGCCGCGCCTTCTTCGACTGTGACGGGGGGGTCGTCCTGCGGGGCAAGCGGCGCGTCATCCGCGATGGTGAGCGATACCATCCCGGACGTGGTGGAATCGATGTCTCGCACCTCGTAGGCGAAGTCGAGCTCGGTGAGCGCACCGGCCTGGTCAATCGGCCCGGACAGGGTGGCGGTCACAGCCTGCGTCGCACCGGTCGCGTCGGTCGGGTTGTCGAGGGTGACGGTGAGTACCGTCGCGCCCCCAGCGGTGGCCGTCAGCGTGTGCCCATCGGGCGAGATCGCGTAGGCGACCGTCTCGCCGCCGGATGTCAGCGCGGGCAAGCCGTCAATCGTGGCTTGGGTGAAGACCACATCGGTGATCGGGTCGGCCCCAACCGTCACGCCTAGGGTTTGCGACGCGCTCGGGTCCGCGCCGGTGGCCCCGTCGGAGCCGATACCGGGCAGCGCCGCTTCGTCCAGCGACAGGGTGGCGCCTGCCGTGGCGGGGTCCAGGTCGGTGACAACGATGGTCTGGCTGGCCTCCTGCGAGGTGGAGCCATCATCGTCCACGAGCACATAGGTGAAGGATCCCGTATCGGCGTCGAAGGAATCGTCGTCATAGGCGGCGGGATCGAAGCTCCAACTGCCATCGGCATTCACCGTCAGCGCCCCCGTCGGCGTCGCCACGGTCGCGGAGGTCGTCACGGCGTCGAAGGTCACCGTTTGCGGATTGCCGCTTGCGTCGGTGTAGCTGAACGAAACCAGCGTGGCCGGGCCATCTTCGGAGGCGGTGTCATTGTCGGTCACATTTCCCGTGACCGGGCCGTCCGCTTCGGTCACGGTAATCGAGGCGTCGTCTACCGCGACAGGGGCGGTATCTTCGACGAAAATTGGCTGGACGGCGGTATTTGACACGCTGCCCGTGTCTGCGTTGGTCGGCCCGTCGATCAGATCGTATGTAAAGCCCGCATCCACTGCCGCGCCGTCGGTATGGGTGATCTCTTCGTCCGGGATAAAGCTCCAGGAACCGTCGGCGTTGACTTCAAGCGTGCCGAATTCGGCCGCCAGAGGGCCGGTGCCCGTTTGCCCTGCGGCGATGGTGACCGTCTGCTCGGTGCCGGTGTCATCGGTATAGGTCACTTCATAGACGCGGGTGACCCCCTCGCCGGGGATGTCGTTGTCCAGCAGGTTCGGGGCACCGTTGGCGGTGCCGACGGTCGCGCCGTCCTCCACCGTCGCAAGCGGCGCCTGAGCGTTTGCAACCGGAATGTCGTTGGCGAAGGACAGCCGGTCGCCGATCTCCAGGCTTTCGGAAGTGACGTCCCCGTCGCCATCGGCGACCGTCGCCGTCAGTTCGACGCCGGCCTCGGCGATCGACACGGTGTCGACGCCCGGCCCGTGGAAGATCGTGCGCGCTTGGTCGAGCGTGATCACCCCGGTTGCTGGGTCCACCGACACGGTGAACGCGACCTCGCCATTGGCAGCGCCGCCATCCACAATGCCGACCACCTCACCCCCCACTTCCGACAGAACGATGGGCGCGCCGGTGTCCTGGTCGGTGAGGCCGGACACGGCATCGGGGGACGACAGGGAATAGACGACCGCGTTGCTGGCGGCGCCACCGTCGGCCCCAAGGTCGATGTCGAACGCATCCGCAAAGGACAGGGATGGGTCGGTCGTGAGATCCGCATCGGAGGAGATCAGCGCGCCGACAAAGCCGGTGTTTACGGCGGCCGAAGGCTGGTCATCCTCCACGCCCACCACAAGCGTCGTTTCCCGCGTGTCGCCATCGTCGTCCGTCGCGGTGATGTCGATCGTCTCGCGCACGATATCGGCGCCCGCCGCGCTGTGGGTGTCGGTCGCCCCTGTGAGCTCGTAGTCGTAGGTCAACGTGCCGGTGTCGGCGTCGAAATCGGTCACGGTGATCGTGCCGTAGGTTGTGGCGATGGGCGCAACAGGTGTCGTGTCGAGCGCGTCCAACTGCGCGGCGGTCAGCGTCGTGCCGCCGATGGTAATCTCAGCCAGTTCGGTCGCCCCGGTGCCGAGCTCAATGGTCGAGGTTACCACCGCTCCACCCGCCGCCGGATCGGTTCCGGAGGCGAGGTTGGCCTCGGACACCAGGATGTCTTCGGGCGCGCCAGGCACCTGGTCCTCGACGATGGCCGGGGTCACGTCGCGCGTGTCCGTGGCGGTGTTGCCGAAGGGATCGGTTGCGGTGGACGAAACGGTGACGGCTGTGTCGGGCAGCGGCGCGGCGGGCGTGAAGCTCCAGGTGCCATCGCCGGCGACCACCAGCGTGACCGGATCGCCGCCATCAATGGTCAGCGTCACCGTCTCGCCCGCGATGCCCGTGCCGGAGATCGTGGGGATCACACCGTCGACAATGGTGATGGGGTTGATGGCGACCTCGGTCACCGTGTCCTTCTGGATCGTGTCGGTGACCGTCGCCGGAATGCCGTCGCGGTCCGTCACGTCCATCGACACGGTCAGCGTGCCGTCGTCCAACCCGCTCAGATCCGCGTTGACGGTGAATGTTCCGTCCGGCGCAATGGTGACGTCCGCCGCCGGGATCGTTACGGTGTTGCCGGTTCCGTCCGTCACCGTGATCTGCGTCAGGCTCCCGCCGCCGGGGACTTGCCCATTGATCGCCACCGCCGCCAGATCGTCGAGGCTCGACAAGACATCGTCGCCCGCCGCCGGATCACTGGGGCTGGCATTGTCGACGATGTCGACGCTCGGCAGCGCGTCGACGGTGACGGTCCAGACCGCGCGGTCGGTGGCGCCGGTGCCGTCGTCGGACAGCGTGTAAGGAATCTCAACATCGCCGGTGACGCCGGGGCCGGGCGTGAAGGTCAGCACACCGGCATTGTCAATGGACACGGTGCCGCCGGTCACCGAGACGGGCGTGCCGGGGGCAATCGGTTGGCCGTCGATCGCGGTGACGGTGACCGGCCCGCCGTCAATGCCGGTATCGTTGGCGCGCACATCCAACGTGGCGCTGTCGCCTTCGGTGATGATGCTGG
>JASJAR010000003.1 GCA_030066905.1 Paracoccaceae bacterium | reverse complement strand
GAGATGGTGATGCCGGGCGACAATGTGGGCTTCACGGTGGAGCTCATCGCGCCCATCGCGATGGAAGACGGGTTGCGCTTTGCGATCCGCGAAGGCGGCCGCACGGTGGGTGCAGGCGTCGTGTCGAAGATCATCGAGTAATGATCCCGAGACGCGCATCACAGATCGTGTCGAAGATCATCGAGTGAGGCAGCGGTGGGCAGATTGCCCACCCTACGCCAGCGCAAATCGGTAGGGTGGGCAATCTGCCCACCAAACCAAACAACAAGTTCGACGTGGGCGGCGGGTGCCGTCCACCTCTCAACGGAAGGAAAGAACCATGGCGATTGCCAGCCAGAATATTCGGATCAGGCTCAAAGCCTTCGATTACAGGGTTCTCGATGCCTCGACCCAGGAGATCGTGAACACGGCGAAGCGGACCGGTGCCACGGTGCGCGGGCCCATCCCGCTACCGAACAAGATCGAGAAGTTCACCGTTCTTCGCGGCCCGCATATCGACAAGAAATCCCGCGACCAGTTCGAAATCCGCACCCATAAGCGGCTTCTCGACATCGTGGACCCGACGCCCCAGACCGTGGACGCGCTGATGAAGCTCGATCTGGCGGCCGGCGTCGATGTCGAAATCAAGGTCTAAGGGGAGGGTGGAGAAATGCTGCGCTCCGGAGTGATCGCTAAGAAGGTCGGCATGACCCGGCTCTTCATGGAAGACGGAAAGCAGGTGCCGGTGACGGTTCTGCAACTCGACAAGCTTCAGGTCGTTGCCAGGCGCACGCCCGAGACCGACGGCTATGCCGCGGTGCAGCTCGGCGCGGGCTCGGCGAAGGCCAAGCGGGTGTCGAAGGCGATGCGTGGCCATTTCGCCGTCGCCAAGGTCGAGCCCAAGCGGAAGATCGCGGAGTTTCGGGTGGACCCCGAAAACCTGATCGACGTGGGCGAGGAAATCACCGCGAACCACTATTTCGAAGGCCAGTTCGTCGATGTCTCGGGCACGAGCATCGGCAAGGGCTTTGCCGGCGCGATGAAGCGGCACAATTTCGGCGGGCTTCGCGCGTCGCACGGTGTGTCGATCTCGCATCGCTCGCACGGCTCCACGGGGCAGTGTCAGGACCCGGGCAAGGTCTTCAAAGGCAAGAAAATGGCGGGCCACATGGGGGCCGCGCGGGTGACGACGCAGAACCTCCAGGTGGTGCGGACCGATGCCGACCGGGGCCTCATCATGGTCAAGGGCGCGGTTCCGGGCTCGAAAGGCGGCTGGGTGACGATCAAGGATGCGGTGAAAAAGCCCGTCCCCGATAACGTGATCCTGCCGGCGGCACTGAAATCGGCTGCGGCCGAGGCCGAGCGTCTCGCCGAAGAGGCCGCCGCCCAGGCAGAAGCCGAAGCGAAGGCCGCCGAAGAGGCGCGTCTGGCCGAAGAGGCCGCCGCCCAGGAGGCCGCGCTCGCCGAGGCCGAAGCCGAGATCAAGGCCGAGGGCGACGGCGAGGCCCAGCCCGAAGAGAAGAAGGACGCTGAGGAATGAAACTCGACGTGATCAAGCTCGACGGCAAGAAGGCCGGGTCGGTCGATCTCGCCGACGAGGTGTTCGACCTCGAACCGAGGGCGGACATCCTGCACCGCGTCGTCCGCTGGCAGAGGAACAAGGCCCAGGCCGGAACCCACAAGGTCAAGACCCGGTCGGAGACCAGCTATTCGACGAAGAAGATCTACCGCCAGAAGGGCACCGGTGGCGCGCGCCACGGCGACCGGAACGCGCCGATCTTCCGCAAGGGCGGCATCTACAAAGGGCCGACACCCCGGAGCCATGCCCACGATCTGCCGAAGAAGTTCCGCAAGCTCGGTCTGCGCCATGCGCTTTCGGCCAAGGCCAAGGCGGGCGAGCTGATCGTGCTCGACGCTGCGGAATCCGACGGCAAGACGGGGGCGCTGGCCAAGCAGGTGAGAAACCTCGGCTGGAAGCGGGCGCTCGTCATCGACGGTGCGGCGGTCAACGAGGGCTTTGCCCGCGCGGCGGCCAATATCGAGGGGCTCGACGTGCTCCCCTCGATGGGGGCCAACGTCTACGACATCCTGAAGCGCGACACGCTGGTTCTGACGAAGGCCGGTGTCGAGGCGCTGGAAGCGAGGCTGAAATGAGTGCCAAAGCAGAACATTACGACGTGATCCGCAAACCCGTGATCACCGAAAAGGCGACGATGGCGTCCGAACACGGCGCGGTCGTCTTCGAGGTCGCGCCCGAGGCGAACAAACCGCAGATCAAGGAAGCGGTGGAAGAGCTTTTCGGCGTGAAGGTGAAGTCGGTCAACACGACGATCACCAAGGGCAAGGCGAAGCGGTTCCGGGGGCAGCTTGGGCGCCGCAAGGACGTCAAGAAAGCCTATGTGACGCTTGAAGAAGGCAACACGATCGACGTGACGACGGGGCTCTGATGTCGGTGGCGGGGTGAACCCCGCCCTACATTGCGAACGAGAGTAGGGCGGGGTTTCACCCCGCCTTTTCTTTGACAAGCTTTGCCATCTCTCCTACCTTCGAACGCATGGCCACGATGAACATCTCCCTCCCCGACCAGATGAAAGACTGGGTCGAAGACCGCTCCAAGGACGGGCGGTTTTCCAATTCCAGCGATTATGTGCGGCACTTGATCCGGCAGGATCAGGAGCGGGTACAGGCCGTTGCACGGCTTCAGGCTGCGCTGATCGAAGGGGAGCAATCCGGTATCGTCGAGGATTTCGACTTCGATGAGTTCCTTGCCGGGAAGCGCGCGGAGTTCCGTGGTCGAAAGACGTGAGCGGCGCAGTCTACAGCGCATCGGCAATTTCGGACATCGACCTGATCTGGGATTACACGGCGGAGACTTGGGGCTTCGATCAGGCGAACCGCTACACGCTCGACATCCGTGCGGTCTGCGATGATCTGGCTTCGGGCAGGAAGATGGGCCGGCGGGTGCATGAACGCGAAGGGTATCTTCGCTACAGCATTGGCGGCCACGTGGTGTTCTTCAAGGAGCTTGGGGGCGGCATCGTCGTGATGCGGGTTCTGCATCAGCGGATGGATGTGGCGCGGTATCTTGCGGATGACAGGGCGTGACGGGTGGCGGAATGGTGGGTGAGATCACCCACCCTACGCTTGCTGGTCTTGGCGCGCCGTGCCGATCGAAGATGTGCCTTGCTACCATAAAGCGCGTCGCGGAGAGGTCGGATGCGCCGTCCCCCGGTCCGGCGCTGGCACGGCTTGACACTTGCCTCTCGGGATGAGCCAAATAATGTGGCGGCATGCCCGATGCCGTCGATACGACGTTCGATGTTTATTCCGATACTCCGTCTGGGAAGGACCCAGATAGCCATAGCCCCACGCTGCGAGGGTTTCACAAGGTTCTATGGAGCAAGCCGCTCCCGAACGGCCAAGAATTCAATCTTTCGATCTCGAGCCCGGGCCTGTATTTGCACCACAAATCCAGCCAAGGAGAATTTGAGCTTTCCAGCGATGCCATCGGGCATACGTATCGCCACGTAAAGGCAATGGCTCAGACAATAAGCGAAACCCCCAAGCACGACGTCGAAACCTTCTTTTCGAAGTGCAGCACTATCGGCGCCTACACCATCTTTCCGTCCAAAAAAGTCAATCGAAAGCCTACCATCAATGGGATGCGTGGCCTCAGTTGGCATGTGAAGGACCGTTTCGACCTTACTCTCGAATGCATAAGGCGGCATTACGCTAGGGAGACCAGTCCGCTCGCCGAGACCTTAGTTAGGTATGGTGACTTCTTTCAACTCTTTGAGAGTTTCGAAGGCTATGTTGAGTTCTTCCTTTTCCAAGATTTGATTTCGCCCGATGGATCTGTGCAATTCTTTTTGCCCTTTGATGACTTCGAGAGTTCTCCGCTTCCGTCATCGGTTGAGCGGTACCGCAACTATCGCGAGGCCCTGCTGACGTTTGTGGAAGCCAGGAACTCGCGAATAGACGACCTCTCCAGTCCCTGACCAAACGCCCCTAGACACCTCCCCCCACCTCCCCTATACCCCGCCCACCGATACCGCCCCGGATTCGTCCGGGGCGCACCATTTTTGACTACCCGTCCCGGGCCTGACCCGGGACCTCGTGGCCGGAGGCCCCGGATCAGGTCCGGGGCGGGCAGAGCCGAAATCGGCCTTCGGGCCTAAACATGAGCCAGGGGGCGCACCCCCGGCCGAAGCAAACGGAAGAGAGCAAGCATGGCACTCAAGTCGTACAAACCTACGACGCCTGGCCAGCGCGGGCTGGTGCTTATCGACCGTTCGGAGCTTTGGAAAGGCCGCCCGGTCAAGTCCCTCACGGAAGGGTTGACCAAGAAGGCGGGCCGGAACAATACCGGACGGATTACGATGCGCCGCCGCGGCGGTGGGGCGAAACGCCTTTATCGGATCGTCGATTTCAAGCGGCGCAAGCACGACGTCGAAGCGACCGTGGTTCGGATCGAATACGACCCCAACCGCACCGCCTTCATCGCGCTCATTCAGTACCATGACGGCGAGCAAGCCTACATCCTCGCCCCCCAACGCCTCGGCGTGGGCGACAAGGTGGTCGCGGGCGATAAGGTCGACGTCAAACCCGGCAATGCAATGCCGTTTGCGGGCATGCCGATTGGGACGATCGTCCACAACATCGAGATGAAGCCCGGCAAGGGCGGCCAGATCGCGCGGGCGGCGGGCACCTATGCCCAGTTCGTCGGTCGGGATGGCGGTTACGCCCAGATCCGGCTCTCCTCGGGCGAGTTGCGGATGGTGCGCCAAGAGTGCATGGCGACCGTGGGCGCGGTCTCGAACCCCGACAACTCGAACCAGAACCTCGGCAAGGCCGGCCGCAACCGGCACTTGGGCAAGCGCCCGAGCGTGCGCGGTGTGGTGATGAACCCGGTCGATCACCCCCATGGCGGCGGCGAAGGCCGTACCTCGGGCGGCCGTCACCCGGTCACCCCCTGGGGCAAGCCGACGAAGGGTGCGCGCACCCGTGACAAGAACAAGGCGTCGTCGAAGCTGATCCTGCGCTCGCGTCACGCCAAGAAGAAGGGCCGCTAAGATGGGTCGCTCGGTTTGGAAAGGCCCCTTCGTGGACTCTTACGTCCTGAAAAAGGCCGAAAAGTCCCGCGAGAGCGGGCGCAACGAAGTCATCAAGATCTGGTCGCGCCGCTCGACGATCCTCCCGCAATTCGTGGGGCTCACCTTCGGCGTCTACAACGGGCACAAGCACATCCCCGTCAACGTCTCCGAAGACATGATCGGCCAGAAGTTCGGGGAATACTCCCCGACGCGGACCTATTACGGGCACGCGGCCGACAAGAAAGCCAAGAGGAAGTAGGCCATGGGCAAGGATAAAAATCCCCGCCGCGTGGCGGAGAACGAGGCGATGGCGAAGACGCGGATGCTGCGCACCTCGCCCCAGAAGCTGAACCTCGTGGCGGCGATGATCCGCGGCAAGAAGGTGGAGAAGGCTCTGGCCGATCTCACCTTCTCGAAGCGGCGCATCTCGGAAGACGTCAAGAAGTGCCTGCAATCGGCCATTGCGAACGCCGAGAACAACCACAACCTCGATGTCGATGAGCTTGTCGTCGCCGAGGCCTGGGTCGGCAAGCATATCACCATGAAGCGCGGTCGTCCGCGGGCACGGGGGCGCTACGGGCGCATCACCAAGCCCTTTTCGGAGCTTACGATCAAGGTCCGCCAAGTTGAGGAGCAAGCCTGATGGGTCAGAAGGTTAACCCGATTGGCATGCGGCTTCAGGTCAACCGGACCTGGGACAGCCGCTGGTATGCCAACACCAAGGATTACGGCGATCTTCTCCTCGAAGACGTGCGGATCCGCGAATTCATCAAGGAAGAGTGCAAGCAGGCCGGGGTGTCGAAGGTGATCATCGAGCGCCCGCACGGCAAGTGCCGGGTGACGGTGCACACCGCGCGGCCCGGGGTCATCATCGGCAAGAAGGGGGCGGATATCGAGACACTCCGCAAGAAGCTTGCCGCGATGACGAAGGCCGAGCTTCATCTCAACATCGTCGAAGTGCGTAAGCCCGAGCTCGATGCCCAGCTTGTCGCCGAAAGCGTCGCCCAGCAGCTCGAGCGCCGGGTGTCGTTCCGCCGCGCGATGAAGCGGGCGGTGCAGAACGCGATGCGCATGGGGGCGCTCGGCATCCGCGTGAATGTCGCCGGTCGTCTGGGTGGTGCCGAGATCGCGCGGACCGAATGGTACCGCGAGGGCCGGGTGCCGCTCCATACCCTGCGGGCCGACATCGATTACGCGCTCGCCGAAGCCAAGACGCCCTACGGCATCATCGGCATCAAGGTCTGGATCTTCAAAGGCGAGATCATGGAGCACGACCCCTCGGCCCGCGACCGGCGCCAGCAGGAGCTCCAGGACGGCCCGGCCCCCCGTGGCGCCGGCGGTGGACGGAGGAACTAGAAGATGCTGCAACCAAAGCGCACGAAATTCCGCAAGCTCCACAAGGGCCGGATCAAGGGCGAGGCCAAGGGTGGCTCCGACCTCACCTTCGGCACCTATGGCCTCAAAGCCATCGAGCCCGAACGCATCACCGCGCGCCAGATCGAAGCCGCCCGCCGGGCCATGACACGCCACATGAAGCGTCAGGGCCGCGTCTGGATCCGCATCTTCCCCGACACGCCGGTAACGGCAAAGCCGATCGAGGTACGGATGGGGAAAGGCAAAGGGTCGGTCGACCGCTGGGCGGCGAAGGTGAAGCCTGGCCGGATCATGTTCGAGATCGACGGCGTGGCCGAGCCGATTGCCCGCGAGGCGCTCAGGCTCGCGGCGATGAAGCTGCCGGTGAAGACCCGGACGGTGGTGCGCGAGGATTGGTAGAACCAATCCTCGAGTGCGGTGTAGCAATTCACGCAAGCGAAATGCGGGCCGGCACCCGGCGATGGGCTTGGTCTGGTGGGGTGAACCTCGCCGTACGTCTAGAAACGAAGAGTAGGGCGGGGTTGACCCCGCCTTTCTCGTTTCGAGACAACGATGCGAGTCCGAAGGCCTACCGAGAACCAACAAGAACTAACCGATGGCTGTTAGTTCTTATTAGTTCAGTTTAGTGCGCAATAGGGCCGCTCAGAAACCGCTTCGCCCTTGGCGCCGGTGCGCGGTCGCCCGCGAAGCCCTGCGCCTCGCGGCGATGAAGCTGCCGGTGAAGACCCGGACGGTGGTGCGCGAGGACTGGTGACATCGTGGCGGGTTGAAACCCGCCCTACGGCCAGAAACGAAAGGCAGGGCGGGGTTTCACCCCGCCGTTCTTGTTGTAAGCTTCACGTTCGATGAAGTGGAGCAAATTGAAGCAACGGATAGAGGGCGGTTTTGCCGATCAGCTCAACGGCCGCGTTGAGGTTTGGCTTACCCGCTACCGAGGTTCGCACGACGCAGTCGGCGAAGCTTGGTTTACCGTTGATGGTGAGCGCCTCAGTTCGTTCGGCACTCTGAGCTACTACGTCGCCGCACACAGCCTGAAGAACGCGGAGGGCCTGAGTTGGGACGAAGCCTACGAAGCTGCACGGCAGCATGCCCCGTCCGCTTGGGACGTCTCGGGTGCGCTGTTTGACTATCTAAATCTGTCGATTGACGATGCATTGGCGTCTGAAAGCCCCATCATTCGCGGTATTGCAATGCTGGATCGCCGCCTTGGAAAACGACGCCTTGCTCGCTTGAATGCCTCAAGCGACCACGAGTTCGTTCGTGACATGCTAAGGGTCCGACTTGAGGCAGAAGGCTTGTCGCAGCAATGGTGATGCAATTGACGTGTCCTCACCCGACGGTTCTTGCTTCGCGGATCGGGTTCCGAGGATGAAATCGCTCCTGGTCTTTAGTGTGCTTTCTATCCTTGCCTGTGTAGCAGCATATTCAGGGCTGATTTGGATGACGGCGGTCCCGTACAGATACCTTGACCTCAACCAATATGGGTTCGTCGGGTACGGTGACGCAGTGAAAGGATTGGACCTCGGTCATCGTATCGATTCCGAGTCCGGTTGCTCCGAAGTCTTCAGTCTCAAGGATGGATTAACGGTTGCCACGTTTTGCGGTGAGTAGCAGGGTGTTTGGCCCGGGCAACCAGCCCGGGCCGCGCACGTCCGGCGCTTCGCGCGTTCGACACTTGAAAGGTCCACCCGGACCTTTCATCGGCTACGCCGAACCCTGTCTCACCCCTTCCCCCGGGAGGGCGCATTGACACCCTCACAATCCGCTCCACCGGAAGATGCGGCTTGCACCATGAAGGCGCTCACGGCGCAGCGTTTCAAAAACGCTCCCCTGGGCTTCGCCCGTTCGCGGCTGAAAAGGTCCACCGGACCTTATCCTTGACGCCGCTCACCCCAAGGCTCGGGCGCGTCCCACTTCACTCCGTTCATCGCGGTGCGTATCAGGTGTCATGACCCGCACTCTCTTCGCCACCCGCCTCTATCAGTCCCGCCTCACCGGCATCGACCCCACGGAACTCGCCGCCTCCTGCCTCTCCATCGCCGAGGACGACGAGGCCGGGCAGGAGTGGTGCGAAACCCAAGGCTACCCCGGATACACCTCCTACGCCTCCCTCACCGACCTTCCCTGGCGCTTCCCGATCTTCGCCGACATCGTCAAACAGCTCGACACCCACGTTGCCGCCTTCGCCGACACGCTCTCCTTTGACCTCGGCGACAAACCCCTCACCCTCGAAGACATCTGGATCAACATCCTCCCCGAAGGCGGCATCCACACCGCCCATATCCACCCCCATTCGGTGATCTCGGGTACGACCTATGTCGCCATGCCCCCGGGCACGAGCGCGATCAAATTCGAAGACCCGCGCCTCCAAATGATGATGGCCGCACCTCCGCGCCGCAAGGACGCGCCCGAAGACCTCAGGCCCTTCGTCTACGTCACCCCCGAGGTCGGCGACGTGCTCCTCTGGGAAAGCTGGCTCCGCCACGAAGTGCCGATGAACATGGCCGAGGACGACCGGATCTCGGTGAGCTTCAACTACCGCTGGGGCGGCGACTAGCGGGCCAGGACCACATCGCTGCGGATGTCGAGGCCCTCGGCGACCGCGTCGACGAGATAGACCGCGACGTCCTTTCGGCTGACGAGCCCGTTTCGCCAGGTTTCGGGGCTGCGGAGCACCTGCACCCGCCCGCTGCGGGCGCCGTTGGTCAGGATCGCGGGCCGGACGATGGTCCAGTCAAGGTCGCTCGCCATCAGGAGCGCCTCCTGACGGGCCTTGTCTTCGTAGGGCTTGCCGAGGATGGCCGTGAAGGCCAGCCGTTCCACTGCGCTCAGGGCCATGCGGCTTTTCCCGGCGCCGAGCCCGGTGACGGCAACCACGCGCGAGACGCCCGCCGTCGCCATTTCATCGATCAGGATACGGGTGCTTTCGGAAAAGAGCGTCTCCTCCTCCCAGAGCATCGCGAGGCGCTCCTTGATGCCGAGCGCGTAGATCACGGCGGTGACACCTTCGAGGGCGGCCCGCAGGTCCCCGGCGTTCAGCGCGTCTCCGGGGTGGCGTTCAAGACCGTCCCGGGCAGGCATCTGCCCGGCACTTCGGGAAAAGGCACGAACGCAGAGCCCGCGCGAAAGGGCTTCATCGACGGCCGCCGCGCCGATCCCCGACGTCGCACCCATGATGAGGAGTTTCGCGTTCATCGCTTTCGTCTTTCGCCACGACCAGTCCCGCAAACCGCCAGCTAGGGCCGGGCAGGCCAAAGTCTCGCCCAAACCCGAGATTGTGCTTGCGTTGTACCGGCGGGTTGCCTAAACGACCCGCTCATTCACCTACTCCGCCGGAATCAGGGTGACCCGCGCAAATGGCGCACTGGGGCCTACCGGCGATTGTTGAAAGGGAAATGGCGATGAACGCCGCAGAACTGCGTGACAAGACGCCCGACCAATTGGGCGAGGAGCTTGCCAAGCTCAAAAAGGAGGCGTTCAACCTCCGCTTCCAGCAGGCCACCGGCCAGCTTGAAAACACCGCCCGGATGCGCAGCGTCAAGCGCGACGTCGCCCGGGTGAAGACCATCATCAACGAAAAGGTCCGCGCGGCCGCCGGCGACGCCGAAGGGGGAGATGAGTAATGCCCAAGCGTATCCTGCAAGGCACCGTCACGTCCGACAAGAACGACCAGACCGTCACCGTTCTCGTCGAGCGCCGCTACACCCATCCGATGATGAAAAAGACCGTGCGTTCGTCGAAAAAGTACCGGGCGCACGACCCGCAGAACACCTACAAGACCGGTGACAGCGTCCGCATTCAGGAATGCGCGCCGATCTCGAAAACCAAACGCTGGGAGGTTGTCACCGCCTAGCGGTCGTAACCCCCGGTTCAGCGAAACCCTGGGCGCCGAAAGCAACGGCAATGCCCAAAGGTCGGGAGAACCAAAATGATCCAGATGCAGACCAATCTGGATGTCGCTGACAATTCCGGCGCACGCCGGGTGCAGTGCATCAAGGTCCTCGGCGGCTCGAAGCGGAAATATGCCTCTGTGGGCGACATCATCGTGGTGTCGGTCAAGGAAGCCATCCCGCGCGGCCGCGTGAAGAAGGGCGATGTCCGCAAAGCCGTTGTGGTGCGGACCGCCAAAGAGGTCCGCCGCGAAGACGGCACAGCGATCCGGTTTGATCGCAATGCCGCTGTCATCCTCAACAACGCGGGCGAGCCCATCGGCACCCGGATCTTCGGCCCCGTGGTCCGCGAGCTTCGGGCGAAGAACTTCATGAAGATCATCTCGCTCGCTCCGGAGGTGCTCTAAGATGGCTGCGAAACTGAAAAAAGGCGACAAGGTCGTCGTCCTTGCCGGCAAGGACAAGGGCAAGGAAGGCGAGATCACCCGGGTTATGCCCAAAGACGGCAAGGCGGTCGTCGATGGCGTGAACATCGCCATCCGCCACACCCGCCAGTCGGCGCAGAGCCAGGGCGGGCGCATCCCGCAGGCGATGCCCATTGATCTGTCGAACCTCGCGCTTCTGGACAAGAACGGCAAACCCACCCGCGTCGGCTTCAAGATGGACGGCGACAAGAAGGTGCGGTTCGCCAAGACAACGGGGGACGTGATCTGATGCTCGACACCGCCAATTACACTCCCCGCCTGAAGGCCGCCTACGCGGAGGCGATCCGCGCGGCGATGAAGGAAGAGTTCGGCTACGCCAACGACATGATGATCCCGCGGCTTGAGAAGATCGTTCTCAACATCGGCTGCGGCGCCGAAGCGGTGAAGGATTCGAAGAAGGCGAAGTCGGCCCAGGAAGACCTCACCGCCATCGCCGGGCAGAAGGCCGTCATCACCAAGGCCAAAAAGTCCATCGCCGGCTTCCGGGTCCGCGAGGAGATGCCGCTCGGCGCCAAGGTGACGCTCCGGGGCGACCGGATGTACGAATTCCTCGACCGGCTCATCACCATCGCCCTGCCGCGTGTCCGCGACTTCCGCGGCATCAAGGGCTCGTCGTTCGACGGGCGCGGCAATTTCGCGATGGGCCTGAAGGAACACATCGTCTTTCCCGAGATCAACTTCGACAAGGTCGACGAGGTCTGGGGCATGGACATCATCATCACCACCACCGCGCAGACCGACGCGGAAGCCAAGGCGCTGTTGAAGCATTTCAACATGCCCTTCAACAGCTGAGGGTTACGAACATGGCAAAGAAAGCAATGGTCGAACGCGAAGTGAAGCGCCAGAAGCTGGTGGAGAAGTACGCCGCCAAGCGGGCTGCGCTGAAGGAAATCGCGAACGATGAAACAAAGCCGATGGAAGAGCGGTTCAAGGCGCGCCTGAAACTGGCGAAACTGCCCCGCAACTCCTCGCCCACCCGGCTCCACAACCGCTGCCAGCTCACCGGGCGTCCCCACGCCTATTACCGGAAGCTGAAAGTCAGCCGGATCGCGCTTCGCGACCTCGGCTCGAACGGCCAGGTGCCCGGCATGGTCAAGTCGAGCTGGTAAGGAGGGTATAGATAATGAACGATCCTCTCGGTGATATGCTGACCCGCATCCGCAACGCGCAGATGCGCGGCAAATCCTCCACCCACAGCCCGGCCTCGAAGCTCAGGACCTGGGTCCTCGATGTGCTGGCCGACGAAGGCTACATTCGCGGCTACGAAAAGACCGTCGATGACAACGGCCATCCGGCGATCCGGATCGACCTCAAGTACTATGAGGGCACCCCGGTGATCCGCGAGCTGAAGCGCGTCTCCAAGCCCGGCCGCCGCGTCTACATGGGTGTCGGCGACATTCCCCAGGTCCGCCAGGGCCTCGGTGTGTCGATCGTGTCGACGTCGAAAGGCGTGATGTCGGATGCAAATGCACGCTCTGCCAATGTTGGCGGCGAAGTGCTTTGCACGGTCTTCTAAGGAGAAGGACATGTCTCGTATTGGCAAACAACCGGTCGAGCTACCGTCTGGGGTGGAAGCCTCCATCTCTGGCCAGACCGTTTCGGTAAAGGGGCCGAAAGGCACCCGTGAATTCACCGCGACCGACGATGTCACGATCTCGGTCGAGGACGGCAAGGTGCTTGTCGAACCGCGCGGCAAGTCCAAGCGCGCCCGCCAGCAATGGGGGATGAGCCGGACGCAAGTGGCCAACCTCGTCACCGGCGTCAACTCGGGCTTCAAAAAAGAGCTGGAGATCCAGGGCGTGGGCTACCGGGCGCAGATGCAGGGCTCGAAGCTCGTCTTGAACCTCGGCCTCAGCCACGACGTCAACTTCGAGGTGCCCGAGGGCGTGACCGTGACCTGCCCCAAGCAGACCGAAATCGTCGTCGAAGGCATCGACCAACAGCTCGTCGGCCAGGTCGCGGCCAATATCCGCGAATGGCGGCGGCCCGAGCCCTACAAGGGCAAAGGCATCCGCTACAAGGGCGAGTACATCTTCCGCAAGGAAGGCAAGAAGAAGTAAGGACCGGACATCATGGCACTTTCCAAACGGGATCTGTTCCAGAAGCGCCGCCTGCGCGTCCGGAACAAGCTTCGCAAGGTCAATACCGGCAAGGCGCGCCTCTCGGTGCACCGTTCGTCGAAGAACATCTCGGTGCAGCTCATCGACGATGTGGCGGGCAAGACCCTGGCCTCGGCCTCGACGCTGGAGAAGGACCTCGGCGTCGTCGGCAAGAACAACGTCGAAGCCGCGACCAAGGTCGGTCAGGCGATTGCCGAGCGCGCGAAGAAGGCCGGCATCGAAGAGGCCTATTTCGACCGGGGCGGGTTTCTGTTCCACGGCAAGGTCAAGGCTTTGGCGGACGCGGCACGGGAAGCGGGGCTGAAGCTTTAGGCGGGCAGATTGCCCAGCCTGCGGGCCCGGGGCAACGCTGTCGAACAGGATGCGTAGGGTGGGCAATCTGCCCACCTTCGATGACCGGGGCCATGTGGCACCGCGGTTGGACAACCAAGGCGCGGCGCGCCGAAACGACGTAAGGAGGCCCAATGGCCAGAGAACCACAAGGACGGGGCGGCCGTCGCGACCGCGACGAGACCCCTGAATTCGCCGACCGTCTGGTCGCCATCAACCGGGTCTCGAAGACCGTCAAGGGCGGCAAGCGCTTCGGCTTTGCAGCCCTCGTCGTCGTGGGCGACCAGAAGGGCCGCGTCGGTTTCGGCAAGGGCAAGGCCAAGGAGGTCCCCGAAGCCATCCGCAAGGCCACCGAGGCGGCTAAGCGCGGGATGATCCGGGTGCCGCTTCGCGAGGGGCGGACGCTCCATCACGACATTGAGGGCCGCCATGGCGCGGGCCGTGTCGTCATGCGCACGGCTCCGACCGGCACCGGCATCATCGCCGGCGGCCCGATGCGGGCCGTCTTCGAGATGCTCGGCGTGCAGGACGTCGTGGCGAAATCCATCGGTTCGCAGAACCCCTACAACATGATCCGCGCGACCATCGACGGGCTCAAGAAGGAAGCCTCGCCGCGCTCGGTCGCCCAGCGCCGGGGCAAGAAGGTCGCCGACATTCTGCCCAAGCGCGAGGACGCCGCCGAGGCGAGCGCCCAAGTCGCCGAGGAGGCTTGATCCATGGCCAAGACCATCGTCGTCAAACAGATCGGCTCGCCGATCCGCCGCCCCGCGATCCAGCGCCAGACGCTGATCGGGCTGGGGTTGAACAAGATGCACAGAACGCGCGAGCTGGAGGACACGCCAGCCGTCCGCGGTATGGTCGCGAAGATCCCGCATCTCGTGGAGATCGTGGAGGAACGGGGCTAGCCCGCGATCCGGCCCGGCGGGGGCCCGTTGCAGCCTGAAGTCGGCGTTTGGGCATCGGGGTGCTGAGCTGCGCCATCGCCGGGCCGCGGGGCGGCGATCCGACCTTTCGCCGACGCGCTTTATGACAGCAAGGCTGTAAACAGATCAGAGCGTTGCACCTCCCTCGGCCAAATCGCCGGACCGGTGCGGCGGTCCGGCGCTGGCGCGGCGGCCTTCGGCCTTGATGCCGCGCCAGCGTGAAGTGACAACGTCCGCCATGGGCCAAACAGCGACAGACGCCCCGGACTTGATCCGGGGCCCCGTTGCCCCCTGAGCGCATCGTCGATCGAGGTCCCGGGTCAAGCCCGGGACGGGAGGGTCTTAAGATCGGTCTGCGCCGCATGAAAGTCCGCTCCACGTCAAAACCGCGCCCGGCCGTTTTGACACCGGGTCTCGTACGGGACAGGCGGCCCATGCGCGTCAACGGCTGGAAGCGGTCTCGACATCACTCGGCCGGCTTTTTCGCTTTTGGCCCCCGGCAGTTAACCTCGTGGAAACCATGATTGAGCCAAACAGCCCCCCGTGGGGTGGGACATGGAGTGAACCATGCCCCTCGATCAGAAATTTCCTCTCACCTTTCCAAACGAAGTCGCGGCCGAGGTCTGCCGGGAATACGACCGCGCACATACCATTCTCGAATACGGCTCCGGCGGGTCGACGATCTATGCCGCCGGGGTCCGCGGCCTGAGGCTCATCTCCGTCGAGAGCGACCGGGACTGGGCGAAGTCGATCGGCCAGGACGTCGAGGCGATGGCGCCGCTCGGGGCCCGGGTCGACATCCACTATGCCGATGTCGGGCCGACCCGCGAATGGGGCTATCCCAGGCACCGCAAATACCTCCACGCCTGGCGTTACCTGCAATACGCCCGGTCGGTCTGGCGGCGGCCGGATTTCGTGCATCCCGATCTGGTGCTGATCGACGGACGGTTCCGGGTGAGCTGCTTTCTCACCGTTCTGACCAAGATCAAGCGCCCGACCCGGGTGCTCTGGGACGATTACACCGACCGGCCGCATTACCACTGGATCGAGCGGCTGGCGAAACCGACCGCGTTCTACGGTCGGATGGCGGTCTTTGACCTGCGGCCGGGGCGCATTCCGCTGCCGGTTATGCCAATCGCGTTCCGCCAGAGCTTCACCTCGGGCTGAGGCCTCCTGGCGCCGCTTCTTGTCCTTGATCCCTGGCCCCGGCGGGCGTATACGCCGCCGGTGGCCTCGAACGGAGGCCTTTCACATCAGGAAAAGCCGCGTCCCTCCCGCATCGCTTCGGGGAGGTGTTCCGGCAAGGAGAAGCGACATGAAACTCAACGAACTCCGGGACAATCCCGGTGCCGCGAAGAAGGCCAAGCGTGTGGGCCGGGGCCCCGGGTCGGGCAAGGGCAAGACAGCCGGGCGCGGCATCAAGGGCCAGAAGTCCCGTTCGGGCGTGGCGATCAACGGCTACGAAGGCGGCCAGATGCCGCTCTACCAACGCCTGCCGAAGCGCGGCTTCAACAAGCCAAACCGGAAGAAATTCGCCGTGGTGAACCTCGGGCTGATCCAGAAGTTCATCGACGACAAGAAGCTCGATGCCAAGGCCGAGATCACCGAGGACGCGCTCGTGGCCTCCGGTCTCGTGCGCCGCAAGCTCGACGGGGTGCGGGTGCTCGGCGCGGGCGATTTCACCGCCAAGGCCACGATCACCGTAACGGGCGCATCGAAATCCGCCGTCGAAGCGGTGGAAAAGGCCGGCGGCTCACTGACCGTCACGTCTGCGGCAGCGGCCGAGTAACGGCCCGATTTGTGGTTGTGAGGGGCCCCCTGGCCCCTTACATCTTCCAAGGTTCCAAAGCGCCGCCGACGGGACACCGTTTGGCGGCGTTCATCCGATGAAAGAGACCTAAATGGCATCCGCAGCAGAACAGATGGCCGCCAACATCTCGTGGTCGACCCTTGGGAAGGCGACCGAGCTCCGGCAGCGGATTTTCTTCACCATCGGGCTTCTGATCGTCTACCGGATCGGCACCTACATCCCCGTCCCCGGCATCGACGGTGTGGCTCTGGAACAATTCTTCGATCAGGCCGCGGCGGGCCTCGGCGGGGTCCTCAACATGTTCACCGGAGGCGCGATCTCCCGGATGGGCATCTTCGCGCTGGGGATCATGCCTTACATTTCGGCCTCGATCATCGTCCAGCTTCTGGCGTCCATGTGGGAGCCCCTAAAGCAGCTCAAGAAAGAGGGCGAGGCGGGCCGCAAGAAAATCAACCAGTACACCCGCTACGGCACGGTGTTTCTGGCCACGTTCCAGGCCTACGGGCTCGCGGTGAGCCTTGAGACCGGTGGCCTCGCCACCGATCCGGGCTGGTTCTTCCGGGCCGCCGTGGTGATCACGCTCGTCGGCGGCACGATGTTTCTGATGTGGCTCGGCGAGCAGATCACCGCCCGCGGCGTCGGCAACGGCATCTCGCTCATCATCTTCGTCGGCATCATCGCCGAACTTCCCGCCGCCCTCGCCCAGTTCTTCGAACAGGGCCGCACCGGCGCGCTCGCCACCCCGGCGATCCTCGGCGTCATCCTGATGCTCATCGGGACGATGATTTTCGTCGTCTTCATGGAACGCAGCTTGCGCAAGATCCACATCCAGTACCCCCGCCGCCAGGTGGGGATGAAGGTCTATGACGGCTCGTCCTCGCACCTGCCGGTGAAGGTAAACCCCGCCGGCGTGATCCCCGCGATCTTCGCCTCGTCGCTGCTCTTGCTCCCGACGACGATCTCGACCTTCTCGGGCGGCCAGGCCGCAGGCCCCGTGATGTCGACGATCCTGGCCTATTTCGGCCCCGGACAGCCGCTCTATCTGTTGTTCTTCGCCGGCATGATCATCTTCTTCACGTACTTCTACACCGTGAACGTCGCCTTCAAGACCGAGGATGTGGCGGAAAACCTCAAGAACCAGAACGGCTTCATCCCCGGCATCCGTCCCGGCAAGAAGACCGAGGAATACCTCGACTATGTCGTCAACCGCATCCTCGTCCTCGGCTCGATCTACCTTGCGGTGGTCTGCCTCATGCCCGAGGTCGTGCGCACCAACCTTGCGATCACCGCTTATTTCGGCGGCACGTCGATCCTGATTATCGTCTCCGTGGGGATGGACACCGTCCAGCAAATCCAGTCTCATCTCTTGGCCCATCAGTATGAAGGGCTAATCGAGAAATCGCAGCTGCGCGGGAAACGGCGCGGCAAGGCGAGAGGGACAGCGAGACGATGAATATCATACTCCTCGGCCCGCCGGGGGCCGGGAAGGGGACCCAGGCGCGGATCCTCGAAGAGAAGCGCGGCATGGTCCAGCTTTCGACCGGTGACATGCTCCGCGAGGCGCGCCGGTCGGGCACCGAGATGGGCCAGAAGGTGGCCGCGATCATGGATGCCGGCGAGCTCGTGACCGATGATATCGTCATCGGGCTCATCGAGGAAAAGCTCAACACGGTCGATGCGATGGGGTTCATCTTCGACGGTTTCCCCCGCACCCTCGGTCAGGCCGACGCCTTGGGCGCACTCCTGGAGTCGATGGGCCAGGGCCTCAACGCGGTGATCGCGATGGAGGTCAACGACGACGCGCTCGTCGCCCGCGTGCTCAACCGGGCCGAAGAGGCGCGGGCCGCCGGAGAGCCGGTGCGGGCCGACGACAACGAAGAGAGCATCAAGACGCGGCTTCTGGAGTATTACAAAAAGACCTCGCCGCTTATCGGCTATTACCACGCCAAGGGCGATCTCGTCTGGGTGCCTGGGCTCGGGACGATCGACGAGGTCGAGGCGGCGATCGCTGCGGTGCTGGATGGTTAGGCTGCTCCGGTGCCGCCGGAGGTGAGGCGCCAGCGCTCGAAGCAGAGGTCTGTAGCTCTTGACTACAGTATAGCCCTTGACTACATCCTCCAGTGAAGTCGGTCGTCTACCAACCCCAGGCGGTGAAGGCTCTGCGGCGAATGCCCCGCAACACGGCGTGGCGTATCCGCGACAAGATAAATGCCTATGCTGCCGACCCCGCCTCGCAGGCCAACAACGTCAAAGCGCCAAAGGGCAGGGATGGTGTTCGGCTTCGGGTCGGCGACTGGCGGGTTATCATGCGCGATGCGGAAGTCCTCGACATCCTGCGCATTGCCCCAAGAGGTGAGGCTTATGAGTGAGACAGTGACATGGACACCGTGACGATATCCCGTGCCGAGTACGAAGCACTCTTGGCCGCGCGCGAAGACCTGGCCGACATCCAGGCGTACGACAGGGCGGTCTCCGAGGCGGGCGAGGGCCTGCCTGCGCGGTACATGGATAGGCTCCTTGATGGGGACGCCCCTCTTGCGGTCTTCCGCGACTGGCGGGGGTTGAGCCAGAGCGCGCTGGCCCGGACATCTGGCGTCAATCGCGTGCAGATCGCCGATATCGAGGCCGGAAGAAAGACCGGTTCGGTTGCCACGTTGGCGAAGTTGGCAGATGCCTTGAGCGTAACGGTGGACGACCTCATCTGACTGTCGGTGCAGCCCTTGAGGCAGGAGCCGGAGCCCCCACCGCAAACAAACCTTGACACACCCTTGACCCCCCGCCCGCGACCCCGTATCTCACGCCATCTCGACTGAGAATCGGCCAAGAAACACGGGGTCGCACCCCGATCCGACACATCGAGAACTGAACCCAAGCCCGGAGCAGAACGTCCCGGGCTTTACGTTGTGAAAAAAGGGCCTGGCATCACGGGCTCGCGACGAAAGGAAGACCAGACGTGGCACGTATTGCCGGGGTCAACATCCCCACCGCCAAGCGCGTCCCAATCGCGCTGACCTATATCACCGGGATCGGGCATTCGTCGGCGAAGGCCATCTGCGAGGCGACGAATATCGACGCAGCGCGCCGGGTGAACGAGCTTTCGGACGCCGAAGTGCTCGCGATCCGCGAACATATCGATGCGAACTACACCGTTGAGGGCGACCTGCGCCGCGAGGTGCAGATGAACGTCAAGCGGCTGATGGACCTCGGCTGCTACCGCGGCCTGCGGCACCGCCGCAACCTCCCCGTGCGCGGCCAGCGCACCCACACCAATGCGCGGACGCGCAAAGGCCCGGCGAAACCCATCGCCGGCAAGAAGAAGTAAGGGAGGGCGAAAGTCATGGCTCGCGATACCCGCCGCACCAAAAAGAAGGTCTCGAAGAACATCGCCACCGGGGTGGCGCATGTGAATTCGTCTTTCAACAACACAAAAATCCTGATCTCGGATGTGCAGGGCAACGCCATCGCCTGGTCGTCGGCCGGCACGATGGGCTTCAAGGGCTCGCGGAAGTCCACGCCTTACGCCGCCCAGATGGCCGCCGAGGATGCCGGCAAGAAGGCCCAGGAGCACGGCGTGAAGACCCTCGAGGTCGAAGTGCAGGGCCCGGGCTCGGGGCGCGAAAGCGCGCTTCGGGCGCTTGCGGCCGTCGGCTTCAACATCACATCGATCCGTGATGTGACGCCCATTGCCCATAACGGCTGCCGTCCGCCGAAGCGGCGCCGGGTCTGAGCCCTATCGAATACCGGGCCGCGCGGGGTGGTTTCCGCGCGCGCCCTCGTCGTTTTTGAACCTCGGGAAGTCCGCCGCTTTCGGACATGGGCGTCGGGCAGGAATTGAGGAGATACGCATGATCCATAAGAACTGGCAGGAACTCATCAAGCCGACGCAGCTTGAGGTGAAGCCCGGCAACGACCCCTCGCGCCAGGCGACGGTTGTCGCCGAGCCGCTCGAACGTGGTTTCGGGCTGACGCTTGGCAATGCGCTCCGCCGGGTGCTGATGAGCTCGCTTCAGGGTGCGGCGATCACCAGCGTCCAGATCGACAACGTGCTGCACGAGTTTTCGTCGATTGCCGGCGTCCGGGAAGACGTCACCGATGTGGTTCTGAACCTCAAGGGCGTGGCGATCCGGATGGAGGTCGAAGGGCCGAAGCGGCTGTCGATCTCGGCCAAGGGTCCGCAGGTGGTGACCGCCGGCGATATCTCCGAATCGGCCGGCATCGAGATCCTCAACAAGGACCACGTGATCTGCCATCTCGACGAGGGGGCGGACCTCTTCATCGAGCTTTCGGTGAGCACCGGCAAGGGCTATGTGGCGGCCGACAAGAACCGGCCCGAAGACGCGCCCATCGGGCTGATCCCGGTCGATGCGATCTATTCGCCGGTGAAGAAGGTGAGCTACGACGTCCAGCCGACCCGGGAGGGTCAGGTGCTCGACTACGACAAGCTGACGCTGAAGCTCGAAACCGACGGTTCTGTCAGCCCCGACGATGCGGTGGCCTATGCTGCGCGGATCATCCAGGACCAGCTTTCGATCTTTGTGAACTTCGAAGAGCCGGAATCGGCGCGGGCCGAGACCGAGGACGACGGGCTCGAGTTCAACCCGCTCCTTCTGAAGAAGGTCGACGAGCTGGAGCTTTCGGTGCGCTCGGCGAACTGCCTGAAGAACGACAATATCGTCTATATCGGCGATCTAATCCAGAAGACGGAAGCCGAGATGCTGCGGACGCCGAACTTCGGGCGGAAGTCGCTCAATGAGATCAAGGAAGTGCTTTCGGGCATGGGCCTCCACCTTGGCATGGATGTCGAGGAATGGCCGCCGGAGAACATCGAGGATCTTGCGAAGAAGTTCGAGGACCAGTTCTAGTCCCGAAAGGCTGCCATACGTCTGCCATACACGTGCCAGACGTTTTGCAGACATCGCAAACCGGGCATTCCGCCCCAAGGTGAGGGGGCCGCACGCATGGCCCCCCGGACAAAGCAAAACCGCCCGTAGAGGGCCGAAGGAGTAAGACTGATGCGTCACGCCCGCGGCTATCGCCGCCTGAACCGTACCCATGAGCATCGTAAGGCGATGTTCGCCAACATGGCCGGCTCGCTCATCGAACACGAACAGATCAAGACGACGCTGCCGAAGGCCAAGGAGCTCAAGCGCGTTGTCGACAAGCTCATAACCCTCGGAAAACGCGGTGATCTTCACGCCCGCCGCCAGGCCGCGTCGCGGCTGAAGCAGGACGCCCATGTCGCCAAGCTCTTCGACGTGCTCGGGCCCCGTTATGCCGAACGCTCCGGTGGGTACGTGCGCGTTCTCAAGGCCGGCTTCCGCTACGGCGACATGGCGCCGATGGCCATTGTGGAACTTGTCGAGCGCGACGAGAGCGCCAAGGGCGCCGCCGACCGCGCTCGTCTCGAGGCCGAAGGGTCGCTCGCCGAGGAGTAAGCGCGATGCGCTGGAAAGCGAAACAGGCCGGCCCCGGGTGGTCGGCCTTTTCAGTTTGCGGGGGATTTCAGCGCTGATTTCAGCGCAATGGACAGCGAGAGCTCATCGAGCGGTGTCTGTCCGTCGCCTTTCGGCTGTTCGCTCAGAGCCAGAAACGACAACACAATCGACCGTTCGCCGGACTTCAGGCTGTTGAGAGTTGAAGTGGCGGGGTCGCTGTCCGTCATGGCTTTTCTCGTCGGGAGATTTGGCTGATGCTCATCTTAAGGTTGATTGGCCCCCTGGCAAGCTGTCTAAAAGGACAGGTCTGCGGATGTTGATGCTGGTGACCCGAGCGGTCACGGGATGGTCAGTTTCGCCTGCGCGCTGCGGGAATGGGCTCGGGAAAGGTCAATTTTGCTTGGACTTGCGCTTCCCCTACGTAAACGCCATCCTGTGAGATGTAGGGTTTTACGGATGCGGCCGAACGTGTTATTCGAGGTCGAGAGATATACTGTAAGTTGAGCGCCGGGCGAATCGTGACGCAACCGTTCAAAGCATTTCTTGCGGGCTATGACCCGCTGAGCCCGCGGCGGGAAACGCAGCTTCACGCCAAGAGCGGCGGCGCCTTCAACAAGACAAGCTTTGACGACGAACTTGCCAAACTCGACGCCTTCGCCGAGGCCGGCTACTTCCTTGCCCTCCACATACGCTTCACCTCTCCGCTGATGTTCTTCCAGACCTATCATCCGGACTGGATCAAGGAATACACCGAGAACGGCTATGTGCTGCGGGACCCGATGACGGCGTGGTCCTTCGCCAGCACCGGCGCTACGCGGTGGAGCAACCCGCGCATTCCCGATCCGTTCAAGATCTTCGACGAGGCGCGGAAATTCGGCCTGAGATACGGGGCGACCATGTCGGTCGGTCCGGTCTTGTCGCGCTCGGTCTGTTCGGTCGCGCGGTCCGACCGGGAGTTTACCGACGACGAAATCGCCGAAATGTCGAAACTCGTCGAGACGCTGCATGCGATGGTGGAGCCGACGACGCGGCTTACAAAGGCCCAGACCGAAGCTCTGGCCTGCATTGCGGACGGCCATCGCCATGCCGCCGCCGCAAGCATTCTGGGCATCTCGGAAAGCGCGCTCAAGGTCAGACTGTCCGCCGCGAGGGAGCGGCTTATGGCGCGGACGACCGCTGAGGCCGTTCAGCGGGCGAAAGACTACAATCTCATCTAAAAATTCAGCCTCCGTCGAGGGTTAGCAGGGCGACACCGCCTCTGTGCCGATTCATCGGTACCGCAAGCAGTTCGCCTCTGAGTAGAGTCTCTTCAGTGAGATTCGCTCACTGCACCCTCAACATGGAGACTAGGCTATGCAGACCACCACACTGTCTTTTGCAAACATCCACAACCATGGCGAACTCTTCGCGAACATGCTCCGGGCGCGCCACGAACTCTTCATCCAGCACAACCACTGGGAGCTGCCGGAGGCCGACGGGATGGAGTACGATCAGTACGACACGCCCGCCTCGCGCTGGGTTGTGGTCCACGATGCGCTGGGCGAGGTGCTCGCCGGCAACCGGCTCACCCCGACGACGACGAAATGCGGCATCTACAGCTACATGATACGCGACGCCCAACGCGGGCTCCTCGACACGATCCCGTCGAACCTGCTCTATGAGGAGGCGCCGGTGTCGAACACGGTCTGGGAAAGCTCGCGGCTTTTCGTGTCGCACCGCGTCCCGGCCAAACTCCGGCGCCGGGTCCATGCGCGGCTCGTCTTCGAACTGGCCCGTGCGGCGCGCGAACTCGGAGCCACGCGGTGCCTGACGCTGCTGAATGCCAACTGGCCGCGCTGGGCAGGCCGGGTTGGCGTCAGCATGACAGCGATGGGGCCCGTGATGGAGATCGAAGGGGTGGACAACCAGGTCGTGTCGATGGACTTCACCGCGTCGCTTCACTGACGCGCAAGTCCTCGACCGGGTGGAGTTGTGGGGGGCGGCCGTGGTCTCGGCCGCCCTTTCTTCGTTCCCGCCAAGGCGGCACCGGCGCTTTCGGTTCAAACCGGTGCCGGAACCGTCTAGAGACCGTCCATGGCCGACCTTTTCGATCAGGCGCCGAAGGACGCCACGCCCGGGGCCGACGCCGCGCCCCACCCCCTCGCGGACCGGCTGCGGCCAAAAACGCTCGCCGAGGTGATCGGACAGGACCATCTGCTCGGCCCCGACGGGCCGCTGGGGGCGATGCTGGCCACCGGCCACCTTACCTCGCTGATCCTCTGGGGGCCGCCCGGGACCGGCAAGACGAGCATCGCCCGGCTTCTAGCCGCCGAGACCGATCTCTCCTTCGTCCAGATCAGCGCGATCTTCACCGGGGTCGCGGAGCTTCGGAAGGTGTTCGAGGCGGCAAAACTGCGCCATGGGAACGGGCAGGGCACGCTTCTCTTCGTCGACGAGATCCACCGCTTCAACCGGGCCCAGCAGGACGGGTTTCTTCCCCATATGGAGGACGGCACGATCCTCCTTGTGGGTGCGACCACGGAAAACCCGTCGTTCGAGCTTAACCGGGCGCTTCTGTCGCGCGCGCAGGTTCTCGTGCTCGAACGTCTCGATCTCGCCGCACTGGAACGGCTGGCGCAGCGGGCCGAGAAGGAGGTCGGGCCGCTGCCGCTCGACGGCCCCGCGCGCGAGGCGCTGCTGGAGATGGCCGACGGGGACGGGCGGGCGCTTCTGAACCTCGTCGAGCAGGTGGCGGCATGGGGGGCGAAGGAAAAGGTCGGCACCGCTGCACTCACCGCACGGCTCCAGCGCCGGGCGGCGCAATACGACAAGTCGGGCGATGCCCATTACAATCTGATCTCGGCGCTGCACAAGTCGGTCCGCGGCTCCGACCCCGATGCCGCGCTCTACTGGTTCGCGCGGATGCTCGAAGGCGGCGAGGACCCGCGCTATCTCGCCCGTCGGATCACCCGGATGGCGGTGGAAGACATCGGTCTGGCCGACCCGCAGGCCAATGCAGTCTGCGTCTCGGCCTGGGAGACCTACGAGAGGCTCGGCTCGCCCGAAGGCGAACTGGCAATCGCCGAGGCGCTCGTCTACCTCGCCCTCGCGCCGAAATCGAACGGGGTCTACACCGCCTATAAAGCGGCCCGGGCGCTGGCGCGGGAGACGGGCTCGGAACCCCCGCCGAAACACATCCTCAACGCCCCGACGGCGATGATGAAGGAGCAGGGCTACGGTGCGGGCTATGCCTACGACCACGACGCCGAGGACGGGTTTTCGGGTCAGAACTATTTCCCCGACGGCATGTCCCGCCCGGTGCTCTACGCCCCTCCCGAGCGCGGCTTCGAGCGCGAGTTGAAAAAGCGGCTCGACTACTTCGCGGGGCTCCGCGCCAGGCGGCAAAGTTGACATCCGATGGCCAAGCGGTGACATCGCAATTGGCATGTTCCATCTCGTTCAGACATATGCGCCGGTTGCACTCGGCGGGGCGCTCGGCGCGGTCCTGAGGGTCCTCGCCGCGCGCCCGTTCACCGGCGTCTACGGCACGGCGGCCTGGCCCTGGTGGCTGATCTTCGTCAATGTCTCGGGTTCGTTTCTCATCGGCATCGCCTGGGCGCTTCTGTCGGGGCACCGCATATCGCAGGATTGGGGGCCGTTCTTTGTCACTGGCCTCCTCGGCGGATACACAACCTTTTCCACCTTCTCCCTCGACGCCATCCGTCTCTTGGAAGACGGCCGGCTCGGCGCGGCGGCGGGTTACGTCTTCGCCTCGGTCGGACTCAGCCTCGCGGCCGCCTATGGAGGGCTCGTTGTCGGGCGGGCGCTGCCGTGAAGGCGTCTTCATCTTGGCAAAAGTACCGCGGGGGAGCGCGAAGCGCGGGGGCGGAGCCCTCAATGGCGCCGCGATGAGCGGCGTGCAGACCCTCACGGTGGCCGCGGGCGAGGGCGATCAGCGCCTCGACCGCTGGCTACGCCGGCGTTTTCCCCATGTGCCCCAGGGCCGCATCGAGAAGATGTGCCGCAAGGGCGAAATCCGGGTCGACGGCGGCCGGGTCAAGGCCTCGACGCGGGTCGAAGAGGGTGCGGCGGTGCGCCTGCCGCCGCTGCCCGTGCCCTCATCCGAAGGATCGAAAGGCGATCTTTCGGACGACAGATCGATGCCTTCTGCGGAGGATGCGGAGATGATCCGGGCCGCGGTCATCTGGCGCGATGACCATATCCTCGCGCTCAACAAACCCCCCGGCCTGCCGACCCAAGGGGGGTCGAAACAGCCCCGCCATGTCGATGGGCTTGCCGAGGCCTTGCGGTTCGGGGCGCCCGAAAAGCCGCGTCTCGTGCACCGGCTCGACAAGGACACATCGGGTGTGCTGCTGATGGCGCGCAGCCGCAGCGTGGCGGCAAAGCTCGCCGAGGCGTTCCAGTCCCGCGAAACCCGCAAGATCTACTGGGCGGCGGTGGCCGGCACGCCGAGACCCGCGATGGGTACCATCCGCTACGGTCTGGTGAAGGCCGGCGGCCGGGCCGAGAAGATGCGCTGCATCCACCCCGATGCCGTCGCCGGAACCCCCGACGCCAAGCGCGCGACAACCGATTATGCGGTGCTTTCGGGGCTCGGCGGGCGGGTGTCATGGGTCGCGCTCGTACCGGTCACGGGCCGGACGCATCAGCTTCGCGCCCATATGGCCGAGCTTGGCCACCCGATTGTCGGGGACGGGAAGTACGGCGGGTCGGGTCAGGAGAACCTCGGCGACGGCTGGGGCGCGGGCCTCGGCGGCGCGGTGTCTCGCAAGCTCCACCTGCACGCAAGATCGCTCGCTTTCGACCACCCGGAAACCGGGCGGCGGGTGACGCTCGTCGCCCCCTTGCCCGAGCACATGGAGCGGACCTGGGAGTTCCTCGGCTGGCGGGCCGATGAGGTGCCAGCCGACCCGTTTGAGGAGGGGTTGTGACAGACCTGTCGCTCGTTCTTTTCGACGTCGACGGCACCCTTGTCGACAGCCAGGCCCATATCGCAGCCGCATTCGGTGCGATGTATGCTGCCTCAGGGCGGACGCCGCCGGAGCGGTCGGCGCTCCTGTCGGTGGTCGGGCTGTCGCTGCCGGTGGCCATCGCTCGGCTTGAACCGGACCTCGGGCCGGCCGAATGCGATCAATGGGCCGAGACCTACCGGGCCGCCTTCGCGACCCTCGATGGCTACCACTCGCCGTCGCCTCTCTATCCCGGTGCCATCGAGGCGCTTGAGCGTCTCCACGGGCTCGAAGACGTTCTGCTCGGGGTCGCGACGGGCAAGTCGCGGCGCGGGCTGCGGCATGTCTTTGCCGCACACGATCTCGCCGGGCTCTTCGCCACCTGCCAGACGGCCGATGAGCACCCGTCGAAACCGCATCCGTCGATGGTCGACACGGCCTGCCGGGAGACCGGTGTCGCGCCCGCCCGAACGGTGCTCGTGGGCGATACCGCGTACGATATCGAAATGGGCCGCGCGGCCGGGGTGGCGACGATCGGCGTGACCTGGGGCTATCATCCCGAGCACATGCTGAGGGCGGCGGGTGCCGACGCGATCATCGCGGATTTCGCGGCGCTTCCGGCAGCGCTTCGCGCGGTCTCGGCGGTGCCGGCATGACCGGCTGGGCGCCACGCCGGTTCTGGAGCGCCGTGCGGGTCGGACAGGAGGCGGCCGGCTGGGCGGTGCTCCTCGATGAGCGGCCGATCAAGACGCCGGGGCGCGCGTCGCTTCTGTCGCCCACCGAAGCGCTGGCCGCGGCGGTGGCCGCCGAATGGGAAGCGCAGACGGAGGAGATCCGGCCGGAGACAATGCCCTTCACGCGGGCGCTGAATTCCGCCATCGACAAGGTCGCGCCGGACCCGGGGCCGGTGGCCGACATGCTCGCCGGCTATGCCGAAACGGATCTGTTGTGCTACCGCGCCACCCATCCCGAGGAACTCATCGAACGTCAGGATGCGGCCTGGGACCCCTATCTCGACTGGGCGGCGGAGGCCTATGGCGCGCGGCTCGAGCCGGTCTTCGGTGTGATGCCGGCGGCCCAGGATGCCGCGGCCCTCGACCTGCTCCGACGGGCGGTGCACCGGCTCGACCCCCATGCTCTGACGGCCCTCCACGAAGTCGTCACGCTCACCGGCTCGCTGGTACTCGGTCTTGCCGGGCTTGAGGGCCGGGTCGAGCCCGGGGACCTCTGGCGGGACGCCCGAATCGACGAGCTTTGGCAGGCCGAGCAATGGGGAGCGGACGCCGAGGCCGAGGCCGCCGCCGCGGCGCGGGAGGCGGCGGTGAAACAGGCGCTGCGATTCTACGCACTGTCCCGACGGCCTGCCTGAGCTTTAAGCGCTAACAGTATTTTTTCCTTGTTTTCCAAGGCCCGGAGCGCTCCGAATTTTTCCGCCCCGCCCTTGACCCGATACCTTGAATGCGAGCAAACTCTCGCGCGGCGAGAAGTGACTTGTTGCAACGAGAACTCCTTCGTCACAGAGGGGGCCAACCGCCCGAAAAGGGCGGAAAACCAGGATGAGGATACACATGAAAAAGACAATGATGCTTGGCACGCTCACGGTAGCTGCCGTTGCTGCTGGTGCTGCATCCGCGCAAACCGTGAACGACATCACCGACCGCGGGTCGCTGAACTGCGGTGTTTCGACCGGTCTGACGGGCTTTGCCGAACTGAACCAGGAGACCAACCGCTGGGAAGGCTTCGACGTGGCCGTCTGCCGTGCCGTCGCCGCCGCAGTGCTCGGCGACCCGGAGGCCGTGACCTTCGTGCCGGTCACCAACAAAGTGCGCTTCACCGCGCTGAACTCCGGCGAAATCGACATGCTCGCGCGGAACACCACCTGGACCTACAGCCGTGACGTCGACCTCAAGCTCGAGTTCACCGGCATCAACTATTATGACGGTCAGGGCTTCATGGTGCCCGCAGCGCTCGGCGTGTCGTCGGCGAAAGACCTCGACGGCGCTACGGTCTGCATTCAGACCGGCACCACCACCGAGCTCAACCTCGCGGACTTCTTCCGCGTGAACAACATCAGCTATGAGCCGGTGCCGATCGAGACCGCGGCCGAAGCCAAACAGCAGTTCCTCGACGGGGCCTGCGACGTCTACACCACCGACGCTTCGGGCCTTGCCGCCCAGCGGTCGTCCTTCCCGAACCCGGGCGACTACGTGATCCTTCCCGAGATCATCTCGAAAGAGCCCCTCGGGCCTCTCGTTCGCCACGGCGACAACGAGTGGGGCGACATCGTGCGCTGGACGCTGAACGCGCTCATCGCCGCTGAAGAGCTTGGTGTCACCTCGGCCAATATCGACGACCTCGCCGCGGCGCCTGGCGACAATCCCGAGATCAACCGTCTGCTCGGTACCGAAGGCGGGCTCGGTGAGATGCTCGGCCTCGACGCCGACTGGGCCGTCCGCGCAATCAAGGCCGGCGGCAATTACGGCGAAATCTTTGCACAGAACATCGGCGAGGCGACCCCGATCGGCCTCGCACGCGGTCTGAACGCACAATGGACCAATGGCGGCCTGCTCTACTCGCCGCCGTTCCGCTAAGAGCTCATGACGAAGGGCGCGGGTCAAACCGCGCCCTTCTCACTTTCGGCCTAGCGGGTGGGGACCCTGGCCGACGCGCCAAAGGCGCCATCGGGGACAAACCAGCAGGGACATTGGCATGACGTCTATCACCGATCCGCCGCAGGCATCGTTCCGCCTGTCGATGCTGATCAACGACACGCGGTACCGGAGCCTGACGTTCCAGTTCATCGCGCTGATCTTGCTGATCCTTTTCATGGGCTGGCTGGCCAACAACGCCGCCCAGAACCTCGAAGACCTTGGCCAGGACATCTCCTACGAATTCCTCGGCGACCCCGCCGGATACGACATCAACCAAAAACCCATCCCGTTTTCGAGCCAGGACACGCATATGCGCGCCTCGGTCGTGGGGCTGATGAACACGCTGATCGTGGCGTTTCTGGGCTGCATCACCGCGACCGTTCTGGGCGTGGCCGCCGGTGTCTTGCGGCTGTCCAACAACTGGATCGTCGCGAAGCTGATGTCGTTCTACGTGGAAATCTTCCGCAATGTGCCGGTGCTGATCTGGATTCTGATCATCTTTTCGATCATGACCTTTGCGCTGCCACAGCCGAGGGCCTTCCGGGGGGACGATGCGCAGGCCTCGATGTTGTTCGACGCGGTCGCTTTCACGAACCGCGGTGTCTTTGTCCCGCGGCCGATCTGGGGCGATGGTTCGATGGTCGTGGTCGCAACCTTCATCCTGTCGATCGCGGCGATCTTCTTTTACCGCCGTTACGCCAAGAAGCTCCTTTTCGAGACTGGCCGGCTCCTGCCCATGGGCTGGCCCTCGCTCGCGATCCTCGTGCTGCCGACGCTCTTGATGTTCTACATCATGGGCCGGCCGATCACGCTCGAATATCCCGAGCTTGGCGGGTTCAACTTCACCGGGGGCATTCAGGTCCGCGGCTCGCTGATTGCGCTGTGGTTCGCGCTTGCGCTCTACACCGGGGCGTTTATCGCCGAGAACGTTCGCGCGGGTATCCAGGCCATCTCGAAGGGCCAAACCGAGGCGGCCGCTTCGCTCGGGCTGAGACCGGGGCGGATCATGAGCCTCGTCATCCTGCCGCAAGCGCTCCGGGTGATCATCCCGCCGCTTATCTCGCAATACCTCAACCTCACCAAGAACTCCTCGCTCGCGATTGCGGTGGGGTACATGGACATCACCGGCACGCTCGGAGGCATTACGCTCAACCAGACGGGCCGGGCGATCGAGGCGATCCTTCTGCTGATGCTCTTCTACCTTCTGGTGTCGCTCGGGATCTCGGCGATCATGAACGTCTACAACAATGCCGTGAAGCTGAAGGAGCGCTGAGATGGTCGGTCCAAAGGAACGCATGAATGGCTGAGCCCCGCACCGCCGCCTTCGTTCGCCACGACCAGCTTCCCCCGAGCCCGCCACCGGCCGCCGAGACCGGCGTCATCAAATGGCTGCGGGAGAACCTCTTCTCGTCGGTTCTGAACTCGGTCCTGACGCTCGCGGCGCTCTACTGCATCTACGCGCTGCTCTCCGGTTTCCTGCCCTGGTTCTTCAACGGGGTCTGGGACGCCGAGTCCGTTCGAGACTGCAACGAACAGATGGGCGAAAACCGGGGCGGCTGCTTTGCCGCCATCGAGGCCACCTGGCGGCAGATGGTCTTCGGGATCTATCCCAACGACATCTACTGGCGCCCCGTCACCGCCTTCGTGCTCCTCTGGGTCGCCTTCGCGCCGGTGCTCTTCCAGGCGGTGCCGCGGAAGCTTCTCTACTTCACGCTGCTCTATCCGTTCCTCGCCTATTGGCTCGTCTGGGGTGGGACGGTGCTGATCCCCGTTCTCGCGCTTCTCGGCCTCGTCGTCGGCTATGTCGTCTATTCCCGCCTTGTCGACCAATCCTTTGCGATGGGCTTTCTCGGCGGTGTGCTCGCGGCGGCGATCTTCTGGTGGCTGTCGGGCTTCATCACGTCCAATGCCGGCGATGTGCTGGCGCTGCGCGAGGTTGCGACCCGCAACATCGGGGGCTTCATGCTCAACATGATCCTCGGGGTGGTCTGCGTGTCGCTCTCGTTGCCACTGGGCATCGTGCTGGCCCTCGGGCGCCAATCTTCGATGCCGATCATTAAATGGATCTGCGTGATCTTCATCGAGTTCGTCCGGGGTGTGCCGCTGATCACGCTCCTCTTCGTGGCGAACGTGGTGCTCGCCTATTTCCTGCCGCCGGGGACGAATTTCGACCTCATCCTCCGGGTCATCATCATGATCACGATGTTCGCCGGGGCCTATATCGCCGAAGTGATCCGGGGCGGGCTCGCTGCCCTCCCACGCGGGCAATACGAGGCCGCCGACAGTCTCGGCCTCGACTACGCCCAGTCGATGCGGCTTATCATCCTGCCCCAGGCGCTCAAAATCTCGATCCCCGGCATCGTCAATGTCGCGGTGGGGCTTTTCAAGGACACCACCCTCGTCTCGGTCATCTCGATGTTCGATCTCGTCGGTATCATCCGGGGCCCGATCCTCGCCTCGACCGAGTGGAACGGGGTCTATTGGGAAGTGTTCGGCTTTGCCGCCTGCCTCTTCTTCATCATCTGCTACGGCATCTCGCAATATTCGCAGTGGCTCGAGCGCCAGCTTGCCACCGATCGGCGATAGGAGACCCACCCCATGGCCATGACCGAAAACGCCCCCGAAACCCCCGCCGACATGAAGGTGTCCGACGAGGTCGCTATCGAAATCCAGGGCATGAACAAGTGGTACGGCGCGTTCCACGTCCTGCGCGACATCGACCTCACGGTCTATCGCGGCGAGCGGATCGTGATCTGCGGACCGTCCGGCTCGGGCAAGTCGACGCTCATCCGCTGCATCAATGCGCTCGAAGAGCATCAGAAAGGGTCGATCAATGTCGACGGGACGGTTCTGTCCTCGGACATCAAGAACATCGACCGGGTGCGATCCGAGGTCGGGATGGTGTTTCAGCACTTCAACCTCTTTCCGCACCTGACGATCCTCGAAAACTGCACGCTGGCGCCGATCTGGGTGAGGAAGACCCCGAAGCGCGAGGCCGAGGAAACGGCCATGCATTTTCTTGAGAAGGTGAAGATCCCCGAACAGGCGGACAAATACCCCGGCCAGCTTTCGGGTGGCCAGCAGCAGCGTGTGGCCATCGCGCGTTCGCTTTGCATGAAGCCCCGGATCATGCTCTTCGACGAGCCGACCTCGGCGCTCGATCCGGAGATGATATCCGAGGTGCTCGACACGATGATCGAGCTTGCCGAAGAGGGGATGACCATGCTCTGCGTCACCCATGAGATGGGCTTTGCCCGGAAGGTGGCGAACCGCGTGATCTTCATGGATGCCGGCCAGATCGTGGAACAGAACGAGCCGGAAGAATTCTTCAACAATCCCCAGTCGGACCGGACCAAGCTCTTCCTAAGCCAGATTCTCGGGCATTGATCCCGCGGGCCATTGGCGGCTGACGGTTTCGTCGCTTCTGACCTTTGAGCGGGCGTTTGGGTCTTGCTCCGGTAGCCCTTGGCGAAACACGCCCCGGACTTGATCCGGGGCCTCGATCCACCCCGAGTGCCAAGCCTGTCGAGGTCCCGGGTCAAGCCCGGGACGTGGGGGGCATTGTGATCGGAGGAGCGGACAAACGAACGTCCGCGCAAGGCCAGAAGCGAACGTCAGTCCATCTTGCGGACCCGGGCGGCTCCGTAGACGTCAATCCCCTTGAACCGGCCAAGGGCCTCAGCCCAGTAGCTCGCGGGGGATCGCGAAGTCGAGAACCCCGGCAGTGCCCCAGTTGACATCACTCCAGCCCGCAGTGCCGAACCGCATGACCGCGGTGGCGGCGGTTGGGAAGTCCTCGAACCGGTCGTGGGGGTGCGGGGCGCGGACGACCCTTGCGGCGAATTCCGCGATCCCGGGGTTATGGCCGATGAGCATAACCGTTGGAGCGCGGGCGCCGCGCAACACGCCGAGTATTGTGTCGGGGCTGGCATGAAAGAGAGCGGGGTCGGACCGCATGGTGGCGGTCGCCGGCAGCGTACCGGCCATGCGCGACCAGGTCTCCACAGTGCGGCGCGCGCCCGAGACGATCACCTCGTCGGGCAGGTAGCCCTTCTTTGCCAGCCATTGCCCGATGGCCGGCGCGGAGTTGCGGCCGCGCCCGTTGAGGGGCCGGTCAAAATCGTCGAGCGCGGGGTCGTCCCAGGACGACTTCGCGTGGCGCATCAGAATCAGCGTCAGGCTCACCGGTGGAAGTGTCTCATATGAAAGGCCGATTGCGCCTCGACCCTGCCGTATTCACCGCCTGCGGGGCAAGAGCGCCTGACGTCACAGCCCCGTGACATACAGGTCGCCTGCCCCGGTCCGTCGAGATGGTCGTGGCAGCGGTCGAGATCGTAGCCCGCACTGGTCAGCGCCGAGACGGGGCAGGCGGTGAGGCAAGGCCGGCCGGCACAGGTGTCGCACGGGCGCGCACCGGGCCCTGGAAGGTCCATCTCGAACGGCAGGGCCAGGGCGCCGCGATAGCTCACCCAGAGCCCGGCCCGGTCGTGAACGAGAAGACCAACCGGCGAGGGCCAGGCCCGTCCGCTGGCCAGGGCCCAGCGCTGGAACGGGGCATAGGGCGGGCCACCGAAAGGGAAAACGGCGGTTCCTCCGAAGCCTTCTGCGAGTTCGGTGACAACGCGGCGCGACCAACGGTCGAGCGGGTCGGGGGCGCTGTCCCGGAATTCCGGGCTGTCGGTCACATGCGCCCAGAACCCTGGTTCGCGGGGGCCAAGAAGCAGAAGCCGGCGGGCAAACTCGGGGAGATCGGGGTCGCCGGAGCAATCGAATAGGCCGAAGATATCGAGCGCGGTCTCTGCGGCCGCTGCCTCGATCTCGGCGAGCCTCATCGCGGCGCGCGGATGAGGCTGCCCGCGCCGTGTTCGGTGTAAAGTTCCAGAAGGCAGGCATTGGGCGCCCGGCCGTCAAGAATGACCACCGCGCGCACCCCGCCTTCGATGGCCGCCAGCGCGGTTTCGACCTTCGGGATCATGCCGCCGGCGACAGTCCCGTCGGCGATCATCGCCTCGGCCTGCTCGGGCGAAAGCTCGGTGACAACCGTGCCGCCGGCATCCTTCACGCCCGCGACATCCGTCAGGAGCAGGAGCCGATCGGCCTTCAGCGCGGCCGCGATGGCCCCCGCGGCCGTGTCGCCGTTGACGTTGAAGGTCTCGCCCGACCGTCCCATGCCAATGGGGGCGATGACGGGGATGATTTCGTCCTTTGCGAGACTGCGGAGGTATTCGGGGTTCATCTCCACGGGCGTTCCGACGAAGCCCAATGAGGGGTCAGCTCCTTCGCAGATCATCAGGCTTGCATCCTTGCCCGAGACCCCCACCGCCCGGCCGCCCTGGCTGTTGATCGCCTGGACGATGCGTTTGTTGACCTGCCCCGAGAGCACCATCTCGACGATTTCGACCGTGGCCGCGTCGGTTACCCGGCGTCCGTTCACGAAGTCCGACTCGATGCCGAGCTTGCCCAGAAGCTCGTTGATCATCGGGCCGCCGCCATGGACGATCACCGGGTTCACCCCGACCTGGCGCATCAACACGATGTCCCGCGCGAAGCTCTCCATCGCCGGGGCGTCGCCCATCGCGTTGCCGCCGAACTTGATCACGACCGTCGCGCCGTCGTAGCGCTGAAGGTAGGGCAGGGCCTCGGAAAGCGTACGGGCGGTGGCGATCCAGTCGCGGTTCATGTCTCTGGGTTTCATTACGGCCTCAAACGTCGGCCCCTCCTAGTGCCGTTGCCGGTTCCGCTCAAGGGGAGGCGGTTTCGAAACCTCGCTAGGCGAGCCCGGCGATGACCGCGCGGAGGGTATCGACGCCGTTCTTGGTCTCCGAAGAGGTCACGACGATTTCGGGGAACGCCGCCGGGTGCGTCCGGAGCCGCCCGCGCACCTGGTCGAGCGCGCGCTCGAGCGCGCCCGTTTTTGGCTTGTCGGCCTTCGTGAGCACCGCCTGAAAGGTCACCGCGGCGGTGTCGAGCAGGCTCATGATCTCCTCGTCCACCGGCTTCACCCCGTGCCGTGCGTCGATCAGCACGAAGGCCCGCCGGAGCGTCGCCCGGCCGGCGAGGTAGGCTTTCAAGAGCTGCTGCCAGCGCGCCACGACATCGACCGGCGCCTCGGCAAATCCGTAGCCCGGCAGGTCGACGAGATAATGGCTCCCGCCGAGCGTGAAGTAGTTGATCTCCTGGGTTCGCCCCGGGGTGTTCGAGGCCCGCGCCAGCGCCTTGCGGCCCGTGAGCGTGTTGATGAGGGTCGATTTTCCTACGTTGGAACGCCCGGCAAAACAGACCTCGACGCGGTCGGGCGGGGGCAGGCCGTCCATCGCGACGACGCCTTTGAGGAAGTCGGACTGGCCGGCAAAGAGTTTCCGGCCGGCCTCATGCTCGGCCTCGGTGACCTCGGTGACGGGGAAGGGCAGGCTCATGCGATGACGCGGATCTCGGCGCCAGGTGCGATCCGCCCGGGTGCGACGACCTCGGCATAGACGCCGAAATCCTGATGGCCCCGGCTCCGAAGGGCGGCCAGCGTATCGGCGTCGCGCCGCCCGGTCTCGGGATTGGCCATGGTCGCCTTGCAGCGGGTGATGCGCTCTTTCACCTCCAGCATCGCCTCGCCGATACGGAGGCACTTGCCGACCCAGGCGAACTCCTCCCATGGCTCGGCGCCCTCCACCCACAGGTTCCCACGCCAGCGGTGGATCGACAGCGGTTGCCCGACCCGCTCTTCCACGGCGCGGTGGGTGGCGCGGCAATGGACCGAGATCCAGGGGGCCGGGACATCCGTCAGATGGGCCTCCGGCGCCCGGTAGATCCTTGTCGGCGCGGGCAGGTCTGCCGGCCAAATCCCGCCGAGCCAATCGAGGACGTGCGGAAGGTCCGCAGGATCGTCGGGGCGGAGGGTGATTTGGCCCGCATCGGGGTGATCGAGCGTCAGGCGTTCCCCGTCGGCGGCGAGGGTGGCGGTGGCGGCCATCAGCTTCGGCTCGGTCACACCGCGCAGGAAGTTCGCCTTTACCCCCCAGCCGCCGTCCAGCCTCGCCCGGTCATGGGCGACGGCCCAGACCCGGTCGAACGGCAGCCATGCGCCGGGGGTGAGGTCGGCCCCGTCCACCTCCTCGCGCCCGATAGCCTTCAACGGGTGCCGCCAGATTGAGCCGAGCGAAAGGCTCACTTCTTGGCCGGCGGGTCGCCCCCGGCCGGGGCCTTCTTCTTAAAGCTGGAGAGAATATTGCCGAAGAGGTCGGGCTTATAGCCGTGGCTGCGCATGATCAGGTACTGCTGGATGAAGGTGATCACGTTGTTGGCGATCCAGTAGATCACGAGCCCCGACGCGAACGAGCCCAGCATGAACATGAAGACCCAGGGCATCCAGGCAAAGATCGCTGCCTGGGTCGGGTCGGTCGGCGCGGGGTTGAGCTTTTGTTGCAGCCACATCGAGACGCCGAGGCACAAGGGCAGGATGCCGATGAAGATGAGCGCCATGATCGAACCCGGTTCGGGCCCGGCCCAGGGCGCTATCCCCCAGAAATTGAAGATCGACGAGGGGTCGGGGGCCGATAGGTCCCTGATCCAGCCGAGCCAGGGGGCGTGGCGGAGCTCGATCGTGACGAAGATCACCTTGTAGAGCGAGAAGAAGATCGGGATTTGCAGAAGGATCGGCAGGCAGCCCGAGGCGGGGTTCACCTTTTCGGATTTGTAGAGCGCCATCATCTCCTGCTGGAGCTTCTGGCGGTCGTCGCCGGCGCGCTCCTTGATCTTCTCCATCTCCGGCTGCAATTCGCGCATCTTCGCCATCGAGGCGTAGGATTTGTACGCCAGCGGGAAGAGGACGACCTTGATGACGAGGGTCAGACCGATGATCGACCAGCCCATATTGCCGATGATGCCGTTCAGCCAGTGCAGGAGTTGGAAGATCGGCTTGGTGAGGAAGTAAAACCAGCCCCAGTCGATGGAATCGACGAAGCGGTCGATGCCGAAAGCGCGCTCGTAGCCTCGGATCGCTTCCCATTCCTTGGCGCCGGCAAAAAGGCGCGTCGTGGCCGATTGGGTGGCGCCCGGGGCGATCTCCATCGTCGGGAGGCGGATTTCGGTACGATAGGCGTCCTCGCCGGCGAAATACCGTTTGACGGCCGTGAAGGGTGTGCCCGGTTCGGGGATGAGCGCGGTCATCCAATAATGATCGGTAATCCCGATCCAGCCGTTTTCGGCCACTTGCGTCACCTCGGCCGACGGTCCCCAAAGCGGGTCGGCGCCAAGGTCGGTCATGTTGTCGTAGGTCGTGTCGCCAAGTTCCCCGTCGAACATCCCGATGGCGCCTTCGTGGAGGATGAAGAAGCCCTTGAGGTCTTCCGGCAGGCCGTGGCGGGCGACGACGCCGTAGGGCGCCATCCGCACGGCCCCCCCGGTCTCGTTCGTAACCGACTGGGTGATGGTGAAGAGGAAATCCTCATCGACCTCGATCCGGCGCTGGAAGGTCAGCCCGCCTGCGTTCGACCATTCGAGCGTCAGGGGCTGGCCCGGGGCGAGGGTCTCGCCCTCAACCAGCGCCCAGTCGGTGTCGGCGCCGGGCACGTCGTCGAAGTCGAGCGCGCCGCCAGGCACCCAGCCGTAGAGCGCATAGTAGGCGCCGGGTGCGCCGAGGGGATTGAGGAGGTGAACGATGTCGGCCCCGGGGTCGAGCGTTTCGCGATAGTCGCGGAGCGACAGGTCGTCGATCCGCCCGCCCTGGAGCGAGATCGAGCCCTTGAGCCGCGCCGTGTCGATCGCGGCACGGGGGGCCTCTTCGGGAAGCGCGGCGGCCCCTGCGGTCTCTCCTGCCGGTGCGTCGATGCCGGGCTGCGCCGTCCCCGGCGCCGCGGCCGGCGGCAGGGCCGGAGCGCCGTCGGTCGCGACGGCGGGCTCGGCCGGCGGTACCGGCTCCTCGGGCGGGAACATGATGAACCAGACCAGAATGACGAGGAAACTCAGCGCCGTTGCGAGCAGAAGATTCCGGTTTTGATCGTCCATGACGCCACTACCTTGCCGCTTTCGGATTTCCGGGCAGGTTCAACCGGGCAGGGGGCAAAAGGTCAAGCGGTTTTCCCGTCGGCGGCCGGCCGCGGGGGACCGGTGTCTACGCCCGGAATGGCCGGAGGGTCGGGGCGCTTCTCCCGTTCGAGCGCCCAGCCGAGAAACCCCTCGGGGGCCATCGGCCGGGCCAGCGCGAAGCCCTGGACGTGTCGGCAGCCGAGCTGGGCGAGCATGGCATGTTCGCCGATGGTCTCGACGCCCTCGGCCATGGTGTCGATCCCCATCTGATCGGCCAGTTGTAGGATAGCCGTTACCATCTGTTGCTGCGCGACATCGAGGTCGACCCGCGCAACGAAGCTCCGGTCGATCTTGATGCGGCGGATGGGGATGCGTCTGATGTCGCTTAACGGCAAGGACGCGACCCCGAAATTGTCGAGATCGATGTGGCAGCCGAGCCGGGACAATTGCCCCAGATTGCGCAGGACCATGTCTTCCGGCCCCTCGCTCGACGATATGTCGCGAACCTCGAGCGTCAGCCGGTCGGGCGCGATGTCGAACCGGTCGAGCTCCCATCGCACCCGGTCGACATAGCGGGGGTTGCGCAGTTCGCTCGTACCGAGATTGACCGATACGCCGGGCACCGTGGCGCCGGCGTCATCCCAGTCGGCCAGGGCGGCCAGTGTATGGGTCAGCACCGTCTCCCCGAGCCGCTCGATCAGGCCTTCGGCTTCGAGAACCCGCAGAAACTCCCCCGGGGGAACCGCCGTCCCGTCGGCCAGCTCCCAGCGAGCGAGGGCCTCGGCGCCCGAGACGGCACCCGTATCCGTCGATATCTGCGGCTGGAACCATGGACGGATGTCGCCCGATGCCAGCGCCGTCGCCGCCGCTTCGGCGATATCGGCCCGGCGCCGGTCGCGCTCCTTGATCTCGCGCGAATAGGCGCGGATGGCGCCGCCGGTTTCGGCCTGGGCCTCGGCAAGGGCCCGTTCGGCGCCCAGAAGAAGGCCCTGCCCGGTCCGGTCCGGCGCACGATTGGGCAGGCAGAACCCGACGCTGACCGTGACATAGACCCGCTGGCCGCCCACTTCGAACGGCTCGGACAGCTCGCGCTGGACGCGGGCGCCGATCTGGATGAGCATTTCGAGGTCGGCCCGGCGCAACTGGCACAGGACCACGCCGAACGCGGCACCGTCGAGACGCACGACAAGATCGTTGCCGCGCACGGTGCGCGAGAGCCGGGCGGCGGCCTCCACGAGAAGCGCCGACATCGCTGCCGCCCCGAGCCGGCGGGTCAGGTCGTCGACCCGCTCGAGCCCGATGGCCAGTGCCGCGGCCCGGCGACCCGATATCGCTCCGTCGGCCTCGAGCGCCTCGAGGCGCGAGAGCGCCGAGGCACGGTCAGGCAGCCCGGTCTCGCCATCGACACGTCCACCCCCGCGACGCCGGACCCGAGGCAGGGCGAGCAGGAGGGCTGCGAGGGTGACCGCGAGGCCTGTGGCAACGAGCGCTGGCGCCCCGCCAAGCCCGTAGGCCGCCATCAGCCCAAGCGCGATGCCAGGCGCCGCGCCGGGATGGCCGAGGGCACGGGTCGCCCCGCCGACAAGGTCAGACCGTCTTGGTCGCGCCGCATCGCCCATCTAGCGTCTCCGACTTGTTCGAGCCGGGGATAGCCGCCTGGGTCTCATTTTCCGGTTAACGGTGGCGCCGGCGGCCCCCGGTCTTCAGCCCTTCCGCGCCAGCGCCCCGAAATCGAAGAGCCCGGGGTCGAGCAGATGCGAGGGCCGGGCGTTCATCAGCGCGCGGAACATCACCTGGCGCCGGCCGGGCGCATTCGCCTCCCAACCGTCGAGGATGGCCTTGACCTGCTGGCGCTGGAGCCCTTCCTGGGAGCCGCAGAGATCGCAGGGGATGATCGGGTAGCCCATCTCTCGAGCGAAACGGTCGCAATCGGCTTCGGCGACATGGGCAAGCGGCCTGTAGACGAAGAGATCGCCTTCCTCGTTCAGAAGCTTCGGCGGCATGGTCGCGAGGCGGCCGCCGTGAAAGAGGTTCAAAAAGAAGGTCTCGAGAATGTCGTCACGGTGATGGCCGAGGACGACCGCCGAACAACCTTCCTCGCGCGCGATCCGGTAGAGGTGGCCACGCCTGAGCCGCGAGCAGAGCGCGCAATAGGTCCGGCCCCGAGGCACCTTGTCGGTGACGATGGAATAGGTGTCCTGGTACTCGATCCGGTGTGGGACGCCCCGCGCGCTCAGGAAGTCCGGCAGGACGGTGGCGGGAAATCCAGGCTGGCCCTGGTCGAGGTTGCAGGCGAGCAGCTCGACCGGCAGGAGGCCACGCCACTGGAGCTCGTAGAGGGCGGCAAGCAGGGTGTAGCTGTCCTTGCCGCCGGAGAGACAGACGAGCCATTTCGCCCGCGCCTCGATCATCCCGTACTGCTCGATGGCCTCACGGACGTGCCGCACGATCCGCTTGCGGAGCTTGCGGAATTCTGTGGTCTTCGGAGCCCCGGCAAAGAGCGGGTGGATGTCGTCGGTCTCGTCGAGCATGGGGCTCCTATGCCAGAGCCAGGCGGCGCTGCATAGATCGGACGGGCACCCGCGGCCGCGCGGATCGATCCGCCCCGGCGCCTGCTGCGTATCTCTCCCATAGCCTGGAGTGCCCCGATGCGTCTTGCCGCCGTTTTCGCTCTTTTCACCCTCGCCGCCTGTGCCGGCACCCCGTCGCTCGATGACGAGGCGCTGTCGGACCGCCAGCTCGACCTCGAAGAGTTCTTCGACGGCGACCTCGTCGCCTACGGCCAGTTTCAGGACCTCTTCGGCACCGTGCGACGGCGTTTCGAGGTTGAGGTCAGCGGCGACTGGGACGGCGAACGGCTCCGGCTCGTCGAGGATTTCGTCTACGAGGACGGGGCCACAGAGCGCCGGGTCTGGACGCTCACGAAGACCGGACCCGAGACCTGGGAAGGCACCGCCCCTGGGGTGATCGGCACCGCGACCGGTGAGGAGCGGGGCGACACATTCAACTGGCGATACACGATCGACCTGCCGATCCCAGCGGCGGATGGCAGTGTCGAGACGCTGCGGGCCAGCTTCGACGACTGGATGTGGCTGCTCTCCGACGACCGGCTCCTGAACCGCGCCTATATGAGCCGATACGGGGTGCGGATCGGCGAGGTGATCATCACCTTCGAGAAGCTGTGAGCTCGGACCGGGGCTCTGCCCCGGACCCCGCGGTATTTACGCCAAGATGAAGAACACTGGGACGGCTAGTTGCGGGGCGGAGGGACATTGTCGATCCCGGACCCGCCCCAGGGGTGGCACCGGGCGATCCGCCGAAGAGTGAGCCAGGTGCCCTTGAGCGCGCCGTGGACCTCGAGGGCTTCGAGCGCATAGGCCGAACAGGTCGGATGGTAGCGGCAGGACTGGCCGACCCAGGGCGAGAGCACCAGCCGGTAGGCTCGCACCGGCAGCGAGACGAGCCATGCGGCCGGGGTCACGGAGCGGCTCCATGCAATCTGGCGATTGCGCGCGCGAGATCGGCGGACATCTGAGCGTAGGGCCGCGTGACCGTCGCGTCGCGGCGGCCGATCAGCACGTAATCCCAGCCGGACCGCGCGTCGGGGGCGAGGACCTCGCGGGCCAGCGCACGCAAACGCCGCTTGGCCCGGTTGCGGGTGACGGCGTTGCCGAGCTTCTTTGAGCAGGTGAAGCCCACCCGTGGGGTGCCGCCATCGCCCCGGTCGCGCCCGAGCAGTACCAAGCCCGGTGTCGGCGCCCTCCGCCCGGCATTGGCGGCGAGGAAATCGGCGCGGTTGCGAAGGGTCTCCAGCGAAACGGAAACCGCCGGGCCCCCATCGCGGGGCGAAGGCCCTGGCGCGGGGGACACCGGCGGTGTCATGTCATGCCTGTCCCGGCGGTCAGGCCGAGAGCGACTTCCGGCCCCGCGCCCGGCGGGCGTTGAGAATTTTCCGGCCGGCTTTCGTGGCCATCCGCGCACGGAACCCGTGGCGGCGCTTCCGCACAAGGTTAGAAGGCTGAAACGTCCGTTTCATGTCTGGCTCCGTTCTGCGTTGCCGGACCCTGCCCGGCTCTCATTCGAAGCCCGCCTTCTATTGGCCGGCCCCGGGCCTGTCAACGTCGCCGAGGCGGGATTCTTGCAACAATGACCCCCTCGGCCGCAGGCAAATGTTACAATGGCCGAGCCGCTGGCCCCGCAAACCTCACGCAGACTGTCACGCGGCATCAACCGCCCGTGAACGCCCTCGTTTGGCTCCCCGGACCCCCCGATCTTCTGGCAAGACAGTGCTCAAGCCCAAAGGGACGGAACATGACCGATATGACCGACACCGGCTCGAACAGCCCCGGTACGAAAGGCGGCTTTGCCCGCCGGTTGCCGCTCATCGCGATTCTCGTTGTGGCCGCTGTCGGGGCTTTCACGCTGCGGGACTATCTCTCGTTCGACGCCCTGGCGGAGAACCGCGAGGCGCTGATCGCGTTCCGCAATGCGAATTACGCGCTGACCGTCGCCGCCTTCATCGCCGCCTATGTGGTGATCGTCGCCTTCTCACTGCCCGGCGCGACCATTGCCACGCTCACGGGCGGGTTTCTCTTCGCGACCTTTCCCGGCGCGCTCTTTAACATCACAGCGGCCACCATTGGCGCCGCGATCATCTTCCTTGCCGCCCGCTGGGGCCTCGGCGAGAAACTCAGCCAGAAGATGGATGCCTCCGACGGGGCAGTGAAGAAGATCAAGACCGCCATCGACGCCAACCAATGGGAGGCGCTGTTTCTGATCCGCCTCGTGCCGGCGGTTCCGTTCTTCGTGGCCAACCTCGTCCCGGCCCTCGTCGGCGTGCCGCTGTCTCGCTTTGCGATCTCGACCTTTCTCGGGATCATCCCCGGCGCCTTGGTCTACACGTCGGTGGGCGCTGGCCTCGGCGAGGTCTTCGCCCGGGGCGAGACCCCCAACCTCGGCATCATCTTCGAGCCCCATATCCTGTTGCCGATCCTCGGGCTCGCGGCACTGGCCGCCCTGCCGATCATTCTCAAAGCCCTCCGCGGCAAGAAAGGCCTCTAAGCCATGGACCAGAGCAAACTCGACACAAAAGGAGCCACCGCGGTGGAACGCATCAAGACCGACCTTCTGATCATCGGCGCGGGCTCCGGCGGGCTCTCGATTGCCGCAGGTGCCGTGCAGATGGGGGCAAAGGTTGTCCTTCTCGAAGGCCATAAGATGGGCGGGGATTGCCTCAACTTCGGCTGCGTGCCCTCGAAAGCACTGATTGCCGCCGGCAAACAGGCCCACGCGATGAAGACCGGCGAGAGCTACGGCGTGGCGCCGGTGATGCCGACGGTCGATTACGCCGCCGCCAAGGACCACGTGCACCGGGTGATCGCGGCCATCGAGCCCCATGACAGCCAGGAGCGTTTCGAAGGGCTCGGGGTGCGGGTGATCCGGGAATACGGCCGGTTCATCTCGAAGACCGAGGTGCAGGCGGGCCCTTATGTGATCACCGCGCGACGGATCGTCATCGCCACCGGGTCGGGGCCCTTCGTCCCGCCCATTCCCGGGATCGGCGAGACGCCATACTACACCAACGAGACGATCTTCGATCTGCGCGAACGCCCCGAGCATTTGATCGTGATCGGCGGTGGGCCCATCGGGATGGAGATGGCCCAGGCCCATATCCGCCTCGGCTCGCGTGTGACCGTGATCGAAGCGGCGAAAGCCATGGGCAAGGACGACCCCGAGCTTGCCGCCATTGTGCTCGACAAACTCCGCGCCGAAGGCGTTGAGATCGTTGAAGGCCAGGGGGCCGAGAAAGTGTTTGGCACCGAGGGTTCGGTTTCGGTCGGGCTGGCCGATGGCCGGACCATCGAGGGCACCCATCTCCTCATGGCCGTCGGACGCAAGGTCAATCTCGACAAGCTCGACCTCGATACCGGCGGCGTCGCCTACGACCGCGCGGTGAAGGTTGGCCCCGATCTGAAATCGGTTTCGAACAAGCGGGTCTATGCGGTCGGCGATGCCGCAGGCGGGCTCCAGTTCACCCATGTCGCAGGCTATCATGCCGGTGTCGTGATCCGCTCGGCGGTGCTGGGGCTGCCGGCGAAACAGCGCACGGACCATATCCCCTGGGCGACCTATACCGACCCCGAGCTTGCCCAGGTGGGTCTCACCGAGGCCGAGGCGCGGAACAAGTACGGTGCCCGGCTCGACGTGGTGCGGGCCGAGTTTTCCGGCAACGACCGGGCGATTGCGGAAGGAAAGACCAAGGGGCTCGTCAAGGTGATGGTCGTGAAGGGCCGCCCCGTCGGGGCCTCCATCGTCGGGCCCCAGGCGGGCGAGTTGATCCAGGTCTGGGCGCTCGCGATTGCCAACAAGCTGAAGATGTCGGCGATTTCCAACATGGTCGCGCCCTACCCGACGCTGGGGGAGGTTAACAAACGCGCCGCGGGGGCTTACTTTTCCCCCAAATTGTTTGAAAACCCGACGGTTAAGCGGGTCGTGGGCTTCGTGCAGCGCTGGCTACCCTAAGCCCCGCACCCACGCTTCGGGGGGAGAGAGATGGTCCTTAACACGCTCTCGGGCCGGTTCCTGATCCTGACGATCATCTTCGTGATGCTCGCCGAGATCTTCATTTTCGTTCCCTCGGTGGCCCGCTACCGAGAGGACTACATGATGAACCGGCTCGAGCGGGCCCAGATCGCCTCGCTTGCGTTGCTGGCGACCGAGGAGATCGACGAGACCCTCGAGGAGGAGCTTCTGACCAATGCCGGCGTGCTCAATGTCGTGCTGCGGCGGGACGAGATCCGGCAGTTGATGCTTTCCTCGCCGATCCCGACGCCGATCGCGGCGACCTATGACCTCAGAGAGGCCCCGGCGAGCGAGCTGATCGTTGATGCGCTGGCGCGGCTCGCGAACCCCGCGCCCGAGGTCGTGCGGGTGATCGGCAACCCGGTGCAGGAAGCGGGGCTCCTCATCGAGGTGACGATGGAGACCGCACCGCTCAGGGCGGCGATGATCGACTACGGGATCCGCATTCTCATCCTCTCGGCGGTGATCTCGATCTTCACTGCAACCCTCCTTTTCCTTGCGGTTCGCAGCTTCCTCGTCAAACCGATCCGCGGCGTGGTGGGGGCTATGCAGAGCTATGCCGCCGCACCCGAGGATGCGCGGCGGATCATTCGCCCGACCGCGGGGATCCGCGAGTTGCGCGAAGCCGAAGAGGCGCTCCAGACGCTCCAGTCGCAACTGACCGGCAACCTCCGCCAAAAGGACCGTCTCGCCCAGCTCGGCGCGGCGGTAGCAAAGGTCAGCCACGACCTGAGAAACATCCTCACCTCGGCCCAGCTCTTTGCCGACCGGCTCGAGACCAGCCAGGACCCGATGGTTGCGCGCATGGTGCCGAAGCTCCTCAACTCCGTGCGCCGCGCAGTGCATCTCTGCGAGGCGACGTTGACGTTCGGCAAGGCCGAGGAGGCGCCGCCGCAGCTCGACTATGTGCAACTGGCCGATATCGTCAGCGAGGTGGTCGAAAGCGAACGGCTGGCCGACGACGGACATGCCTGCGACTTCATCGACGAGGTGCCGCCGGGGCTCGTGCTGAGGGCCGATCGCGAGCAGATCTACCGCGTCGTGTCGAACCTCGCCCGCAACGCGCGCCAGGCGATGGCGGCGACCGGCGACGGGGGGACGATCACGATCTCGGCCGTGGAGACCGATGCCGCCTGGATCATCCGGGTGGCCGATACCGGGCCGGGCCTGCCGCCAAAGGCGCAGGAGAACCTCTTTCAGCCGTTCTCGGGAAGCGTGCGCAAGGGCGGATCGGGGCTTGGCCTTGCGATCTCGGCGGAACTCGTGCGCGGTCACGGCGGACGCCTCGAGCTCGAACGGACCGGGTCGGAGGGCACGACCTTCGCGATCACCCTCCCGAAGACGCTGGTCGATATCGAGGCGGCGGAGTAACGGCCCAGCCTACGAACGGAACAGGTCCCCGGGCGCTGCGAAACGGACATTGCGCCTTGCATTGGCCGGGAGCGAAAGATACATGCCCGAGCACCGGCGCTGGTAGCTCAGTTGGATAGAGTACCTGACTACGAATCAGGGGGTCGGGGGTTCGAATCCTCCCCAGCGCGCCACACTTGCCCTTCCGTTTCATCACAATCGACCGCCCAAGCGCCCAGGTGTTTCGCTTGCGTCGCCGTCGGACCGGCGCGGCGCGCTGCGACGGGAAGCTTTGGGAAGCGCAACAACAGACTATTGCCGAAACGAGAACAATAAGCCGTTTCGGGGCCACGATGCTGCCCCACTGCCTCGCCAGAAAGACGAGCGTGGTTAACGTGCAGTCGAAGGTTTCCGTGAAAGCGCTTGTTCGAAAACTGGTCCGTAAGACCATTGGCGCCCCGATGCTGTGGCTCGGTCTCGGCGTGGCCGCGATCTGCGCGAGCCTCGGGATTTCCTATTCCCGGGCGCAGGTGAACGCCGATTACGCGATGCTCCTGCGGCTGGGGCCGCCGGAGGCGGTGGCCGTCGAAGAGGCGGAGGTCGGGGCGGTGGGCGAGGCCCATGTCATCGCAAGCTTCGACCCTGAACTGGCGGTGGCGATCGGTGCCGGAGAGAGCGGATCGCGGGAATGGCTGGCCGTGCCGCTCTTTGCCGCCGCCCCCATCGCCGACGGGGTGCAGCCGCGCCCGCAAGCCCGGCCCGAGGCCACCGGTGGGGCGCTCCTCGAGGCCGCCGGTCTCGCCCTCTTTCCGCGCGGTCAGGGCGGCCTCGACCGCCTGGTCGCCGACGGTCAGCAGGGGTTTGCCGGCGCTCTGAACGGCCCGTTTCTGGTGCTCGACGCGGCGATGGCCGAAACTGCGGTTGCCGAACTCTCGGCCATCGGGGTCGCGCTTGCCGAAGGGGCCGTCGTGATCCGGCCCTGGACCGAGGGGCGCGCCGCCGCACTTGCCCCGCCGCCTGACGGCCCGCTGTCGCGCTACCTCTTCTGGGCGGGCCTGCTCGGCGTCCTGGGGGCCATTGGACTGTCTCTTCGCCCCGAGGAAAGCGACCGCTATCTGACGATCACCCCGGCGGAGTCAGAGCGTAAGGTGGTCACGAAATCCAGGATCCTCGCCGATGAGGGCCGCTTCAACCCGCTGATCGGTCAGGACGATATCCGCCGGGGCGCAATGGAACGGCTCCATGCCAGCGAACGCGCGCAAGGACGGACGCCGTCCACTTTCTTCACCAACAGCGCGGTTTCCAAGCTCGGGGCCGGCTGGGTCAAAAATCGACGCTGACGTGCGGCAGGTTCAGGTTCACCATCAGGTCGCGCAATTCCTGACGCGCGGCGACATTCGAGATATTCAGGTTTGCGACCCCGACATCCTTGAGGTCCAGAAGCGTCAGCCCGCGGGGAAAGAGTTCGCGGAAGATCACGCGTTCGGAAAACCCCGGTGCGACGCGGAAGCCGATCCGGCGCGAGAGGCTGCCGACCGCGTCCGCCATCTTCTTCTTGTTGTGCATTGCCTGGGCCCCGACGCGGTTGCGCGTTACGATCCAGTCGATCGGCCGGAGCCCCGCCTGTGCGCGAAGCTGGCGCGCGTTCCAGACCATCTCGGAATAGACTGAGGGCCCGAGGATCCTGTTGGTTTCGCCGTCGACCTTTGCCAGAAGATCGAAGTCGACGAAGCTGTCGTTCAACGGTGTGATCAGAGTGTCGGCGAGCGTGTGGGCGACCTGACTGAGCCGTGTGTGGGAGCCGGGGCAGTCGATCAGGATGAACTCGGTGCCTTTCGCGAAGCTCGATATCGCTGCCGAGAGCCGTCGGTCCTGAAGGTTCTCGCCCGGGCCGAGGCTGGCATTGTCGATCTCGGGAAGCGGCCGATACTCGGGCAGGGGCAGATCGAGGCCCTTCTTCCTGGCGAATGTTCGGCGATTCTCGATGTACCGGCCGAGGGTCTTCTGGCGGAGGTCGAGATCGATCAGGCCGACCGACTTTCCCGCGCGCACCAGCGCGGTGGCGACGTGCATCGAGGTCGTGGACTTCCCCGACCCGCCCTTTTCGTTTCCCACGACGATGATATGCGCCACTGCCCCGCACCCCTGCGCTAGGAGGGTTTTGGCACACTATATGTTGTGCAAGCGCCGTTGGAAACATCCGACTGCCGCAAAAACGGGCGCCGGACAGGTGTGGGCTCAGAGCGACTTCAGATAGGCCACGAGGATGTCTCGGGCCGCTTCGAGGTCGGTCTTGTGGATCATTTCGGTGACCGTGTGGATGTAGCGGGTGCCCACGACGATACCGACGGCCCTTGCTCCGGCGGCCGATTGCTGGGCCGCCGCCCCGTCCTGGCCCCCCGAGCGGAGCATTGTGCGCTGGAAGGAGATCTTCTTTTTCTCCGCCAGGGCCGCGATATCGGCGACGAGACCCTTGTCGGCGATGAAGGAGCCGTCGCGGACATGGAGCCCGAAGCCCTTGCCCTGCTCGGTCGTGCGATCCTGTTCGGGGACGCCCGGCGTGTCGCAGGCCAGCGTGGTGTCGATGCCGATTCCGATATCGGGGCGGACCTGGAACGACGCGGTACGCGCGCCGCGAAGCCCGACCTCTTCCTGGGAGGTGAAGGCGACATGGATGTCGGCCTTGGTTTTTGTCTTGCCAAGTCCCCGGATCGCCTCGATCCCCAGCCAGCAGGCGATGCGGTTGTCGAGCGCTTTCGAAACGACCTTGTCGCCGATTTCGAGGAAGGGCTCTTCCATGACCACCATGTCGCCCACCGCCACATGGTCCTTGGTCTTGTCGCCCAGGCCGAGGTCGACGAAGAACTCGTGAACTTCGGGGATCTTCTTCTTGTCCGCCGCCGAGGCGATGTGCACCGGCCGCCCGCCGGGGTTCATCACGCCGAGTAGGTCGCCGTTTTCGGTGCAGACCCTTACCCGACGGGAAAAGAGGTTGCGGGGGTCGAAGCCGCCCACCGGCAGGACGTTGACGAAGCCCTTTTCGGAGACGTGGGAGACGAGAAAGCCGATCTCGTCCATATGGCAGAGGAGCATGACCTTTTGCGGGGCCTTGTCCTTGCCGGCCCGGCGGCAGAGGAGCGAGCCCATGGCGTCGGTCTCGACCTCGTCGAAGAGCCCCTCCACCTCGCCGAGGATCAGATCGCGGACCCGGTCTTCATGGCCCGGCACGCCGGGGGTTTCGCAGAGGCGTTTCAACAGGTCGATGTTCATCTTGCGTCTCCGGACTGGGCTTCGGAGCACCTAGCGGGCCGCCGGGGCTGCGTCAAACCGTGCGGTCGGGCTTCGGGCACCTGCCGCCGCCCCGACGCGAAAAAGAAAAGCGCCGCCCGGGGGGGCGGCGCCATTTCGCGCAACCTGCGCAAGGGCCCTAGAAGCCGAGGCCTTCGTACTTCTTCTTGAATTTCGACACCCGGCCGCCGGCATCGGTGAGCCGCGTGCCGCCGCCGGTCCAGGCGGGATGCACCGAGGGGTCGATGTCGAGCGACAGCGTGTCGCCTTCCGACCCCCAGGTCGATTTCATCTGCACGACATCGCCATTGGTGAGCTTGACGTCGATGATGTGGTAGTCGGGATGGGTATCCTGTTTCATCTCGCGTCCTCTCAGGCCTCTGCGCCCGCTTTGGGCTTGTAGTGGGTGTCTTCGGCGATCCGCGCCGACTTGCCGCGCCGCGAACGCAGGTAATAGAGCTTCGCCCGGCGGACCCGGCCGCGGCGGACGACGGTGATGCTGTCGATATTCGTCGAATGGAGCGGGAACACCCGCTCGACGCCTTCGCCGAAAGAGATCTTGCGCACGGTGAACGAACCGGCAATCCCGTCGCCGTTCTTTCTGGAGATGCACACGCCTTCGTAATTCTGGACCCGGGTGCGGGTCCCCTCGGTCACCTTGAAACCGACGCGGATGGTGTCGCCCGCCTTGAAATCGGGGATGTCCTTGCCGAGGGCCGCGACCTGCTCGGCTTCGAGTTCGGCGATCAGATCCATCTGATCCACTCCTTGATGCTGCCTCGGGTGTCTCCCGAGAGGTGTTTGCCGCCTCAGAGCTCCGGGGGTCGGTCGGGTCGCGCGCAGGCGCCCGCCGGAGGGTTCAGGTCGTCGTTTGCTTGGCGTCCGCACCTCGCTGGCACGAACCCGCGCCGTATAAGGAGACCGGCCGCGCCGATCAAGGGGAATCTCCGGGGGCTGGCCTGAAAGGGGGCTGTCTGCCCCCGCTCGCGTACCGCGAGCCCCCCGAGGATATTTTCGGGCCAATGATAACATCTCGTTCACCATGATCGGCCAGGCTCGGGTCACGGTACAGGCGGGGACGCCGATGGCCGTGGCCGGTGAGAACCGGGCGGCCCGCCGCTGTGAAGCGCGGGCCGCGTCTCTCATTGGCCCTCAAATATCCTCTGGGGGAGCGCGAGGGGGGCGACGCGCCCCCTCTCTCCCGCCCCGTCCGCCGGGCGCGTCATTGGGGGTCGTGCCGGCGGGCCCAGAGATCGGGCCGGCGTTCCCGGGTGACCCGTTCGGCTTCCGCCCGCCGCCAGCGTTCGACCGCCCGGTGATCACCCGAGGTCAGTACCTCGGGGATCGTCAGGCCCTCCCATTCGGCTGGCCGAGTGTAGTGCGGGTGTTCGAGAAGGCCGCCGGTAAAGCTTTCCTCGGTGGTCGAGGCGGCATTGCCCAGAACGCCCGGGCGCAGGCGGACGACGGCATCGATGACGGCCATCGCAGCAACATCCCCGCCGGTCATGACGAAGTCCCCAAGGGAGATCTCCTCGACCCCGAAACGGGCGATCACCCGTTCGTCGAGCCCCTCGAAGCGGCCGGCGATAAGGGTGACCCCGTCGGCCTTCGAGAAGAGTTCGGCCGTGGCCTGGTCGAAGGGGGTCCCGCGCGGCGAGAGGTAGACCAGCGGCCAACGGGCGCGGTCCTCCGGCGCTCCGCGCATTGCGAAACGGATCGCCCGGCCCATCACATCGGCGCGGAGCACCATGCCCGCGCCGCCGCCGGCGGGCGTGTCGTCGACATTGCGGTGTTTGCCCGACCCGAAGGCGCGAAGATCGATCGGGGTGAGCCGCCAGAGCCCTTGATGGAGGGCCTTGCCGGTGAGCGAGGCGCCGAGGACGCCGGGAAAGACCTCCGGAACGAGGCTGATGACCCTCGCCTCCCAGGCGCCGGCAAGCTCCGGCCGGTCGCCCATCAGTTCGCGCGGCGCGGCCGAGGGCCGCACGGCAAGGCGTCCGTGGGATTTGGCGGGTATATCGCTCATGGCGCCGCGCTTACGCCATCGCGACCGCGATTGGAACCGCGGCGACAGGTTTCCGGGCTGTGCCGCCGCTACGGTCCATTCTCGCCGCATTCTTCGGGCAGGGTTTTCTTAACGCTGTTTTGAAAGCTGCCTGCCGATGTTTAACGACACGCCCATCTTCGAGTTCCGCGGCCCCTGGGGCGTGCCTGTCCAGATCGGGTCGAGCCTGGTTCTGTTGGCGCTGATCTTCATCTCGGTTACCGGTTCGCCGCAGGAGGTCTACTACGATGCGATCTTTTTCGGGCTGATCGTCGGCTCGATCTTCCTCCACGAACTCGGCCATGCCTGGGGATGTTTGATCCAGGGCGTGCCGGTGCGGCGGGTGATGATCTACGGCGGCGGCGGGTTTTGCGAACACGCCCGGTCGACGAGCCCCAGGGAAGACGAGCTGATCGTTGCCATGGGCCCGATCGTCAACGCGGTCCTCTGGGCGGTGAGTTCGCTTCTGCTGCCGTTCGCGCCGGATGGCGATATCACCTGGATTCTTGGCTCGCTCGCCTGGATCAACGGGGTGCTGCTGGTGCTGAACCTCGTGCCCGTCATGCCGCTCGACGGCGGCAAGCTCTTCCATCTCCTGCTCCTGTGGGTGATGCCAGGTGCCCTTGCAATGCGCGTGGCCGGCGCGGTGGGCCTGGTACTGTCGGTGCTCTGGATACCTGCGATGCTGGCCTGTTTCCTGTTTTACGGGATGATGTTGCTCTTCATCCCACCGATCGGGCTCCATTGGCGGATGCTCAGAGGGGCACAGATGGCCTGACCTGACCGGTGAGCGCCCGGACGAACCAGGGCGGGGCGGTCAGTCGAAAAGCCCTTCCGGCGGATCGGCGACGACGCGGCCGGCCTTGAGGTCCACCGTCGGCACGGTCGCCTTGGTGAAGGGCAGGAGGACCGTGCCGGGCCCTTCTGGACGCCGCAGTTCGAGAAGATCGCCGGCGCCGTGGTTCAGGACCGCCTTCACATGGCCGAGGAGAGCCCCGCCGGTGTCGTGGACGGCCAGGCCGATGAGATCGGCATGGTAGAACTCGTCGTCTTCCGGCTCCGGAAGACGGGCACGGTCGACGTAAAGCCGGGTGCCGCGCAGGCTGTCGGCGGCCTCCCTCGACGCCACCCCGGAGAGCCTCGCGGCGAACCCGCCCTTGACGGGGCGGGTGAGGGTCACATCGAAGGACCGCGCCCCGTCCTCCGTTTCGACCGGACCGTAGGCGGCCAGCGCCTCGGGCTCGGCGGTGAAGCTCTTCAGGCGCACCTCGCCGCGTACGCCGAAGGCGCCGGCCACGGCGCCGACGCAGACCCGGGTGTTCGCCCCTGCGCTCATCCGGGCAGCCCTTCGCAGAGCCCGTAGGCCCAGGCGCCACCGGCATCCTCGCAACGCAGTTCGGCCGCGGCGCGCTCATAGAGCACGCCGCCGAAGAAGGCCGCTCCGAGAAGGAACCAGACGGCGGGCCGCAACAACAGCGTGGCGATGCCGAAAAGCCGAAGCATGGCGGGCGCTTAGTCGGCCTTCTCTTCGGTCTCGGCAGGGGCCTCTTCCGCCGGCGCTTCTGCGGCCGTCTCTTCGGCAGGCGCCGCCTCGGCGGCGTCTTCGACGGGCTCCTCGGCCGGGGTCTCGGCGGCTTCGGCGGCCTTTGCGGCTTTCTCTTCCGCGCGCTCCTGGGCCTTCTTGCCGGGTTCGGCCTTCTGAGGGTTATTGCGCTCTTTTTTCTCAAGCTTTCCAGCGGCTTCGAGCATCCGTTGGATACGGTCGGTGGGCTGGGCACCCTGGCCGAGCCAGTACTCGACCCGTTCCATGTTCATCTTGACCCGCTCCTCTGAGTCCTTCGGCAGGAGCGGGTTGTAGGTGCCAAGCTTCTCGATGAAGCGGCCGTCGCGGGGCATCCGCGAATCGGCGGCGACGATCGAGTAGAAGGGGCGTTTCTTGGACCCGCCGCGGGCGAGCCGGATCTTCATAGCCATCTTATTGATCTCCTTGAGTATTCTGATGGTGTTCGTGGTGCCTGATCACTTCGTCGATGACGAAGCGCAGGAAGGTCTTGGCGAATTCCGGGTCGAGATCGGCCCGGATCGCGAGGTCTTCGAGCCGGGCGATCTGGGCCGCCTCGCGGGCGGGATCGGACGGCGGAAGGGCGTGCTCGGCCTTGAGTTTCCCCACGGCCTGGGTGTGTTTGAAGCGCTCGCCGAGCGTGTAGACGAGGATCGCATCGAGCCGGTCGATGGAGGCGCGGTGCTCGGCGAGAAGCGCCGCGGCGCGGGCGGTGGCGTCGGTCATCGGCGGGCCTCCGAACGGTCGAAACCGGTGTCTGCAAAACGTATGGCAACCTGTCGGCTTTTCGTATGGCACCGTGTCATACCGGCCCCTCCGGACGGGGGTGCCGGAACACCAGCGTGTCGGGATGGGGCCAGCCTTCGGGCGGGTCTTCGACGGCACCGACCCGGCGGGCGACGGCGACCGAACGGGCATTGTCGGCGCTGATGTAGCTGACCATGGATGTCAGACCGAGGAGGCCGAAGCCGTAGTCGCGGATGGCGCGGACAGCTTCGGTGGCATAACCACGGCCTTCGGCCGCTTCGGTCAGGAAGTAGCCGAGCTCGGGTTCTCGGTCGCCCGGTTCGGCGCCGATGCCGGCAAAGCCCAAGACGGTTGCCGTGGCGCGGTCTTCGACAGTCCAGAACCCGTGTCCCCGGAGCGGCCAGGTCGCGGTCATCTGCATGAATTCGCGCCAGGCGTCGCGGCGGTTCATGGGCCCGAACAGGCCCTTCGAACGCGGGCTTGCGTAGATCTCGGCGACGGCGTCGAAATCTTCGATACGGGGGCAGCGGAGGCGGAGGCGTTGGGTTTCAACTACCGGGACCAGGACTTGCATCCCGCGGGCAAGCTCGGCGGCCGGGCCGGTCGAAGGGGTCTCATGAAAGGCGGTCATCAAAGCGCCTCCGGGCCAGGGTGGCGCCAGATCATCGCCTCGCCGAAGCGTTCATGGACGAACGGTTTCTCCGGGGCGGCACCAAGGCGTCGCGCGACGCCTTCCGACCCCGTGTTGCCCTCGGCGATGAGCGAGATGAGCGTCGTCCAGCCCAGGGTGGAATAGGCATAGTCGCGCGCCGCACGGCCCGCTTCGGTGGCATAGCCTTTGCCGGTGGCCCCGTCATAGAGGTCCCAGCCAAGCTCGTGCTCGGGAAAGCCCAAGGGGTACCAGAGGCCGACGATGCCCACCGCTTGGCCGGTGTCCTTCTCTTCAAGCGTCCAGCGCCCGAAGCCTCTGAGCGCCCAGTGGCCGAGTTCTGCGGCAAGCTGGCGCCAGGTCATCTCCGGTGTGACCGGGCCGCCCACGAACTCCGCCCGCGCGCTGGCGAAGAAGCCGGCCATGGGTTCGAAATCCTCAAGCCGCATCGCGCGCAACAGGAGGCGCTCGGTCTCAAGCGTTGGGATATTGAAATCGATGCTCATTGGAGCGCCTCGGGGCCCGGGTGGCGGTAGACGAGGTCGCTCGGGTCGGGGCGCGGGGCATCCGCGTCGATCACTGCGCCGAGGCGTTTGGCGACGCGCAGGGACGCGGCGTTTTCGGGATCGATGTAGCTTACGAGCGTGCTGAGACCGGCATTGAGGTACACCCAGGCGCGCAGGGCCGTGGCGGCTTCGGTGACATAGCCGTTGCCTTCGGCCCCGTCGTAAAGGAGCCAGCCGATTTCGGGTTCGGGGTATTTGAGGCCCTTCGTCACCCCGACCTGGCCCACGGTCTCGCCGGTCTCGACCACATCGATCATCAGCGCGCCGTAGCCGAAGAGCGGCCAATGGGCGGTGTCGGAGACAAACCACATCCAGGCGTCGTCGCGGGTCAGCCGGGCCTGCATGTAGCGCGCGCGGGGCGAGGTGACCATGGCCGCATAGGCGTCGAAATCGGCGAGCCGGGGCGCGCGGAGCATCAGGCGCCCGGTGTCGAGCGTGGGGATGGTGACGGTCGTCATGGGCGTATGCGGACGCGCTGCCGCGCGACATCAGACCTGCCAGCGGTGAGGCGACGCCGGGGGGTGGGGGGGACGCGGGTGGAGCGGCAGGGACTTCTTGCTGAGAGGCGGTTGAGGGGCATCTCTGCCCTCAACGCGCCTTTTCGAGCATGGGGGGCGATTCTCCAAAGCGTCAATGAGCATCGCCCGCCCCTGGCGGCGCCCCGGACGCGGTCCGGGGCGTCATTGACCCTTCGAAGAATCACCGGATGGGCTGGTTGGGCGGTCATTTCTTCTTTCCGAAGCCCGAGAGACCGGGGGGGAGCGCGCCGCCGCCGAGGCCGGGGAGGCCGCCGCCCTTGGCCATTTGCGCCTGGGCGGCTTCGATCTCGGCCTGGCTCGGCATGCCGGCGCCACCCATTCCGGGCATTCCGCCTTTTCCGCCGAACATGCCGCCCATCTGGCGCATGAGGTTCTTGCCCCCCATGCGCCCCATCTTCTTCATCGCGTCCGCCATCTGGCGGTGCATCTTGAGAAGCTTGTTGAGTTCGGAGACTTCGAGCCCCGCGCCTTTCGCGATGCGCTTTTTCCGGCTGGCCTGGAGGATCTGGGGGTTGGCGCGTTCTTTCTTCGTCATCGAATTGATGAGCGCCACCTGGCGTTTGAGGACGCTGTCGTCGACGCCCGCGCTCGCCATTTGCTTTTGCATTTTGCCGACACCGGGAAGCATCCCCATGATGCCTTCCATGCCGCCCATCTTCTGCATCTGGTCGAGCTGGCGCCTGAGGTCGTTCATGTTGAACTGACCTTTCTGGAAGCGCTTCATCATGCGCTCGGCCTGTTCGGCCTCGATGGTTTCCTGGGCCTTTTCGACGAGGGCGACGATGTCGCCCATGCCCAGAATCCGCCCCGCCACACGCTCGGGCTCGAAGGTTTCGAGCGCGTCCATCTTTTCGCCCAAGCCGACGAACCTGATCGGCTTGCCGGTGACCGCGCGCATCGACAGCGCCGCACCGCCGCGGCCGTCGCCGTCCATCCGGGTGAGGACGACACCGGTGATGCCGATCCGGTCGTCGAAGTTCTGGGCGGTGTTGACCGCGTCCTGGCCGGTGAGCCCGTCGACGACGAGAAGGGTCTCGCGGGGCGTGGCGACGTCGCGGACCTCTTCGACCTGGGCCATCAGCTCTTCGTCGATGGAAAGCCGCCCGGCGGTGTCGAGCATATAGACGTCGTAGCCGCCCAAGGTGGCCTGCTGCTTGGCGCGTCTGGCGATGTCGACCGGCGTCTGGCCCGGCACGATGGGGAGCGTGTCAACGCCGATCTGGGTGCCGAGGATGGCGAGCTGTTCCATCGCCGCGGGGCGGTTGGTGTCGAGGGACGCCATCAGCACGCGCTTGTTGTTCTTTTCCGAAAGGCGCTTGGCGAGTTTGGCGGTGGTGGTGGTTTTGCCGCCGCCCTGGAGGCCGACCATGAGGATCGGGGCGGGCGGGCTGTCGATCTTCAGCTCGCCGGGCTCTTCGTTGTCGCCGGCGAGGACGTGGACGAGCTCGTCATGGACGATCTTGACGACCTGCTGGCCCGGGGTGACGGATTTGGTGACCGCCTGGCCGGTGGCCTTTTCGGAGACGGCACGCACGAAGTCGCGGGCGACGGGGAGCGAGACGTCGGCTTCGAGAAGGGCGACGCGGACCTCGCGGAGCGCGGTATTGACGTCGTCTTCGGAGAGCGCGCCCTGCTTGGTGAGCCGGTCGAGGACGCCGCCCAAGCGTTCTGAAAGACTTTCGAACATCCGCTCTCTCCGTTGTCGCCTGGCCCGTAGATGGGATGGGACCGCTCAAAGCCCAAACGCCCCCACGGGCGAAACCTCGCTGGTGGGGGGCGATCCCTGCTCGCTGCCGGGACCGGAAGCATCGTGCGGCTTCCGAATTGGTGGGCGGGATGTGATCGAAACGGCGATGGGTGTCAAGCCGCCGGTGCGGTCTTCGTCAGCTTGCCCGTCGCGGTGCGATGGTCAGCGCGAGCCGGACCGTCTTTGACGCCAGGATCAGCCGGGCCGCCGGAGGGCGGCTCGGCAGCGGCGCGGCGCGGCGCACCGCGAAGGGGAGGATGTTCGATCCCATGGCACCGGACATCGCCTCCCAATCGGACGACAATAAGGCCGAAACGGCGCGAATTGTTGAACCGCCCCCGGGGCGGTACCGGCCCCGGGGCAACGCGATCAGGCCGCAAGGTCGAGGGTCGCGACCTCGGCTTCGGCGGATTTCAGCGAAGCCTCGGCATCGACCATCAGCCGGTCGGCCTTCACAAAGACCACGTCGGTGATGCCGATGAAGCCGAGCACATGGGAGATGTAGCCCGTCGCGAAGTCGATCTCAGAACCGACCTCGGTGCCGCCGGAGGCGACGGCGACGATGGCGCGCTTGCCCTCGAGAAGCCCCTTCGGCCCGTATTCGGTGTATTGGAAGGTCAGGCCGGCGCGGGCCACCTGGTCGACCCAGGCCTTGAAGGCCGCCGGCACCGAGAAATTGTAGATCGGCACGCCGATGACGAGAACGTCGGCAGCCTGGATTTCGGCGACGAGGGCGTCGGAGGTCGAAAGCAGGGCCTTCTGGCCGTCGCTCCGCTGATCGGCTTTGGTGAAGTTGGCATCGATCCAAGCTTCGCTGATGAACGGCACGCCGTCGGCGAGGTCGCGCTCGATCAGCCGGATGTCACCGGCGGCGGCGAACCGGTCGGCGATGGACTGCGTGAGGTCGCGCGACACCGATCCGGTATGGCGGGCGGAGCTGTCGATCTTAAGTATGGTCGTGGTCATGGCGGGTCTCCTCTGGAGCGTGATGGAATGCGTCTGGGCGAGGACATAACTTCTGTGCGAACGGGTTTGAATTGCCGAAATTTTCAGGATAGATGTGCGCAGAAGCGCAAAAGAGGGAGATGACACAGGCATGTCGTTGAGCACCTGGGACGAGATCAGAACCGCCTTCCATGTCGCGCGGCTTGGCACGGTGAGCGGGGCGGCGGACGCGCTCGGCGTTCACCACGCGACGGTCATCCGCCATGTCGATGCACTCGAGGAGCGGCTCGGCGTGAAGCTCTTCCAGCGCCATGCAAGGGGCTATACGGCGACCGAGGCCGGGCAGGACCTGCTTCAGGTGGCCCAGGCCACCGACGACCAGTTCACCCAGCTTGTCGGCCGCATCAAGGGGCGCGGCGGCGAGGTGACGGGCGAGCTTGTGGTGACCTCGCTTGCGATGATGTCCCACAAGCTCACGCCGGTGCTCACGCAGTTCCAGGCCGATCACCCAGGCCTCGTGGTGCGCTACATCACCGACGAGCGCATTCTCCGGCTCGAATACGGTGAGGCCCATGTGGCGATCCGGGCGGGCACCGCGCCCGAGCAGCCCGACAACGTGGTGCAGCCCTTTGTCGGTCAGTCCCTGTCGCTTTATGCCTCCGAGGATTACATCGCCCGTCGGGGGCGCCCCGAAACCGAGGCCGACCTCGCAGACCACGAATTCGTCGGACTGGACCGCCCGTCCCGGGCGCCGTTCGATGTCTGGTTGCGCGAGACCGTTCCCGCCGAACGGATCGTCTTCAGGGTCACCGAACAGCGCGCAATGCGCGACGCCATCGTCGCGGGCGCCGGGATCGGGTTCATGTTCTGCTGGGAGGCCGACACGTTACCGGGGCTCGAACGCCTCTTCGAGCCGCGGGCCGAATGGGGGGCGCCGTCCTGGATCGTGACCCATGTGGATCTGCACCGGACCACGAAGGTCCAGGCCTTTCTGAAGTTCCTCAAGGAAGAGGCGAAGAGCTGGTGAGCCGGGCGCTTGGCGCCGCGGGGCAGGGCCATCTGGCGATGCTCGTGTTCTCGGCGCTGGTCGCGGGGAGCTTCTCGCTCGGCGGGCTTGCCTCGCCCGAGATCGACCCGCGCGCCTTCATGGCGGCGCGCTTCCTGTTTGCGGCCGTTCTGCTGGCGCTGCTGGTGCGGGCGACGCTCGGGCCCGGACGGCTGACCTTCGCCGCACCGTGGCGCTACGCGGTCCTCGGTGCGCTTTATGCCGGTTACTTCGTCGGCATGTTCTGGGCGCTGCGATACGGCGCGCCGGTCTCGCTGGCGGCGGTCTTCACGCTCACCCCGGTCCTTGCGGGGATCGCCGGCTGGTTCCTCTTGCGGCAGGTCACCACGGGCCGGATGGCCGTGGCCCTGGCCATCGGCGGGGTCGGGGCGCTCTGGGTGATCTTCCGCGCCGATCTCGGCGCGTTCCTGGCCTTCGCGGTGGGCCGAGGCGAGGCGATCTTCTTTTTCGCCTGTGTCAGCCACGCGCTCTATATCCCCGTGGTGCGGATGGTGAACCGGGGTGAGCCGGTCCTGCCCTTTACCGCGGGGGTTCTCACGTTTGCCTTCATCGTATTGTCGCCGGTCGCCGCCGGGCCCGCGCTGCGGACCGACTGGACGGCCCTGCCGCCAATCGTCTGGATCACGCTCGCCTACATCGTGGTCTTCGCGACGATGGGCTCGTCCTATCTTCTCGCTTTCGCCTCCCTGCGTCTCCCGGCGGCGAAGGTGATGGCCTATACCTATCTCACCCCGGCCTGGGTGACGCTTTGGGAGATCGCCCTCGGCCATGGCGCGCCGCCGGGGCTGGTGCTGGTGGGCGTCGGACTGACGCTCGTGGCGCTGTGGCTTCTTCTGAAGAACGAAGACCAGGCCCTACCCGTCGCGCGCTGAACGCGATGGCGGTGCCCCGGCGCGGGCGCAGGGACTTTGAGTATTTCCGGAACAAAGAAGGCTCTGGCGGTCAGCGCTCGGGGTTCGGCCCGAGGCCCTCCTGGCCGAGGAACGCCTCGAACGCGTCGAGGTCGAGATCGTCGAACTGCCCGAAGCCCTGCATCCAGGTCGATGCCGCGCGCATCGCGTCCGGATCGAGCTTGCACCAGATGACCCGGCCGCGCTTTTCCTGGGCGATGAGACCGGCCGTCGTCAGCACCCTAAGATGTTTCGAGATTGCCGCGAGGGACATCTCGAACGGATGGGCGACATCGGTAACGGCCATGTCGTCTTCGAGAAGCATCGTCAGGATGCGCCGGCGGGTCGGGTCGGCGAGGGCGGCGAAGATCGTGTCGAGGCTTTGAGCCATGGCCGCGAGGATGGGCGCGGCGGCCGGGATGCGCAACATCCGGGTTGCGTGGCCCCCTCCGGCGGTCGACAAGCGCGCAGCGGGAGGGCAGGCGATGACGACACAGGACTGGTTCTGGGTGATCCTCCTCGGGGTCGGCTGGGGCGCGGTGTTCTACTTCAACGAGGTGCTCCTCAGAGAGCTCGGGCCGGTGACGATCTCCGTCGGCCGGATCGGCGTCGCGGCCATTGCGACCTGGGCTGTGGTTCTGGCGACCGGACGGTTTCGCGCCCTCCCCCCGGCCATGCTGGCGGCGATCGCCGTTCAGGGCACGCTGATGTTCGCGGCCCCGTTTACGGTCTTCACCCTCGGCCAGCAGACGATCACGTCGGGGGCTGCGGGGATCATCAACGCGATGACGCCGATCATGGTGGTGATCGTGTCGCATTTCTGGCCCGGCGGGGAGCGGGCGAGCTGGGCCAAATCGGTCGGTGTCGTGCTGGGGTTCTCGGGGATCGTGTTTCTGACCGTGCCCGCCATGCGGGGCGAAGGCGCGTCGAGCCTTTGGGGCCTGCTCTTCACGCTGCTTGCTCCGGTGAGCTACGGGTTTGCGCTCAATTGGGTGCGGCGGCTGAAAGCGGTCGATCCCCTGCTGATGCTCGCCTGGGCGTTCAGCTTCGCCACGGTCGCGATGTCCGCCGTCGCTTTCCCGCTCGAGGGGCTGCCGGGGCCGGTGGGCCCGCAGACCGTCGCCTCGGTTCTGGTGCTCGGTGTGGTGCTCACCGCGTTCGCCTTCATCGTGTTCTTTCTCCTCCTGCCCCGGGTGGGGGCGACCAACATGTCGACGGTGACCTTCGTGGCCCCGGTCTCGGCGGTCTTTCTCGGGGTCGCCCTTCTTGGCGAAAGCGTCGATATCTGGAAGCTCGGCGGGATGGGGGCGATCTTTCTGGGCCTGTTGATGATCGACGGGCGCGTCGTCAGGCGGTGGCGGGCGGCGAAAGATCAACCTTCGGGTTGAATATCGCCGGTTCGGGACTGGCGGTACCGGCTTCCGGGGGAACGTAAATTTCTGTATTATATTCAATAATTTGGTAGGTATTCGGCTGCGGCGGAGCGTCGCTTGACTCGAACCTCACGCCCGCCTAGCTTCCGCGCCGACTGTCGAGGGGGTTCATTCCGATGACGGGTCCTGACGATGCCGAGCGCCTGCGGGACCTCGACGAGCGGATCAAGGCGCTGAAAGGTGCCGCGTCTGAGGAGAAACCCCACCAGAAAGAGCACTATTCGATGGCCCAGCAGGGTTGGCGGATGGTGGTCGATCTGGTCGCCGGAATGGCGGTCGGCTTTGTCATCGGCTACGGGCTCGATACCCTTCTGGGCACGCTCCCGATCATGCTGGTGATATTTACGTTGCTGGGCTTTGCGGCCGGGGTGCGGGCGATGCTCGCAACCGCCCGCGACATCCAGTCGGGCCAAACCGGGGACGACCCCGAAGCGAAGGGCTAGAGCGTGGCAGAGGAAGCAGGCGGCGGCTTGAGTTTTCACCCGATGGACCAGTTCGTGCCGGCGCCGCTTTTCGGCGGCGACGTGATCCATTGGTGGACGCCGACGAATGTCACGCTGTGGATGGCGATTGCCGTGCTCTCAATCGCGGCACTGTTCGTTCTGGGTACGCGGGGCCGGGCGGTGGTGCCGACGCGGACGCAGTCGGTCGCCGAGCTGATGTACGGTTTCATCTACAAGATGGTCGAGGACGTCGCCGGCAAGGACGCGGTGAAGTTCTTCCCCTACATCTTCACGCTTTTCCTGTTCATCCTATTCGCGAACTTCCTCGCTCTGATCCCGATGAGCTTTTCGACCACGTCGCATCTGGCGGTGACGGGTGTGATGGCGCTGGCGGTGTTCCTGACGGTCATCATCGTCGGCTTCGTCAAGCACGGGGTCGGGTTCCTGAAGCTCTTCTGGCTGACCTCGGCGCCGCCGGTGATGCGGCCGGTTCTGGCGGTGTTGGAGTTCATTCTGTTCTTCGCCCGGCCCGTGAGCCACTCGGTGCGTCTTTTCGGGGCGATCATGGCGGGTCACGCGGTGGTGAAGGTGTTTGCGGGCTTTGCCCAGATCACCGCCGCCGCGCCGCTGGCCATCGTGGGCGTTACGGCGATCTACGGCCTCGAGATGCTGGTGGCCGGCATTCAGGCTTATGTCTTCACCATTCTGACCTGCGTCTATCTGAAGGACGCGCTTCACCCTCATCACTAGGATTGGTGGGCAGATTGCCCACCCCAAGAGACTTCCAATCAAGGAGATACGGACATGGAAGGCGATATCGCAGCAATGGGTCAATTCATCGGTGCCGGCCTCGCCGCCATCGGGTCGGGGGCCGCGGCCATCGGTGTGGGCCATGTGGCCGGCAACTTCCTGGCCGGTGCACTTCGCAACCCCTCGGCCGCCGGTGGCCAGACCGCGACGCTCTTCATCGGCATCGCCTTCGCCGAAGCGCTGGGGATCTTCGCGTTCCTCGTCGCGCTTCTCTTGATGTTCGCCGTCTAAGCTTCGCCTGGGCTCGCGGGTGGGCGGTGCGCTCCCCGCAATCTGACGGACGAAGGAGGCGCCGATGGCGACGGAACCCACAGGGGGCGAGGAGGCCGCAACCGGCCTTCCACAGCTCGATTTCTCGACCTTCCCCAACCAGATCTTCTGGCTCCTGGTCACGCTTGTCGTGATCTACCTCATCCTCGACCGGATCGCGCTGCCACGGATTGCGAGCGTGCTGGCAGAGCGGCAGGGGACGATTACAAACGACATCGCCGCGGCCGAAGAACTGAAGATGAAGGCCGCCGAAGCCGAAAAGGCTTATGAGAAGGCTCTGGCCGACGCGCGCGCCGAAGCTCAAGAGATCGCCGCCAAGGCGCGGGCGGAAATCCAGGAAGACCTCGATGCGGCCATTGCCAAGGCCGATGCCGAGATCGCCGCGCGCTCGGCCGAAAGCGAAAAGAAGATCGCCGAAATCCGCGAGGGCGCCGATGCCGCCGTGGTCGAGGTGGCCAAGGACACCGCCGCCGCGCTGGTCGCGGCATTGGGTGGAACAGGCTCGGCGGCGGCCATCGAGTCCGCCGTCGAGCGGAAGACGAAAGGGTGAGGGCGATGTGGCGACTGAGTGCGATCCTCGTGTTCGCCGCGAGCCCTGCGCTTGCGGCCGACAAGCCGTTCTTCTCGCTGGCGAACACCGACTTCATCGTCTGGATCGGGTTTCTGCTCTTCGTCGGCATCCTGATCTATTTCAAGGTGCCGGGGATGCTCTCGGGCATGCTCGACAAGCGCGCCGAGGGCATTCGGTTCGACCTTGAAGAGGCCAGGAGCCTGCGCGAGGAGGCCCAGAGCTTGCTGGCGTCGTTCGAGCGGAAGTCGGCGGAGGTTCAGGAACAGGCGGACCGAATCGTGGCGGCGGCGAAATCCGACGCGGAGGAGGCCGCCGAGCAGGCCAGGAAAGACCTCGACGCCTCGATCGGCCGACGGATCCAGGCCGCAGAAGACCAGATTGCCTCTGCCGAGTCGGCTGCCCTGCGGAGCGTGCGCGACCGGGCGATTTCTGCGGCCGTGGCGGCTGCGGGGGAAGTGCTGGCCAGGGACATGGATGCCGCGCGGTCGGAGGCGCTGTTTGACGATGCGCTGGCGAGGGTCAAAGCAAAGCTGCACTGACCCGACGCAGACCCGGGGAGGAGGAGGGGCCGGCCTTGTGCCGGCCCTTGCGTTTCCAGGGGCGATGTGACCGGCGGCACCCACAGGATTGCCCGTTCCGGGCTCGGACCGGGGCGCGCGACGAATGGTGCGCTCGATTGGGTCGGGGCCCCGGATCAAGTCCGGGTCGTGTGGTGCCTGGCGTCGGATTGTGCCGGTGGCGGGGGCGTTGGGGGCCACCTCCCATGCAGCGCACGCCGCGCTGCCGCTAACGCGACCGCTCGTGGGCCAGGCGACGCCGGGCCACCTTTTCGTTTTCCTCCGCCCGCCGATGATCCGACAGCGCCTGCTCGACGAAATCGAGATGGGTCTCGATGGCGCGGCGCGCCGCCGCCCCGTCGCGGGCCTGGAGTGCGGCGTTGATCTTGCGATGCTGGTCGAGAAGGCTCGCCCGGGTGGTTTTCTGCTTGAACATGATCTGGCGGTTGAAGAACACGCCCTCGCGCAAAAGGTCGTACATCGAGCGCATCATGTGCAGCATTATGATGTTGTGGCTGGCCTCGACGATGGCGAGGTGAAACTCGGCATCGAGTGCTGCCTCGTCGGTGGGGTCGCGCTTCATATGGGCGCGTTCCATCTTGTCGAAGATCGTTGCGATCAGGGCCAGATCGGTGTCCGAGCCGTATCGGGTGGCCCGTTCGGCGGCGAGGCTCTCCATGTCGCGGCGGAAGGAGAGCACGTCGAACATCGCCTTCTCGTGTTCGGAGAACAGCCGGACCAGGGCGGGGGAGAAGGCCGCGCCGAGAACGTCGGCGACGAAGATGCCGGAGCCCGCCCGGCTCACGAGCAGGCCGCGTTCCTGAAGTTCGGACACGGCATCGCGCAGGCTGGGGCGCGAGACGCCGAGGCGGTCGGACAATTCGCGTTCGGCGGGAAGGCGTTCGCCAGGTCGCAGGATCCCTTCGAGAATCAGAAGCTCGATCTGGCGCACAACGCTGTGGGACAACTTCTCGGGATGGACCTTCTCGAACGGCACCGGGGCGACCTCACGGGGCTTCTGCCCGCCAGAATAGGCCCGGGGCCGATCCCGAACAACGGAAAACGTCGAACGGCCCGCGGATGCGGGCCGTTCGCGTGATCGGCGTGAGATCAGCGGTTCGGGCGGATCGTGATCTCGACCCGGCGGTTCGCCGCCCGGCCTTCGGCGGTCGAGTTCGACGCGATGGGCTGGTCGTAGCCGGCGCCGAAGGTCCGAAGCCGGGAGGACCGCACGCCGCCCGATTGCAGGATCGAGGCCACCGCATTGGCGCGGCGCAGCGAGAGGTCGCGATTGTACTCGAAGGAGCCGACGTTGTCGGTATGCCCGACGACCTGAACGCTGGTCTCGGGGTACTTGTTGAGGCTGTCCGAAAGGATCAGGAGATCCTGGCGCAGATCGGACCGCACCTGGGCGCTGTCGAAGGCGAAGACCAGATCGTTCGGCATCCGCACGATGAGCTCGTCGCCGGTGTTGATAACGTCGATCTCGTTGTCGAGGCTTGCGGCCAGTTCACGCGCCTGCCGGTCGAGATCGGCGCCCACGGCGGCACCGACGCCGGCGCCGAGCACGCCGCCGATGAGCGCGCCGTCGACCGCCGAGCCGTCATCGTCGATGATCGCCCCGGCCAGGGCGCCGCCGATGGCACCGGTGAGGGCGCCCTGGCGGGTGTTGCGGTTGGGGTCGTTGGGGTCGAACGGTTGCGGTTCGCAGGCGGCGAGACCGACGACGGCGGTCAGCGCGAGCGTGGTCGAGGTTCTGAGTTTCATGCCTTCCAAAGTCCTCAATTCGGGTGTGTGTTGTCCCGGCGGGATATACGGAAAGCGCACTTGTTATGCCATGACAGGCGTCAGTTGCGCGGCGAAATCGCGCCGAGGCCGCCAGACGACGGTTACGCTGCCGGCCGGGCCGCGTCGGTTTCGAGCGTTTCCCATGCGAGCATCGCCCGCTTCACCGGCAGGCCCCAGTGATACCCGCCGAGGGCGCCGGTCTTTCGCAGGGCGCGGTGACAGGGGATGAGCCAGGAGATCGGGTTCCGGCCGACGGCCGTCCCCACGGCGCGCACCGCCTTTGGCGCTCCGATCGCGCGGGCGAGGTCGGAATAGGTGGTCACATGGCCCGTGGGCACCTGCATCAGCGCCTCCCAGACCTTGATCTGGAACGGTGCGCCGATGAGGTGCAATTTCGCTCCGCCGCCGGTGAAGGCTTTCTCCATGAAGGGCGCGACGGCGGCTTCGTCCTCGATATACGTGGCCTCGGGCCAGCGGGATTTCATATCGGCGAGCGCGGCTGCGTCGCCGACCTCTTCGGCAAAGGCGAGGCCGGCCAGCCCGCGGTCCGTGGCCATCGCCAACGTTCGGCCGAAGGGGCCGTCGAACCAGCCGTAGCGGAGCGTCAGCCCATCCCCTTTCCGGGCGTATTCGCCGGGGCTCATCGCTTCCCAGCGGAGGAAGAGATCGTGGAGGCGCCCGGCCCCCGAGAGCCCCACCGCATCGGCGGTCTCGAGCGTCGTGTGCCGTTCGCTCAAGAGCCGCCGCGCATGATCCAGCGTAAGATACTGCTGGACGCGCTTGGGGGAGATGCCGGCCCACCTGGAAAACACGCGCTGGAAATGGGCCGGCGAAAGGCCCGCGTCGGCGGCAATGGCCTCAAGCGACAGGTCCCGGCCGTCCTCGGCATCGATGCGCTCGATGGCCCGGCGCATGAGCTTCCAGTAATATTGCTGTTCGAGCGGCGTTTGGCTGGGCATGGATAGTCTCCTTCGACCGCGAACCTAAGCCCGCGCCCGCCGCCGGGCGACCCGTTTCTTGCTTGAAAGGCCGGGGACTTGCGGGGCATGAGGGGCGGCGATGGCGAAGCAGCTTCCATATGCGGCGATGCAGGCGGTGTTTGCCCGGTTCGCCGCTGCCGAGGCGGAGCCCAAGGGGGAGCTTGAGCACCTCAATGCCTACACGCTGGTGGTGGCCGTGGCCCTTTCGGCGCAAGCGACGGATGCGGGTGTGAACAAAGCCACCCGGGGGCTCTTCGCGGTGGCAGACACGCCTCAGAAGATGCTGGCTCTCGGTGAAGAGGGGCTTACCGAACACATCAAGAGCATCGGTCTTTACCGCAACAAGGCCAAGAACGTCATCAGGCTCTCGCGCATTCTCGTCGAGGAGTACGGCGGCGAGGTTCCCTCGTCGCGCGCCGCCCTCCAGTCGCTGCCCGGGGTCGGGCGCAAGACGGCGAACGTCGTCCTCAATATGTGGTTCGGCCACCCTGCGCAGGCGGTCGATACCCATATCTTCCGCGTCGGTAACCGTACCGGGATCGCTCCGGGGAAGCATGTTGACGCCGTCGAAAGGGCTATCGAGGACAATGTGCCCGTGGAATACCAGCGCCATGCACACCACTGGCTGATCCTGCACGGTCGCTACATCTGCGTGGCGCGGAAACCGAAATGCGGAGCCTGCGTGATCCGCGACCTTTGCCAGTACGAGGAGAAGACCGAGTGACGACGTATAAGGTGGGCGGCATCGGCAACGCCGTCGTAGATGTGCTGGCGGAGGCCGATGACAGTTTCCTCGACCTGATGGGCATCGAAAAGGGCATCATGCAACTCGTCGAACGCAACCGGGGCGAGATGCTCTACGGGGCCATGGAGAACCGCGTGCAGAAGGCCGGGGGATCGGTGGCCAACACCTTGGCCGGTCTGGGCAATCTCGGGCTTTCGACGGCCTTCATCGGCCGGGTCAACGACGATGCGCTGGGGCGTTTCTACGCGGCCGAAACCGAGGCGATCGGCTGCGCCTTCGTGAACCCGCCTGTGAAGAACGGCGAGTTGCCGACCTGCCGGTCGATGATCTTCGTCAGCCCCGACGGCGAACGGTCGATGAACACCTATCTCGGCATCTCGGCCGAACTGGGGCCCGGGGACGTGGCCGACGACGTCGCCGAAGCCTGCGAGTTTCTGTTTCTCGAAGGCTATCTTTACGACAAGCCGAAGGGCAAACAGGCCTTCGAACGGGCCTCGAAGCTCTGTCGCGGCGCGGGCGGCAAGGCGGGCATCGCGCTTTCTGACCCGTTCTGCGCCACCCGCCACCGCGCCGACTTCCAGCGCCTCGTCCGCGAGCTCGATTTCGTCATCGGGAACCAGCACGAATGGATGGCGCTTTACGATACCGACGATCTCGGCGGCGCCCTCGAACGGGCGGCGGAGGAATGCAAGATTGTGGTTTGCACGCGGTCGGGCTCGGACGTCGTCCTCATCGAGGGCGACAGCGAGGCGGTTGTGCCGGTGAACCGGGTGACGCCGGTCGACGCAACCGGGGCGGGGGACCAGTTCGCCTGCGGATTTCTCTACGGGCTGGTGACGGGGCGCGACCTCGAAACCTCCGGCCGGATGGGCTGCGTGGCGGCGGCGGAGGTGATTTCGCATATCGGCCCGCGCCCGGCCGTCCCGCTCCTCGATCTGTTTGAGACGGAAGGTCTGGTCTAGGCCGGGACGGAAGGCGTCGGCGACCGGTTGCAGGAGCAGGCGCCGGTCCGCCGTCGTCCGGAGCTTCAACATTTGCCTGCCGGGTTGGCAGGTTTCCTCCTTAGCTCCCCGACCGGAAGTCCGTCGTGGCGTCGGCCAGCCGCTGGCGGGCGATGCCCGAGAGCGGGTTCGCCTCGGGGGCCGGTTGCAGGCGCGGCCGGCGCTTCGGCTTTGGCGGGAAGGCGATGGCGAGGTCGGAGGCGCGAACTTCGACCGCCGTTGCCGCCGGTTGGCGGACCTTGCGGACCGCGGCCTGGGGGGGCGGCGACGGTGCAGGGGCCCGGTCCTCCGGAGCCGGGCGCGGCGCGGCCTTGGGGGCTCTCGTTGCGGTGGGGACGCGCTTTGCGGACGCCGCTGACGCGGAGGCGCGGCGCGCCGCCGACCTGGGTTTCTCGTAGAGCTTCCGGCCGATGACATTGGCGCCGACGATCCCCGCGACATAGGCCACCGGCAGGGCGGTCTGGAAGAAGTCCGCCGGCGAGACCTTGAGGATCGCCGAAGAGCCAAGCGCCAGGGCCACGAACCAGCTTGCCGCCGAGATCCCCGCGACCGAAAACAGCGCACTCTGGGCGGGGCCCGACAGGGCGGCGATCGGCCGGCCCTTGTGCTCGGCGATGATCGGCAGGGCGACTTCGGCCACGAAGAAGGCGTTCACGCTCAGGATCGTTACCACCGTGATCTTGGCCCAGAGCTTCGGGGTGAAGGCGGAAAGCTGGAAACCGGTGCGAAGCGCGACGAGGGCAAGCCCCGTGACCCACATCGCGCCGAGCGCCCAGAGGATGACCCGATGGCGGTGGTCGAGCCCCGACAGCATCCCAGGGCTGATCACCGTGCGGCGCCGCCGGATCATGAAGGCCTCGGTTTCAACCGCGACGCCGAAGCCGACGGCAACGGCGAGAAGATGGGCAAACCGGAGGGTGTCGGAGACAAGGAGTTCAAACAAGGTACGGCAGCCTTCTACCTCGGAAACACCCCTGCCCGATTCATGGTTAATCTCGCGCGATTTCTGGCGTTTTTCGTGGTGGAAACCCGGCGGAAATGTGGCGGATCACCCGGTTTTTCCGGCGATGAAGCTTGCCGCCTCGGGCGTCTGGGCCCGCTCGAACACATCGGCCGTCCAGCCGACTTCCAGCAGGCGGCCGAGGTGGAAATAGGCCACCCGGGTCGCGATCCGCCGCGCTTCCATCATCGAATGGGTGACGACCACCACGGCATGGGTGCGGCCGACATCGATCATCAGCTCTTCGAGCTTCGCCGTCGCGATAGGGTCGATAGATCCGGTGGGTTCGTCCATCAACAAGACGTCGGGTTCGGTGCCGAGTGCCCGGGCGACGCAGAGCCGCTGCTGCTGTCCGCCGGAGAGGTCATGGCCGGTCTTGCGATGAAGATCGTCCTTCACCTCGTCCCAGAGCATCGCGCGGCGCAGGCAGGCCTCGACATGGGCGTCCATCTCGGCGCGGTTGCGCTCGAGCCCGTGGATGCGGGCGCCGTAGGCCACGTTCTCGTAAATCGAGGAGGCGAACGGGTTGGGCTTCTGAGCGACCCATCCGAACCGCTTGCGGTGCATCGGAGGATCGACGTCGCGGTCGTGGATGTCGCGTCCCTCCATCCTGACCGAGCCCTCGATCCTGACCCCACGGGTGTCGTCGTGCATTCGGTTGAGGACCTTCAGCGCGGTGGTCTTGCCGCAGCCCGAGGGGCCGATGAAGGCGAGGATCTCCGGCGTGTTGAGGTCGAAATTCACATCGATGAGGGCGTGCTTGTCGTCGTACCAGAGGTTCAGCCCGCGGATTTCCATCAGCGGACGGGTGTCGAGGGCGGCGGCGGCGTTCCGGTCGGTGTCGGACATTTCCGGCTCTCCCGATTTTGCATCGGGACGATGCCGGGGCCGGCGGCCGCGGAATTCGACTCAGATCAAGCCGGCGTCAAACTTCATGAAAAGTTCACAGATCGTCCTCAGGCGGGCGAAAGCTCTCCGCACGGGCGCGCGACCAGCGCGCGAGGTAGCCCTGGCCGTCGTCCTGTCCGTCGATGAGGCTCCCCTCGGCGATCTCGGCATAGACTTCGTTGCCCGGGCGCATCTCGCCGTCCTTCTCGCGAAACATGAAGTGGTGGGGGCGGAAGGACCGGGGGTCGGGGAGGGCGGCGGCTCCGGCGATTTCGGCGAGCGCCTTGAGGGTGTTTTCGTGGAACCGGGCCACGCGGGCGGCCTTGTCGGCGGGCACGAGGGCGCGCTGGCGGAGCTTGTCCTGGGTGGCCACGCCGACGGGGCATTCGTTGGTATGACAGGCCTGGGCCTGGATGCAGCCGACCGCGAACATGAAGCCGCGGGCGGAATTGGCCCAGTCGGCCCCGAGGGCCAGCGCCCGGGCGATATCGAAGGCGGAGATCAGCTTGCCGGCGGCCCCGATGCGCACCCGGTCGCGCAGGCCGGCGCCGCGCAGGGTGTTGTGGACGAAGGTCAGGCCTTCGACGAGGGGCATGCCGACATGGTTGGCGAATTCGAGGGGAGCGGCGCCGGTGCCGCCTTCGGTGCCGTCGACGACGATGAAATCCGGGACGATCCCGGTCTCGACCATGGCCTTGACCATGCACATGAACTCGCGGCGATGGCCGATGCAGAGCTTGAAGCCGACGGGCTTGCCGCCGGAAAGCTCGCGGAGCTGGCCGAGGAACGCCGCGAATTCGAGCGGCGTGGAGAACGCCGAATGCGCCGCCGGCGACACGCAGTCCTCGCCCATCGGCACGCCGCGCGCCTCGGCGATCTCCGGCGTGATCTTGGAGGCCGGCAGCACCCCGCCGTGCCCGGGCTTGGCCCCCTGGGAGAGCTTCACCTCTATCATCCTGACCTGAGGGTCGGCCGCTGTCTCGGCGAACCGCCCGGGGTCGAAGGCGCCGTCGATCGTGCGGCAACCGAAATAGCCCGAGCCGATCTCCCAGATGAGGTCGCCGCCGCCTTGCCGGTGGTAACGGGAGATGCCGCCCTCGCCGGTGTCATGGGCGAAGCCGCCGGACTTGGCGCCGGTGTTGAGGGCGAGGATCGCATTGGCCGAGAGCGAGCCGAAGCTCATCGCGGAGATATTGTAGAGCGAGGCGTCGTAGGGCTGTTTGCAGTCCGGGCCGCCGATGGGCACGCGGAAATCGGCGTTGTCGATGTGGATCGGGGCGACCGAGTGGGTCAGCCAGGCATAGCCTGCATCATAGACCCGCTCCTTCGTGCCGAAGGCCCGTTTGCCCTCTTCGCCCTTGGCCCGCTGGTAAACGATTGCCCGTTGCTCGCGGGAGAACGGCTCCTCGTCCTGGTCGCTTTCGATCAGGTACTGGCGGATTTCGGGGCGGATGCCTTCGAAGAGAAACCGCATATGCCCGATGACGGGGTAGTTGCGGAGGATCGAATGGCGGGTCTGGGTGATGTCGTGGAGCCCAAGTGTGGTGAGCGCGCCGAAGAGCAGCGCACCCAGCCAGGCCCAGGGCGTCCAGAATGCCAGTGCGACGCAGAGAGTGGTGAGAGCGCCAACAAGGGCGAAGGTGGCGTAGCGCTCGTGGTGTTTTAGCCGGAACATGCCGGGAGGGTGGCGGCAGGGCGGCTGGATGACAAGCGAAAGCGCAGCGGCAGCGTCGGTCTGCCCGCGTTCAGCGCCCGTCGCCTCGATGGGGAGGTGGCCGAAGCTTCTCGAATTTCGGGCAATGTGCTAGACTAAACTCTTACTTCCGGCCCCCAAAGAGCCGGCCATTTGATTTCATTGCTTTGGCCCATTCGATGATCAGAGAAGGTCTCTCCCCGCATCTTGAACCCCTTGAATGGATGAACGCCGCGGCGACGGTTGCGGATTTTCGATCCGCCGGCGAATGGCTCGACGCGACATTATCGAATCTTGGCGCGGAATCTTCCGGCGTTGTTTTTGAAATGCCGAGGACATTCGGCGTGTTTCCCAACGCGGAAGAAATGTACGGCCATTTCATCAACCCCGAGTGGCATGCCTTTTATCGGGCGCATCCGCAATTGATCCGGCACGACGTGATGGCCCGCTACCTGTTCACGAAAAGCGCGCCGCATTACGTCGACGTTCGGGTTCCATCCACCTTTCCCACCGTCGATATGTCGGACGACGAAGCGGCGTTCGTGCGTCTCGCGATGGATTTCGGGCTCCATCAGACCATCGGGATGTCATTCGCAGACGGGGCAGCGGGGCGGATCTCGATGTTGATGCTCAACCAGTCCGTGTTTGGTTCGGGCAACCTCGATGAATTGGCCATGAACCATATGGCGGAGTTCCACCTGGCGTCGCGCTATTTCGTCGAGGGTCTTTCTATTCGCGAAATGTCGCAGGAGCACTCCACGGTCAAGTTGAGCCGCCGGGAACGCGATTGTTTGCAGTGGGCCGCGCTCGGTCGCTCCACGAAGGAGATCGCCGATATCATGCACCTGACCGATCACACGGTCGACGAGTACTTTGCCTCGGCACGCAGAAAGCTCAGGGCAACGAATCGGAGCCAAGCCGTCGTGCGTGCCTATTGGCTCGGTATGATTGCACCCTGAAATCCCCCAGAACTGGGGGGTGGCCCAGCCACGATTGCCGAGCCGACACTCTCAGACAGCCGTATGTTGACCGCTCGCTTCGAGGGCGGCCCGGTCTATTGAGAGGTCAGGGCTGTGAAGACACATTCGTTCGGCGCGCTGCAACTGCGCCAGAAACTCGCGATGGATCGCCAGATGACATCGCTCCTCGACCGAGAAATCCTGACCTATTCCGACGAGATCGTCTTCGAGCGCGAGAACTGGGTTGGCGCGTTTGTCGACTACGGCCATGCGGTGTCGTTCGATGAAGGGCGGATGACGAGCTATCGGGCGGTGGAGGCGCGCGAGGGGCGTCTGTTTTGGTTCGTTCGGCGGAGCGACCGCAAACTGGGGTACCATGCAGCAAGACATGACCCGCTGGATGCGGCCGAGGAAGCCGATGGCGCATGGCGTGGTCGCCGCGCCGTCCGGCAAGATTGGGACTTCGTCGAGGGCCTTGCGAAGGACCTGATCGCCGGGCGCCGAAGGTTCCGGGTGCACATCGAAGATGCCTTCAATTCTCCCCTCTGCCCGATGGGCATTGAGGGATTTCTTCGCAGCGTCGGATTGCGCAACGTCAAGGAAATCTCGGGCCGATTTGCGGCTTTCCTGATGAAGATCGAGCCACAGGTCGGGTTTGTCATCCACCAAGCCTATCGGCGGCACGCCGGCTTGGCCGGCGGGCCGCAGCCGGACGCAGCGCAAGGGCCGGCGCATCAGCCAGATGGTGCCGGCACCGTCGTCTAGCGGCCGAGCTTGGCGTGAACTTCGTCAAGATCGATGTCGCCTTGCGGGGCACGGCTAGCCGGGTCGGTGGCGAACTTGAAAAGCTCGAAGTCGCGTTTGTAGATCTCGAAGACGAGGTGGCAGGCGAGATCGTCGAAATAGTCTTCCACCGGATGGGCGCGGCTTGGCCCGTGGTCGGCGCTTTCGTTAAAGCGCGGGATTGCCCCGATATCGACCCGGTGCGGCGTCGCCAGGTCCCCCAGCACCCCCGCCATACCGTCGTTGAAGCGCTCGGTATGAAAGATCGCGTCATAGCGTCCGCCATTGACGATGAACGTCGCGATATGGCCCGACATCGCCGACCAGTGAATGTCGGGCTCCATCGGCTTTTTGAAGCGGATCGTGTCGCGCGCGAACAGAAGGAAGCGCCGAAACGACGCGATCTGGTCGAACGGTTCGGTGCCGTCAGCCCCGCCCACGTCGATCCCGTATTTCTGGATCAGCAGCGGAACGAGGTTGCCGCGGTAGCGCTTGCCGTTGCGCTGGATACCGCAGATCTTGTCGAAGAACGACGACAGGATGCGTGAATAGGGGTTTCGGACCGCGGTGAAGGCGAAGGTTTCGCGCCCCTTGACCGCACGTTCGATCACCGCCTGGCTTTCGTCCTGGGCCCATTTGTGGAGCCCCTTCTTCGCATCGTGGATGTCGCCGGGAAAGAAGCTGCCATGGTCGGAGTAGTAGAGGATCTGCCCGATCGTCGAGCAGGCGCATTTCGGCACGACGCGGTAGATCACGCTGCCGCTCTCGGTCATCCATGTTCCCGGAAAACCCATTCAGGCGATGCCCCGTTTCCTGCCGTTTGCAGACCCAGAAACCCCAAAACGCTTGCGTCTTCAATCCTCGTTCAGGGATAAGGGACTAAAGACCGGCAAGGTAAACAAACGATTAGGCGGGCAGCGACTGGCGGTATGGCGAAGATCGCCTTCATCCTTCTGTGTCACAAGGACCCAGGCGCGGTCGTTGCCCAGGCCCGTCGGCTGACGGCGACGGGCGACCATGTGGCGATCCATTTCGACCGGAACGGGGCGGACGAGGCCTATGACGAGATCGTGGCGGCCCTTGACGACAACGACAATGTGGTCTTCGCCCCGAAACGCGTGCGGTGCGGCTGGGGGGAATGGAGCCTGGTCGAGGCGACGCTCGGCGCTCTGCGCGCCGCGGTGTCCGCCTTTCCCAAGGCCAGCCATTTCTATCTGATCTCGGGCGATTGCATGCCGATCAAGTCGGCGCGCTGGATGCACGATTATCTCGACGAGCATGACGGCGACTTCATCGAGAGCTTCGACTTTTTCACCTCCGACTGGATCAAGACCGGGTTCCGGGAGGAGCGTCTCGTCTATCGGCACCTCTTCAACGAACGCCGCCACAAGCGCCTGTTCTACGGTGCGTTCGAAATGCAGAGGCGTCTGGGCCTCAAGCGGCAGATTCCCGACGACCTCCAGATGATGATCGGGTCGCAATGGTGGTGCCTGCGTCGCCCCACGGTCGAGAACGTCCTGCGGTTCATCGACCGGCGGCGCGATGTCGTCCGCTTCTTCCGGACGACCTGGATACCCGACGAAAGCTTCTTTCAGACGCTCGTGCGGCATCTCGTGCCCGAACAGGAGATCCTGAACCGGACGCCGACGTTTCTGGTGTTCTCCGACTACGGGATGCCGGTGACCTTCTACAACGACCATTACGATCTTCTGCTGAGCCAGGACTATCTCTTCGCGCGGAAGATCAGTGCCGAAGCGCTCCAGCTCAAAGAGCGGCTCGGCCAGCTTTTTGCCGATGACGAGGCCGAGATCACCCTCTCTGGCGAGGGCCGGAGGCTCTACAGTTTCCTGACCGGGCAGGGCCGCATCGGACAGCGTTTCGCGCCGCGCTTTTGGGAGCGGGACGCCACGATCGGGCGGGAACGGGTCCTGATGATCGTGACCTGCAAGAAATGGCACGTCGCGAGGCGCCTGCTCGACAAAGTGTCGTTCCACTCGAACATTCCGGCCCTTGAGTACATCTTCGACGAGGAGGGCCCGAACCTTCCCGATCTCGGCGGCATCGAAGACAGTCTCGGCAAGCGGGCGCGCCATCGGCGGGCGCTGATGCGGATGCTGTTCGACTATTATGAGACCGATCAGATGATCGTCTGCCTCGATCCGGCCAATCTCGATCTCGTCAAGGACTTCTACCAGGACCGGTCGACGACGAAGCTGCTGGAAATCGAATGCACGATGTCGGACGCCTATCTGATCGGTCATGCGCGGCGGGTGGGGCTCGCCGGCGAAACGACGCCCGAAGAGACGCTCGAGCGGCTCTTGCCGACGATCCGGAACGATGTGATCCTCGAAAGCGATCGTCTGCGCGACGAGCGGTTCCCCGAGTATTACAAGATGCGCGAGCGTGCCGACACCGAGGAGAATGCCGCCGCGCTGGCGGGCTTTCTGCCGCTGAAGCCGGAGATCACCCGCGAGATCGCCGAGACCCCCTATCTGTTCGCCGATTGAGGACCCGATGGCTTACGACTACGACGACGACAATATCTTCGCCAAGATCCTGCGTGGCGACATTCCCAGCGAGCCCGTTGCCGAGACCGAGCACACGCTCGTGTTTCGCGACATCCGCCCGCAGGCCCCGGTCCATCTTCTGGTGATCCCGAAGGGCAAATACGTCGCCTACGACGATTTCGCGGCCAATGCCTCGGCCGAGGAGATCGTGGATTTTCACCGGACCTTCGCGAAGGTCTGTGCGGAGGCAGGGGTATCGCCCGGCGCCGGCGGGGCGGGGTTTCGCACCATCGGCAATGCGGGACCGGACGCGATCCAGGAGGTGCCGCATTTCCACTTCCACATCCTTGGCGGCCGGCCTCTCGGGCCGCTCCTGGCGGGATGAGGCCTGTGCTTGCCGCTGACGCGGGTGCGGATAAGATGCCCGCGACCAGCAAAGGACCGAACGCCGTGGCCGACATCCCCCCCGTTCCCGAGACCGAGATCGTCAGCGCCTGGCGGGTGTCCTGCGACGGCGGGGAAGGCGCGCTCGGGCACCCGCGTGTTTGGCTTTCGGTGGATCGCGACACCGGCTTCGTCGAATGCGGCTACTGCGACAAGCGGTTCGTGCACGAGAGTTTCGCGGAGAGTCCGTAGCGAGCGGTTGCTGGCGGTGGCCACGATCTTCGCGGCTCAAACCTGGCAGACCCGCTGTGCGTCTCTGCGCGATTGAACGCTGTGCCGGCGGCCGCATATCGAGCGGAGTTCGACCACGGAGACCCGCCCCATGACCTTCCGCCCTGTCACCGCCACCTCCCGCGCGCAACCAACGATGGAGGGGGCCGGCGTTCACCTCCACCGGGTCTTCGGCTTCGGCGACCCGACCGAGAGCGACCCGTTTCTCCTCCTCGACGATTTCCGCAACGACCGGCCGGAGGACTACATCAAGGGGTTCCCCTGGCATCCGCACCGGGGGATCGAAACGATCACATATGTGCTCGAAGGCGAGGTCGAGCATGGCGACAGCCTCGGCAACCGCGGGACGCTCGGCCCCGGGTCGGTGCAGTGGATGACCGCCGGTTCGGGGATACTCCATCAGGAGATGCCGCGCGGGAACACCAAGGGCCAGATGCATGGGTTCCAGCTCTGGGCGAACCTGCCGTCGAACCTGAAGATGACCGGCCCGCGCTATCAGGACATTTCCGGCGCCGACATTCCCGCCGTCACCGACGACGACGGGACCCGGGTGAAGATCATCACCGGGAGCTTCTGGGGGCAGCGGGGGCCGGTGGACGGGATTGCGGCCGATCCGCTCTATCTCGACGTCTCGGTCCCGCCGAACACCCGGCGCACCCTGAAGGTCGACACTTACGCCAACACGTTTGCCTATGTCTTCGCCGGGGCGGCGCGTTTTGCCGAGGCCTCCGATCCCATCGGGGTGCGGGTGGAAAAAGAGGTGGCGGGCCAAGAGGTGAACCTGCGGGACATGTCCGGCAACCGAACGCTCGTAAGGTTCGGGACCGGCGATGAGATCGCGGTCGAGACCGGTGCCGAGGGCGCGCGGTTTCTCCTGGTCTCCGGCCAGCCCATCGAGGAACCCGTCGCGTGGCACGGACCTATCGTGATGAACACCCGCGAGGAACTGATGCAGGCGGTGCGCGACCTCAACAACGGGACCTTCATCAAGGCGCAGCACTGAGCGCGCGAAGCCGGGCGCGAATGTATTTTGCCGCCGAGCGGTAGTGGCTCGGGCCTGCAGCTTCGGCCCAGCGGCCGGGTGGCCAGCGGTTGTTGCCGCCCTTCATCGGCGCGCCGTAAAGTGCGGTGTCGTCATGGGCGTCGATGAAGGCCATGAGCTTTGCGTGACTGGCCGCGAGCATCTCCACCGCCTCCGCCCACCCGAGATCGGCCTGGGCCGCGCGGAGATCGGCGTTGTAGCGTTTGAGGTCGTTCCACTTGTAGCCCGGGGCCGGGAGGGCGACCTCGCGGCCGGCCAGGCCATCGGCATACCAGCCCAGAAAAAGGTCGATCCAATGGGCGCGGTGAGCGATGACATCCTTGATCGAGGTGTCGTCGTCATCGGGCACCAAGGCGGCGCCGTCGGGGATGGTGTCGAGAAGCGCTTGAAGCTTGGTGTATTCCTTTTCCGCGACGGCGATGAGTTCCGCTCGTGTTGTCGCTGCCGGCATGACCGCTCCTCCTTCTGCAAGGCCGAAGCTTGCAGGAATTGCCCGGCCCGGCTGTGACGCCGATCAAACGGCATCCGGTCGGGTAAGCCGCCAAAATCGCGCCACAAATCCGCGTTAGGCCGACGCGAGGATTGTGGAGGACGGCATGGCCGATATCGACAGAGCGGTCGGGGCGGGGTTCGGTTGGTTTGCGTTTCTCGCAGGCGCTCTGGCGCTTCTGGCGGCGGTCACCGTCTTCTGGGCCGGACCGTTTGCGCCGCAACAATCGGCCAGCGTGGGACTGGGCGAAATGGCCGCCGAAATCGCGCGGTCGGCCGCGCGCTCGGCGGTGGGCATGGAGCAGCCCGCGCCGGAGCCGGTGGTGCGGGACATCGACGATTACCTTCAGATCGGCATCGGGGTGCTCGGTGCGGTGGCCGTCATCCTCGGAGTCGCAGGGGTCACGGTGCGCGGCGGGGTGCGGGCGTCCATCGGCGGGGCGGTGCTCGGCGGGCTGGCGATCGCCTTTCAGTTCTTCACCTTCTACGCGATGGCGCTCCTGGGGGTGCTGCTGGTTATGGCGATCATCTATTCGTTGAAGGACGTCTTTGGGGACATGTTCGGCGGGTTTTTCGGCGGATAGTGCCTCGGCCCGGCCGGGGACCGGTATGGCCGGGAGCGGAGGTTGGGGTCAGCGCTCCAGAAGTCCATAGCAAAACGCGCCCCGGACTTGATCCGGGGCCCCGATCCACTGGAGTGCCAAGCCTATCGAGGTCCCGGGTCAAGCCCGGGACGGGTGTTCGTTTGGTTGCTTTGGCGGTGAGCTCAACGTCAGCTTCAGGCCACCGACCATTGTGCCCGACCCCCTCCGCCTGGCGCCGACGCTGGACGCCCAACCCGCCCCGGGATACCTCTTGGCCGAAGCGGCAAACGGGGGGCGGGCAATGGCATTCGGCAAAGGGCATCACCTCAGCCTGATCGACGGGTCGGCCTTCATCTTCCGCGCCTATCACGCGCTGCCGCCCTTGACGCGGAAATCCGACGGGCTGCCGGTGGGGGCGGTGTCGGGCTTTGTGAACATGCTCTGGAAGATGATCGAGGAGCAGAAGGGCTCGGATGCCCCGACCCATGCGGCGGTGGTGTTCGACAAGGGCTCCCACACCTTCCGCAACGATCTCTACGACCAGTACAAGGCCAACCGCGACGAGATGCCCGAGGACCTCCGCCCGCAGATCCCGCTGACGCGCGATGCCACAAGGGCCTTTAACGTCGCCTGTCTGGAGGAAGAGGGGTTCGAGGCCGACGACATCATCGCAACGCTGGCCTGCCGGGCCCGCGAGGCCGGAGGGCGGGTGACCATCGTCTCTTCGGACAAGGACCTGATGCAGCTTGTCGGCGACGGGATCGAGATGTTCGACGCGATGAAAAACCGCCGGATCGGGGTCGAGGGCGTCGAGGAGAAGTTCGGCGTGGGGCCGGACCGGGTGGTGGATGTGCAGGCGCTCGCCGGCGACAGCGTCGATAACGTGCCAGGCGCGCCGGGGATCGGAGTGAAGACGGCGGCCTTGCTCATCAACGAGTTCGGGTCTCTGGAAGAGCTTCTCGACCGGGCGGAAGAGATCAAGCAGCCCAAGCGGCGGGAGACGCTGATCGAGCACCGCGCGCAGATCGAGCTGTCGAAGCGGCTGGTGGCGCTCGATACCGGGATGGACCTTGATTACGGGCTCGACGACCTCGAAGTCAGGGACCCCGACGCCGAGACGCTGCTCGAATTCCTCACCTCGATGGAGTTCCGCACGATCACCAAACGGGTGGCCGAGGCGCTGGGCGTCGAGGCGCCGGTGATCGAGGCGGTGGAGCAGGCCGAGATCGAGGCCCCGACGGCGGTGCCGATGGAGGAGGCGGTCTATTCGGCGGTGACGGATATCGAGACGCTGAAGGATTGGGTGGCCAAGGCGCACGCCCGGGGCTGGATAGCGGTCGATACCGAGACGACGGGGCTCAATGAGATGACGGCCGATCTTGTGGGCGTCTGTCTCGCCGTGGAGGCCGGTGAGGCGGTCTATGTGCCGCTGACCCATAGAAAGGAGGCTGGCGAGGGGCTTTTCGGCTCGGATGATCTCGCCGAGGGGCAGATCGGCTTGGAGGAGGCGCTGGCGGTTCTAAAGCCGATTCTGGAGGACCCCAGCGTTCTCAAAGTGCTGCAAAACGCCAAGTACGACGTGAAGATTTTCGCCCGTTACGGTGTCGATGTGGCCCCCATCGACGACACGATGTTGATGTCTTACGCGCTTCATGCTGGCATCCACAATCACGGGATGGATGTGCTGTCCGAGCGCTATCTCGGCCACGCCCCGATCCCCATCAAGTCGCTTCTGGGGAGTGGCAAATCCCAGATCACGTTCGACAAGGTGCCCATCGAGGATGCGGTGAAATATGCCGCCGAGGATGCCGATATCACGCTGAGGCTCTGGCAGGCGTTCAAGCCGCAGCTTCACCGAAAGCGGGTGACGACGGTTTATGAGACGCTGGAGCGGCCGCTGGTGCCGGTCTTGGCCGAGATGGAGCGGGCCGGGATCAAGGTCGACCGGGACACGCTCAGCCGGATGTCGAACGCGTTTTCCCAGAAGATGGCCGGGTTGGAGGCGGAAATTCACGAACTTGCGGGAGAGACCTTCAACGTGGGCTCGCCGGCGCAGCTTGGGGAAATTCTCTTCGACAAGATGAGCCTCCCCGGCGGCAAGAAGGGCAAGACGGGGAAGTACGGCACGCCGGCGGATGTGCTCGAAGACCTCGCCACCGAGCATGATCTGCCGCGCCGTATTCTCGACTGGCGCCAGCTTCAGAAGCTGAAATCGACCTATACCGACGCGCTCCAGGACCATATCAACCCCGAGACCGGGCGGGTGCATACCTCCTACGCGATTGCCGGGGCCAATACCGGACGGCTGGCCTCGACCGACCCGAACTTGCAGAATATCCCGGTGCGCACCGAGGAGGGCCGGCGCATCCGCGAGGCCTTCGTGGCCCCTCCGGGCCGGGTGCTCGTGAGCCTCGATTATTCCCAGATCGAGCTTCGGATTCTGGCCCATATCGCCGGGATCGATGCCTTGAAGGCCGCCTTCAAGGAGGGTCAGGACATCCATGCGGCCACCGCCTCGGAGATGTTCGGCGTGCCGATGGACGAGATGACGCCCGAGGTGCGCCGGCAGGCCAAGGCGATCAACTTCGGGGTGATCTACGGGATTTCGGGCTGGGGGCTGGCGCGGAACCTGCGCATCCCGCGGGAGGAGGCGCAAGGCTTCATCGACCGGTATTTCGAGCGGTTTCCGGGCATTCGCGCCTATATGGACGACACGGTGGCGTTTGCGAAGGAACACGGGCGGGTCGAGACGCTCTTTGGGCGCAAGATCAATACACCTGAGATCAATGCAAAGGGGCCGCACGCGGGCTTTGCCCGGCGGGCTGCGATCAACGCGCCGATCCAAGGGACGGCGGCGGATATCATTCGCCGGGCGATGGTGCGGATGCCAGCCGCCATTGAAGGCATAGACGCGACGATGCTTTTGCAGGTCCATGACGAGTTGGTCTTCGAGGTGGGCGAGGGTGCGGTGGACGATCTGGTGAGCGCTGCCCGAGCGGTGATGGAAGGAGCGGCCGACCCGGCAGTGCATCTCACGGTGCCGCTCGTCGTCGATGCCGGCCAGGGGGCGAATTGGGCGGCGGCCCATTGAGCGGGGAGACGGGCCTTCAAAGGCGCGTTTCACCTCGCTTCGATGCGAGGTGCGCGCCATTGTTACGTTGGCCGAGTAGTCAGGCGGAAAAACGGGGGATGCGATGAAGACCTACCATGCCGTTCTGATGCACGGAAAACGTGGCGCCGAGGGGCATTACGACTTTGAGGCGCCGGAGCTTCTGGCCCAGGCCTCGCCGGTGCGGATTATGCGCGCCTTCATGGAACACATCGAAGAGCACGCCCATGTCGGGCATATCGACTATGAGATCAACGCGGCGATGAAGAACAAGGAGGCCCATGTGGTCACCGTGCTCGGCGAGCTTCATTTCGAGAACGATTCGAACCAGCCCTTTGTCTGCATGATCGACATTTGACGCCTCAGAGATGCGCCTCCCGGGCGTAGAAGTCGGCCAGGCGCTTGCCCGGTTCGGGGCGGAAGCGGCCGTCTTCGCGGTGGGCGGCGATGCGGTCGACACGGAACATGCGGAAATCCTCGCGCAATTCGCACCAGGCGATGAGCGTCCAGACCTTGCCCCAGAACCAGAGCCCCAGGGGCCGGACCGGGCGTTCGGTGGCCCGCCCCGCCTCGTCGCGGTAGTCGAGGACGAGGCGCACCCGGTCTTCGGCGGCGCGTTCGAGCGCGTCGATCCGGTCGCGGGTTGCGCTGTCGAGGTTCGGCATGTGGACGGCGTGGATTTCGATGGCGCGCGCCCGGTCGCGTTCGGCGGGCGGCAGGACCGCGTCGATCTTCATCAGCGCCTCCTCGGCGGCGCGGGCCATTTCCGTCCCGCCCCAGGCGCGCACGAGGCGGGCGCCGGCGACCAGGGCGACGATTTCGTCTCGGGTGAACATCAATGGTGGGAGGTCGAAGCCCTCGCGGAGGATGTAGCCGACGCCCGCTTCGCCGTCGATCGGCACGCCCGAGCCCTGGAGATCGGCGATGTCGCGGTAGATCGTGCGTTCGGAAACCTCGAGCCGTTCGGCGAGCTTGGCCGCCGTGGTGAGCCGACCGCCCCGAAGGTACTGGACGATCTGAAAGAGGCGGTCGGCACGGCGCATGGGCCTCAGCCCGCGGTCTCGAAAAGGCCGATGGAATTGCCGTCGATATCCTTGGCGTAGATGAACCGGCCCGTGGGCAGGGGGATCGGCTCGCCGATGACGGTCCCACCGGCGGCCCGGCACCGCTCGGCGGCGGCTTCGAGCGTGTCTTCAACGGCGAAATGCACCGTCGGGCCGTTGTCCCTGGCCGGCTGGCCCGGGTAGAGATGGCCGCCCGAGACATCCGTTCGCCCACCGAAATCGGCCATCGGGTTCGGGCCGTCGGTATTGATCTTCATGTCCCAGCCGAAGAGGGCGTTGTAGAACTTCACCGAGGCGTCGAGATCGGTGACGGGGATTTCATTCCAGACGACGATGGGGTTGGTCATTGGGTCTCTCCTAACGGGGTTGCGACAGACCCTCCATGACAGACCCCTCCTGACAGCCTTCTGTCAGGAGCCTTTGCGGACGAGGGACATCACGAAATTCGTCACGATGGGGCGGAGAACCAGAAGCGTGGGAAAGGCCACCGCCCAAGCCGGTAGCCAGGCCGATATCCAATCGCCGAGGAAGCCTGAGGGCAACCCGATGGCGAGGAAGGTTGCCATGCCGGAAACCAGAAAGGACATCCCGCCGGACAGCAGGAAAGCGATTGCAAACGGGGCGAGGCGGGCAGGGATCAAGGGGGTGAACTCCGGCGTTTGCGTGTCGGGTTTCTATAGTTCGCAGCAGGGCAACGCGCCACTCAATCGCGTACCGTCCCACCGGATCAGAACGATTCCACCCAAGGGCGCAGCGCGATCTCGTTCGACCAGGCCGAGCGGTCCTGCCTGACAAGGGCGAGATAGCTCTGGGCAATCGCATCGGGATCGAGCCGGGAGGCGGGGTCGTCGCGTCCGCTTGGCCGTCCGATGGCGCCGTCGATGTTCACCCAGGCGACATGGATGCCCTGGGGGTGAAGCTCCCGGCTCATCGATTGGGCGAGCCCGCGTTGGGCGAACTTACCCATCGCGAAGCTTGCCGAGCGTGCAAAGCCCTTCACGCCCGCCGAAGCGCCGGTGAAGAGGATGGTGCCGCGCACCGGGCCGTCCTGGGTGAGCATCCGGGCGGCGGCCGCCTGGCCAACGACGAAGCTCCCGAACGCGGTGACGTCGAGCGCGCGGCGGACGTCGACCGGGTCGATCTCGGTGAGCGGCCCCCGCACCCGGGCGGACGGATTGGCCACAGCGATGTCGAGGCGGCCCTCGATCCCGGCCACGATGGCGCCGATGGCGCGCGCGTCGGTGGTGTCGGCGGCATGCACCGTTCCGCCCACGTCCTCGCCGAGCTCTTCGAGTTTGCCGGCGTCGCGGGCGACCAAATGGATGCGGTAGCCTTCTTGGGCAAAGAGGCGGGCGAGCGAGGCCGAAAGACCCGGGCCGGCGCCGACGATGAGGGCGTTTCGATCTGTCATGGGGTCAGACTTCCTTGAGGTCGCTCGCAGGGATGATCGGAAAGAAGACGCCGCTTGAACGGACGCCGAACCAGTCCACGCCGCCGACGGTGTCGGTCTCGCCGAGATCGACGAGCCGGTAGAAGCTCTTGCGGTCGATGAGCGCTTCGAGCCCGGCCCGGACATGGACGTATGGCGCCGGTTCTCCCGTCTCTGGGTCGCGGACGACCCGGATCGGGTTGTCGGTCCCGGCAATTGTCCGGTCGCGAACATTGGTTTCGAAGGTGAGGGTCTGGTCGGAGCCGGAGACCTCGAAGTCTACCGCGACGAAGGGGGCGTCTTCGACGGTGATGCCGACCTTCTCGACGGGCGTGACGAGGAAATAGGCCCCGTCCTCGATCTTGAGGATCGTCGAGAAGAGGCGGACGAGCTCCTTCCGGCCGATGGGGGTGCCTTCGTAGAACCACGTCCCGTCGCGTTTGATGACCATGTCGAGGTCGCCGCAGAAGGGTGGGTTCCAGAGATGCACCGGCGGCAAACCGCCCGTTCGGGCAGCAGTGGCGCTCGCCGCGAGCCCTTCCGCAGTCGGTTTCACGATCATTTGTGGGTCTTGGGCTTTTGCCATTTGTGCGGCCCGGGATAGTTCGCCTACATGAAGAGATAGAGCACAGGCAGGGAGAAGGCACCATGACCGAAGAAACCCTCGTCGCCGAGATCGAGGCGCTGGGCGCAAAGCTCGCTGAGGCGAAGACGTCGATCACCCGGCGGTTTATCGGCCAGGAGCGGGTCGTAGACCTGGTGCTCTCCGCCATTCTCTGCGGCGGGCACGGGCTTCTGATCGGCCTGCCGGGGCTTGGGAAGACCCGGCTCGTGGGCACCCTCTCGACCGTCTTGGGGCTCGACGGCGCGCGGGTGCAGTTCACCCCCGACCTGATGCCGGCGGATATCCTGGGCTCTGAGGTTCTGGAGACCGGCGCCGACGGGTCGCGGACCTTCAAGTTCATCGAGGGCCCCGTCTTCTGCCAGCTTCTGATGGCCGACGAGATCAACCGGGCTTCTCCGCGGACCCAGTCGGCGCTCTTGCAGGCGATGCAGGAGAAATCGGTGACGATTGCCGGCCAACCCCACGATCTGCCGGCCCCGTTCCATGTGCTCGCCACCCAGAACCCCATCGAACAGGAGGGGACCTACCCCCTGCCAGAGGCGCAGCTCGACCGGTTTCTCGTACAGATCGACGTGCCCTACCCCGACCGCGACACCGAGCGCGACATCCTGATGGCGACGACCGGCCTGTCGGAAGACGAAAGCCATGCTGTCTTCACCGCCGAGGAACTGATGGCGGCCCAAACCATCGTGCGGCGCATGCCGGTGGGCGAGGCCATTGTCGAGACGATCCTCGACCTGGTGCGCGCCTGCCGCCCGGATGACGAAACGGCTCCGCAGACGGTGCGCGACAATGTCGGCTGGGGCCCCGGCCCCCGAGCGGCGCAGTCGCTTATGCTCACGGTGCGCGCCAAGGCGCTCCTTGACGGTCGGCTCGTGCCCTCGGTCGACGATGTCGCGGACATGGCCGCGCCGGTGCTGTCGCACCGGATGGCGCTGACCTTCGCCGCCCGGGCGCGCGGGCTCGTTCTGGCCGATGTGATCGGAGAGGTCACCGAAAGGATCACCCGTACGCAGGCGGCTGCATGAGCCAGCCCGCCCGTTTACGTCAGGACGCCGAAGCGCTCGCCCAGCCGTTCCCGCCGCTTCTTGCGGCGGCTGAACACCTTGCGGCGAGCGTGCTTCTGGGCGAGCACGGGCGGCGGCGCGCCGGGATGGGCGATGAGTTCTGGCAATACCGCGCCTCAATGCCCGGCGACGAGCGGCGGATGATCGACTGGCGGCGGTCTGCCCGGTCGGATGCCGAGTTCGTGCGCGAAAAGGAGTGGCAGGCGGCGCAATCGGTGATGATCTGGGTCGACCCGGCGCGGTCGATGGCATTTACCTCAAGCAAGCACCCCGAGAAGGGTCATGTCGCGCGTACGCTGGCGCTGGCGGTGTCGGTGCTTCTGGTCCATGCCGGCGAGCGGGTGGGGCTGACGAGCATGGTCGCGCCGCCGCGCTCGGGCCAGCTTCAGCTTTTGCGGCTCGCCACGGCGCTGTCCGAAGACAGCGACGAGGAGTACGGGCGCCCCGAGCTTCGCGGCATCCTGCACCATTCCCGCGCGGTCTTCGTCTCCGACTTTCTGGGCGATCTCGGGCCTATCGAGACCGCCCTGACGAAGGCCGCGGACCGGGATGTGAAAGGCGCGATGCTTCAGGTGCTCGATCCCGTGGAGGAGGCGTTTCCCTTCGACGGGCGGACGATCTTCGAATCCATGGGCGGAGCGATCTCCCATGAGACGCTGAAGGCGGGCGATCTGCGCGACCGCTACCTCGACCGGCTGGCCGAGCGGAAGGCCCGGCTTGCCGATCTCGCGCGGCGCACCGGCTGGCAGTACGACCTCCACCACACCGATCAACCGGCGACGACCGCGCTTTTGTGGCTTCACGGGGCGCTGGGGAGGGTCAATTGATCGGCGCGCTCGGATTTGCGGCCCCCTGGCTCCTGCTGGCGCTCATCGCGCTGCCGATCCTGTGGTTCCTGCTGCGCGCCGTGCCGCCGGCGCCGATCCGGCGGCGGTTTCCGGGTGTCGCGCTGCTTCTGGGGCTCGAAGACGACGACCAGCAATCGCAGAAGACCCCTTGGTGGCTTCTGCTGCTGCGCATGCTGGCCGTGGCTCTGGTCATCGTCGGGTTCGCCGGGCCGATCCTCAATCCAGAGGAACGCCGGGAGGGCACGGGCCCGCTTCTGGTGGCCATAGATGCCACCTGGGCCGATGCCGCCGATTGGCCGCGGCGAACGGCGCGGCTCGACGACCTTCTGGCCGAAGCCGGGCGGGCGGGGCGGTCCGTGGCTATCGTGCCGCTGACCGGTCTGCCGGCGGGCGACCTGCCGTTTCAGTCCGCCGATGCCTGGGCCGGACGGCTTGCGGGGCTCGAACCGGTGGCCTGGGGTGTCGATACCGATGCGGTGCGGGGCTGGGCGGCGGGGCTCGAAGGCCGCTTCGAGACTTTCTGGATGTCGGATGGTCTGGCGGCGGACTGGCGGGCCGATGTGCTCGCGGCTTTCGAGGCGCGCGGACCGGTGACGGTCTTCGAGGCGCCGCGCCCGGCGGTCGGTCTGCGCCCGGCGGTCTTCGAAGACGGCAACATCGTGCTGACGGCGGTGCGGTCCCGGGCGGACGGCCCGGCGAGCCTCACGGTGGCCGCCCATGGGCTCGACCCGGCAGGCACGCCCCGACGACTGGCCGTGGCGGAGCTCGACTTCGCGCCGTCGGCCACCGACGCCTCGGTCGAACTGTCGTTGCCGGCGGAAATGCGCAACCGGGTGACCCGTTTCGAGGTTGAGGGTGTGAGGTCCGCCGGGGCCGTCAGCCTCACCGACGATGCGCTCCGGCGCCGGGAAGTGGCACTCATCGCGGCGCGGGACGAGCGCGAGGGGCTGAGGCTCCTGGCTCCCACACATTATCTCGAACAGGCGCTCGAACCGACCGCCGACCTTGTGGACGGCGCGCTGTCGGACGTGATCCTGGCGAACCCCGATGTCATCGTTCTGGCCGATGTCGCCACACTGGCCGAAGGCGAGGGGGAGGCGCTCAGGGATTGGGTGGAGGATGGCGGGCTCCTGGTGCGCTTCGCCGGGCCCCGGCTCGCGGCGAGCGATGTCTCGCGCGCCGAGGAAGACCCGTTGATGCCGGTGCGCCTGCGCGCGGGCGGCCGCAGCGTCGGTGGGGCGATGAGTTGGGGTGAGCCGAAGCGGCTCCGCGCCTTCGGGCCCGAAAGCCCGTTTTTCGGCCTCGCCGTGCCCGACGAGGTGGAGGTGACCGCCCAGGTCATGGCCCAGCCCGACCCGAGCCTGCCGGACCGGGTGGTCGCCTCGCTGGCCGACGGTACCCCGCTGGTGACCCGCAAGCGCGTCGAGGCGGGGCAGGTGGTGCTCTTTCACGTCACCGCCAATGCCGAATGGTCCACGCTGCCGTTGTCGGGGCTCTTTGTGCAGATGCTCGACCGGTTGGCGGTCTCGACCCGGCCAGCCGCGCTCGACCCTGACGACCTCGCCGGCACGACCTGGCAGCCGGATCAGGTGCTCAGCGGCTTTGGCGAGGTTAGCGATGCAGGCGTGCTGCCCGGCGTGCCCGGAGAGGCGCTGGCCGAGGGCCGCTTGGGGCGCGACCTCCAGCCGGGGCTCTATGCCGGCGAGGACCGCCGGATCGCGCTTAACGTTATCACCGCCGAGACTGAGCTGGCACCGACCGTTTGGCCGGCGCGGATCGCCGTGGAGGGGCTTGACGTGGTGCGGGAAACCCCGCTCAAGGGCGCGGTGCTTGCCGGCGCGCTGCTCCTGCTGCTCGTCGACATCCTCGCTTCGCTCTGGCTATCGGGCCGCCTGACCGGCGCGCGTGCCAGTGCCGCGGCGCTTGTCGCGGCGGCTCTTCTGACCGCGGCGCCGCAGCCCGCAGAGGCCCAGGGCGCCGAAGACGCCGAGACCACGGCGTTGGCGCTCTTGGCGACTGCCGAGGTGGTGCTTGCCCATGTGCTGACGGGCGATGCGCGGGTCGACGACGTGGCCTATGCCGGGCTGGCGGGGCTGTCGGATGCGCTGACGCGGCGGACCTCGGTCGAACCGGCAGAGCCCATCGGGGTCGATCTCGAAACCGACGAACTGTCTTTTTTCCCTTTTCTCTACTGGCCGGTTACGCCCGACCAGCCCCGACCCTCGACTGAAGCTTACGCCAAGCTCAACCGCTATCTCCGAACTGGCGGGATGATCCTGTTCGATACCCGCGATGCCGATATTGCGGCTTTTGGCGGGGCGTCTGAAAACAACCAGAAGCTCCGCCAGCTCGCCGCTCCGCTCGACATCCCGCCCCTCGAGCCGATCCCCGACGACCATGTGCTGACCCGCACGTTCTACCTGTTGCAGGATTTCCCGGGCCGTCACGCGAGCCGCGACGTCTGGGTCGAGGCAGCACCTCCCGATGCCGAGCGTGCCGAGGGGATGCCGTTCCGGAACCTCAACGACAACGTCACGCCCGTCGTGATCGGCGGCAACGACTGGGCTTCGGCCTGGGCGACCACCGCCGATGGGGGGCGGATGTTCCCGGTGGGTCGCGGCTTTGCAGGCGAGCGCCAGCGCGAGATTTCCTACCGGTTCGGGATCAACCTCGTGATGCATGTGCTGACGGGCAACTACAAATCGGACCAGGTGCATGTGCCGGCGCTGCTCGACAGGCTGGGGCAGTAGATGGCGACGGACATCATCTTCGATCCGCTTCTGCCCCTCTGGGTGGTCTGGCTCGCTGCCGGCCTTGCGGCAACTGGGATCGGCGTGGCCCTCTGGCGAGGGCTGTCGGGCTGGTGGCTGCGCCTCTTCGCCGTCGCAGCGCTCCTCGCGGCGATCCTCAATCCGTCGATCCAGACGGAGGAGCGCGAGACCCTGAGCGACCTCGTGGTTCTCGTCGTCGACGAAACCGCAAGCCAGAGGATTTCCGACCGTGAGGCGCAGGTCGCCGAGGCCATCGCCGACATCGAAGCGCGGGTTGCGCGGCTCGGTAACACCGAGCTCAGGGTCACGCGGCTCGTGGATGGCGACGGCGACCGTGGGACGCTGCTGATGGGCGCGCTCTCCCGTGCTATGGCCGAAGTGCCCCGGGCGCGGCTCGCCGGGGCGATCCTCCTGACCGACGGACAGGTCCACGACATCGAGGCCACTCCCGATCTGCCGGCCCCGCTGCACGCGCTGCTGACGGGACGCGAGGGCGATTGGGACCGCCGGCTGATCGTCGAGAACGCGCCTGCTTTTGCGATTATCGGCGAGCCGGTGACGTTGACCCTGATGGTCGAGGATCAGGGCGCGGCACCGGGCGACACCGTGGCCCGGTTGGAAATCGCCATCGACGGCGGCGAGCCGCAGGCCTTCGAGGTGCCCATCGGCGAGCCTCTGGAACTGCCGCTGACCCTGCCCCATGGCGGAGCCAACGTGGTGCAGTTCACCGTGCCCGAGGCCGAGGGCGAGCTGACCGACCGGAACAATTCCGCCGTCGTCCAGATCAACGGTGTGCGGGACCGGCTGCGGGTGCTCCTTGTCTCCGGCGAACCCCATGCCGGGGAACGGACCTGGCGCAACCTTCTGAAGTCCGACGCCTCGGTCGACCTTGTGCATTTCACCATCCTGCGCCCGCCGGAGAAACAGGACGGTGTGCCGGTGTCGGAGCTCTCGCTCATCGCCTTTCCGACCCGGGAGCTCTTTCTCGACAAGATCGACGAGTTCGATCTCATCGTCTTCGATCGCTACAAGCGGCGGGGTATCCTGCCAGCGATCTATCTCGACAACGTGCGGGCCTATGTCGAAGAAGGGGGTGCGCTTTTGGTCGCGGCGGGTCCCGACTTTGCCTCTGCCGAATCGATCTATCGTTCGCCCCTGGCCGACATCATCCCCGCCGCCCCCACCGGCCGGGTCATCGATGCGCCGTTCCTGCCCGGCATCACCGATATCGGCGACCGCCACCCGGTCACCGAGGGGCTCGAAACCCTGGGGCCGGGTGCTGGAGATGCCGATGCAGCGCCCTGGGGGCGCTGGTTCCGGTTGCTCGACCTCGACCCGCTCTCCGGCCATGTCGTGATGGACGGCCCGGACGATCGACCCCTTCTGGTGCTCGACCGGGTGGGCGAGGGGCGCGTGGCGCTTCTGGGCTCTGATCACGCCTGGCTCTGGTCGCGGGGCTACGAAGGCGGGGGCCCGCAGCTCGAGCTTCTCCGCCGGCTGGCCCATTGGATGATGGGCGAACCCGAGCTCGACGAGGAGGCATTGCGGGTCGCTGCCGAGGGCCAGCGGATGACGATCACCCGCCGCACGCTCGGCGAGAGCGTTGGCGATGTGGAGATTACCGGCCCCGACGGATCGGTGGTCGCCCTGCCGCTCGAAGAGACCGCGCCGGGGCGGTTCACCGCGGATTGGGATGCGCCGGAGATCGGGCTCTACCGCCTCGCCGAGGGCGAGGAGGAAGCCGTCATCGCACTCGGTCCGGCGGCGCCGCGCGAGTTCGAAGCCACCGTCGCGAGCGCCGATGTTCTGGGCCCTGCGGCGGAGGCCACGCGGGGCGGCATCGCGCGCGTGGAAACCGGTGTGCCCGACCTTCGCCGGGTGCGCGAGGGGCGTCCGGCCGCCGGGCGAGGCTGGATCGGGATCACGCCGCGCTCGGCCTATCTCACGGCCGACGTCACCGTCTCGCCGATCCTGCCGGCCTGGGCGTTTCTTCTCCTCGCCTCGGCGCTCGCCATCGGCGCCTGGCTCCGCGAAGGGCGGCGCTGATCCGATTTCGAAATCGGGCACCGGCGGTGTTTCGAAATGCCGTTTGTCAGCGCGAGAGGAGGTGGACGACCCGGGTTTCTGACCAGCCCTCGGCATTGGTACTGGCGCGAACAAAGACCTCCGCCACGTCTTCGGGGATCGCGACGCCGCTCAGAGAACGGGTGAAGGGCTGCTCTTCGACATGGGGATGGAGCAGAACGCGGGTGTCGAGCACCGTCCCGTCCTCAAGCTCCACCCGCCAGCCGTCGGCATAATCGTCCCAGCCGGTGTCGCCGTGGCTGAGGGTTACATCGAACCGCCAGGAGCCGGCCTGTTCGGCCGCCCGCACCTCCTCTACGACGGCGGGATCGGCGGTGGCCGCACCGGGGATCGAGGCGGCCAGAACGGCAAGGGCAAATCGGCTGACCATGGCGGCTCCAGAGACGGTTTGTGGCGACGCAATCTCCTGTTAGCCTCGCCGGAAGATATTACATTGCCAACCGTTGAAATTGGTTATATTTGTTTACCAATTGAGGAGTGCTCAAATGGAGTTGCCGGCCCCCGACCCCCGTGTCATCGCCCGAAAACCGCAGATCGTGGCGCGGCTGCGCGCGGCGATCGGCGAGGCCAACGTGATCGACGACGAGCGGGAGACGCGGGCTTACGAATGCGATGCGCTCGCGGCCTACAAGTGCCCGCCGCTCTGCGCCGTTCTGCCGGCCTCGACCGGCGAGGTCGCAGCCGTCCTGACGGTCTGTCACGAGGAGGGCGTGCCGGTGGTGCCGCGCGGGGCGGGAACATCGCTTGCGGGCGGCGCGCTGCCGACGGCGGATGCGGTGATCCTCGGTGTCGCGAGGCTCAACCGGGTCCTCGAGACCGACTATCCAAACCGCACGATCCGGGTCGAGACGGGACGGACGAACCTTTCGGTCACCGGGGCGGTGGAGGAGGACGGGTTCTTTTACGCCCCCGACCCTTCGTCCCAGCTTGCCTGTGCGATTGCCGGCAACATCGCGATGAATTCCGGCGGCGCCCATTGCCTGAAGTACGGGGTGACGACCAACAACCTCCTCGGCGTGACAATGGTTCTGATGGACGGCACGGTCGTGGAACTCGGCGGGGCGCATCTCGACCCGGCCGGATACGACCTCCTCGGGCTCATCTGCGGCTCGGAAGGCCAGCTCGGGGTGGTGACCGAGGCGACCCTGCGGATCCTGCCGAAGCCCGAAGGCGCGCGCCCGGTACTCATCGGCTTTCAGTCCAACGAGGTCGCCGGGGCCTGTGTCTCCGACATCATCAAGGCAGGGCTGCTGCCGGTGGCGATCGAGTTCATGGACCGCCCGTGCATCCGTGCGGTGGAGGATTTCTCGGGTGCCGGATACCCCGATTGCGCGGCGCTTCTGATCGTCGAGGTCGAAGGCTCAGAGGCGGAGATCGACGAACAGCTCGGGCTCATCAAACAGATCGCGAGAAAGCACGACCCGGTGGAACTGCGCGAGAGCGCGAGTGCGGCGGAAAGTGCCGCGATCTGGCTCGGCCGGAAGTCGGCATTCGGGGCAATGGGGCGGATCAACGATTACATTTGCCTCGATGGCACGATCCCGGTCTCGGAACTGCCGTTCGTGCTGAAGCGGATCGGGGAGCTTTCCGAGCACTACGGGCTCGACGTGGCCAATGTGTTCCATGCCGGTGACGGCAATATGCACCCCCTGATCCTGTTCAACGCCAACGAGCCGGGCCAGCTTGAGACCTGCGAGGCCTTCGGGGCGGACATATTGAAGCTCTGCGTTGAAGTCGGGGGGTGCCTTACCGGCGAACATGGCGTCGGCGTTGAGAAGCGCGACCTGATGACGGCGCAGTTTGCCCCCGCTGACCTCGAGGCGCAGATGGGCGTGAAGGACGTGTTCGACCCCGCCTGGCTTCTCAACGCCGCGAAGGTTTTTCCGCTCGATGTGTCGGCGGACCGCCGCGCCGCGCGCCGGGGGGCGAATGCCGCCTGAGGCGGCATTGCCTCCGGCGGGAGTATTTTCGGAACAAAGAAGAGATATGCTCGATACCCTGGCCCCCGACAGCGAAGCTGCGATCTCCGAGGCGATCCGCGCGGCAGACGGCCCGCTCCGGATCGAGGGCGGCGGGACGCGGCCCATCGGCGGCCTGCGGGACGGGCAGGCGCTGTCGGTCGCCGGCCATGCCGGGGTGTCGCTCTATGAGCCCGGTGCGCTGACGCTCGTGGCCCGGGCCGGAACGCCGGTTGCTGAGATCGAAGCGGTGCTGGCCGCCGAAGGCCAGGCGCTGCCATTCGAGCCGGTCGATCACCGGGGGCTGTTCGGTACGGCCGGTAGGCCGACAATTGGCGGGGCGGTGGCCACGAATGCGTCGGGGCCCCGCCGTATCGCAGTGGGGGCGGTTCGGGATTTCCTGCTTGGCGTGCGCTTCGTCGACGGCACCGGCACCATCGTCAAGAACGGCGGGCGGGTGATGAAGAACGTCACCGGATACGATCTCGTCAAACTGCTCTGCGGAAGTCACGGCACGCTGGGGGTGCTTACCGAGGTGGCGTTCAAGGTGCTGCCGGCACCGGCGGCGCAGGCAACGATTGCGCTTGAGGGCCTTGACCCGACCGGCGCGGTGGCGGCCATGGCTGCGGCCATGGCTTCGCCCTTCGAGGTCAGCGGTGCAGCCCATGATTGCGCGGCGGGCAGGACGTTGTTGCGGCTCGAAGGGTTCGAGGCACAGGTCGTCTATCGCGGAGAGCGCTTGGAGGAGGTCTTGGCGCCCTTCGGCAGCGCGGTCGTCGACCCCGACGCCGGACGGGGTGCGGAAACCTGGGCCGGCATCCGCGACATGGCCCGTGCCCATGGCACCGATGAAGACATCTGGCGAATCTCGGTCAAGCCGTCCGACGGGCCGAGCGTCGTCGCTGCGCTTGCCGGTGCGCGGTGCGTGATGGATTGGGCCGGGGGCCTTGTCACCGCAGCCGTGCCGCCGGGCACCGACGTCAGGACCCGGCTGGGTGGCATCCCCGGGCATGCGACGCTCCTGCGTGGAGGCGAGGAGAGCCGGGCGCGCTTCGCCGCCTTCGAGCCCGAGCCCGAACCGGTTGCCCGCCTGACCGCTGGGTTGCGGGCAAGGTTCGATCCCAGGGGCGTTCTCAATCCGGGGCTCATGGGCTGATGCAAACGACCTTCACGCCCGAACAACTCGCCGACCCCGGTATCGCGCGCTCCAACGAGATCCTGCGCGCCTGCGTCCATTGCGGGTTCTGCACCGCGACCTGTCCGACCTACCAGGTCCTTGGCGACGAGCTCGACAGCCCGCGCGGCCGCATCTACCTCATCAAGGACATGCTGGAAAACGACCGGCCGGCGGATGCGAAGACCGTCAAGCACATCGACCGGTGCCTGTCCTGCCTCGCCTGTATGACGACCTGCCCTTCGGGCGTGCATTACATGCATCTGGTGGACCACGCCCGGGCCTATATCGAGAAGACCTATACCCGACCCTGGCACGAACGGGCCCTGCGCTGGGTGCTGGCGCAGGTTCTGCCCTATCCCGGCCGGTTTCGCCTCGCGCTGCTCGGCGCCAAGATCGGCCGCCCGTTCCGCCGGCTCCTGCCGGACCCGCGCTTGCGGGCGATGCTGGAAATGGCGCCGAAACGCATACCGCCGGTTAGCCGGAACGACGATGCGCAGGTGTTTCCCGCAATTGGCGAACGGAAAAAACGCGTGGCGTTGATGACAGGCTGCGCGCAACGGGCGCTCAACACCGACATCAACGATGCGACGATCAGGCTTCTGCGCCGCCTCGGTTGCGATGTCGTCATTGCAGAGGGTATCGGATGCTGCGGCGCGCTGACTCATCACATGGGCAAGGAAGCGGAAAGCCACGCCGCGGCGGCGAAGAACATTCGCGCCTGGATGGGCGAAGTGCGGCGCGAGGGGCTCGATGCGGTGGTGATCAACACGTCCGGCTGCGGGACGACCGTGAAGGATTATGGGCACATGTTCCGAAACCATGCGCTGGCTGAGGACGCCGCCGCGGTGGCGGCCCTGGCCTGCGATGTCTCGGAACTGCTCATCGAGCTGATGGACGGTGTTGCGGCCAATGCCGCCCCGCCGCTCAAGGTGACCTATCATGCCGCCTGTTCGCTCCAGCACGGCCAGCAGATCAAGTCCCACCCCAAGACGCTTCTGAAGGCGGCCGGTTTCGCTGTTGCCGAGCCCGCCGATGCCCATCTCTGCTGCGGCTCGGCGGGCACCTACAACCTGATGCAACCCGAAATCTCGCGGGAACTGAAGGACCGTAAGGTCCGGACCATCGAGGCGACCGGCCCGCAGGTGATCGCGGCGGGCAATATCGGGTGCATGATGCAGATCGGCTCGGCAACCGGCACGCCTGTTGTCCACACCGTCGAACTGATCGATTGGGCAACAGGTGGGCCAAAACCGCGGGCGATTGCCGAGGCAGGGCTTTAACCGGGCCATAATTCCGCCGCATCGTATTGCTAGCCAGCCTGGGGGAAGCTGGAGGACTTGATGCGTCGACTGTTTGTCGCAGCACTTGGTGTGTTTTGCCTTGTCACCCCCGCCACGGCCGAGGAGCGGCCGACCGGGCTCACCGCTCTGATCACCGGCGACGATAGCCGGGGCTGGGAGGGGGTCGGGCGGTTGAACATCGGACGGTCTGGCTTCTGCACCGGCGCGCTCATAGCGCCCGATCTGGTGCTTACGGCGGCGCATTGCCTTTTCGACAAAGACACGTTCGCGCGCATCCCCGAGACCCAGGTGGAGTTTCTCGCAGGGTGGCGCAACGGGCGGGCCTCGGCCTACCGCAGAGTTCGCCGGGCGTTTCTGCATCCCGAGTACGAGTTTTCCGGCCGCGAGGGTGAGTTGCGGGTGGTCAACGACCTGGCCCTTCTCGAACTCGACCGGCCGATCAAGAACTCAACGGTGAAACCCTTCCGGACCGCCGAACGGCCGAGAAAAGGCGATGCGGTGGGCGTGGTGTCCTACGCCCACGACCGTATGGACCGCCCGTCCCTCGAAGAGGAATGCAAGGTTCTCGCCCGCCAGTCGGGCAGCCTGATCCTGTCGTGCTCGGTGGATTTCGGCTCCTCGGGCGCGCCGATCTTCTCGATGGCAAGCGGCGAGCCGCGAATCGTCTCGGTGGTCTCGGCCAAGGCGGAGGTGCGCGGCCGCCCCGTTTCGCTCGGCACCGCCCTCGAACGCCCTCTGGCAGAACTTCTCGCCTTGCGTGACGGCGCGGCGCCGGCGCCCGCCGCGGCGACCGCATTGCCGACCCGGCGCATCGTGATGGATGGCCCGCGCGACCGATCCGGCGCGAAATTCCTTCGCCCATGATCCGTGTCCTTGCCCTTTCTATTGCCATGGTTCTCACCGGGTACGGTGCGGCGGCCGAGGACAATACCGGGCTGAGGCGGCTGACCCTTCGGCAGGACGTGCTCGGCTGGGAGGCCGTCGGGCGCGTGGATTTCGGCGGCGGCGGCTATTGCACCGGGGCGCTCATTGCCCCCGATCTGGTTCTGACGGCCGCCCATTGCGTCTATGCCGGCGGGACGCGGCAGGATCCGTCGAAGATCCGGTTTCGCGCCGGACTGCGGGATGGCGTGGCGATTGCCGAGCGCCGTGTCGCCCGGGTGGCGGCCCATCCGGCCTACCGCCCCGAAAACGGCATGGCCTTCGAAAATGTCCGCCATGACGTGGCGCTTCTGGAACTGGAGGCGGCGATTCCGGCCGGCGTGGCCAGCCCGTTCCGCACCGACCGCCCGGCGCGCGGCGGCGCCAAAGTCGCCGTCGTGTCCTATGCGGCCGGCCGGTCGGACGCCCTGTCACGACAGCGGATCTGCGGCGTGATCGGCGCCCAGAACGGGCTGATGGCCTTCGACTGCGACGTGTTCTTCGGCTCATCCGGGGCGCCGGTCTTCGACCGGTCGATCACGCCCGCCCGGATCGTCGCGATCATCTCCGGCGGGTCGAAAACCCAAGACGGGACGATATCCTTCGGCATGGAACTGCCGTCGATCGTCGCCGACCTCAAACATGCGCTCAGGACAGGCGACAACGTCTGGGAGGGCGACGGCGCTGCTCCAAGCGTCCTTCGCCAGGGAGCCGATCACCGGGCGGCGGGCCATTTCGTGAGACCTTGATGCCCGGGGGCGTTGACCGCACCCGTCCCGCGCGCCACTTCAAACCCATGCTTCGTGTGGTCCTGACAGTTCTGACGCTTTCGGCCCCGGCCCCGGCGTTTGCCCAGAGCCCGGCAGTGCTTGCCGCCGTGGGTCGGCTCGACCTCGGCGGTGGCTCCTCCTGTTCGGGTACGCTTGTCGCGGCCGATCTCGTCCTGACGGCGGCCCATTGCCTGACGGGAAACGTCGGCGAAACCGAGCTCGACGCCGGCCACATCGACTTTCATCCCGGCCGCAGCCCCGGGTTGCCGCCGCCCGACCCGATACCGGGAGAGATCGCGGCGGTGCATCCGATCTACGGTTTCGGCATCGGTCCGGTCACAGCGCGCATGGGGTTCGACTTTGGCCTTCTGCGCCTGGCCGCGCCGGTCCCGGTCGGGGTTGCCCGGCCTCTCGACATGGGTCCGCTGCCGGAGGTGGGCGACGCGGTGCTGATCGCCGGCTACCGCGGCGGGCAGGGCGAGGTCGCCCGGCAACGGCATTGCGAGGTGATCGAGGCCAACCACGCCTTCGCCACACTGGGATGCGAGGTCGACGGCGGGGAATCCGGCTCGCCGATGCTGCAGCTCTCCGCCTCGGGGCCGCTCGTCGTCGGCGTCCTTGCCAACAAGGGCCGCATCGATGGCCAACCGGTCGCCTTCGGGCCGGTGACCGAGACCGCCTACGGCACGGTTTCAGAGCACCTCAGGAACGTGGAAGCTCTTGAAATCGAACGTCGCGCCGAAGGTCTTGACGCCGCGAACTAGCCTTCCCACATGGCTGATACGGGTGCCGCATTCGGGCCCGGAACAACCGGCCGGTCCGAAAGGAGGGCCAAACACACGTTGTCGCTCAATGGAGGATGACCACATGCGCACGTTCGATTTTGCACCGCTTCACCGTGCAACCGTCGGCTTCGATCAGATCGCCGACCTGATGGACCGGGTTCTTGCGGATAACACCACGGCCCCGTCCTACCCGCCCTACAACATCGAGAAGACCGGCGATGACGCCTGGCGGATTTCGATTGCCGTTGCGGGCTTTTCCGAAGCCGACCTCAACGTAGAGGTCAAGGAAAACGCCCTTCTCGTGACTGCCAAGCGCACCGAGACGGAGGCCGACAAGGCCCGCACCTATCTCCACCGGGGCATTGCCACCCGCGCCTTCGAGCGGCGGTTCCATCTGGCAGACCATGTCCGGGTGACCGGCGCTTCCAATGTCGATGGGATGCTTCATATCGACCTCGTCCGCGAAGTGCCCGAGGCTCTGAAGCCACGCCGGATCGAGATCGCCCGGGGCGATACCCTCGACGCCAAGGCGCTGGAGACCGCAGAGGTCTAAACGCGACCCACTGAGACCAAAAAACCCCCGCCGTTGGCGGGGGTCGTTTCGTTTGCTGGCAGGGGCACTGTCCGCGAGTGCCTTCGGGCAGCGACAGAGGCGCAATCAAGGGGCACCGCTGTCATTCAAGCGACCCCTGCCATGGATTGCGCGGGAGCGGGCGAGGGCGCGTGCCGTTTGCGCAACGAACCGGTGTCGGTTCCACGAATCACGGAGCTTTTGTGGGCGATCGGAGATCACCGCCGGCCGCCGCCTCACAGCGAGGTGCAGACGTATTTCATCTCGAGGAACTCCTCGATCCCGTGGTGCGAGCCCTCCCGGCCGAGGCCCGATTGCTTAACGCCGCCGAAGGGGGCGACTTCGGTCGAAATGATACCCGTGTTGACGCCCACGATCCCGTATTCGAGCGCCTCTTCGACCCGGGCGATGCGGGCGTAGTCGCGGGCGTAGAAGTACGCGGCGAGGCCAAAGATCGTGTCGTTGGCGAGCGCAATGCCCTCGTCCTCGGTCTCGAACCGGAAGAGCGGCGCGACCGGGCCGAAGGTTTCCTCGGAGGCGATCTTCATCTTCTGGGTAACGCCGGTGAGGATGGTCGGCTCGAAAAACAGCCCGCCCAAGGCGTGGCGCGCGCCGCCCTGAAGGACGGTCGCCCCCTGGGAGACGGCGTCGGCGATATGGTCTTCGACCTTATCGACCGCTCCGGGTTCGATGAGCGGGCCGAAATCTGTCCCGTCGCCGAGCCCGTCGCCGACGGTGCGTCTTGCAAGGGCTGCGCCGAGCTTCTCGGCGAAGGCGTCATAGATGCCGGACTGGACGTAGATGCGATTGGCACAGACGCAGGTCTGCCCGTTGTTGCGGAACTTGCAGGCCATTGCGCCTTCGACCGCCGCGTCGAGATCGGCGTCGTCGAAGACGAGGAATGGGGCGTTGCCACCAAGCTCCATCGAGACCTTCATCACCTGATCGGCGGCCTGGGCGAGGAGGATGCGTCCGACCTCGGTGGACCCGGTGAAGGTGAGTTTGCGCACGATGGGGTTTTCGCAGAACTCGCGGCCGATATCGGAGGATGCCGTGCTGGGGATCACCGAGAAAAGGCCCTTCGGCAGACCGGCCCGGTCCGCCAGTACCCCCAGCGCAAGGGCCGAGAGCGGCGTCAGCGAGGCGGGGCGGACGACCATGGCGCAGCCGGCCGCGAGGGCGGGGCCGGCCTTCCGGGTGATCATCGCGTTGGGGAAGTTCCACGGCGTGATGGCGGCGGCGACGCCGACGGGGTGTTTCAGGACCTTGATCCGCTTGTCGGCCATATGGCCGGGGATGGTCTCGCCGTAGACGCGTTTGGCCTCCTCGGCGAACCATTCGATGAAGGAGGCGCCGTAGAGAATTTCACCTCTGGCCTCGGCGAGTGGTTTGCCCTGTTCGGCGGTCAGGATCGCGGCGAGGTCGTCGGCATTCTCGACCATGAGGTTGAACCATTTCCGCAAGAGACCGGCCCTGTACTTTGCTGGACGCGCCGCCCAGTTCTTCTGCGCGGTTTCGGCCGCCGCGATGGCCCTGGCGGTTTCCGCGCGCCCGAGATCGGCCACCGTGGCGATGACATCGCCGCGGGCGGGGTTCTTGACCGCGAAGGTCTTGGCGTCGTCGGCCGGGGCCCAGTCTCCGGCGAGATAGGCGCGGGTCTGAAGGAGCTCGCGGTCCTTCAGGAGCCTGGCGAGATCGGTGGTGTCATCGAGCATCAAAATCCCCTTGTGCGGTGTCAGAGCCCGAACTGGGAGAGGCCCCGGAGGTCCATGGTTTCGAGGTGAGCGACGATAGCGTCGGTGTTGTCGCCCTCGGCCTGAACGAGCACGCGATTGCCGACGAGCCCCGAGATCGTCCCCTCCATGGCGACGAACTTCTCCCGGCCGACGCGGACCATCTTGCCGCCGCCGGAAGTGATGAGCGCGGGGTTTGTGAACATTGCAGCCATGCCGGCGATCATCGGCGAATCCATCATCAGCGTCACGGTGAAATCGTCCGAACCTGAGCTGTACTCCGCGGCCGCCCCCGTGCCGCCCATCATCGACAAGGCGGCCGCCGCGTCGGGGTCGAGTTCCCGTGTCCAGCCGTCCTGCGGTTCGGGCAGAAACCCCATGAGATCGCCGGCCCGCATCTCCTTCAGGAGCTGAAGCGCGAAGGTCAGTTCCTCGGCGGCGTAGGCGACATCGCCCTCCTCATAGGCGTCGAGGGCCGATTGGATCGTATCGGTCACCTCGTCGGCGGCTGCGGGTACGGCTGTCGCAAGCAAAAGGGCTGCGGCGAACAGGCGGCTGGTGGAAATCGGCATCGGTTAGGGTCCTTGACTGAATGCGATCAACCTAGCGCCCTCGACAACCGCGCGGCAATGCTCAGTTGCGATGCAGATCGGACCAGCAAGGCTTGACGTCGCCGGAGGCAGGGCGGGCGAGGAAGACAGCGCGCGCGATCGCCCGGGCCAGGCAGACGGCCGCCCAGTGGCCGATTTCTAGGAGGTCGGGCGGCGACGGGGCCGGCCGGACGCCGGTGGCGGCCGCGAAGACGAGATCGCCGTCGAACGGCGTGTGGGAGGGCACGATGGCCCTTGCGATACCGTCATGGGCGGTGACAGCGACCCGGTGGCAGGCGGCCTTGTCGAGCGCGGCGTCGGTGGCGACGATGGCGATGGTCGTCGCCGTGCCGGGGCCGAGTTTGGTCCGCGGCTGGCCTGCCGGGCCGGTGACGGGGCGACCGCCGAACTCGGCGGCTTCCTCGAACGGTGCGGCCCAGAAGCCCGGACCGTCGCCATGGATCACGTCGCCGACTGGGTTTGCGGCGACGAGCGCCCCAACCCCGATGCCGGAGGACAGCATAGCCGAAGCCGAACCGAGCCCGCCCTTGAGGGTCGCCGTCGTCGCGCCCGTTCCAGCACCCACCGAACCGAGCGCGAAGTCGTGGTCGGCGGCTGCGAAGGCGGCACGGCCGAGTTCGAGATAGGGGTTCGCGGACCAGCCGGTTTCGCCCCCGGCCGCAAGGTCAAAGAGGATCGCTGCCGGGACGATGGGGACCCGGTGACCCGCCGCTTCGAAACCGCGCCCGGCATCGCGCAACGCCCCGGCCACCCCATCGGCGGCGGCGAGCCCGAAGGCCGAGCCTCCCGAAAGCACGATTGCGTCGATTTCCGAGACCAGCCGGTCCGGGGCCAGCAGATCGGTCTCCCGCGTCCCTGGCGCGCCTCCCATGACGTGAACGGAGGCGGTGAAGGGCTTGTCGGCGGTCAGCACAGTCACACCCGATTTCAGCTTCGGATCGTCGGCGTTGCCGACCTTCAGCCCCGCGACATCGGTAATGAGATTCTGTGGCCCCGGCCTCACACCCATTGGCCTCCGGCACGCAGCACCCGGCCCCCCGATGTCCCTTCAAAGCGAAGACGGGCGGTGTCCTTGAAGGGCGGTGGTGTCCCCGGCGGGGTGGCCAGGAGAATGAGCGTCGGCCCCGAAACCTTCGGCCGCTCAGCGCCGAAATAGGGTGCGAGCCGGCGGTCGGCCTCTGCGGGCGGAATGACCTCCACCGCATCGAGGTCGAGTGCTGTGCCGGCCTCGTCGGCAGCGTCGAGGAGATGGGCAAAGGCCAGTTGCTGGCTCGCGAAATCGCCCGACCAGAGATGGATGGCTGCGGTGAACCGACGGGGTGTCATCGGTCAAGTGTGCCACAGGGCTTCGGCGTAAGAAAGCCGTGCGGGGGTTGTTCGCAATGCGCCCCGCCCGTATCTCTGCCCGCAAAGGAGCCCCGGCGATGCGTTATGTGAAATGGACCCTCATCACGCTTCTGGTGCTCCTCGTTGCCGCGACGCTTCACTACAACCTGCCTCAGCGCGATATCGTGCGCATCGTCAACACCGAGGTGCGGCGGGTCGATCCGGGGATCAACGCGTTTTTCTATTCCGGCGCGGGGTCCGGGGATGCGACGCCGGCCAATCGCGATGTGTTCTTCATCGAAGGGATCCGGCCCAACGGCAACCCTATCGTCTACCGCAACGAAGACACCGGCTGGGGCTGGCCGCCTTACCTCAAGTTCAACAGCGCCAATCTTCAGGCGATCTCGCGGGATCTCGTCTCGACTTCGGCCGATCCGCGCTGGGTGGCGGTGCGTCACTACGGCTGGCGCAACGAGCTCTTCTCGATCTTTCCCAATGCGACGAGCATCGAGACCGTGCCCGGCCCCGACGCCCGGCTCATACCCTGGACATCGATCACCATCCTGATCCTGCTGGCGGCCTTTGCGCTCTGGCTCCGGCGCCTCTGGGTGAGGTTCCGCCGCCGGAAGATCGAGCCGCTGGTCGACGAGATCGATGCGGATTTCGACGAGGCGAAGGACCGGGTGGGGGGGTTCTTCGACCGGCTGTTTCGTCGCAAGAAGTAGGGGGCTCCGCCCCCGGCCCGTGCGGGCCTCCCCCGCGGTATTTTTGCCAAGATGAAGGGCTACTCGCCGTAGGGCACCCAGACCGTCTTGATTTCGGTGGCCGCACCGAGGAATTCGCCGGCGGCGGCATCCGTCCAGTCGCGGTCCTGGCCGTGGTTGACCCAGGTGCGTTTGAGGTTGCCTGCCGACTCCCGTTCGATTGTCCCGGAGAGGTCGGAGGACGAGAATGACCAGACCGCATCGACATCCATGTGACCGGCAAGCTGGGGGGCAAGCTCGGCATGGGGGCCGGTGAGGATGTTGAGGACACCGGGGGGGACGTCTGAAGTCTCGGCGATCTGGTAGAAATCGGTAGCCGCCAGCGGATAGGGCTCTGAGGCAACGACGACGAGGCGGTTGCCCATCGCAAGTGCCGGGCCGACGACCGAGACGAGGCCGAGAAGCGGGGCCTCGTCGGCGGCGAAAGCGCCGATCACGCCGACAGGCTCGTTCATCGCAAGTGCCACGCCGCGCATCGGCACCGGTTTGGCGCGGCTGTCATGCTTGTCGGCCCAGGCGGCCCAAGTGAAAAGCCGGGTTACGGCCGCGTCGACCTCGGCCTCCGCCTTGGCCTTGGTCGCCCCAGTTAGGTCGCGCAGGCGGTCGGCGAATTCGCCGGTGCGGGCGGAGAGATTTTCGCCGAGGTAGTAGACGATCTGGGCGCGAAGATGGGCGGTCGTCTTCGACCAGGCGGCGGCACCGCGGGCGGCTTCGACGGCGTTGCGGACATCCTTGCGGTTGGCCCGGGCCGCGTGGCCCAGAAGCTTGCCCGAGTTCGACCAGACCGCATCGGAATAGCCGCCATCGGGGCGGGCCTGTTTGCCGCCGATATAGAGCTTGGCGGTGCGGTCCATGGCCGGGGCGTCGGCCTCCTCGGGGGCGGGGTATGGGGCGATCTTTGCCAGCGCTTTCGACTGGCCCTTGGGCCTGGTGTAGGCCAGAAGCCCCTCCCAGCCGCCTTCGCGCCCGAAGCCGCTCTCGCGCACCCCACCGAAACCGGCGGCGGCGTCGAAGAGATTGGTGGCGTTCACCCAGACCACCCCGGCGGCGAGTTTCGGGGCGATGTCGAGGGCGAGGTTGACGTTCTCGGTCCAAAGCGTGGCGGCGAGCCCGTAGCGGGTGTTGTTGGCCAGAGCCACCGCTTCGGCGGGCGTGCGGAAGGTGGTGCCGACGAGGACGGGGCCGAAGATCTCCTCCTGCATGAGGCGGTCGGCGGGGCTGAGCCCGGTGATGAGGGTCGGCGGGTAGTAGCAGCCCGTGGCCGGAATATCGGTCGCCGCGCGGTAGACCTCGCCGCCCGAGCCCGCCACGAGGTCGGTGATGGTCTTGAGTTGCACCGGGTCCACGACCGCGCCGACGTCAATGCATTTGTCGAGCGGATCGCCCATGCGGAGCTTGTCCATCCTCGCCCGGAGGCGAACGTAGAAGGTCTCGGCGATGCCCTCCTGGACGAGAAGCCGCGAGCCCGCGCAGCAGACCTGGCCCTGGTTGAACCAGATCGCATCGACAAGGCCCTCGATGGCGCTGTCGAGATCGGCGTCGTCGAAAACGATGTAGGGGGACTTGCCGCCAAGCTCCAAAGTGAGCGCCTTGCCGATTCCGGCGGTGGCCTCGCGGATCCGGCGCCCGACCTCTGTGGAGCCGGTGAAGGCGATCTTGTCGATGTCCGGATGCTCGACGATGGCCGCGCCGGTGGCCCCGTCACCGGTGACGATGTTGATGACGCCTGGCGGCACGCCGGCCTCGCGGCAGATATCGGCGAAGAGAAGGGCTGTGAGCGAGGTGTATTCGGCCGGTTTGAGGACGACCGTGTTGCCCATCGCGATGGCGGGCGCGATCTTCCAGGCCAGCATCAAAAGCGGGAAGTTCCAGGGGATGATCTGGCCGCAGACGCCCAAGGGCGCGCGATGGGGCAACTCGCTCTCTTGAAGCTGGGCCATCCCGGCGTGGTAGTAGAAATGCCGCGCGACCAGCGGGATGTCGATGTCGCGGGCTTCGCGGATCGGCTTTCCGTTGTCGAGGGATTCCAGCACCGCAAAGAGGCGCGACTGCTTCTGGACGATACGGGCCAGCGCATAGAGCACACGGGCGCGGTCATGGCCCGGGCGCTGGCCCCAGGCCTTTTGTGCCTTCCGGGCGGCGGCCACGGCGGCGTCGACGTCCTTGCCTGAGCCTTGAGCGATCTTCGCGAGAACCTCACCGGTTGCGGGATTGCGCGTTTCGAACGCCTTCCCAGGTTTCGTCCAGGCGCCACCGATGTAATGCCCGAAGCGCCCCTTGTGTCCGGCGATCCAGTCGAGCGCCTCGGCGCGGCTTTCCGGCGCGGGCCCATACTCCATGGTCTCGAAAATCTCGGGGACGTTCATCGTCTCTCTCCTTCCAAGGCCACTTCACCTTGGGTCAAATACCGATGGCCCGACCTCAGGCCATGCCATGCCGGTAGCTCGCCGAGTACCGCCCCGTAACGTGATGTTCGAGTTGCCGCTCGATGTCGCCCAGAAGAGACGACGCCCCGAAGCGGAAGAGGTCGGGCTTGAGCCATCGGTCGCCGAGCTCGTCCTTCATCATCGCGAGATAGGTCAGCGCGTCCTTTGCTCTCGAGATGCCCCCCGCCGGCTTGTAGCCGACGCGGATGCCGGTGGCCTCATGGTAGGCGCGGATGGCGCGGATCATCACGAGGCTGACGGGCAGCGTGGCGTTGACGCTTTCCTTGCCGGTGGATGTCTTGATGAAATCGGCACCCGCCATCATGCAGACGAGCGATGCACGCACGACGTTGCGGAGCGCTCCAAGCTCGCCGGTGGCCAGGATCGCCTTCACATGGGCCTCGCCGCAGGTGGCGCGGAAGGCCAGCATCTCGTCGTAGAGCGCTTGCCAGTTGCCGGTGAGGACATGGCGCCGGGAGATCACGATGTCGATCTCCTTGGCGCCTGCCTTGACGCTCTCCTCGATCTCCGCGAGCCGAAGATGGAACGGCGAGAGCCCGGCGGGAAAGCCCGTGGAGACGGCAGCGACCGGCAGGCGTCCGGCGACGGCGGCGACGGCGGTGGGCACCATGTCGTGGTAAACGCAGACCGCCCCGGTGGTGATCGGCCCCATGCCGAGCGCGTCGAGGAGATCCTTGCGTACAGGGTTCAGCGCCTTGGCACACAGCCTTTTCACCCGGCCTTCGGTGTCGTCCCCCGAAAGCGTCGTGAGGTCGATGAGCGTGATCGCCCGGAGGAGCCAGGCGGCCTGGTGGTCCTTCTTGACCGACCGCCGCCCCGGAAGGGTCGCTGCCCGGCGCTCGATGGCCGAGGTATTGGCCGCGGCGGCACGCACCCAGTCGAGGTCGAGCGGCATCGGTTCGTTGCGCTGTTCCTGGACAAGCGGCAGCGTTCGACCGGCGGCGGATTTCGAGAGCGTATCGGTTTCAGAGGGCACGGCGGCGACTGGGTTCTGCACAGAGGTGAGGCTCGAGCCTCGCACGGGCGCCGAATTGCCGCAAGGGCGCAGTGGGCCAGCGGCGCTCAGATGAAGCCGAGCTTGCGGATGGCGGCCTCGGCGCGTCTGCGGCGTTCGAGATCGGCCGAGAGCACGTCTCGATTGAGGGTGCGCAGGGTTCTGCTCAACCTGCGGGAGCGGCTTTCACTCCGGATGTAATGACAGATTTCCGTGTCAGACATGGCGCTGATCTGTTGCGCCAGCCTTGTACCCCCAAGGTCCAAGCGGTCCATTCTATCCCCCAAGCCACTTGGGCGCCGACGGTAGTCGAGGGATGCCTTTCGGCAAACGATTCGTTTAGGTCGGGCGGAACCCGGCCGAAAGTTTCGCGTCCGCCGGCGCTCACCGGACCGCGTCCTGCCATGTTTTCTTGGCCTGATCGAGCGTCTCGGCGGGGATCATCAGGAGCGCGGCTTCCAGGCCGGCGGAGACGAACAGCAGGCAATCGCCGTCGTCCGGAGACCGGCCGATTGCGACGAATCGATTGCTGCCGGACGCGGGCACCATGTCGATGTTTGCCATGTCCGCGGAACCTGCGAAGGCCTGGAGCCGCCCCAGGGTCGCCGGGTCGCCGCCGGTATCGGCGATGCCGCCTGAGGACAACCGGACCCAGGCACGGGCCAGGGATGGCGCGGTGGTCAGGAACATATCGAGCCCACCCGCCTCATCGGGGGCATCGGGCGGGCCGGCATCGGCGCTCAGATCGACCCCCCAGGCCGACGCCAGGGCCTGCGCCGTTGTGCCCGCCGCGAAATCGACCTGGCCGTCCGCGGCAGGCTCGGTCCGGACGAAAATCGGCTCGCTGCCGGCCAGCGCGGTTGTCAGCGCGTCGCGCAACCGGCCGAGCAGGGCGACGTCCGGCCGGGTGAGCGACACGCCCATCAATGGTTTGGCCGGGGCCTCGGCTGACCCCTCCGCGTGCTCGATGCCGATGAGCCGCCGGTTTCCCGCAGACAGCGACAGGCGCGCGTCGCCGCGGCTGAAGACCAGCCGCCGGGGCAGCATCGTTTCGTCGACCTCAAGCAGGACCGCGGCGAGCGGAGAGGCGTCGGCGCCCGAAGCGATCTCCCGGCCCTGCTCGGACTGCCGGGCGGGCGCGTTGAGCTTGCGAATGCGGTTCTTAAGGCGGCGGGCATCCTTCACGACGCATCTTCTCCGGCGCTGTGGCGGTTGAGCAGGTCCTGGGCGGCCGCCCAGATTCCGGCCTGCTCGACCGGTTCGCCAACGATCAGGATGAGTGCGTCGGACGGGTCCGACAGGGAACGGATGAAAAAGCGGCTTTCCTCGGTTCCTGCGACCACGGCCGAAAACGGCGGTTCGCCATCAAGGAGTGCCGGCAGGGCCGGACCATCGAGACAGGTCACCGCGAGATCGCAAAGCGCGTCGATTTCCTCGCGCCGCGGGCGTTCATCGGCGCTGACCCGCAGCACCATGCGTGCCGAGAGATCGGCAAAGGCCGCAAGGCGGCAATTGCCGAGCGCCTCCCTGAGCGCATCGAGTTCCTTCTCGAAGGAAATGTCGAACACTCCCTGAGCTCCAACTGGTCAAGAGCTAGGGGAATTCAGAGGGATGCGCCAGCCCGTCCTCCCGCCCGTCGCTCAATGGGCGTTGACGGCCCGTGCTGCCGGCCGCTCGCTGCGCCGCGTGCTGGGGCGAAGACCGGTTCTCGGAGTAACCCGCTTGGGGCTGACGGTGCCCGAGGCCATGGTCGCTGCCGGGTCGGTCTCGGCGGCGTCATTGTCGATCAGGCCAAATTCCGGCCGTTCGGTCGAGCGGCTTGCACGCGGGCGGCGCACGATGTCGCCTTCGCCGTGCAACAGGTCGAGCAGCCTTTCGGTGAAGTGTTCGGCCCCGCTTGCGGCCCATGCCTCCTTATCGTCGCCGGCTTCCAGAGCCTGGAGCAGCGAGACCGGGAGGACATCGGCAAAGAGCCCGTCGGTTTCCTTCCGGACCCGCCGCAGAAGCCGCGTCCGGTCGTTTTCGGCGACGATCTTGTCCATCCGCGTCAGCAGCAGGAGACTGGACATGTGAAGCTCCGGCGGCATGCTGTCCCAGACCGCGGCTTCGGACTGCCGCCAGGCCTGGGTCGCATGGGTGCACCAGATGACAGCGGTCGCATGGTGGATCACCCGCTGCCAGACCGTGGCGGCCATTGAGGGGTCGGATATCCCCGGCATGTCGATGATGTCGCAAAGCTCCAACACCTCCGACTTGCGGTAGATACGGATATAGGCGGTGTCCTCGACACTGATTTCGCCGAGCTGGTTGAGATCGACCGGCATGACGTTTCCGTCGAGGTCGACGCGGTAGGGTGGCTGATCGCCAAAGGCAATCCACACAGGGGGAAGCTGGGTCGCGGTGACCTGGACGGGGAGCGACTGTGCTCCGATCAGGAGGTTCGTCAGCGTGCTCTTTCCCGCACTGAACTCGCCCATCAGGGCGATGCAGGGTTTGGCGTTGGCCGGCTGCGGCGCCTCGGTCGAGATGTCATCGCTTTCGATCATAGGTTCTGGCCTTCATTGCTCAGGCAGCGAGCTTCTCGAGCGTCGCCACTGTGCGTTCCAGTTCGTCCTGTTGGGATTTGCGGGCCGGTTCCGCGAGGGAGACGTCTTCCCCGCCGGTCTCGCCCAGCTTATCGAGCACGTTTTCGAGGATGGATTTCTGTTCGGACAGGAAGTCCGCCATCACCTGTGCTGCATCGTTGCGGATCGCCCGCGCATTGTCGCCGCGCAGGGCGTCGATGATCGGGAGCGTCTCGCCTTCGATCATCTGGGCGAAATCCATCGCATAGTTCGAATAGCCCCGGCGGCGCTGCCACCAGCGGCTCCACCACGATCCTTTAAGATCGAGGGCAATGGTCTGCCCAAGGAGCACCGGCGGCGGCATCCGGGCCGGGCGGGGTGCCTCGATCTTGAAACTGCCGTCTGCCAGACCGAAGGACGATTGGTAGAGCGTCTCGAGTTCCTTGGCCGCCTTGCCGAGCTCGCGCTTGGCGGTCGAGGCGAGGTTGCGGCCGAAAACCTGATAGGCCGAGCGCAGGAGCACCCGGAAGCCGGTCGGGTCGTATTCCCAGACCACCCCGTCGCCCTCGCTTTCGAGATGCGCCAGGAGCGAGGAGGTTGCCCGTTCGAGGAAACTCCGGTGCGACCGGTCGAGCCGGCGCTCGAAATCCTCCACAGCAGCGTCGAGCTCGCTGTCGAACCCCGACCCCGCAGCGGTTTCGATTTTCGCGAAGGCGCGCCGCAGCGCTTCGGTGTCGACATTGGCACCGCCGGTGCTGATCGGCAGGCCGTCGTAGCCTGCGGCCGCGCGGACACCGTTGGCGAGGTTGATCGCGGAGCGGGCCGCCTTCTCGACCGCCTCGCCGCCGGCGCCTTCGTCCACCCGTTCGGCGATGGCGCGGTAAAGGGCCGGCAAGCCCGACAATTCCCAGATCACTTCCTGGATCGAGAGCTTCTCGGCGGGCACCCGCAATTCTTCGTCCGCCCAGTTCAACAGCGCGTTCGACGAGGCTTCCGACATCTCGTCGAACGCCCCCGAAAGCGCGGTGTTGGCCCAACCTGCGGATCCAAAGAGGATCTCAACGCCTTCGGGCCCCTGATGCTCGGCAAGGGTCTTTTCGATCGAGGCGCGGATCTGGGGGACTTCGTTTGCCGGGTCCTGAAGCTCGTCGATCCGGTTGACGAAGATGATGACCTCGCGCGACTTGACGTTCGAGATGAGCCGGATGAGCGCCATGTCGACGGTGGACAGCGCCTGATGCGCCGAGAGCACGACGACGCACATCCGGCTTTCGCGGATCGCACGGATGGTGATCTGCTCGCGCATCATGAAAGTGTCGTTCACACCCGGCGTGTCGCGAATGCAGAGCTTCATCGGCACGCCGGGGACGTGGAGCGTGAGGTCTGCGGATTTGGTGATGTCCGCAAACCGGCCCTGGGTCGTCGAGGTTTCGGTGTCGGTCTCGAAATCGTCGCCGAGACACACGTAACGCTCGACGAGGTCGGTATCGATGTACCCGTAGTCGTGGCTCTGTCCGAGAAGCATCTCGAACTTGCGCCCGAGACGCCGCTCGGACTTGCGGCGCATGTCCTCGACCTGCGCCCGCACCTTGTCGAGTTCTTCCGCCGCGCCGGCGCGTTCGGCCAACTCGCCCACGCGACCGCCACGGTCCACCAACCGCCCCCATTCGCCTTCGTCGAAGAAGGTGAAGGCGGCGGCCTGATCTTCCGGCTTCGAATCCGGCGCCAGCCGCAGCGAGGTCACAACCGAGGTCCAGGGATTGACGTCGGCGGGCAGGAGCCCGGGCCAGCCGACCATGGCATTGACGAGCGACGTCTTGCCGGCCTTGACCTGCCCGATCATCGTCACCGACGGTTCGACCTGTGCCAGTTGGTGTCCCAGACGCCGGGCGGCTTTCGCCGTCGTGTCGTCCCCGATTTCGATGAGCTTGTCGAGCGCCTCCGACAGGTCGGCAACCTTATCCCGAAACGGCTGAAAACACTTGAACGTGCCGCTGAGAAGGTCCCCGCCCTGGGGGTCGCCGGCCTCGTAGGCGCCTTGATGGTTCGTGTCGACGTTCATCTTGTTCCTAAGCCGGGGCGTCGCTGCCCTGTCCGCCCCCATTTGTGACAGATCGCGGACAAATCACCGCCAGCACCCACTAAAATCCCACGGACGGAACATTTCAGCGCAACATGGCAAAACTAAGGCGGGTCCCGAACGCAAAGCCCTGAATTTTCGGAACTTCTAAACGACCGACCGTTGGTCGAGATCGCGCTTGAGCTGGAGAAGCATCGTCACCGCATCGGCGGCCGGGCCGGGGGCGTTTTCGAGCTGGAGCAGCGTCATCATCTCGCTTGTGAGCGCCAGGTCGTCTGCCAGCGGGGACAATTCAGGCGGCAACGACCCCTCGTCGATGATCGACTGAATGGCGTCTGCGGTTTCGGCGCAGCAGGCGAGAACCTTTTCTGGTTCATCGCTCAGCCGTTGAAGCTCGGCACTGGCCTCGCTCAGCCTGTTCCGGAGGCGATCCGGCAAGGCCGACCCCGGCTGTAAGGCACGCGACGGCATCCGCCGAACGGCGCCGAGACGGTCGGCAAGGGTCGCGTCGCCCGGGGCGGGAGCGGGGTCTGCCGGTGGTTTGGCTGGAGCGGCGGGAGCGTCCGCCTGCCTTGCCGCTTCTTCGGCCGGGGGCGGTTGCTTCGAGGCCTCTCTCGTCAGCCGCGACCGCCGCCGGATCGGGCCGGACCGCGGCCGTGATCTTGCGCGCGACCGCGGTCGCTCTCCGTCGCCGCCGTCCTCGTCGGGATCGACGGCATAACGCGCGAGGAACAGCTCCGCCTGATCGAGATCGGCCTGTCGGCCCTTCGTGGCATGGTCGAGGACGGCATCGACCAGCGCTTGCGCGCCGCTGCCGTCCCACAGCGCCTTGTCCTTGGGTTTCGCTTCAAGCGCGTTCAGTCCCTGGAGCGTGGCGACAGGGTAGAGGCCGGCGAACTCCGATTGAGCGACATCCTTGAGGCCGACGATCACCTCGGCGAGTCGATTCTTGCGTGCCAGCTTGTCGGCCTTGGTGAGGATCAGGAAGGCATGATCGTGCAGCCCGGTTTCCATCGCGGCCCAGGCTTCGCGTTCGTCCGCGCCGAATTGAGTGGAGCACCACAGGACGATGTCCGCACGCCCAATGACATCGGCGAGACCCTCGGCATCGTCGCTGCGGGCTTCGAGCAGGGCGATGCGGCGAAGCACTTCCTGGGGGGCTGCGATGAGAAGGCGGTCCGCGCCCCGAACGGTGTCGAGTTCGTCGTCCTCGGGCGCTTCGAGGCGGCCGTCGTCGTAAGAGGCCTCGGCGACGAAAGCCTCGCCCGGGACGATCTCGATGACCCGTGCGGAAAGCTCGTCGGGCAGCAAGCGCTCCCCGAGAAGAAGGTTCATGAGCGAGGTCTTGCCCTTGCCCTTCGGGCCGATCAAGGCCACCCGGACGGGACGCGAGAGAATGTCGAAGAGCGCCTGGCCACGGCTTCTTGCCGCCGCCGGCAAGCCTTTCCGGGCGAGGGCCGCCTCTAGTTCGGCGACAATGTCGGGATCGGAGTTGAACACTGGGCCCCTTCAGACCTGGCTTAGGGGGCGGCGCGCACCGCCAGTTTGGCAGGAGTGTACTCGACCGGCTCGGGGTCTTCGAGAGATTCCGCCGCAGGCTCGTCGACGCTGTTGTCGGACGAGGCCCGCACAAGTTCAGCCGCAAGCTGCGAGAGCGCGTCGACCACCATCGTCTGAACCTTGATCACGGCAAAGGAGACGTTGTCCTGGGCGGGGTCGTCGAGGTTTTCCAGCGCGTCGAGGAGTTGTCGCGCGATCGTCGCTGCCGGTTTTGCCAGGTTGCCTTTCAGGATCGCGACGATTTCGCGGTCATCGAGAAACTGCAACCCATCGCTGGCCGCGATGAGAACGTCGCCGTCGGCGAGGAGAAACGGATCGTCGCGGCAGTCGATCGCTTCGATCTCGTCGCCGAAGAGCACGGATGTCAACGCGTTGCGGTCGGGATGATTGGCCGCGGCATCCTCGGTCAGCGCGCCGGCCGCCACCATGAGGTCGATCTGCGGCGCCATCGAGTGGTCCTCGTTGAGCTGTTCGAGCTTGCCGTCGCGGAACAGAAGGAGGGGCGAGTCGCCGACAGAAATCCAGTAGAGCTTTCCGTTGCTGATGACCGGGGCGAGGAGCGTCGACCCCATGCCGTCGGTTTCGGGGTTCGATTCGGTATGGGCGCGGACGCATTCGTTCGCCGCATAGGCGGCGTTGCGAAGCACCTCGCCGATGTCGCTGGTCATCGCATCGACGTCGCTCGACTGGAACATCAACTCGCTGAAGACCTCCGTCACGACGATCTTCGACGCCACATCGCCGGCAGCGTGCCCGCCCATCCCGTCGGCCAGCACGGCAAAGCCGAAATCCGCGCCGATCGGGAAATCCGTCGCAAGGGCGTCCTCCTGATGGTCGCGCCGGCCCAGGGACAGGACCGACGCGGCATCGAAGCGGAACTCAGGCGCTTCTTGCATGATCGGTGCCATCTCCAGCGTTCTCGGCCCAGGTGAAGTCCTCGCTGCACAGCGCGATGAATTTCAGGGTGGTTTCGCCGATCCGGATTTCGTCGCCGTCATAGAGTTCTTCGGTCGACAGGACCGGCTTGCCGTTCAACCGAACGACGTTTGATTTTCCGCCATGGCCGAGGAAGAACTGGTTGAGTTCTTCGTCGAAGGCGATGGCGGCGTGGTTGTCGCGGCTGATCGACGTATCGCCGAAGTCGAGCTGGACGGCCTGGTCGTCGCCGCGTCCGATTTTCGAGACCCCCGACAACAGCGAGAAGCTGTGGCCGAAACCCTCGCCCTGGGTGACGACGAGCCAGCCGACGGGGAAGCGGACCGGGCCGGCGCCCGTTGCGGCTTTTCCGGCAAAGACGTCGCGGGCCTCCGACTTCGACTGGAAGCCCAGAAGACGGGTTTTGACCCGTCCGGCCTTGCGTGCGGGCGCGGCAGGGGCGGCACCGGGGACGCCATCGTCGGCCTCCACAGTCTCGGTCGCCCCGTTCGCCGCGGCCGTCTCTTCGAGGTCGAGATCCCGGATCGCGGCCTCGTCGTCGCCATCCTCGTCCCGATCGATCTCGGGCTCTGAAGTGGCGAGAGCGGTAACATCGACGGGCGCACCGGCCTGGTCGGCGTCGTCTTCGTCGGCCGTGCCGTCATCCCAGTCGTCGAACGCCGCGCCGAGGCTGTCCTCGGCGGCCTCCTCGGCGTCGGCGTCAAAGGCAACCTCGACCTCTTCGGGTTCGATTTCGGCCGCCGGGCCCTGCTCGATAGGCTCACGGTCCTCCGCAACCGGCTCCGGTTTCTGCTCGACAGGCGCCAGGCCGGCCTTTGCCTTTTCTTCGGCGGCGATCTCGGCCTCGAGCGCTTCGCGTTCGGCCTTCAGAATGGCCTTCTGACGTTCGAGCGCGGTTTTCAGGTCGATCTTTTCGACATCCATGGTGGTCTCCGCCGTTGTTCTTTTCTCGGGGTGCACTTCGGTTTGGGGAGAAGGCGGTGCCTCCGTCGCCTCCACCGGGCGCGAAAACGCCTGGCGAAGCTCTTCATGTGTCATCGGTTCGGTTTTCGACGCGGGCAGTTCCGACGCGTCAGTCACCGGCGCCGGTTCGGCGGGCATCGGGCGCGACCGCGGCCGCGACAACGGTCGGCTGATCGGCTCGGATCTCGGCCCGCGCTGGCGGACGACGTTGGCCAGATCCTCGCGGTACTGCACCTGCTGATCGGGGTCCATCGCGGGGTCGCGGCCGACCACGCGTTTCAGAACGCTGTCGGCCTTCGTCGCGGCGGCGGCGGCCTTCAGATGTGCCATGGCCTGGCGACGCCGGTTGGCCGCATCGTCGTCGAACATCTTCGAGTTCGTCTCTTCGAGAATGCGGTCGCCATCCTCGCTTTCGGAGAGCCTTGCCAGACGGTCACGGGCGATGGCCTTCCGTCCGAACACCTCGTCGTTTTCCCAGCCCTTCTGGCCCTTGGCGGGCTTGGCGCCAGTGGCCTCCTTGGCTGCCGGCGCTTTCTTCGCCGGGCCGTCGTCCGCCTCGATGTGGCGCACGGCTGCGATTGCGTCGCGGATTTCCTCGACGAGGAGCGCATTGTCGCGGATCGCCTGCTCCTCTTCCGGTTCGAGTTCGTCGAACTCGTCGTCGAATTCGTCCTCCTCGAACTCGTCGAACTCATCGGCCGCGTCGTCCTCCGCCACGGGGCGGGTCTGGCGCCGCGCGCGCGGGGCGTCAAATGCTTCCCGCAGCGTGGTGTCGCCCGCGTCGCCGAGCTCGTCCTCCCAGTCGAGATCCCGCGACACGCTGCGCCGGTCGGGCTGCGTGTCCTCCGGCTCGAGGGCGTCGTCATGTCCGGGCACCGCCTGAAGGTCCGGACCGGTTTCCTCCACCGGACGCTGGGCTGCCTTTTCGCTCCAGGCCGAATCCGGATCGCGGAGCGAGCTGTCGAGCCCCGAATGATCGAGGTCGGCTTGCAACGTTTCGATCGACATCGAGGGCTGTTCGTCCTCGAATTCGTCCTCGCGCTTGCGCGAGATCATGCCTTTTAGGAACTTCATGTGCCTGTCCCCCTCAGAGAGGTGTCTTCAGTCCGGTTTTCCGGGGTTTCTACATAACTGCCGCGGCTGCCGCCGAAGAGGCGCTGCCAGACCGACCTCTTGCGCGGCGGCTCGGCGGCCAATTCCTCCTGCCTTTGCAGCTCTTCGGCCACCGCCTGTTCGATTTCCGAGATGCGCTCGGCAAGCTCCTCGGGAAGGTCCTCGACGAGGGTCTCGACGACCTCCTCGTAGACGACCTCCTCCTCCGGCGCGTCCTTCTCCTCGGAGCCGCCAAACCAGCCATGGCGACGCTTCATCTCGCTCTTCTCCGGCGGCGGGTTCGGGTCCCGCAGCGGGTCGTCTTCGGGCAAAAGGAGCGAGTTCTTGGGTTTCTGGAACGCCTTCAACGCGAAGCGATTGCGCTTTTTCTCCCGCTCGGCCTTGGCCCGCTCCGCCATCACCGCGAGGTTGGTCTCGGCCACGATCCTCTGAATGGAAAGCTCCATCTCCCGGTCGTCGCTGACCTTCTTGAGCGCGGCCTGTTTACGCTTCTCGCTGTCGATCTGCTCGAGCCAGTCGCCGGCGGACTGAATGCGGTCCTTGGGAAAGACGTTGAGTGCGGTGTCGATGGCCTTGAGAAAGTGCTCGTCATAGCCGTCGATGCGTTTTTGCAGCGGCTCGTAAGGGTCCTGCCGACCGGCGGCAATGGCCGCGACGCGGGTCTGGGAGTTCGGCGGCGGATCGCCGGTGATGACATGGTAGAAGGTCGCGGCCAGCGAATAGAGGTCCGACGAGGCGTTCTGCTGGTTGCCCGCGAGGTAGAATTCGTTGGGGCTGTAGCCGTCCTTGACGACATGGATCGCCGAGAGCGCCCGGGTCTTCCGGGTGGCTTCCTCGCGGGCGGCCCCGAAGTCGATCAGCACCGGCTCGTTGCCCGCCGCCAGGAGGATGTTGTCGGGCGAGATGTCGCGGTGAAGAACGTCGTTGGCGTGAATGTAGGTGATCGCGTCGAGCACCTTCACGAGGATCCGTTTCACCTCGTAGGGCGGCAGCGCGTTGTGGCCCTCTTCGATGACGTCGAGCATGTCTTTGCCCTTGACGAAATCGAGCGCCATGTAGGCGGTGCCGTAATCCTGAAAGACCTGGTGGATGCCGACGATGTTCGGATGCTGGAGCTTCGACAGGCGCAGTGCTTCGGCTTCGAACAGCCGGACGATGGAATCGAATTCCTCCTGGCTCGACCCGGCCCGGGCACGCACCCGGCTCGGGGTTCGCCGCACCATCGCCGCCGGATAGCATTCCTTGATGACCACGGTCCGCGCCAAACTGTCCTTGGCCAGATAGGTTACACCGAATCCACCGGCGTTCAGGAAGCCTTCGATGGTGTACTGCCCGTGCAGAAGCTCGGTGCCCGGCTTCAGTTCGTCGGCCTGGAGGTCGTCGATATCAGCTTGTGGCTCACTCGCCGTTGCCGTCATGTCTCACCCATTCCCGCGACCGCCCCTCAGCCGCCGCATCGTCTCCGTCGGCGAGCGCTGGGGCTCGCATCTGAGGCCGGTCGGATCACCTGAAACTGGGCGCGGAAGGGCTCCGCGAAACAATAAGGACGGCCCGTTTCCTCGTCGGTACGGGTCGAATGAGCCGATTTTATGGCAAGTTCGCGGCCCCCACAGCCCTCTTGGGCCAAGCAGGGAGTTTGACTTGTTCAAATTTTTTGTGTCACCGTGTGCCGTCAGAAGATGGCCGGCAGAGGACAAGGACCGGCACTGATTGGGAGGAAAACATGAACAATCGCCATATCCTGGCGCTCGTTACGGGTGCCGTCATGAGCCTGTCGGCGCCGGGCGTCGCCACGGCCGCCGAATGCATTGCCCCGGCAAACCCCGGCGGGGGCTGGGATTTCACCTGCCGCCAGATCGGCAAGATCATGTATGACATCGGCGCGGTGGATCAGCCGGTGCAGGTCACCAACATGGCTGGCGGCGGCGGCGGCCTTGCCTTCCAGAACGTCGTCAACGAACGCAACAACGACGCCGAACTGATCGTCGCGGCCAGCCAGGCCACCGCAACGCGGCTCGCCCAGAACGCCTTCGGCGGGGCCACCGCCGATCAGGTCCGCTTTGTCGGTGCCATCGGGGCCGATCCCGGTGTGATCGTGGTCGCGGCCGACAGCGAGCTTAACTCTCTCGGCGATCTTCTGGACGCGATGAAGGCGGACCCCGGTTCGGTCTCCTTTGCAGGCGGCTCGGCCGCCGGCGGCTTCGATCATCTGAAGGTGCTCCAAATCGCGCTGGCCGGCGGGGTCGAGGATATTCGCTCGATCAAGTACATCGGTGTCGACGGCGGGGCGGATGCGATCACCCAGACCATCGGCGGCTTCACCACTGCGATGACCGGGGACATGTCCGAAATCGTCGGCTTCATCGATGCCGGCGAGGTCAAGGCGCTGGCGGTGCTCACCGAAGAGCGCGTGCCGGGCTTTGAGCAGATCCCCACCGCCGTCGAACAGGGGATCGATGTCGTCGCGGTGAACTGGCGCGGGCTCTACGTGCCGAAGGACATCTCCGACGAGGCGTTCGACGACTGGGCCGGAAAGCTCCAGATGGTCGCCGACAGCGACGAATGGAAGGCGGCGATGGAGGCCAACGGTCTTGCCCCCTTCACCAAGGTCGGCGACGACTTCCAGGCTTGGGTGGATGACAACATCGCCTCGGTGGAGAAGCTCAGTCGCGAAATCGGCGTGATCCAGTAAGGGCCCCGCAGATGGGCCGTTCGGACCGCATCTTCGGTCTGGTCGTGATCGTGCTGGCGCTCGCGTACATCGCGAGCGCCTTCCAGATTCAGACCAGCTTTCTCACCGACCCGATGGGGTCGAAGTCGTTCCCTGTCATGCTCGGCAGCGTTGCTGTGCTCTGTGGGCTCGTGATCCTCGTTCGGCCGGACGAAGAGCCCGAATGGCCCGGCACCCTACCCGTCCTGAAGCTCGTCGCGGCCACCGTGACGATGATCGGCTATGCCTATGCGCTGAAACCGCTCGGCTTTCTGATCCCCACAGCAATTGCCGCGGCAATCCTGAGTTGGCTGATCTCCCCGCGCCCGACCTTTGCCGCCCTTGCCGGGATCGGCCTCTCGGGCGGTCTTTTTCTGCTCTTCAAATACGCCCTCGGCCTCGGTCTTGTCGCCTGGCCCAAGGGGCTCTTCTGAGGCGCGGGAGATGGACACGCTTGCCAACCTCGCCCTCGGCTTCTCCATCGCCCTGTCGCCCTGGACGCTCACGCTCGCGGTGATCGGGTGCTTCCTCGGCACCATCATCGGCGCGCTGCCGGGGCTCGGGCCCTCGAACGGGGTGGCCATCCTCATCCCGCTCACGTTTTCCCTCGGTCTCGATGCGACCTCGGCCCTCGTTCTTCTCACATCGGTCTACTACGGCGCGATGTACGGCGGGCGAATATCGTCAATCCTTCTAAACATCCCCGGCGACGAGCCGGCGCTGATGACCACGCTCGACGGTTACCCGATGGCGAAAAACGGCAGGGCGGGCGATGCGCTCGTGATCTCCGGTGTGGCGAGTTTCGTCGGCGCGTTTCTCGCCACAATCGGGCTGATGCTCTTGGCGCCGCTCCTGTCGCGAGTGGCCTACCAGTTCGGCCCGGCGGAGTACTTCGCGCTCTATCTCCTCGCCTTCTGCACCCTCGGCGGGCTGTCCTCGAAGAACCAGGCGAAGGCGGCCTTCGCTGCGGTCCTCGGTCTCGCCATCGCCACCATCGGGCTCGACAACCAGACAGGCATGCCGCGGTTCACCTACGGCAACCTCCATCTGATGGACGGGGTGGACTTCCTCGTCCCGCTCGTCGGGCTCTTCGCCGTGGCTGAGGTTTTCATCTACATCGAGAACCAGGGCAAATCCTCGTCGCTCGGAGTGAAGCTCGAGAAGGTGACGATCCCCTTCCGTGACATCGGACGGTCGACCGTTACGATGCTGCGCGCCAGCGTCGTGGGATTCGTCGCGGGCGTGCTCCCCGGGGCCGGAGCCTCGCTCGGCTCGTTCCTCGCCTACATGTCCGAAAAGTCGATCAATGGGAAAGACGCCGGGTTCGGCACCGGCGTACCGAAGGGCGTCGCCGCGCCCGAGGCCGGAAACAACTCGGCCGCCGGCGGGGCGCTCGTGCCGATGCTGACCCTCGGCGTGCCGGGCTCCGGGACGACGGCGGTGCTCCTTGCGCTTCTCATGACACTCAACATCACCCCCGGCCCGACGCTTTTTACCGAACGCCCCGAAGTCGTCTGGGGCCTCATCGCCTCGCTGCTCATCGCCAACGTGGTTCTCCTGCTGATGAACGTGCCGATGGTGAAGATCTTCGTTCACATCCTGCAAGTGCCGCCAGCGCTTCTACTGCCCGGCGTGATGATGATCAGCTTCGTGGGGATCTTCTCGCTAACGGGGAGCTACTTCGACCTTCTCCTGATGACCGGCTTCGGCGTCATGGGCTACATTTTCCGCAAGCTCGGCGTGCCGACCGTGCCGATCATCCTCGGCATCCTCCTTGGCAAGCACATGGAGGACGCGTTGCGACGGGCGATGATTCTGTCCGACGGCGATGTGAGCTACCTCTGGTCCTCGCCCATCGCCATCGGGCTCTGGGTGGCGGCGATCGTCGGCTTCGTGGCACCGATGTTCCTTCGTCCGGTGCTCAAGCGGCCGGACCGGGTCATCGACTGATGGTCCGGGTGCTCGTCCCCTCCGGCGCGCTCGGTCTCAACTACGATAAGGCGGCGCTGGCGCGTGGGGTCGCAATCGGCCCCGACATCATCGCCATCGACGGCGGCTCCACCGATTCGGGCCCCGCTTATCTCGGGCAGGGGGTCTCCAAGTACGCCCGCTCTTCGACGAAGATCGAATGGGCGGGGCTGATGGAGGCGCGGGCGCAGGCCGGGGTGCCGCTGGTGATCGGAACGGCAGGGACCTGCGGCACCGACGCGATGGTCGATTGGATGGTCGACATCACCCGCGAGATCGCCGCCGAGACCGGCGCGCGAGTGAAGATCGCGACGTTGAAAAGCTCGCAAGCCCCCCGAACCATTGCCGATGCGCATGCTGCCGGGCGGGTTTCGCCGCTTGAAGTAGCACCGGAGATCGACGGCGATGCGATCCGGTCCTGCACCAACATCGTCGCCCTGGCCGGGGCCGAGCAGGTCTCGGCCGCTCTGGCGACCGGGGCCGATATCGTCATCGCGGGGAGGACCACCGACACCGCCATCATCGCCGCTCTGCCGCTCGACCGGGGAGCCGGCCCCGGAGCGGCATGGCACGGCGCGAAGATCGGAGAATGCGGCGCGCTTTGCGCAACGAACCCGCAATCGGGCGTGATCGTGCTCGACTTCGAGGAGGATGGCTTCACCGTCACGCCGCTGGCGGACGGGGCCCGGGCCACGCCGCATACCGTCTCGGCGCACATGCTATACGAAAACGCCGACCCGTTCATTCTCACCGAGCCCGGCGGGCATCTCGACGTCACCGAGGCCTGCTACGAAGCCGCCGACGACCGGTCGGTGCGGGTGACGGGGTCGCGCTGGATGTCGGCCGAGCGCTACACGGTGAAGCTCGAAGGCGCGCGGCGCGCTGGGTATCAGACGGTGCTGATGGCGCTCCTGCGCGACCCCCGCTACGTCACCGAAGCGGAGCACTGGGCGTCCGACGTCACCATAAAGTGCCGCGCAAAGGCCGAAGCGCGGCTCGGCCTCGCGCCGGAGGCGTTCCGTATCGAGCTTCGTCTGATCGGCCGGAATGCAAGCTTCGGCGCGCTTGAGCGGTCGGACCGGCAGCCCATCGAAATCGGCATCCTCGGCATCGTGACCGCAGAGACGCCGGCGCTTTCCGCCGAAATCGGCAAGCTCCTAAACCCCTACCTCCTCCATCACCCACTGACCGTAGAGGAAGAGCAGCCCACCTTTGCCTTCCCGTTCTCGCCGGCCGAGATCGAGAGGGGTGCGGTCTATGAGTTCGCGCTCAACCATGTGTTGACGCTCGACGACCCGATGGAGGCGTTCCGGATTGAGGTCATCGATGTCTGAGCTGAGGGCGGTGGCCGAAAAGGTCCGCTCGAAGAATGCCGGACCCTTCTGGCTGACCATCGACATCTTCTGCGGCAGCCCCGAGGCCTATGGACGTGTGCGCGACGGGCTTGCGACCTCCGCCGTCGCCCGGGCCCTCGGCGCCCGGGGGCAGGATGTCAAACGTTTCGATATCGCGAGCCTGAATGTGGTGAAGTTCTCGCTGCCCCGTCCGCAGATACAAGGCGCCCAGGACGACCGCGACATGCACGGCGCATCCTGGGCGAACCTCGTCGCCGAGCTCGAGATCGACTGAGCCTGGCGGTCTCCGGTCGTTAGGCGGCCTCCATCATGTCGTCGTCTTCGTCGTCGACCATGCCGTCGGGCATCGTCTCGTCGAGTTCGCCGGTCGAGGGCACGAGATCGGAGAGCAGGTCCTCGGCGTCGGAGACGACTTCCTCGATCTCCTCGTCCGAGCCGCCGCCGCCGAGCAGACCGAAGAGGGTGAAAAGCATCTCGAAGAGCTGCGCGATGATGCCCATCGCCTCTTCTTCGCCGATCTCCTCCTCTTCGCCGGTCTCTTCTTCGGCCGTTTCCTCTTCTTCGGCGGTCTCTTCTTCCTCTTCGACCTCTTCTTCTTGCTGCTCTTCCTCTTCTTCGCCGACTTCCTCTTCCTGTTCCTCCTCGGCTTCCTCTTCCTGTTCTTCCTCGGTTTCCTCTTCCTGCTCCTCTTCGGAGGTTTCTTCCTCCTCGACGACCTCTTCTTCCTCTTCGACGGTTTCGTCGGCGTCTTCGTAGAGCGGATAGAGCGCTTCGATCTCGCCGTCGCCCTCGGCAAGGAACACCGCTTCGACGTCTTCGATGGGCCGGTCGAGCATCAGAACGTTCTCAATATCACCGCTGAAGTGATGTTTGAGGTTGTCGTCCTCGCCCTGACGCGTCGTCGTCGAGGCGCCAATTGCGATGTCTTCCTCGTTCTCGGTCATCCCGCCGTCAAAGCCCTCGCCCTCGTCGACGAGTTCGCCGTTGAGATAGAGCTTGGTGCCGCCCTCATCGAAGGCGAAGGCGACATGGTAGTCCTCGCCGGCTTCGATCTTCTCGTCCGATTGCAGGTGGAAGGACTCGTTTTCGTCCTGGTAGCGGACTTTCAGGCGGCCATTGCCGTCGATCCACATCGTGACATGGCCGCCGTCCTGGTTGCCCGAATGGTCCTTCGAGTAGAGCGTCTGTGTCTGGCCATTGCCGGGAACATCGGCGTTGAACGACATCGCAATCGTACCTTCGGAAAGCTCCATCGCTTCCGTATGGGCGATCTCGTCGGAGGCGCCGCTGGAGTAATCGCCGCCCTCGTAGTTCAGAACGAGGCCCGGGGCGGTGAGGTCGCCCGAGACCGCCGAGGCAAGTTCCACCTCGCCGGAATTGTACCAGGCATTCGACGAGTAGTTCTGCGGCGAGGACCCGATCGGGTCGCCCTCGATGTCGCGGGTGTCGTAGCCGTAGACCGTCTCACCGTTGATCTCGGAGGTCTTGGTCTCCCCGGTGGGGGCCACGGCCTCCTGCATCTCATCGATGGTGTCGACGATGCCGTAATGGACGCCGGCGTCGGTGGTGATGTCGTCTTCGTCGACCTTGTCGCCATAGACGACGATGTAGCCGATGATGTCGTCGTCATGGGCGCCGCCGCCGTTCCCCTGGTCGGAGTAGGCGGTGATGATCGAGACCATGTCATCGTCGGTCCCGTCGCCATCGGTGTCGATGGTCTCGTAATCGACCCGGACATTGGTGGTGTGGCCGAGAACCGAGATCTGGTCTTCCTCGGCGTTGTAGTCAGCGATCACGTCGATGCCGAAGCTGTCGACCCAATGGTCGTGGACGTAGGTGTTTTCGCCCGCGACCCCGTGCCAATGGATCGTCCGCCCATCGCCCATGGTGTTGTCGACGAGCGCATCCTTGGTGCCGTTGATCTGCAACTCGAAGAGGAAGTGGTCGGAGCCCGCGCCACCGACAAGCACGTCATCCGCTGCGAGCGTCTGATCGGTCCAATCGGCGAGCTTGAGGTACTCCTCGTCGATCTGCCCGCCGGTGGGCCGGGTCGGATTGTCGGTGACGAGCTGTCCGGCGCGCTGTTCGCCGGCATCGGACTTCGAGTAGAGAATGTCGTCGCCGTCGCCGCCGACGAGGTAGTCCGAGCCGCGTCCGCCATCGAGGACGTCGTTGCCGTCGCCGCCTTCGAGGTAGTCGTCGCCGTAGCCGCCATTGAGCGTGTCATTGCCCAACCCGCCGTCGATCTCGTCGTCGCCGGCGCCGCCGTCGATATTGTCGTTGCCGCCGAGGCCGTTGTAGACGTCATCGCCTGCGAGCATCGGCTGCTGACCGGAGGGGTTGGTCAGCGCGTCGCCGGGGCCATTGTCGATGAGGTCGTTGACCTCCTCGCCGGTCAGCGCGTCGTCGGAAGTGTAACCACCCCAGAGACCGAAATCTGCGATGGCACCCTCGTAGGGCTTCTGCAGGTCCTCGTCGTCGATGGCGAATTCCTGGGCAGTATCGTTGAGCTTCGCTTTGTAGCTGTCGGCCCCGAGGACCCAAGGCTCCTCGTTCTGCATCATGTAGTACTCGGTGTACTCGTTGGGGCTCGGCTCGTTGCCTTCGATGCTCGTCCAGTCGTCGGCGGGGATCAGCTCGCCATCGACAAAAACGTTCACGCCTTCGTCGGTGTAGGACACCGCGATGTGGGACCATTGGCCTTCTTCGAAGACGACCGAGTCGGTCTTCCAGGCCACGTTGGAGTCGCCGTCGCCGGGAGCCAGGCGAAGGAAGAGTTGTCCATCGCTGGTGTGGCCGATGCGAAGATGCCCGCCGTCGACCGTGCCCGAATGGTCTTTTGAGACCATGGTCGAGGTCTGGTCGAGGTCATCGGGCTTGGCCCAGAAGGCGATGGTGCCTTGGGTCGTCGACATCGCCGGGTCGTGGTCGAGGAAGGCGTAGTCGTTCTCGCCGTCGAAATAGATCGCGTCGCCCGCGCCCTTCGGCGGGCCCTCGACGGTGGCGTCGGTGTTCAGAAGCGCCTGGTTTTCATAGAGCGTGTAGGTCGTTACGTCGCCCAACTCGCCCCGGTCGTCGCCGTAGGAGCCGTCTTCGCCCGAGCCGAAGGACCAGAAGCCCAAGGCGCCCGGCAGGCCGGTCTCCTCGACCTCTTCAGGGCCCATCGTATCGGCTCCGCCGGAGCCGTTCTCGGTCACGCCCGCGACCTCGGTCGTGCCGACCTGCTCGAAGGGATAGCGGGTTTCGACATAGCCCTCGTCGGCTTCGCTGGCCGAGACCAGCATGTCTTCGGAGAAATTGTCGTTCTCGAACGCCTCGCCCGGGTTTCCGGTGACCGCGCCGAGATCGGTGGTGCCCGCGCCGTTGCCGGTCATCATATTGGCGCCCGCAGTGGGTTCGCGGGTGTCGTAGCCGACGACCGTTTCCCCGTCGATCTCGCTTTCCTTCAGATCGCCCTCGGGGAAGATCGCCTCGGCCACCTCGTCATAGGTGTCGACGATCCCGTAGGTGACGTTGTCGTCGGTCTGGATGTCCTCGACCTCGACCCGGTCGCCGTGGACGATGACCTGACCGATGAGGTCCATCGCATGGGCGCCGCCGCCGCCATGCTGGTTGGAGACGACCGTGATGATCGATTCCTCGGCTTCGTCGCCGATCACGTCCTCATAGGTGACATAGACGTTGGCGGTGTGGCCGATGACCGCGATCGTGTCTTCCTCGGCATTGTAATCGGCAATGATGTCAATGCCGTGGCTGTCGACCCAGTGGTCGTGGAGCTCGTCGTTTTCGCCCGCGACCCCGGCCCAGTTGATCTCGCCGTCATCCTTGGTGTGCTCTTCGATGATGTCGAGCTTGCCGTTGATCTGGGGCGAGATGAGGAACACATCCTCGCCTTCGCCGCCGATCAGCACATCGTCGCCGTGGAGCGGCTGGTCTTCGTAGCCTTTCAGCTTCTGGCGGTCTTCGTCGACCTCGCCGTCGGGGTCGTCGCGGGTGGGTTGGTCAATGGCGAGCTGGCCGATGCGCTGTTCGCCCGCGTCAGAGCGTGAGACGAGAACGTCGTTGCCCGCGCCACCGTCGAGCACGTCCGAGCCGCGCCCGCCGTCGAGCACATCATCGCCCTCGCCGCCGTAGAGGACGTCGTCGCCGTAGCCGCCGGTGATATTGTCGTCGCCCGCGCCGCCGTCGATTGTGTCGTCGGAGCCTTTTCCGGAGATTTCGTCGGCGCCATCGGTGGCCGTGCCCTCGACCTCACCTTCGAGGCTGTCGGCGCCAAGGAAATAGGAGGGGTGGTATTCATCTGCCGGGATCGTGGCGACATCCGCCGGCGGGTCGGTGAAATCTTCGGGCGATTGGTAAAGCGCGCTCTGGTCGACGGGCAGCCCGTCGATCAAGAGGTTCAAGGAATGTCCGCCGCTCTTGTCGAAATAGAGCAGGTCGATCTCGTAGAGCCCGCCTTCGAATTCCGCGACCCGGGCCGTCTCCTCGGTCGCCCGGGTGCCGGTGTAGGAGGAGAAGTTCTCGCCGCCGATGTTCAGAAGAAAGCCGTCGTCGGAGGCGACGGAGATTTCATGCACGCCGGGGGGGATGTAGATGTAGCCCGTGAGGGAGATGCCGGTGGGGCCGAATTCGACATTGCCGTCGCCATCGAGGCTGTCCGCGTCGTCGCCAAGAAATTCCTCGACCGTCGTATCGGAGGATTTGAAGGGGCCGTAGCTGACCTCCGAAGACGTGAACGTCATGTCGGCATCGGAAGTGGCCATCAGTTCGAGAAGGTCACCGATGCTGCGGAGGCTGTCGCCCTCGTCGGGGATGTAGATTTCGCCGGACAGGCCAGTGCCCTGGCTCGGAACGCCTGCAACCGTTGCGGCGCTGACTGCGGTTTCCATGCCCTCGGGCGTGTCGGGGGACGAGGCGTCGAAATACGGGGGGACGGCCATGGCAATTCTCTCCTGTCCGCAGAGAGCCGAGGCTTCTGCGATCTGTCTTTCGTTGATCTTCAAACTCGAACCGGCAGCGTCCTCGGCGTGAAGTGTTTTGGGGGGCCGTGGACCCGGTAACCGACAATTTCCCGCCCGAGACTAGTCGGGAATGTGGCGACAAAAAGTTCCGGCTAACGCCGATGCTCGGAGAGTTGCCGGTTCTTGCCACACTCGGCGGGCTTACGCCGAGACCTCACCAAAGTATTGAATTAAGTGAATTTTAGGGCGGCATTCGGGTTCGGGCATCGTTGCGTAAACGGGGCCAGTCCGTGGAAACTGTTTCATTGGTTAATGCGCGGCGACGATGGCGGAATTGCGCCGAATTCTGTCGGCGCGCCGGAAACACCGCCCGCCGCAATTTTGCCACAGAATTTAGGCTTCTGCGGCGATCAGCCCGGTCACCTTTGTGACCATTTCGGCAAGAAGCGCCGCATCGCCCCTGGTTTCGACGTTCAGCCTGAGGAGCGGTTCGGTGTTCGACGCGCGGATGTTCATGCGCCAGCGATCGAACGACAGGCTCGCTCCATCGAGCCTGTCGACGTCGCGGGCCTCCGCGGCGAGGGCCTTCACAACGCGCTCCATCGTGGCTTGCGGGTCGCCGACCTTGAAGTTGATCTCGCCCGAGGACGGAAAACGCCCGCGAAGGTCGGCCACCAGCTCCGACAATGGCACCTGCCGCGCCGAGAGAATGCCGATCAGAAGCACCCAAGGGATCATGCCGCTGTCGCAATAGAAGAACTCGCGGAAATAGTGATGCGCCGACATCTCGCCGCCATAGGGCGCGTTGGTCTCGCGCATCTTCGCTTTGAGAAAGGCGTGGCCGGTCTTGGCCGGCACCGCACGCCCCGCTGCGGCTTCGATGGTCGCCTCGATCGCGCCGGTGACCCGGGGATCATGGACGATGGCCGCACCGGGCTCGAGGCGAAGTGCTGCCTCGGCCAGGATCGCCACGACGATCTCGCCCGGGACGATGGCGCCGGTTTCGTCGAAGAAGAAGCAGCGGTCGAAATCGCCGTCCCAGGCAATGCCGAGATCGGCGTCCTCGGCGACGACACGGGCACCGGTCTGGCCCTGGTTCTCCGGCAGAAGCGGGTTCGGGATGCCGTTCGGGAAGGTGGGGTCCGGCGCGTGATGCTGACGCACGATTTCAAGCCGGGCGCCGCCCGCCGACAGCCGCTCGGCAATCGCGTCGAACGCCGCGCCGGCCGTCCCGTTCCCGGCATTGGCAACGAGCCTTAGCGGCCCGATGGCACCGGGTGCGGCGAGGGCGGCGACATGATCGGCATAGTCGGCGCGCGTGTCGATGCGGCGACACTGCCCCGGGTCGCGTCGCTCGGCGTAAACGTCCGTCTCGGCCCGGGCCTTCAAAGCGGCAAGCTCGGTCGCCGGATCGAGCGGGCGGCTGCTGCGGCCGACGAGTTTCATTCCGTTGTACTCGATCGGGTTGTGGGACGCGGTGACCATCACGCCGCCGGCCGCTGCACGGTGCCCGGTGGCAAAATAAACCTCCTCGGTCCCGCACAGGCCGATATCGACCACCGAAGCCCCGCGCTCGGTCAGCCCCGAGATCAGCGCGTCGGCGAGCCCGGGGCTCGATGCACGGGCGTCATGGCCGACAACGACCTCGCCCGGGCCGACCGTTTCGGCAAACGCGCGCCCGATGCGCCGCGCAATGGCATCGTCGAGCGTTTCCCCGAGGATGCCGCGGATGTCGTAGGCTTTGAAACAGGACAGGTTCATGGCGCGCTTTCTCAGGACGGGGCCGAAGCCCGGCCTCCCGGCAGGTGTTGCAGGCGAAGGCGGACGACGCAACCGGGTGCGCTGCCGCCGGGCTTCACCGCTTGGAAAGCCTCCCGATGTTACGCCCCGTCCGACCGGTTCGGGAGAAATTCGATGCGCTTTCGTATGCTTCACGCCATGGCGCTTGCCGTCGGGCTGGTCCTGGCAGCACAACAGGCCCTGGCGGAGGGGCGGAACCTCCGGGCCGGCTACACCGCCTTCCCGCCCTATTCGTTCGACAACCCCGATGGCGGCGTCGCCGGATACGGCGTCGATATCGTGACTGCCGCCGCGGGGGCGATGGGAGACGAGGTCACCTTCGTCCGGTACGACAATCCGGGCGAATTGATTGCCGCGCTCGCCGACGGTGAGATCGACCTGACGGTCCTTCTCGCGATTACCCAGGCGCGCAGCGAGCTGGGGGCGTTCACCCGGCAGATCTCGGAATTCGTGATGGAGCTTTCGTTCGCCGACCCCCCGCCGCCGGGTGTGTTCGAGCGGCGGTTCGACGGGTTGAAGGTTGCCGTGAGCCCCGGTTCGTTTCCGGACCGGGTTCTGGCGACCATCCCGGAGGTCACGGCGGTTTACTACGATACGATCTCGGAACGCCTCATCGCTCTTCTGTCGGGCGAGGTGGATGCCGTGGCCGGGCCAGGCTATGCGCTCGAACGCGTGGCGGGCGCAGCGGGGCTGTCGGCGATGCTGTCGATACGCCGCGTGGGCCTGGCCTCGGCGCCGAATGCGCTCTTGGTTGACCGGGGCGACCCGGAGCTTGTGGCCGACCTCGACGCCTTCGTAGCAGCCGCCCAGGCCGATGGCACCATCGAAGCCATCTACGGCAGATGGTTCGCGCCCGTGGCGCTCACACCCCGGGAATGGGCTGTCAAGAATCTCGGCGCCCTGCTTTGGGTCTTTTCGGGTGTGGTCGCGGTGCTCGGCGGCGCGGTCACCATCCAGATGGTCGTCAACCGCGCGCGCCGCCGGGAAGCGGCACGTACCCAAACCATCGTCGAGGCCTTCGATCTCGCGCGGGCAGGTATTGCGATCTTCGACGAGGAGTTGCGGGCGGAAGCCTCGAATGCCGCCTTCGATGCGGCCTTTCCCGATCAGGCGCGCGGCATACGCGAGGGTAAGCGCCTTCCCGACATGTTGCGCGAGGCCTGCGCTGCGGGCCATTTCGGCGATCCGGCGGCGGAGGACACGCGCGAAGCGCAGATCAGCGCATATGTGGATCGCCTGCGGCGCGGCGAGGCGACCGAGACGACGGTCCATGGCCCAAGCGGCCAGGTCTTCTCGCGGCGCGGCATCCGGCTCAGCGGCGGGCGGGTGGCCCTGGTTCAGACCGATGTCACCGAGCTTGAGGAAAGCCGCAAGGCGCTGGCCGGCCGCGCGACCGCGCTCAAGCTCGCCAACGACCAGCTCGAAGCCTTCGCGCGTGTCGCGGCCCACGACCTCAAATCCCCGGCCGCGTCGGCGGCGACGCTCCTCGACTGGGTGGCCGACGATCTGGCACGGGGGGCGGCCGCGCCGCCGGAGGGCGTGCTCGACACAATCGATCAGGCCCGCCAGCTGTTACGCCGGCAGGCCACGCTGATCGGCGATCTTCTGGCTTATGCCCGCGCCGCGGACGGCGCCGGCACGGCGGTCTCGATTCTGCCGGCGGACCGGATCGAGGAGGTTCTGGAACTGATCGAGTGCCCGCCCGGTTTTTCGGTCGCAGTCCAGCCGAACCTCCCCAGCGTTAGCGTCGAGCCGGCGGCGTTCGACCTTGTGATGCGCAACCTCATCTCCAACGCGATCAAGCACCACGACCGGGACAGGGGCCGTATCACGGTTCGCGCGTTGCGGGAGGGGGCGAAGGTGGCGTTCGAGGTCACCGACGACGGGCCGGGGATCCCCGAGGCACACAAGGAACGGGTTTTCGAGCCGTTCTTCAAATTGCGGTCCCATGAAGAGGTGGCGGGGTCGGGGCTCGGCCTGTCGATGATCCGCGCCGCCGTTTTGGCCTGGGGCGGGACGATTGCGCTTAGGGGAAACGAGAACGGGCGCGGCACTGTCGTACGCTTCACCACCCCTGCCTCTGCCGATCAGCAGGGCCAGGACGGTCGGGCGGCGGCGGCGTAGGGCTCTATCGGTGCCATGGTGCCCGCCCTCCCGAACCGTCGGGACGGACAGGGGACGACATCGTGGCGCGGTGATGGCGGGCGGGGTCGCCGACCCGGGGCCGGCTGTTTCTAGGACGTGCGTTCGATCCGCCGGCCGCTGCCCGGAAGGTGTCTCTGCGCCCGCGTCGCCAGCCCGCACGCCCCCCGTCCCGTCGCCACCACGGGCAGCGTCAGCAGGAGAATGTAGACATCGAGCGCAAGCGACCGGTTTTCGCTGTACCAACTGTCGAGGCGATAGGTCCGCTCGAAGGTTAGGCGGTTCCTGCCACGGACCTGCGCCCACCCCGTGACCCCGGGCAACAGCGACTGGCGGGCCTCGCGGAGCTTACCCGCCGGCGGCTGGTCGCCCGGCAGCAATGGCCGCGGCCCGACCAATGCCATGTCCCCGTTGATGACGTTCCAGAACTCGGGCAATTCATCGAGGCTGAACCGGCGCAGGACCGACCCGAGTGCGGTCGGCCGCCCACCGTCGTCGAGACTGCGGAACTTGACGATCGTGAACACCGCGCCCCCGCGCCCGATGCGGTCTTGCCGAAACAGAACCGGCGCGCCCATGGAAAGCCGGATGGCCAAGGCGATTGCGAGGAGGACGGGGGCGAGAAGAACGAGCGCCATCACGGCGAGGCTCAGATCAGCTATGCGGTGCACCGGCAGACCCCCCAAAAAGCGTGTCGCGCCCCAATTGGCGACGAAGCTCGAACAATCCTAGGGCCGTTTCGTTTACGAGCGCTGAAAGGCATCGCGCCGTTGTCGCGGCCCCGGCGCCCGACGCCTTCGCCCTTCCGGGCAAGACCGCTCGGGGCTTGCCAACCACAGGGTCGGCAGCGCAGCTTTGCCGGGCAACATGGAGGTCTCCGATGCGCGAACTCAATCCCGACGAGATTGCCCCACCGTTCGCCGCCTACGCCCACGGGGTGGAGGTGCCCGCCGGCGCTCGGCTGATCGCCACATCCGGTCAACTCGGCCTCGCTGCGGACGGCACAGTGCCCGACGAAGCGGCGGCGCAGGCCCGGATATGTTTTGAGAACATCTCGGCGATATTGTCGGCCGGCGGCGCGGGCCCGGAACATGTCGTGCGGATCAACGCCTTTGTCACCGACCGCATTCATATGGCGGGCTACATGGCCGAGCGGGACCGCTGGCTGGCAGGGCTGTCTCGCCTTCCGGCCTCCACGCTGGTGATCGTTTCGGGCTTCACGCGGCCGGAATTCGTCGTCGAAGTCGAGGTGCTCGCGGCCGTCCCCGCCTGACCGATGCCGGGGCGCTTCTTTCTTACGACGCCGATCGAAGACATCGCTGCGGCTCTCGCGGCCGAACTCCATCCCGCCGGCCCCGACTCCCCGCGCCTCGACATCGCGCCCGGAGAGGACATCCGCGTCCTGACCCAGGACGGTCGGCTTCAACCGATGCGCTGGGGGCTGATCCCGATGGGCCGGAAGAATGCGCGCGGCCGCCCGGTCATGGAGACAATCGTCAACGCAAGGTCGGAGACGGTTTTCGACAAGTCCGCTTTCGACGGTGTGGAGCGGGCGGTCGTGCCCGCCGACGGCTGGTACGAATGGACCGGACCAAAGGGCCGCAAGATGCGCTGGAGGATCGTGCGGAAGACCGGAGCGCCGCTTTACTTTGCGGCGATCACCGACGTCTGGGAGGCGCCGGGCGGACGCCGCCTGCCGCAGGTTGCGACGATCACCACCGAGCCCAACGCGGACGTCCGCGAGATTCACCACCGGATGGGGGCGATCCTGGCACCTGAGGAGGTGCCGCGCTGGCTCGACGGGAACGAAGAGGAGGCGCGCGCGCTGCTCCGTCCGTTGGACGACGGGCTGCTCGGCATTTCCAGGGCGAACGACTTTCCCCGCGATTGACATCCCGTCCGGTGCGGGCGACGCTGCACTGCGGCATGAGCCAAGGGGGCGGAGATGGCAGGACGGGTGATAACGGTCGCGCAGCAGAAGGGAGGCTCGGGCAAGACGACCATCGCGGCCAACCTGGCTGTGGCCTTCGCCAGGGACGGGATGTCGGTGGCGCTGCTCGATACCGACCCTCAGGGCTCTCTCGGCCGGTGGTTCATGACCCGTCATGGCGCCGGCCTCGCAGGCGGTATCGAGTTTTCCACAGCCTCGGCCTGGGGCGTGACGTACGAATGCGACAAGCTCAGGCGCTCCCATGACGTGATCCTGATCGACACACCGCCCAAGATCGACAGCGACCTGCGGCCGGCTTTGCGAGAAAGCGACCTGATCATCGTTCCGGTCGCCGCCAGCCAGGTGGATGTCTGGGCGACCGAGGGCGTCCTCGAACTGGCCAAGCGCGAGGACCGGCCTGTCATGGTCGTCCTGAACCGGGTGAAATCCGGCACCAGGGTTCTCGATGAGGTCGAGGCCTCGGTGGAGGAGTTCGACGCGATCCGCGCCGAAACGGCGCTCGGCCAACGGGTGGCCTATGCCGACACGCTGGGCCATGGCCGCGGTGTGCTGGAGCGCGCCAAGGGCGTCTGGACGGCGGAAATCTCCGCGCTGGCGCGCGAGGTGTCAAAGGCGATCGATCTGTAGGATAGCTCGCCCACCCCAGGGGTGGACCCGCGCGCGGAGGAATTGGGTGGGCTGTCTGCCGCACCGGATCCTGCGCCAGGATGCGGTGAAACCGCCGTTCGGATGCCTAAGCCCGGGCGGCCGGTCTTCGACAGGCACAGGGTCCGGCAGGGACGTCCCCGAAGCCCGGCGTCGCATGCCACGGTGCGTGAGTGGCGAAACCGCCCCGGTTCGGGTTCGGCGTCCACCGGCTCGGAACCGCTTGTCAGATCGGATCGATGGGCGGCGCGCGCGTTGTGGCAAGGGGGCGCTATCCGCGCCCCCGCCTCGACGTCAGGCGAGCGCGATGTTCACCGCGCTCTCGCGGCCGTCGCGGCCGGCTTCGACGTCGTAGGTCACTTTCTGGTTGTCGGCGAGGCCGGTGAGGCCGGAGCGTTCGACGCCGGAAATATGAACGAAAACGTCCTTGCCGCCTGCATCAGGCGCGATGAAGCCGTAGCCTTTGGTGGTGTTGAACCATTTCACGGTGCCAGTGGCCATGCCGTGTCTCCTTGAATATGCGCCGCTCGCGGAAGTGCAGCGGCCCGGCTGTCTAGATCGAGACTGGGCCGGTGAGGGAGACAGTGGTCGATAGAAAGATAGCGGGGCAATCCATACGCCGATTGCGGCCCTCCGGCAAGGGGCGGCACAGAGCCATCGCAATTGTGCGCACCATCCGAGCCACGGTGGCGGCGGCTCGGCGGGTCAGTGGACCAGCAACACCGCCGTTTCCGCTTCCTGGACGACTTTGTTCGACACGCTGCCGACCAGCATCGACCGAACCCGGCCAAGGCCGCGCCGGCCCATGACGATGAGATCGGTGCCCTTGTCCCTGGCCGTATCGAGGATCGCATCGGCGTAATCGCCGCCCGCGCTCTTGATCCCGACGTCCCTCGCCCCGGCGGCATGGGCGTTCTGCCTGGCAGCGTCGAGCAGCCGGTCGGCGATTTCGGAGACAACGCGGGCCTCATGTTCGGCATGGGCCAGAAGGTCGGCCATTGTCGAGGCGTTGGGCAGGGAAGAGGGCAAAGCCTTCGGGGCGACATGGGCCACGATATGCTCGACCTCGGCCATCCGTTCGAGCTCCTCGACGGGCCGCCCGTGCATCCGGACATGGAGGATGTCGAGCCGGGCGCTGTACTTCACCGCAAGATCGATGGCGGCATCGAGCGCCCGGGCGCCGGGGTCGGAGCCGTCGATGGCGACGAGGATGGTCTTGAACATTTGGGGCCTCCCGTTTCGGTCTCGGGAGAGGGTAGCGAGGGCCGGGGCGGGCCCGGTTGACGGGCGTCAGGGGCCCGCGGGTCCGCCCGGGAAATTGCCGCGGGCAAAGGTGTCTGCAAAACGTATGGCAGGCGTATGGCAGGCGTCGGGCACCGTGCGGTGGGGTCTCGCGCCCTTAACCCGGCCCGTGGTGATGTGCCGCGACACGGCAAAAAGGAACGCCCCCGAGATGATCTACCGCACCCCCCGCCCGAAGAAGGGCCCGAAGTCGGTCCGCCTCGCCGAGCAGCGGCTCACCCGGCTCGTCCTTGAGCTCAACGACGAGCCGATGGCCTTCGAGGCCGAATGGACGATCCCCGAGACCTGGGCGACGCTCGAGGACGATATCGACGTCGAGGAGAAGAAGGTGAAGATCACGCTCAGGCTCGACGAGAGCGTGGTGAAGTTCTTCCGCGCCATGGGCCCCGGCTACCAGGCACGGATGAACCGGGTGCTGGCGACCTATGCGCAGATGAAGATCGCCCAGGTGCGGTGGTTCGAGGGGAGCCGCGAGGCGGTGCTCGAACAGATCCGGAGCGAGGCGCGCGGGCGGGACCGGGGCGGGCTTCTGGAGCGGGAATTGCCGTGAGGGGCTAGGCGCTCAGTGGCTCGATGCCACTCACGTCAACATGCGTGTGGGCGAGGTCGTAGTTAACCTGCATGTTGATCCAGAACTCAGGGGATGTGCCGAAAAACTTCGCGAGCCGGAAGGCAGTGTCGGGGGTCATGCCGGTTGTGCCCTTGGTGAGGCGCTCAATCCGCGTGCGGGGGACGCCCAGGCGGCGGGCGAGCTGGCCTTCGGACATCGCCATCGGTTCCAGAAACTCGTGCTTCAGGATATCGCCGGGGTGCGACGGGTTTTTCATTTTGATGGGCATGACGTATCCCCTCAGTGATAGTCCGTGATTTCAACGTTCTTAGGACCGTCATCGGTCCAGGTGAAACAGACCCGCCACTGATTGTTGATGCGGATCGAGTGCTGGCCCCGGCGGTCTCCTTTGAGCGCTTCGAGCCGGTTGGCGGGCGGAACCCGGAGGTCGGTCAGGCTTGTCCCGGTTCCGAGCATCGTGACCTTGCGCACCGCCACGTCGAAGATGCCTGCGGGAAAGCCTTTGCCGGGGCGCCCGTTCAGGACGTCGAGGATCAGCTTGCCGCGGGTGGAGCGGATCATGCAGGGCGTGTATCAGGGGGTGATACTTGTGTCAAGCTGTGATACCGGGGAGTTGGTGGGCAGATTGCCCACCCTACGGATGCTCACGCCTGCGGCTTTGCAAGACCCAGCGCATCGCCGCCGACGCGTTAGACCACGTACCCCGCTGCCTCGAGCGTGCCTCGCAGCTTCGCAAAGCGCGGGGCGGGGATGTGCTTGGCTTCAAAGTGGAGGATGCCGGGGCGGAGGGTGTCGAGGTTGCAGGCGTGAAGGACCGCGTCGTCCTGGCCCTCGGCATCAATCTGGAGGACGTCGACGGGCGGGGCGATTCCGTGGGCGGCAAACGCGCCGGCGAGATCGCTGCACGGGGTCGCGGTGTGCTTCACAAATTCATCGCTCCAGCGGCGCCCGCGGAGGTGGTTCCGAGCCCAGCGGACGACGTGGTCGCGGTCGGACGAGGTGACACCGGTGGGCGCGCGGTAGTCAGGCCAGCCCTTCGCGTAGGGGGGCTTGAGATCGGGCCAGATCTCGGGGGCGACGGAGTAGAGATCGAGCGAGTGGCCTTCTCCGATGGCCTGCTGAAGGACCCGGGCGTTGGGGTGCCCGGCATAGTGTTCCCGGAGGATCGGGATCAGGTCGGCCTGGGGCTCGATCAGCGTGACGCGGGTGCGGTGGATGAGGTCGCCGGTCAGAAGCGCGTAGGCAGGGTCGTTGATCCGCCCGTCGTTCGCCCCGACGATGACGACATGGAGCTCCGGCTTCACGGCGGCGGCGGCCCGCAACACGCATTGGTAGAGCGGGAGCCTTCTCTTCTTGGCACGGAAAGGAAAGGTCATTGCACGCCCCCGGTCACGCGGATGTCCGGCCGCACAAGTGCGGTACCGGCAGGGAGCTACCTCACGAACTTCTTGTGCTTCAACCGCTTGGGTTCCACCGCATCCGGCCCCAACCTTCTCTTCTTATCCTCCTCATACTCCTCGAAATTCCCCTCGAACCATTCCACATGGGCCTCGCCTTCGAAGGCCAGAATATGCGTGCAGATGCGGTCGAGGAAGAACCGGTCGTGCGAGATGACGACAGCGCAGCCGGCGAAGTCGACGAGGGCGTCTTCGAGGGCGCGGAGGGTTTCGACGTCGAGGTCGTTCGTCGGTTCGTCGAGGAGGAGGACGTTGCCGCCGGATTTGAGGAGCTTCGCCATGTGGACGCGGTTCCTCTCGCCGCCTGAGAGGAGGCCGACTTTCTTCTGCTGGTCGCCGCCTTTGAAGTTGAAGGACGAGCAATAGGCGCGGGAGTTCACTTGCGCATCGCCGAGGTCGATCACTTCCGCCCCGCCGGAGATTTCCTCCCAGACGGTGGCGTTCGCGTCGAGGGCGTCGCGGGACTGGTCGACATAGGCGAGGTCCACCGTGTCGCCCAGTTCGACCGTGCCGGCGTCGGGGGCTTCCTGGCCGGTCAGCACCTTGAAGAGGGTGGATTTGCCTGCACCGTTGGGGCCGATGACGCCGACGATGCCGCCCGGTGGCAGGGAGAAGGTTAGGTTTTCGATGAGTTGCTTGTCGCCCATGTGCTTGGCGAGACCCTCGACCTCGATGACTTTCGAGCCGAGTCGGGGGCCTGAGGGGATGACGATCTGGGCGCGGGTGATGCGTTCGCGTTCGCTCTGATTGGCCAGATCGTTGTAGCGCTCGATGCGGGCCTTTTGCTTCGACTGGCGGGCTTTGGCGCCCTGGCGCATCCATTCAAGCTCGCGTTCGAGGGTCTTCTGGCGCGACTTGTCCTCGCGGGCCTCCTGTTCGAGGCGTTTGGCCTTTTGTTCGAGCCAGGCGGAGTAATTGCCCTCGTAAGGAATGCCGCGGCCGCGGTCGAGCTCGAGGATCCATCCCGTTATGTCGTCGAGGAAGTAGCGGTCGTGGGTGACGATGAGGCAGGTGCCCTTGTAGTCGATGAGGTGCTGCTGGAGCCAGGCGATGGTTTCGGCGTCGAGGTGGTTGGTCGGCTCGTCGAGCAGAAGCATGTCGGGGGCTTCGAGGAGGAGCTTGCAGAGGGCGACGCGGCGGCGTTCGCCGCCCGAGAGGGTGGAGACATCGGCCTCGTCGGGCGGGCAACGGAGGGCTTCCATGGCGACGTCGATCTGGGAATCGAGGTCCCAGAGGTTCTGGGCATCGATCTCGTCCTGGAGGGCGGCCATCTCCTCGGCGGTCTCGTCGGAATAGTTCATGGCGAGCTCGTTGTACTTGTCGAGCTTGGCTTTTTTTTCGGCGACCCCGAGCATGACGTTGTCGCGGACGTTGAGGGTTTCGTCGAGTTGGGGCTCCTGGGGGAGGTAGCCGACGCGCGCCCCCTCGGCGGCCCAGGCTTCGCCGGTGAAGTCCTTGTCGAGCCCGGCCATGATGCGCATCAGCGTGGATTTACCGGCGCCGTTGACGCCGACGACGCCGATTTTGACGCCGGGGAGGAAGGAGAGGCGGATGTTTTCGAAGCACTTCTTGCCGCCGGGATAGGTCTTTGAGACCCCGTCCATGTGGTAGACGTATTGGTAGGCTGCCATGATCGATCCTCCTGCTTCGGGGGCGAGATAGCGGAGGGGTGCTGCAAGGGCAATCGGGGCAGCGCCCGACCACGGGTGACGCCGGTTTTGCGCCGGATCCGTCTTCCGGGCCCGGGGTGCTGCCCGCCAGCGCGACCTCACCGTCCGCCTAGCGGGGCTGACGCATGAAGATGGGGCGCCCCCCCGCGGCCAGCGTGTGGAGCGGGGCGACGTTCGACAGATGGGCGTGGCGTTCGGCCTGGGCGCGGAAACGTTCGGCATCGGTGGGCCCGCGCCCGCCGCCGAAGCGCAGGCGGGCGATGAGGCGCGCCAGGCCGCGCGGCGGCGGGGCCAGCGGCCCCTCCGGAACGGGGGCGGGGCGCGCGACGGGCGCGAAAATCGCGCCGTCGGCATCGAAGCGTTTCATGGGAGCTACTCTGGGAAGGGACGAAAGATGGACGGCCTGATATCAGCCAGCGGTTGCGGTCAGCACCACGTAAATCGAAGGTCCATATTCATTGCGCGTCCTCCTCTGCCAGAAGCAGATGAGCGGCGCATAAGCGATTTGACCTTCAATTTCCAGCCATTCCTCGCGCCCGCCGGGAGGAGCACGGATTTCCGCCGCCGACCCGGTTGACAGCTTCGTGAGCCTTCCTTATCTCCGCGCCGTTAGCACTCACCAAGACCGAGTGCTAAAGGGAGATCAACGATCGATAACGATCAACAAGAACGAAGGAGCGTTCTAGATGGCATTCCAACCGTTGCATGACCGTGTCCTTGTCCGCCGGATCGAGAGCGACGAGACGACCAAAGGTGGCCTCATCATTCCCGACAGCGCCAAGGAAAAGCCCTCCGAAGGCGAAGTGGTGGCCGTGGGCGCCGGCGCGAAGGACGACGATGGCGACCGGATCGCGATGGACGTCAAGGAAGGCGACCGCATCCTCTTCGGCAAGTGGTCGGGCACCGAGATCACGCTCGACGGCGAAGAGCTTCTGATCATGAAGGAATCGGACATCTTGGGCATCGTCACCGACGCCAAGGCCGCGAAAGCCGCCTGAAAAGAACCGAACCTCACTGTAATTCACGGATCTAAGGAGTAGCGATATGGCTGCTAAGGACGTCAAATTCGAAACCGACGCCCGGAACAAGATGCTCAAGGGCGTCAACGTTCTTGCGGACGCGGTGAAAGTCACCCTCGGGCCCAAGGGCCGCAACGTGGTCATCGAAAAGAGCTTCGGCGCGCCGCGGATCACCAAGGACGGTGTGACGGTTGCCAAGGAAATCGAGCTTGAGGACAAGTTCGAGAACATGGGCGCGCAGATGGTGAAGGAAGTCGCCTCGCGCACCAATGACGAAGCGGGCGACGGCACCACCACCGCCACGGTTCTGGCTCAGGCGATCGTTCGCGAGGGCATGAAGTCGGTCGCGGCCGGCATGAACCCGATGGACCTCAAGCGCGGCATCGATCTTGCGACCGCCTCGGTCGTCGAAGCGATCAAGTCCGCGTCCCGCGAAGTGAAAGACTCCGACGAGGTCGCCCAGGTCGGCACCATCTCGGCCAACGGCGAGGTCGAGATCGGCCGCCAGATCGCCGACGCGATGCAGAAGGTCGGCAATGACGGCGTGATCACCGTCGAGGAGAACAAGGGCCTCGAGACCGAGACCGAAGTCGTCGAAGGGATGCAGTTCGACCGCGGCTACCTCTCGCCCTACTTCGTCACCAACCCCGACAAGATGACGGCGGACCTCGAAGACTGCATGGTGCTTCTTCACGAGAAGAAGCTCTCCAGCCTCCAGCCGATGGTGCCGCTCCTTGAGTCGGTCATCCAGTCCCAGAAGCCGCTTCTCATCATCGCCGAAGACGTCGAGGGCGAGGCGCTTGCCACGCTCGTCGTCAACAAGCTGCGCGGTGGTCTGAAGATCGCCGCCGTCAAGGCGCCGGGCTTCGGCGACCGCCGGAAGGCCATGCTCCAGGACATCGCGATCCTCACCGGCGGCCAGGTAATCTCGGAAGATCTCGGCATGAAGCTCGAGAACGTGACCGTGGACATGCTCGGCACCGCCAAGCGGATCTCGATCACCAAGGACGAGACCACCATCGTCGACGGCGCCGGTGAAAAGGCCGAGATCGAAGCGCGGGTCGCCCAGATCCGTCAGCAGATCGAGGAAACCACCTCCGACTACGACCGTGAGAAGCTCCAGGAGCGGGTTGCCAAGCTCGCCGGCGGCGTGGCCGTCATCCGCGTGGGCGGCATGACCGAGGTCGAAGTGAAAGAGCGCAAGGACCGTGTGGACGATGCGCTGAACGCGACCCGGGCTGCGGTTCAGGAAGGCGTTGTCGTCGGCGGCGGCGTGGCGCTCGTGCAGGGTGCGAAGTCCCTCGAAGGTGTGACCGGCGAGAACTCCGACCAGGATGCGGGCATCGCCATCGTGCGCCGGGCCCTCGAAGCCCCGCTGCGCCAGATCGCCGAGAATGCCGGCGTGGACGGCTCGGTCGTGGCCGGCAAGGTGCGCGAATCCTCCGACGTCACCTTCGGCTTTAACGCCCAGACCGAGGAATACGGCGACCTCTTCAAGTTCGGCGTGATCGACCCCGCGAAGGTCGTGCGCACCGCGCTGGAAGACGCCGCCTCGATTGCCGGGCTGCTCATCACGACCGAAGCTATGGTTGCCGACAAGCCCGCCAAGGAAGGCGCCGGCGGCGCCGGTGGCGGCATGCCCGACATGGGCGGCATGGGCGGCATGATGTAAGCCACCCTGGCTCGCACCGAACTGGAAAGGGCGCCCCTTGTGGCGCCCTTTTCGCATCCCTGCCGGGTCGCGATCCTAGTCGCAGGCGACCGGATGGGTGATCCTGAACGGATGTGACGGCACGTCGCGGCCGGGCTCGAAACAGGTGACGCGACCGGGCCCGTCGACCCAGAGCGCGTTGGCATCCACTGTCGAGTCCTGATCCCTGAGCGGGCCGATCCAGACTTCGAAGTGAAGATGGGGAATGCCGCCGGAGAGCACACCGCTGCGCCCCAACGTGCCGATCGCCTGGCCGCGCGCAACCCGGCTGCCGGGGGTAGCCGTCCGGGTTGCGAGATGGACGTAACGGGTCGTGATCGGACGCCCCGACGGGTCGGGACCGTGGCTGATTGCGATGGTATGGCCGTAGGCGGGACTGAAGAACGACGCCGCGATCCGGCCCGGCGCTGCGGCGAGTACCGGGCGGCCGGTCTCGGCGACGAAATCGGTGCCGATATGGTCGCGGGCCGGTACGTATTGCTGGGACAGCGACGGGGCGTTTGGCGGAACGGTTACGGCAAACGGCGGCAGCGACGGGTAGGGGGCGGTGTAGCCCCGAAGCTGACTGACGCAACCGGAGACCGTAAGGGCCGTGACAGCCAGAAGGGCAACCGCTTTCAACCCGGGCTCCGACATTGCACCGGATAGGTGATCGCGAACCGGTCGGAGCCGATGGCCGCACCCGGCTCGAAACAGGTCACCCGCCCCGGTCCGCCAGCCCAGAAGAGGTGCGGGTCGCGTTCCTCGTACCGGCCCTGGGGCGAAGCCTGAAGGACTTCGAAGTGAAGATGGAGGATGCCCGAGGCGAGCGCCCCCGACCGGCCCATGCCGCCGATGGTCTCGCCGCGCGCGACGATATCGCCCCGGCGCACGTCGCGGCGCGAGAGATGAACGTAGCGGGTGCGGTGGCCCCGACCGGACGCATCCGCTCCGTGGTCGATATAGACCGTCGATCCGTAGAGCGGTTCGAAAAACGAGGCGATCACCACGCCCGGGGCCGCCGCGAGGACCGGATGACCCAGCGGGGCCACGACATCGAGGCCGAGATGGCCGGGGAAGTCGCCGCGGCTCGGCTGGAACTGGAGGCGGATGCTCGGGGCATTTTCGGGAATATCGACGTCGATGGCCTCGGCGCTGGGGTGATAGCCCACCGACACGCCGTAGGGCTCGGGCGAACAGGCCGCCAGCAGCACGGCGACAAGAGCCAGCCGAAAACGTCGTCCCCCCATGGTCCGAGCTTTGCCCGCTTGGCTGGGGTTTGACAATCCCCGGGGCGGGCGGGACAAGCGGGCGGTGAGGAACGCTTGGCGCGGGGAAGAGGATGGACGGGTTTCCGCCGGCGCGGCGCGGCATGGCTGTCGGTCTGTTGGGGGGCTCGTTCGATCCGCCCCATGAGGGCCATGCCCATATCACCCGCGAGGCCCTCAAGCGCTTCGGGCTCGACGAGATCTGGTGGCTCGTCACCCCCGGCAACCCGCTGAAAACCCGGGGGCCGGCGCCGCTCGCGGCCCGGCTCGACGCCGCGCGGGCGGTGATGCGCCACCCCCGCGTGCGCGTGACCGCGCTCGAGGCGCGGCTTGGAACGACCTATACCGCCGAAACCCTCGATGCGCTTCGCGCGCGGTACCCCGGGGTTCGTTTCGTGTGGCTGATGGGGGCCGACAACCTCGCGAGCTTTCATCGCTGGGAGCGCTGGCGCGACATTCTCGACACCGTGCCCGTCGGTGTCCTCGCCCGCCCGGGACAGCGGATCTCGGCGCGGATGTCGCCAGCGGCCTCGCGATACCGGCGCTGGCGTCTGAGGGGCCGCGAAGCGGCACGCCTGGCCATTGCTGCGCCGCCGGCGTGGTGTTTCGTGAACGTTCCGATGGTCGATCTGTCGTCCACCGCGATCCGCGCCCGTGGCGATTGGATGACAGTCTGAGAGCGGAATACCCCCGTTTCGCGATGCCGTGACTTGTTCTTTAAGCCACGCGCGGCATAGTCCGGCCATGACCGCTGAGATCACACGGCGCGCGACCCTCGCGGGGCTTCTGGCCAGCGCGGGCTCGGTTGCCGCCGCCGAGGCGCTGACCCTGTCGCCGTTGCCCCGGGCCCGCCCGGGGCGCCCGGCAACCTGGGACGATGCGGCCCACCGCCTCATTGCGAAGAGCGGGCTTGGCGGGACGGTGAGTTTCGCAATGGCCGATGCCGAAAGCGGCGAGATCCTCGCCGCCGAGTATCCCGACCTTTTGCAGCCTCCCGCGAGCACCGCCAAGGCGATCACCGCGCTATACGCACTCGACCGGCTTGGCCCCGATCATCGTTTCGAGACACAGCTCATCGGCACCGGGCCCGTCGTGAACGGCCAGCTCAAGGGCGATCTCGTTCTGGCAGGCAGCGGCGATCCGGTCTTCGACAGCGACGACCTCGGCGCCATGGCGGCCGGTCTGAAGGAAAGGGGCGTCTTCGGCGTCGAGGGCCGGTTTCTGATCTGGGACGGCGCGCTGCCCTGGGTCGAGCGCATCGCTTCGGAACAGCCCGAAACCGCCGGTTACAACCCGACGATCACGGGGCTCAACCTCAACTTCAACCGCGTCCACTTCGAATGGAAGAAGGCGAAATCCGACTACGAGATCACGCTTCAGGCCCGCGCCGCCCGGTTCCGCCCCTCGGTGACGGTGTCGACGATGGACATCGTGGACGAACGCCTGCCGGTTTACACCTACCGCGAGGAGGACGGGCTCGACCGCTGGACGGTGGCGCGTCACGCGCTGGGCAACGACGGCGCGCGTTGGCTGCCGGTGCGCCGGCCCGTGGCCTATGCCGGCGAGGCGTTCCAGTCGGTCGCGCGCTCCCACGGCCTCGAACTCGCCCGGGCCGAGCGGGCCTGGCTGCCCCCGGAGGGCGAGGTGCTGGTGCGGCATTTCTCCTCGCCGCTGGTCGACATCTTGCGGGGGATGCTGAGGTATTCGACGAACCTCACCGCGGAGGTCGCCGGCCTTCATGCCAGCGCGGCGGCGGGCGGGATGCCGGGCTCGCTCTACGGCTCGGCGGCGGCGATGAACGATTGGGTGGCGGAAGGGTTCGGTGCCAAGAACACGCTCCTCATCGACCATTCCGGGCTCGGCTACGCCTCGCGGATGGCGGCGGGGGACATGGTGCGCATCCTCGCCGGAGCGGCCGGCGACGACCGGCTCCGCCCGATCCTGCGGCCGGTGAACCTCGGCGACGCCAATCACGGGGCCACCGCACTTGCCAAGACCGGAACCCACAATTTCGTCAGCGCCCTTGCGGGCTATCTCGCGGTGAAATCCGGGCGCCGCCTGGCCTTCGCGGTGTTTTGCGCAGATGCCGCGCGGCGCGATGCGATCCCGGTCGCGTTCCGCGAACGCCCTCAAGGCTCGCGGAGCTATGCTCGGCGCGCCCGCCGATTGCAGAAGGACCTCCTCCGGCTCTGGGCCGGCCGGCTTGCAGCCTGACGCGGAGGCTCCGGCCCCTACCTTTTTCGGACCGTCGGAATGCCCTCCCGGGCGGATCGCGCCGCCACCGGCCTAGACGGTCATGTGCCGCGCCCGGGCGCCGCGTTCGATGGCCGCGGCATGGAGCCTGTCGATATTGAGCTCGTAGCGCATTTCCTCGAGCAGCCGCAGTTCGGCCTCAAGGAGGGTGCCGTCGGCCGCCGCGACGTCGCAGGCCAGCGCATAGGCCGTTTCGAACAGCCGCTCGGGGAGGCTTTCGCGCACGCGGCTGAACAGGACGTCGAGCCCGTCTTCGCGGGTGAAGAGGTCGAAGATGAACTCCGACACCCGGCGCAGCCGCTCGAGATCGTAGTCGGCGAAGACGGGGAGGTGATTTACGATCCGTTCGATCGTGACGAGTTCCGAGGTCCGGATGGTTTCGTCGGAGGCCGAAATCGCGATCATGATCGCGATCAGACTGTCCTGGGGCGAGAGGTCGATGGCTTCGGCGTCCAATGGGCGTTCCTTTGCGGGGCTAACGCCAAGAGAATATTGACGCGAGCGGACCGCTTCAATAGGTACCCCTGTCTCCGCAAAGCCCCCAAAAGGCCCCGTTCCATGTCCGAGTTTCGCGACGCCGCCCTCACCTCCAAAGCCTGGCCCTTCGAAGAGGCGCGCCGGCTGGCGAAACGCTACGAGGCGGCGCCGCCGGAGAAGGGGTTCGTGCTGTTCGAGACGGGGTATGGGCCCTCGGGGCTGCCGCATATCGGAACCTTCGGGGAGGTCTTGCGCACCACGATGGTGCGCCGGGCCTTCGAGGCGATCTCGGAAATCCCGACCAAGCTCATCTCGTTTTCCGACGACATGGACGGGATGCGCAAAGTGCCCGACAACGTGCCGAACCGGGAGATGCTGGCCGAGCATATCCAGAAGCCGCTCACAAGCGTGCCCGATCCGTTCGGCGAGCACGAAAGCTTCGGACATCACAACAACGCGATGCTCAGGCGGTTCCTCGACACGTTCGGCTTCGACTATGACTTCTACTCGGCGCGCGAGTTCTACACTTCGGGGCGGTTCGACGACACGCTGCGGCTCGCCGCCGAGCGCTATGACGCGCTCATGGAGGTGATGCTGGGCTCGCTCCGGGACGAGCGGCGCGAGACCTATTCCATCTTCCTGCCGATCCATCCCGAGACGGGACGGGTGCTTTATGTGCCGATGAAGCATGTCGATGCCGCCGAGGGCACGGTCACGTTCGACGACGAGACGGGGCGGGAATGGACCCTGCCGGTCACCGGCGGGCATGTGAAGTTCCAGTGGAAGCCCGATTTCGGGGCGCGCTGGGCCGCGCTCGGGGTCGACTTCGAACCATACGGGAAGGAGCATGCGCCGAACACGCCGATCTACTCGAAGATCTGCTCGATCCTCGGGGGCCGGCCGCCGGAGGTCTTTACCTACGAGCTCTTTCTCGACATGGCCGGCGAGAAGATTTCGAAGTCGAAGGGCAATGGGCTGTCGATTGACGAATGGCTCGCTTACGCGGCCACCGAGAGCTTGTCGTATTTCATGTACCAGAAGCCGAAGACGGCGAAGCGGCTCGGCTGGCAGGTGATCCCGAAGGCCGTCGACGAATACCACCAGCAGCTCAGGGCCTATCCCGGGCAGGATGCGGTGCAGCAGGCGGCGAACCCGGTCTGGCACATTCACGGCGGCGACGTGCCGGCCTCGACGCTCGACGTGCCGTTTGCGATGCTTCTCAATCTTGCGGGCGTCTCGGCGGCCGAGGACAAGGAGAAGATGTGGGGCTTCATCCGGCGCTATGCCCCCGCCGCCAGCCCCGAGACCCACCCAGATCTCGACGCCGCTGCGGGCTATGCGGTGCGCTACTTCAAGGACTTCGTGGCGCCGAACCGGACGTTCCGGGTGGCGGATGCGCGCGAGGAGGCGGCCCTCAACGACCTTGCCGACCGGCTGCGCGCCTGGGAGGGCGGTCTCGATGCCGAAGAGCTGCAATCGATGGTCTTCGCTGTCGGCAAGGCGCACGGGTTCGAGCCGCTGCGCGACTGGTTCAAGACGCTATACGAGGTGCTGCTTGGCGCCTCGCAGGGTCCCCGGTTCGGCGGGTTCATCGCACTTTACGGGGTTGAGGAGACGATCCGCCTGATCGAGGACGGGCTCGCGGGGCGCCTCGCGGCTTGATCGGGAGCCCCGGCCGGGGCAGGCTCGGGGGATGGACCGGGACGATGTCATCGCGCTCTACGACCGGTTGATCGCGCCCCATGAAGGGATTGCGCGAAAGGGCAAGACGACCGCCTATACCGCGACGGGCGGCAACATGTTCAGCTTCGTCGACCCGTCGGGCCGGTTCTGCCTGCGGCTTTCAGAGGCGGACCGGGCCGATTGGGCCCGGGACTGGCCGGACGACCCCGTGCTTCAATACGGAAGCGTCATGAAGGGCTATGTTCTTGTTCCAGATGCGCTTTTGGCTAACGAGGCAGCGCTTGGCGACTGGTTCGCGCGGTCGGTGACCCATGCCCGCGGGCTTCGACAGAAGCCCACGACGCGGAAGAAACAGAACTGATCGGGCGCGCGTGCCGTATCTTATGGAAACAGCGGAGGTTCCCATGAAAGCATTTCTGAAAGCGCTGGCCGTCTCGCTCATGCTGGCGGGCCCCGCTACGGCCGATACCAAGGACGAGGTGACCGCCGTCATCCAAAGCCAGATCGAGGCGTTTCTGGCCGAGGATGTCGCGACCGCCTTCACCTTCGCCTCGCCGGGCATCAAGCGGATGTTCGGCTCGCCCGACCGGTTCGGGCTGATGGTGCGGCAGGGCTATCCGATGGTCTGGCGGCCGGCGGATGTGCAATATCTTGAACTTCGAGAGGAGAGCGGCGCCCCGGTGCAGCGGGTGCTCATCACCGACGAGGCCGGCGCGACCCATCTTCTCGAATACTACATGGTCGCAACGGGCGACGGCTGGCAAATCGGCGGCGTGCGCATCCTCGAGGCAGCCGGCCTAGGTGCGTGACCGGCAGAGCGCAGGGTTAAACAGGCGTTAACACCCGCCGGCCTATTCCTTCACGCGATTTTGGGGCGCGGGTTCTGCCCGTCCCATCCCGAGCAACCGGTGACCGCCCCGGTGTCCGGGGGCCGTGTCACCGTCTGGTGACACGCGAAAGGACCCCCATGAACAAGGCCATTACCGACGGTGTTCTCCTCATGCCGCCCCCGTTTTCGAACGGTCTGGCAGTCTGGTCCAGGGAAGACGGAACGCCGGGTTCGGCAAGTTACGACGGGGCGGCGGATGCGGCCTTCGTGCCGGCCGACCAGGACTTCGCAGGCTGCCTCGAACTCCAAAAGACCGAGGGAACCCAACGGCTGCGCTATTCGGGGGAGACGACGCTCCTGCCGGGCTGCTACCTGCAAGTCCGTGCACGGGTTAAGGCGATGTCGGGCAACCTGCCGGCGGTCCGCATTGCCGGCTGGGCCGGTGGCGCGGGCGGCGCCGAGGTGACGGGGCTCGTCACAACCGGGCCCTCGGTGCAGCTCACCGCCTATGGCGAGATCGTCGAGGTGTCGGCCATTGTCGGGGTCGGGCAGCGCACCGGGGTCGATATGGTCTGGGGATCGGCCGCGCTCTATGGCCATTTCGGCCTCGATCTGACCGGCACCACCGGCGGGGTGGTGCGCATCGACGACATCGTCATCGAGGATGTGACCTCCGTCTTCCACCGGAAGATGATGGATTGGGTCGATGTTACCGATTACGGAGCCGTCGGCGATGGGACCACCGACAATGCGGCCGCCTTCGAGGCCGCCGATGCCGCGGCATCGGGACGTGACGTTCTGGTGCCGGCCGGGGTCTATCATCTGGCCGAAAACGTCACCTTCGAGAACGGGGTGCGTTTCGAGGGTACGGTGACGATGCCCGACGACAAGCGCCTCTCGTGTATCCGCAACTTCAACCTGCCGACCTATATCGACGCTTTCGGCGACGAGGTTCTGGCGTTCAAGAAGGGTTTCCAGGCGCTCCTGAACTTCACCGACCACGAGAGTTTTGACCTCGGCGGGCGGCGGATCGAACTCGATCGCCCGATCGACATGGCCGCCGCCGTGCCGGGCCAGGAGACCTACGAAATTCGCCGGGTGATCCGGAACGGGCAGTTCAATGTCGTGGCTTCGTCGAACTGGGACACCGAGGTGCAGACCTCGACGGCGAGCTACGACAGCGCCGACCCGCTGCGGCTCACCAATGTCGCCAATGTCGCGAACATCCCCGTGGGATCGCTCGTCGAGGGCACCGGGGTGGGCCGCGAGGTTTATGTGCGGAGCCGCAACATCGGGGCGGGCACCATCGAGCTCAGCCAGCCGTTTTTTGCCGCCCCGGTTTCCCAGACCTACACCTTCAGCCGCTTCAGATACGTTCTCGACTTTTCGGGCTTCGCCAAGCTCTCGCGGCTCGCCTTCACCGACATCGACTTCCAGTGTCAGGGCGTGGCCAGCGGTGTCCTTCTGGCACCCGACGGCAACAACATGCAGTTCCGCGACAGCTATTTCACCAAGCCCAAGGACCGGGGGATTTCGAGCCACGGCATCGGTTGTCAGGACCTCCATGTGGACCGCTGCCAGTTCATCTCCGACGAACAGCAGACCGCCGCGACGGCGCGGGTCTCGCGCTGCCTCAACGTCAACGCCAACGACGCCAAGATCCGCAACACGCGGTTTCAGCGGTTCGGCACGACCATGGTGCTGAAAGGCAATGGCCATCTCATCACCGGCAACCACTGGTTCCAGGGCGACAACGAGACCGACGGGCCCCGGGTGGCAGGGATCGTCTTCACCGAGACCAACGTGAAATCGGTGCTGACTGGGAACTACATCGACAATTCCTTCGTCGAGTGGACCAACGAGCACGATGCGACGCCGGATTTCGGCACCGAGTTTTCCTTCGGCGGGCTGACCATCACCGGCAACATCTTCACAGTGAACGATGCGGCGGCCTGGTTTTCCTGGATCGTGGTGAAGCCCCACGGGGCGGGGCATTTCATCCAGGGGCTGAGCGTGATCGGGAACACGTTCAAGTCGCTCAACGGCACCACGGACCGGATCGAGCGGGTGGACGACAGCATCGCCGGGCTCGATTTCGGGCGGACGCGGAACGTGACTTTCGAGGGCAACACGTTCAACGGCGTGGGGCAGAACACGATCAATCCGGTGACGCTCGAATTCGACCAGAGCGCGCCCAGCGTCAACTGGGTGCTCGACGTTTCGGGCTATCTGCCGTTCGGCGGCTGGAGCCGGGAGGTGACCGGACTGGTGTTCGAGAACGCCGTCGAGAACGGGGCGGCGCAGCCGGTGTTTGCGATGCCCTATGTCACGACGCTCGATGGGGCGAACAACAACTTCGTCCGGCTGACCTGGCCGGAAGCGGTCTCGGGCCGGGTACATGTGACCGCGCGGGTCGACCGGCCGATCTGACGTTCTTGCCGTCGCGGCGGCTCACCTGGGCGATTTTGCCAGAAGGTCTTCGGGCGCAAGCTCGAAGGCCTTTCCGAATCCGCCGTTGAGGAGGGCCGCTCGCGGATGCAGCCGGACGAGGTGGAAATCCGCAAAGTCGATGTAGAGCTTCGATTTCGGGCGCCGGGCAAGCCAGTGCATGCGCAGCGCGGAATGGGTTTCTGTGCCCCGGGGGACGAATGCCGCGTCGACCGCGAGCGTGATCCGCGGATGGGTGAGCGGGTCGCCCCTGCCGCCTGGCTCGCCGAGAAGGAGCGAGGCGCGGGGCGCGGCGCGGAGGGCTTCGGTGTGGGGCGACAGCTCCGAGATCAGCGTCATCGGGGTGTCGTCGGGGTCGAGTGCTACGGCGATGCGGCTGACGACCGGGTCGCCGGAGGCCGGGTCGCGCACACCGAGGGCACCGTGCGTGGCCCCGGCGAGGAGCGCGCGGGCGCGCTGCCGCGCCTCATCATCGACAGGGCGGAACGGGCTTTGTTGTGCCATTCTTCGAGCCTTGCCCCGCCCGGCCGGCAGGCGCAAGCGCGCTGCGTCAGATCAAATCCCGTGTTGTCACCCGCTGCTAGGCTTTCGGCCGAGGAGGAAGGGTCGATGTATCAACACGTTCTTCTGGCCGTCGCGCCGGACGAGACGGTGCCGCTGGCCAAGGGGCTCGAGGTCGCGCGGTGTCTCGCCGCTCCCGGCGGGCGGATCACCGCGCTGACGGTGATCGAGGAGGTGCCGGGCTATGTCGCCGTCGAACTGCCGGAGGGGCTGATCGCTAGTTCCCACGAACGCACGATCGCGCGGTTTCGGGAGCGGCTGTCGGGGGCCGACGACGTCGAGCCGGTCGTAACCTCAGGGCATGCGGGGGCGGAGATCGTCGCCTGGTCCGAACGGCACGGCGTCGATTGCATCGTGGTGATGTCGCACCGGCCGGGCCCTTCGGACCTGATCCTGGGCAGCACGGCAGCCCGGGTGGTGCGCCATGCCAAGACAGCGGTGCATGTCTTGCGGTAAGGGCCGGATGCGGAGACTTCGGTCGGGACCCGCTCGGCAGCCGCGCCCCCCGGGCCCCGGGTGTAACAGCTTCGGGGCTTCGGGTCAGGCCCCGGGGCGTGGGTCTCTCCCGGTCGCGGGGGAGCGGCGGCGATGTACGCTTGACGCCCGGACCGGCGGTGGCGCCTTGTTCGGAAAGGTCGTCCGCCTAGGTGGCTGGCGATGGAACTGCCCCGCGAGAACGTCCAGTCCTACCCGCGCCCGCCGGCGTTGGAACCGGTTGCGGCGGTTTTGCGCGTTGTGTTCGGTGGTGCGGAGATCGTTCGGAGCACGGCCGGCTACCGGGTGCTCGAAACCCATCATGCGCCGACCTACTACATCCCGCCCGAGGATGTGCCCGACGGTGTGCTGCTGCCGGTGGCCGGGGCAAGCCGGTGCGAATGGAAGGGCCGGGCGCGCTACTTCGACGTCGCCGCCGGAGGGGAGGCGGCGCGCCGGGCGGCCTGGGCCTATCCCGCGCCGACGCAGCGCTTCGAGGCGATCCGCGATTATGTGGCGTTCTACCCAGCCGCCATGGACGCCTGTTTCGTGGGCGATGCACGGGTGCGCCCGCAGCCGGGGGATTTCTATGGCGGCTGGGTGACCGACAACCTCGACGGGATCGTCAAGGGCGGGCCGGGGACGCTGCACTGGTGATGTGCTAGGCTCGGGTCGAGGAGGACATGCCATGGTGACCATTTCGACCGACGCCGCCGTCCAGACGGTGCTCACGACCTTCGAATGCACGCCGGGGACGTGCCAGGACATGATCGATGCGCTGTCGGAGGCCTATGCCGCATTCATCTCGAAGCAGCCGGGGTTCGTCGGCGCCGCGATCCACGTCAACGACGCGCAAACCCGGATCGCGAACTACTCCCAATGGCGGGAGCGCAGCGATTTCCAGGCGATGCTCCGGAGCGCGGAAATGCGCGAGCGCAACCGGGAGATCAGCGCCATGGCGCGCGGCTTCGAGCCGGTGATGTATGAGGTCGTGGCGAGGTTCTAGGCGCCGGAGCCCCTGTTCAGCGCCTAGAACTCGAGCCAGGTGCCGAGGCGGATGCCCGTCGGCGCATCGCCCGTCAGGTCGACCGTGGCGCCGAGTTCGAGCCGGGCACGCTCGGAGATTGAGCCGACGATGCTGGTTGTGAGCTGGGTTTCGGCATCGATCTCGGACCCGGGAACCCCGGTGACACTGAGTTCGTTGACAAGCGCGATGCGGTCGACCGGTTCGACGGCCAGCGTCGCGTCGCCCTGAAGCTCGGTGTCGCCGGTATTGGGGCCGTAGCGGGCCTCGCCCTCGAGGCTGAGCCAGCCGCCGACATTGCCATCGACATCGCGGCCCCAGGCGCCGCCGAGCAGCACGAGGGGTTCGGTGCCCTCCGTGGTGGCCTGGGCGCCGAACCCGGCGGAGACCGCCAAGCGGTCGCGCGCGGTGGTGGGGGTGAGCGGCTGGCGGATGAAGGCGAGCGCCGACCAGTCATCATCGGTTTCGCCCAGCACCGAATCGATCCCGATGGTGAAGCTCTCGCTGCCGGCGCTTTCAACGAAGATCGACGTGGTGCCCTCGCCGGTTCCTTCGGCGAAATCCTCCGTCACCGAGATGAACGTGCCGGACGGTTCGTCCGGCCAGGGCCCGGCCAGCGCCGCCGGTGCGGCACACAGAAAGAGAAGGGCAGCACGGAGCAGCATCACAACCCACCGATGGAACCGAAAGCAGTCTAGGTACTGGCGCTTACTCGTCTGTTAACCGCCCTTCACTGAGCAGGGATTCTGTCGAAAATTGGGCACCGGCCCGGGAAGCCGCCACAATTGCGCCGCAATCGGCAAGACTGTGGGGATGTTGCAGAAATGCCTCCCGGGCGCGGCGATTCACGCGGCCGTGGCGCGCTGTTCGAAACCGCCGAAGCTCAGACCGCGCCCGTTCATCGTGCGAAGCTGTCGCGGGTCGGCCCCGGCGGTGCGCAGCTTCTTGCGAATCCGCGACAGGTGCACGTCGATGATCTTGCTGTCGGGCGCGTCGTCGAGCCCGTAGAGATGGGTCATGATGTGGTCGCGCGAGACGATCCGCTGGCGCCGCAACGTCAGGTGTTCGAGGAGCTCGTACTCCGCCGGCGTCAGCGCGAGGGCGATGTCGCCGACCGCGACCCGCCTGGTGTCGAGATTGACGGTGACCGGCCCCAGCGTGACTTCGGGCGAGGGGTAGCCGGCCGACCGGCGGGCAAAGGCGCGGATGCGTGCGGCGAGTTCCTCGGGTTCGGGAAGGTCGGTGTAGACGTGATCCGCCCCGGCCTTGTAGAGCCGCGCCACCGTGACCCGGTCGGCCCCCTCGGCAATGGCGATGACCGGCAGGGTGTCGCGGTACATCCTGAGGCTGCGCGCGGCGCGCTCTGCCGTGATGTCCCCCAGATCGACATCGAACACGACGACGTCCTGGATCGCATCGCGTACGAAAAGCAGCATCTCCTCGCCGTTGTTGGCACGGGTGACGAGGAAGCCGCCACGGGTGAGGTCGTGGGCGACGGCGGAGGTATTCCAGGTGGTTTCAGCAACGAGGACACGCATGACTCAAAAACCTTCTAAAGCTCGGCGCCGGCAGGCGGGCCGATCGGATTGCGGATTGTGGGGTCAGTGGGGCGGCCGTTCGAGCGCGAGATCGCTGCCGTTTCCCGGCGAGGGAGCGTGTAACGAATTTGTAACGGACGGGTCAACCGCTGCCTGCCGGCGAAAATCAGGCCATTTTGTGATTGGTTAACAGCCGGTTACGCGACCGGCGCCGAGATGCAGGCACGAAAGGCGCGCACCGGTCCGGCGGCACCGGCGAGCGAGATCTGGCGTGCCGCACGTCCCGCAAAGAGCGTGGCCGCGGCGTTGAATTCAAGCCCGTTCAAGACGTTGCCGAACCCGCGATCGGTGACCGTGAGCCGTCGCCCGTCGGCGGAAAGCCGGTACCGGTCGGTACGGATCGTGAGCCCCCGCGGGCCCTCGAAGCGGATGCCGAAGACGGTGCCGGCGGGCCAGGGGGCGTCGGAGGTCACGGAGATCGCATAGGGTTCGTCGGCGCGCGGGTCGAAGGTGATCTCGACCGGCGTCGGCCCGTCGCGTGACAGGGTGCAGACGGGGACCGGCGAGAAGTCCCAGGCCTGGGCCGGGCCGGACGCGAGAAGCAGCAGAACGAGCAAACGGTGCATGGAAGGTTTACCTAGCGCGAAACGGCGTCGGGGCGAAACGCCGGCCCGATGCTTTGGGGGCTTGGGCCGGGGTTCGTTCGCGCGGAGCCTCCGTCCTTTGCCTCCTGGGCTCGGTCGGGCGCCTCAGCGCACGATGCGCTCGGGGTGTGGGGGCCCCGGATCATGTCCGGGGCGTGTCCGGGCCGGGCCGGACCCGGCCCCAAACCGCCGCAGGCCGTCGGGCCTCAACCGACGCGGGCGTTCCACCCCTTCGGATAGAGGACGACCTTCGTGCCGAGGGGGACGAGTTCGTAAAGATGGGCGATGTGGGAGTTGATGAGACGGGCACACCCGTTCGACACCGCCGTACCGATCGTCCGCGGCCGGTTCGTCCCATGGATGCGCAGGTAGGTGTCGCGGCCCACCTCGTCGAAGAGGTAGAGCGCCCGGGCGCCGAGGGGATTGCCGGGCCCGCCGGGCTGGCCGTTCTCCCATTTCTCGCCTTCTTCGAAATCCTTGTAGAGTTCCGGCTCGCGTTCCATCATTTCAGGCGTCGGCTTCCAGCCCGGCCATTCCTTCTTCGCGCGGATCCAGAACGTACCCGCCTCGTAAAGGTCGCCACGGCCGATCCCTACCGCATAGCGGATCGCGTAACGGTCTTCCTCGGTCCAGTAGAGCGCGAAGTCGCCGGGGATGAGGTGGATTTCCCCGGCGGGGAACTCGGCCCGCAGGCGGATCCGGCGCGGCAGGAATTCCTCGGGCAGTTCTTGAGGCGTGGCATGCTGAGCCATCGCCGGTGCAGACATCGCGGCAGCCCCGCCGGCCGCGAGAAACGTTCTACGGTCAATCGTCATACAATTATCCCAGGTTACGGCGCGGCAGCGCGCCTCAGGCAGCGTCAGACCATGAGTATTAGGCCGCAATTGGGCGAAGAAAGGGTTCACATGGCCGTGATTGGATGCGGTGTTGCGCCGCTGCGACAGGCCGCCGGCCCTGCGGTCAGGCCGATGCCGGGGCGCGCTCGATCTGCGACAGATCGGTGATGCTGGCCGCCTCCGTGCCCGGCAGGCCGGTGTCGAAGTCGTAGCCCCAGATGGCGAGGTCGCGGGCGTAGATCTGCTCGAACAGCCTGCGGGCCTCTTCGGTGAAGAGCGCCCGGTAGCCGGCGCGCCGGCCGGTCGGTCTGAGATGCGGTATCTGCGGCCTCTCGCGGCCGAGATCGGCGAAGACATCGGCCAGCCCGTCGGCGAGACGTTCGTAAAAGACGATGCGGTCGAGGGGGAAACGGCCCGCCGGGTCGAGGCACATCTGCCATTGCTGGAGGGTCAGGTGGGTATGGTCGTGCTTGCCGTCGGCCCGCCGCGCCGGGGGGCGGCCAACGAGGCTCGATGCGGTGTATTTCAGCCGATTGACCTGCCAGCCGAGATATTCGAGGCCGTCGTGGTAGCGCGCCGTAAGCGAGGCCCCCGGGGCGAGAACGTAGCCGCCCGGGGTTTGCCGGGGCAGATGCCGCAGCACGTCTTCGATGGGCCGATTGCGGGTCGATGGCAGATACTTCCAGCCGGAGACGAAGCGGTCGAACGGGTTGCGCACGACGGCGAAGCGGTAATAGCCCGCGAACTCGGGGTCGTCCCACCCCGGCCCGCAGACCGGGCCGCCGAACTTCGTGTCGTCGGCATCCTCGAACAGAGCCTTGACCGTCGTCCCGGCGGATTTCCGGACATGAACGAAGATCACCCGGTGCTTGCGTGAGATCATGGGCCCGCGCCGCGCGCCGGGCCCGTCTCCCGATAGGCCTCGCGGGTGAGGCTGGCGACGCCGAACTCCGATTGCGGCGTGTCGAACCGGTAGCGAAAGCGGCCGAGGTCGCCGGCGAACTTCTCCTCAAAGAGCGTGCGCGTTTCGGCGTCGAAGTAGGAGGCATAGTCGCTGCGGCGGGGATTGCGCCTGGCATGGGGCAGGTCGGGAAGCGGGCGCCCCAGATCCGAAAACACGTCGGCCAGACCCTCGGCGAGGCGTTCGAAGAAGACGACGCGGTCGACGGCGAGCCGGCCGGATGCGTCGAACAACAACTCGTGCTGCTGGCGTGTGACATGCTGGTAGTCGTGGCTGGCGTTGAACGGCTTGTAGGGGATGAGCCCGAGCTTGTGGCGCAGTAGGCGCGAATAATAGAGCGCCCGGTAGCCGCGATACTCCCGGGTATAGGCCCGCCGCGCCATGGCCGACAGGCCCGGCGTCCTGAGAGCGGCGGCCAGATCGGCCTGCGGCAGATGCCGCAAAACATCGAGGATCGGCCGGTTGCGCGTCGAGGCGCAGTATTTCCAGCCCGAGACGAACCGGTCGTAGGGGTTTCTCACGACGCTGAACCGGTAGTAACCGTCGAACTCCGGCGCCGACCAGTTCGGGTCGAGCACACCCTTGTCGAACCTGTACTTCTCGTTGTCGGCAAAAAGCGACTTGACCGATGTGCCGGCGGTCTTCGGCAGGTGAACGTAGATGACCTGATGGGTGTGGGAGATCATGGCAGGCCTTCGGGCGGAGAGGGGTCGGGGAGGTCATGGGCGCGGGGCCCGGGGCTGTCAACATCCGCTCTCCGCTGCGATCCGGCGCCGGAGACCCTTCCGATCACGACCCCTGGCGCGGTCTCAGGGCCACATGTCGCGGACGGTCTTTCGGTCGCGAGGCAGGTCGTCGGATGTGTCGTTGCCGTCGAATTGTTCGATTGGCAGGGCCAGGAGCTTCACGGGGTCGTCGGCGAGGCGGAGGTTGATGGCCATGGGGATGCCCCCGCAGGACGGGGGTCACAGCGCCACGGTGGCGCAGGTTGGTGGCGGGGTCAGCGGGCTGAAGCCCGCCCTACGGGTGGGGTGTAGGGTGGGGCGTAGGGTGGGTGACTCCACCCACCATGCGGAGGTGCATTCGGATGGTCCGGCGTGGATGGTGGGTGAACCTTCGCTGGGGCGAAGAACCAACCGCCCGGCAGATGCTCGGAAGCCATGCCTCGGTAGAGCGAGGAGTTGTGGTTGCGCCTGAGCGCGAGGATTAAAAGCCAGAGTGAACTGGGGGACACTAGCAGCTCGCAACGTGAGAGAACGCCGGGTGATCAGGAGGTCCTACAAAGCGGCAGTTCCGTCCTTTCGGCGCTCAAAGTGTGGCAAATCTGACTCTTGAAGCGATCTCAAACCTGATTCAGAACGGAATCGAGGACGCGTACATGGCCAAGAAGAAGACTCTACTTGAGCAAATGAGGGCCAATCCTCGATCAGATTGGACGATCGACGATGTCGCGAAATTATGCAACGAAATCGGACTGGAGCTAATGCCGCCTAAGACAGGAAGCCATTTCAAGGTGGCGAGCCCGCGATTGCGCGACATATGCACAATTCCGGCGCACCGACCGATAAAGCCGCCCTATATCAGGAATGTGGTTTCCTACGCCGATGCGCATATTCAGGTCGGAGAGCAACATGAGTGATGCGTTGGACTATGCAATCGTTTTGGTGAAGCTTGAGGAGGAAGATGGCGGCGGCTACTTAGGTTTCGTCCCAGATCTTCCCGGCTGTATGTCTGACGGCGAGACTCAAGAAGAGGCGTTGGCCAATACCAAGGATGCGCTGAACGAGTGGATTTCAGCGCAAAAGGAACGAGAGGCCGAGATACCTTACCCCGGATCCGCCGCGGACGAGGCAATTGAGCACGAGCATAAGCTTAGAGATGCATTGCGCGCATTGGCCGAGTATCGTGAGGAGGCAGAGGACGAAATCGCTGGCTTGAGGCGTCAACTTGCGGAGTTGATCGCACTCCTCAAGGATGAAGCCGGTCGTCTCCCGGCGAAGTTCAGAACCCCAAGCTCTCCGAAGACCCGGCACACAAAATTCACTCACTAGTTTCGAGTTGTGAGCTACCGCCGCCGCCGCTTCACATTCCCCCCTCTCTGCCCCGCTCGCCCGGCTGTACTCCGCCCGCTCGCCTTCACCGCCGCCTCTGACGCGGCTTCCACCGCCGATTGCCGCGCCAGGGGGTCGTCGTGGACGGCGAGATCCACTGCTTCGAGCCGCTTGATCTCGTCCCTCAGCCGCGCGGCCTCCTCGAATTCGAGGTTCTCCGCCGCCTTCCTCATATCTGTCCGCAACCCGTCGAGCACGGCCTGGAGGTTTCCGCCGGCGAGGCCGGTGTCCACCGTCGCCGTCACCCGGTTCATGTCGACGTCGCCTTTGTAGAGGCCCGCGAGCACGTCCTCGACGTTTTTCCGCACCGTCTCCGGCGTGATCCCGTGTTCCTCGTTATAGGCGATCTGTTTTGCCCGCCGCCGCTCGGTCTCGGCGATGGCGCGTTCCATTGAGCCGGTGATCCGGTCGGCATACATGATGACCCGCCCGTCGGCGTTCCGCGCGGCGCGGCCGATGGTCTGGATGAGCGACGTCTCGGACCGCAGGAACCCTTCCTTGTCGGCGTCGAGGATGGCGACGAGGCCGCATTCGGGGATGTCGAGGCCCTCGCGGAGAAGGTTGATGCCGACGAGGACGTCGAAGGCGCCGAGCCTCAGGTCGCGGAGGATTTCGATGCGTTCGAGCGTGTCGATGTCCGAATGCATGTAGCGGACCTTGATGCCCTGTTCGTGGAGGTATTCGGTGAGGTCCTCGGCCATGCGTTTGGTGAGCGTGGTCACAAGGCTGCGGTAACCGGCGGCAGCGACGCGGCGGACCTCGTCGAGAAGGTCGTCGACCTGCATCTCAACGGGGCGGATTTCGACCTGCGGGTCGAGAAGGCCCGTGGGGCGGATGACCTGCTCGGTGAAGACCCCGCCCGCCTGTTCGATCTCCCACGCGGCAGGTGTCGCCGAGACGAAGACCGATTGGGGGCGCATCGCGTCCCATTCCTCGAACTTCAGGGGCCGGTTGTCGGTGCACGACGGCAGGCGGAAGCCATGTTCGGCGAGCGTGCGCTTTCTATTGAAGTCGCCTTTGAACATGCCGCCGATCTGGGGGACGGAGACGTGGCTTTCGTCGGCGAAAACGATTGCCGAGTCGGGGATGAACTCGAAGAGCGTGGGCGGCGGCTCGCCCGGGGCGCGGCCCGTGAGGTAGCGCGAATAGTTCTCGATGCCGTTGCAGGAGCCGGTGGCTTCGAGCATCTCGAGGTCGAAATTGGTGCGCTGTTCGAGGCGCTGGGCTTCGAGGAGCTTGCCCTCGCCGACGAGTTGGTCGAGGCGCCCCGCGAGCTCGGCCTTGATGCCCTTGATCGCCTGCTGGAGCGTGGGCCGGGGGGTTACGTAATGGGAGTTCGCGTAGATGCGGACGCGTTCGAACGTATCGGTCTTCTCGCCGGTCAGCGGGTCGAATTCGGTGATGGATTCCAGTTCCTCGCCGAAGAAGGAGAGCTTCCATGCGCGGTCTTCGAGGTGGGCGGGCCAGATTTCGAGGGAATCGCCCCGCACCCGGAACGACCCGCGCTGGAACGCCTGGTCGTTCCGGCGGTATTGCTGGGCGACGAGGTCGGCCATGACCTTGCGCTGGTCGTGGTCGCGGCCCGCATGGAGGTCTTGGGTCATCGCCCCGTAGGTCTCGACCGAGCCGATGCCGTAGATGCAGGAGACCGAGGCGACGATAATGACGTCGTCGCGTTCGAGAAGTGCCCGGGTGGCCGAGTGGCGCATCCGGTCGATCTGCTCGTTGATCTGGGATTCCTTCTCGATATAGGTGTCCGACCGCGGGACGTAGGCTTCGGGCTGGTAGTAGTCGTAGTAGGAGACGAAATACTCGACCGCGTTTTCGGGAAAGAACCCCTTGAACTCGCCGTAAAGCTGGGCTGCGAGCGTCTTGTTGGGCGCAAGGATGATCGCCGGGCGCTGGGTCTCTTCGATGACCTTGGCCATGGTGAAGGTCTTGCCGGTGCCGGTGGCGCCGAGAAGCACCTGGTTTTGCTCGCCATCGTTCACGCCTTGGGAAAGCTCGGCGATGGCTGTCGGCTGGTCGCCGGCGGGGGCAAATTCGGTGTGCATCACGAAGGCGCGGCCGCCTTCGAGCTTGTCGCGGGTCGCCACATCGGCGGCGGCGGCGTGGAGCACCGGCATCGATTCGGGACTGTTGTTGTGCATCGGTCGTCTCCGCGGCGGGCAGCTTCCTTACATGGTAGCCCCGGACCCCTGTTGGCAACCCGGGCAGGGCGCACGGGGGCCGACCCTCCTGACACTTGGCGTCAGGAGCCTCGCTGGATCGGGCGGTTTCAACCTTAGGAAGAAATTTTCGTTGCAATCTCCTTAGGGTTGTGTAAGCTGGCCTGGCAAGCAGCAGACCTTGGCTGCCGGCAGAGCGCAGTTGACACCCACCCCTCGCTCCCGCGCCCTGCCGGCAGCCTACTTTCTTCCCCCAGACTTGCGAGACGATCCGGTTTCGGACACAACCGGGTTGGCAAGTCGAAAGGTGACCCATGGCTGCACGGATCTACCGGCCCGCGAAAACGGCGATGTCCTCGGGCATGGCGCGCACCAAATCCTGGGTGCTCGAATACACCCCCGACACCGGGCGCAAAGTGGACCCGCTGATGGGGTGGACGAGTTCCGACGACACCCAGGCCCAGGTGCGATTGCGCTTCGACACCAAGGAAGCCGCGCTCGACTATGCCCGCGATCACGGGATCGACGCGGTGGTCACCGAACCGAAGCGGCGCAAGCCCAACATCCGGGCGCGGGGCTATGGCGAGAATTTCGCGACGGACCGTCGGGGAGCTTGGACCCACTGAGCGTCGAGCTTCGCGTCCTGCCGCCGACGGACCCCGCGGTTGCGGACCTCTTCGAGCGTCATCTGGCCTTCGCCCATGCGTCGAGCCCGGCCTGTTCGGTGCACGCCAAGGCGGCCGGCGATCTCCGCGGTAGTCATTTCGTTGCTCTCATTGCCGGGTCGGAGGCGGTTGGCATGGGGGCGCTCACCGTTCTCGACCCGGGGCACGGCGAGATCAAATCCATGCATGTTCGGTCGGACCACCGCGGCAACGGTCATGCCGATTCGATCCTCAAGGCCCTCCTCGCCGAGGCGCGCCGGCGTGGTATGACCCGGGTTTCGCTCGAAACTGGCAGCCGCGCGGTTTTCGCGCCGGCACGCGCGCTCTACCTGCGCCACGGTTTCGAACCGACCGGACCGTTTGCAAGCTACACCGACGACCCCGAAAGCCACTACATGACGCTCGAACTCTGAGCGCCCGCAAGCCCCTTGCCATGGAGCGCGCGCCGCCGCAGAACATGACCCAGCGGTCCCGTAGCTCAACTGGATAGAGCAGCTGACTTCTAATCAGCAGGTTGAGGGTTCGAGTCCTTCCGGGATCGCCAATCCCCCCCGCTCCCCCAATATGTCGCCGGATCGAGAACCGTCACAACAAGTTACTGTGCGATGCGGTCAATCTCGGCTACGCTCTTGCCATGGCGGTGCCGAGGGAGGACGCAAGGATGCGGGCGGCGGTCGTTATTGCGATTATTCTGAGTCTAAGTGGTTGTACCGGCGGCGAATTCAATCATACGGCGATTGACGTGGACCGGCTGCCGATCACCGATGACGGCGATTTCTTTCTGGGCCGCACCATCGAGTGGTAGCCCGGGCCGGGCGATAGGGGCCGGCCAGGCGCGCCACGCATGAGGGCCTGAGCGCATTGCCGCCGGCGCGCGCGGGGCGCGAAGCCTTTTCCTAAGGTGTCCTCCACAGGGCTTGAGACAGAGCTCCCGAGCCGGTCTTCCGATTTTTTTTGGTTTTCATCCGGGCGCTTGGATGCTGATATGCCCCGGTGGCCGCTGGCCGAATAAGGGCGCAAAGCCCACACAACGACTCTGGGAGGAGAAACACGTGACTACGAAAACGCTTATGAAATCCGCGCTTATGGGCGCGACCGCCCTGGGACTTGTGGGCCTTGCCCACACTGCCGAGGCGGGCGGGCATGCCACGAGCGTCTGTCTCATCACCAAGACCGACACCAACCCCTTCTTCGTGAAGATGCGCGAGGGTGCTGCCGCCAAGGCCGAGGAGCTTGGCATGGAGCTCAAGGCCTTCGCGGGCCGGATCGACGGCGACCACGAGACCCAGGTCCAGGCCATCGAGACCTGCATCGCCGACGGCGCGAGCGGGATCCTGATCACCGCGTCCGACACCTCGTCCATCGTGCCGGCCGTTCAGCAGGCGCGGGACGCGGGGCTTCTGGTGATCGCCCTCGACACCCCGCTCGAGCCCATTGACGCGGCGGATGCGACCTTTGCCACCGACAATTTTCTCGCCGGAGAGTTGATCGGCAAATGGGCCGCCGCCGCCCTCGGCGACGAGGCCGCCAATGCGCGGATCGCCACGCTCGACCTCGCCGTCAGCCAGCCCACCGTCGATGTGTTGCGCAATCAGGGCTTCCTGCAGGGCTTCGGTATCGACCTTGCCGACCCGAACGTCATCGGCGACGAGGACGACCCGCGTCTTGTGGGCTCGGACGTCACCCAGGGCAACGAGGAGGGCGGACGCCGGGCGATGGAGAACCTTCTGGCTATCGACCCCTCGATCAACGTCGTTCATACGATCAACGAACCTGCCGCCGCCGGCGCCTATGAGGCGCTTCAGGCCATCGGGCGGGAGAACGACGTGCTGATCGTCTCGGTCGATGGCGGCTGCCCGGGCGTGCAGAACGTCGCCGATGGGGTCATCGGAGCGACGTCGCAGCAATACCCGCTTCTGATGGCCTCCCTCGGGGTCGAAGCGGTCAAGACCTGGGCCGACAGTGGCGAGAAGCCGGAAAACACTCCCGGCAAGGACTTCTTCGACACTGGCGTCGCGCTTGTAACCGACATGCCGGTCGACGGGGTGGAATCGATCTCGGTCGCCGAGGGCACCGACCTCTGCTGGGGCTGATCGCCCGGATCGAACCGGAGGGGCCGCCCGACGGCCCCTCCAACTGGACCGGCGCGCCGCCGCTGCGCTAGGCTCGGGCGGCGGAGGCCAGACACGACGGATCCGGGGGGAATGCCATGTCAGAGACCGCCTCAAAAGGGCAGGACTACGAATCCTCGCTCGGTCAGGCGAGTTCCGCCGTCGCCGAGTTCGAGGATCACCGGACGGGCTTCGTCTACAAGTTGCAGCATGCGCTGCACCAGACGCCTGCACTCGTATCGCTCATCGTTCTGGTCTCCTCGACCATCGTCTTCGGGCTCTGGATCGACTGGGAGCCGATCATGGTCTCCCTCGGCATCGCCGAACTCGAAGAGGTCTCGAACGGGCGGTACCGGTTCTTCTCAGCCTTCTCGCTGACGCTGATCCTGCAACAGGTGCAGATCGTCGGCATCGTCGCCGCTGCCCAGAGCCTGGTGATCCTCACCGCCGGGATCGACCTCTCCGTGGGTGCGATCATGGTGATGTCCTCGGTGGTGATGGGCCAGTTCACCTTCCGCTACGGGCTTCCCGTCGAGGTCTCCATCGCCTGCGGGCTGCTGGTGGGGACCGCCATCGGGGCGCTCAACGGGTGGCTCGTGTCGAAGGTGAAGCTGCCGCCCTTCATCGTGACTTTGGGGATGTGGCAGATCGTGCTCGCGGCAAACTTCCTTTATTCGCAGAACGAGACGATCCGCAGTCAGGAGATCGCCGCCGAAGCGCCGCTTCTGCAATTCTTCGGCACCACGATCAGCGCCGGCGGGGCGCGGTTCACCTATGGGGTGATCTTCATGATTATCCTGGTGTTCGTTCTCGCTTATGCGCTCCGGCAGACGGCTTGGGGGCGTCATGTCTATGCCGTGGGCGACGACCCCGAGGCGGCGGAGCTTTCCGGCGTGCGGGTCAACCGCATCCTGATCTCGGTCTATGCCCTTTCGGGGCTCATATGCGCCTTCGCCGGCTGGGCGCTGATCGGGCGGATCGGCTCGGTCTCGCCGACGAGCGGGCAGCTTGCGAACATCGAAAGCATCACCGCCGTGGTGATCGGGGGCATCTCGCTTTTCGGCGGGCGCGGCTCGATTCTCGGGGCTTTCTTCGGGGCGCTGATCGTCGGGGTTTTCACTCTTGGCCTGAGGCTTCTGGGGGCGGATGCCCAGTGGACGTTCCTTTTGATCGGGGTCCTCATCATCGCCGCCGTCGCGGTCGACCAATGGATCAGAAAGGCGGCTGCCTGATGGAACCGGTTCTGATGGCCCGCAAACTGGTGAAGCGGTTCGGGCGCGTAACGGCGCTCGACGGATGCGACTTCGACCTGATGCCCGGCGAAATCCTCGCTGTGATCGGCGACAACGGGGCCGGCAAGTCGGTGATGATCAAGGCCCTGACCGGGGCCATCCAGGTCGACAGCGGCCAGATGATGCTCGACGGGCAGCCGTTTCATTTCTACTCGCCGATCGATGCGCGCAACGCAGGGATCGAGACGGTGTATCAGACGCTCGCAATGTCGCCCGCACTCTCGATTGCCGATAACATGTTCATGGGCCGCGAGCTTCGCAAACCGGGGTTCCGGGGGGCGCTCCTGCGCCAGCTCGACCGGGCGAAGATGGAAAGGATCGCGCGCGAGAAGCTCTCCGAGCTGGGGCTGATGACGATCCAGAGCATCAAGCAATCGGTCGAGACGCTCTCGGGCGGCCAGCGGCAAGGGATCGCCGTGGCCCGTGCAGCGGCCTTCGGCTCGAAGGTCATCATTCTCGATGAACCCACCGCCGCGCTCGGCGTCAAGGAAAGCCGGCGGGTGCTGGAGCTGATCCTGGACGTGAAGTCGCGGGGCATCCCGATCATCCTGATCTCGCACAACATGCCCCATGTCTTCGAGGTCGCCGACCGCATCCATATCCACCGGCTTGGCAAGCGGCTCACTATTATCAAGCCTGACGAATATACCATGAGCGACGCGGTTGCGTTCATGACCGGGGCGAAAGAGCCGCCCGAGAAGGCGGTCGCCGCCTGAGGGGCCCCGGGGCGTCCGGCCGCCCTTGCCGCTCCTCGCGTTTCGGGGTTCCTTGGGCCGACGGGCTTTCAAGGAGGATGCGGCCATGGCGGGCTATCTGACGACCCATGTTCTCGACACCGCGCGCGGCGTGCCTGCCGCCGGTCTCAAGGTCGAGCTCTTCCGGCTGGCCGACGGGCGCCGGGATCAACGGGGCGAGAAACGCACCAACGACGACGGGCGCACCGACACGCCGATCCTCCCAGAGCAGGTCTTCGAGACCGGGGAGTACGAGCTTTTGTTCCATGCCGGGACCTATCTGCGCGACAACGGGCTGCCAGACGGGTTTCTCGATGAGGTCCCGATCCGGTTTTCGATGAGAGAGGCCGCCCATTACCACGTGCCGCTTCTGCTCTCGCCGTTCGGCTACTCGACCTACCGGGGGAGCTGACGCGTGTACGAGTACGCGGTGATCTGGGAGTGGTTGTCCTTCGCCGCTCGCTGGCTCCATGTGATCACGGCCATCGCCTGGATCGGCTCGTCGTTCTACTTCATCGCGCTCGATCTGGGGCTCAACCGGACCATCCCCGGCCCGGCGGATGGGGAGGAATGGCAGGTCCATGGCGGGGGGTTCTACCATATCCAGAAGTATCTGGTGGCTCCGGAGAACCTGCCAGAGCATCTGACCTGGTTCAAATGGGAGAGCTATGCGACCTGGCTCTCGGGCTTTGCGCTGCTCGCCATCGTTTACTGGGCGGGGGCGGAATTCTACATGATCGATCCCGAGAAGGCCGATCTCGCGATCTGGCAGGCCATTCTGATCTCGGCCGCGTCCCTGGCTTTGGGCTGGGCGGTTTACGATGGCCTCTGCAAGAGCCCGCTCGGCGACAGGCCTACACTGATGATGCTGGCGCTCTTTGCGGTCATCGTCGCGATGTCCTGGGGCTACAACCAGGTCTTTACAGGCCGCGCCGCACTCCTTCATCTGGGGGCCTTCACGGCGACGATCATGTCGGCCAACGTCTTCATGATCATCATCCCGAACCAGAAGATCGTGGTCGCCGACCTCAAGGCGGGCCGGGTGCCGGATGCGAAATACGGCAAGATCGCCAAGCTCCGCTCGACCCATAACAACTACCTCACATTGCCGGTCATCTTCCTGATGCTGTCGAACCACTACCCGCTGGCCTTCGGCACCGAACACGCCTGGCTGATCGCGGCGCTGGTGTTCCTGATGGGGGTAACGATCCGGCACTATTTCAACTCGCTCCATGCCCGCTCCGGCAACCCGCACTGGACGTGGGGGGCGACGGCGGCGATCTTTGTCGGGATCATGTGGCTCTCTTCGGAGCCGCCGCTTTCCGCCGCCGCCGAGGCCGCCGAAGCCCCCGCCTATCTCGAACCGGTCATCGCCTCGGAAGGGTTCGAGGAGGTGAGAGACATCGTTCTGGGGCGCTGCTCGATGTGCCATGCCGCCGAGCCGTTTTACGGGCCGTTCCGCTGGGCGCCGAAGGGGGTACGGCTCGACACCGATATCGAGATCGCCCGCCATGCCCGCGAGATATATCTCCAGTCGGGGCTCTCCCATGCCATGCCGCCGGGAAACGTGAGCTGGATGGAAGAGGCCGAGCGGGAGAAGATCGTGGCCTGGTTCCGGAGCCTCTGAATGACCGACCCCTTCGCCCTCGACCGGCTGGCTTTGCGGGACGAGGCGGAGCTTGTCGCAGACCTTGCGCAGGCCACGGGGCTCGGCGAAGAGGCCCGCGCACGTATCGGCGCGCAGGCAGTAGCGCTCATCCGCGAGGTGCGGGCGGGCGGCGACATCGGCATGATGGAGGCGTTGCTCGCCGAATACGGGCTCTCCACCAAGGAGGGCGTGGCGCTGATGTGCCTCGCCGAGGCGATGCTCCGGGTGCCTGATGCCGACACCGTGGACGATCTGATCCGCGACAAGATCACGCCGCATGACTGGGCCTCGCATATCGGCGATTCGGGCTCGATCCTCGTCAACGCCTCGACATGGGCGCTGATGCTGACGGGCCGGGTGCTCGACGACGAAGACGAGGGCGGCGTGGCGGGCACGCTCCACGGGCTCGTCCGGCGGCTCGGGGAGCCGGTGATCCGCCAGGCGGTGGGCCGGGCAATGGCGGAGATGGGCAACCAGTTCGTGCTGGGCCGCGACATCGGCGAGGCGGTGAAGCGCGGGTCGGGGATGGTGGCCAAGGGCTACACCTATTCCTACGACATGCTGGGTGAGGCGGCGCGGACCGCAGCCGATGCGACACGCTATTTCGAGAGCTACACGGCGGCCATCGAAGCCATCGGGACGCGCGCCGGGGGGGCGGATATCCGCGCCAATCCCGGGATATCGGTCAAGCTTTCCGCCCTCCATCCCCGCTACGAGGTGGCCAAGCGGGAGACCTGCGTGCCCGCGCTGGCCGCTCGCCTGCTGGAACTCGCCCGCGCTGCGCAGGCCAGCGGCCTCGGGCTCAACGTGGATGCCGAGGAGGCAGACCGGCTGGCGCTGTCGCTCGATATCATCGGCCGTGTGCTGGCCGACCCGTCGCTGAGGGGCTGGGACGGATTCGGCGTGGTGGTCCAAGCCTATGGCCGCCGCGCGGTACCGGTCATCGACTGGCTCGCCGAGCGCGCCGAGGCGCTCGACCGGCGGATCATGGTCCGCCTAGTCAAGGGCGCCTACTGGGACACCGAGGTGAAGCGCGCCCAGGTTCTGGGGCTCGCGGGTTATCCGGTCTTTACCCGCAAGGCCCATACGGACATCTCCTTTCTCGCCTGCGCGCGGCGGCTCTTCGATGCCCCTCGCATCTATCCGCAATTCGCCACCCACAATGCCCATACGGTCGCTGCAGTGCTGGATCTGGCCGGCAATGGCGCGGCCTTCGAGTTCCAGCGGCTTCACGGGATGGGCGAGGCGCTCCATGAGATCGTCCGGAAGCGGACCGATGCCCGCTGCCGCATCTATGCGCCCGTCGGCCGGCACGAGGACCTTCTGGCCTATCTGGTGCGGCGGCTTCTGGAAAACGGCGCGAACAGCTCGTTCGTGAACCAGCTTGTCGATGAGGACGTTCCGCCTGAGGACATCGCCCGGGGCCCTCTGGCGGTCGCCGAGGGCGCCGGTTTTCAACCCAACGGCGCCCTGCCGGCGCCGAACAGGATCTTCGCGCCACGACGGAACTCGCGCGGCTGGGATCTGACCTCGGCGGCCGATCTTGAAGCCATCGAGGCCGGTCGGGCGCCGTTTGCGGCCCCCCATGCCTGGATGGCGGCGCCGATCACGCCGGTCGATGCGGCCGGCGAGACGGTCGCGGCCCACAACCCCGCCAGACCCGAGGAGATCGTGGGCCGGGTGACGCTTGCCAGGGGCGACGCGGTCGCGGACATCGTGTCAGCCGCCGCGGCCGCGGCGCCGGGATGGGCGGCGGTTGCCCCGGCCGAGCGGTCGGACGTGCTTCGCCGGACGGCGGACCTTTATGAGACCCATGCCGACGAGTTCTTCGCCCTCGCCGCCCGGGAGGCGGGCAAGACCCTGTCGGACGGCGTCGCAGAGGTGCGCGAGGCGGTGGACTTTCTGCGCTACTACGCGGGTCAGACCGATGGGCTTTCCCGGCCGCTCGGCGTGGTGGTCTGCATCAGCCCCTGGAATTTCCCGCTGGCGATCTTCACCGGCCAGGTTGCGGCCGCACTTGCGGCGGGCAATGCGGTGATCGCCAAACCCGCCGAGCAGACGCCGCTCATCGCGCATCGCGCGGTGGCGCTCATGCTGGAAGCCGGGGTGCCCGAGGGCGTCCTGCAGTGCCTTCCCGGCGACGGTCCGCAGGTTGGCGCCTCGCTCGTCGCCGATCCGCGTATCGCCGGGGTGGCCTTCACCGGCTCCACCGAGGTCGCCAAGGCCATCGACCGCCAGCTTGCCGAGACCGCTCCCGAGGCGATGCTGATCGCCGAGACGGGGGGCTTGAACGCGATGGTCGTCGATTCCACGGCGCTGATGGAACAAGCGGTGCGCGACGTCGTCAGAGGCGCGTTCCAGTCCGCCGGCCAGCGCTGTTCGGCGCTGCGCATCGTCTATGTGCAAAGCGACGTGGCCGGGGCCTTCCGGGAGATGCTCACGGGCGCCTTGGCCGAACTGGAGATCGGCGACCCCTGGGCGCTGTCGACCGATGTCGGCCCGGTGATCGACGCCGAGGCGAAGGCGGGGATTGCGGATTACCTCGGCGATGCCCCTTCGGCCGAAGGAATGTTCGTCGCCCCGACCGTGGTGGATGTCGCCGGTATTGGCGATCTCGACCGCGAGGTGTTCGGGCCCGTCCTGCATCTGGCGACCTTCGAGGCTGGGACGATCTATGAGGTCATCGCCGATATCAACGCCGCGGGCTACGGGCTCACCTTCGGGCTCCATACGCGGATCGACCGACGGGTCCAGAAGGCGCTCGACGCTGTGCATGTCGGCAACGCTTACGTCAACCGCGACCAGATCGGTGCCATCGTCGGATCGCAGCCCTTCGGGGGCCATGGGCTTTCGGGGACAGGACCGAAGGCGGGGGGGCCGCTCTATGTCGGGCGGTTCACCGCCGCATCCGCAGTGTCGCCAGCCGATTCCCGGGGACGATCGGTTTCCGCCGATGCCATCGCAGGGGCCTTCGAGGGGCTCGACGCGGCGGACTGGGCGCGGGAGCCGGACCGGATCGGGCGGTTGCGCGGAGTTCTCCGGGGGGCGGCGGCCAGCGCGGTGTCGGCGGCCGCCGCACTCGATCCGGGGCCCGTCGATCTGCCGGGGCCGACGGGCGAATCGAACCAGTACCGGCTGGTCCCGCTCGGCCGGGTCCTCTGCCTCGGCCCCGGCACGGTGCTGCTCGACCAGGTCGTGCAGGCGCTTGCGGGCGGCAATTCGGTGGTGGCGGTCGCCCCCGGCGCGACGCGCCTCGTCGACCGGCTGGCGCGCGGGGGCCTGCCGGTTGCCGCGGTTGAGGGGACGGTGGCCCCCGCAGCGCTTGGGGCGCTCCGGCTGGACGGGATCGCCTATGGCGGGCCGGCTCAGACCTTCGCCGGGATAAGGCGCGCCCTTGCGGGGCGCGACGGGGCCATCGTCCGGACGATCCGCGCAAGGATCGCGCCCCAGGCCTATGTGCATGAGAAATGCGTGTGCATCGACACGACGGCGGCGGGCGGCAATGCGACGCTCCTTGCCGAGACGGAAGAGAGCGTGGGCAGGATGGGGCGTGACTGAACCGCAGAGGACCCAGTTGGGCCTGAAGGGGAGCTTTCTCCACTGATGTGATCCCCGGAAACGCCCCCGATCTTGGGTAGAGTTTTTCGCATCGAATCCCTGGCTGGGAGAGGAGCGGAAACGCATGAAAGCATCGAAGTTCACGGACGCGCAGAAGGCGTTCATCATCAAGCAGGCGGAGGATGGGGCGCCCGTCGCGGAGGTCTGCAGGAAGGCCGGCATCAGCTCGGCGACCTTTTTCAATTGGAAGAAGAAGTATGCAGGACTGCTGCCCTCCGAGATGAAGCGCTTGAGAGAGCTCGAGCAGGAGAACGCGCGACTGAAGAAGATCGTCGCTGACCTCTCGCTCGACAAGGAGATGTTGCAGGACGTCATCAAACGAAAGCTCTGAGGCCTGCCCGGAAGAGGACGCTGGTCGATGAGATGCGGGTGGATTGGCGTGTGTCGATCCGCCGGGCCTGTGCGGTGATCGGGTTTGATCCCAGGACGTATCGCTACAAGTCTCGTCGGCCCGGCCAGGCCGCGTTGGAACAGCGCATCCGAGAGATTTGCCAGACCCGTGTCCGGTTCGGATACCGGCGCGTGCACGTGCTGCTGAAGCGTGAGGGCTGGGAGATCAACGCGAAGAAGACCTATCGCATTTACAAGGAGTTGGGCATGCAGCTGAGGAACAAGACGCCGAAGAGGCGGGTGAAGGCGAAGCTTCGGGAGGACCGCGCGGAAGCCGTCGGGCCGAACGATGTCTGGGCGATGGACTTCGTGCACGACCAACTGGCAACGGGGCGGAAGATCAGGGTTCTGACCGTTGTCGACACCTTCTCACGTTATGTGCCAGTGCTCGACGCGCGGTTCAGCTACCGTGGTGAGGATGTCGTCACGACCCTCGACCGCGTCTGTAGGCGAATTGGCTATCCGGCCACAATCCGTGTCGATCAGGGAAGCGAGTTCATCTCCCGCGACATGGACCTCTGGGCCTATCAACGCGGTGTCACGCTTGACTTCTCGCGGCCTGGCAAACCGACCGACAACGCCTTCATCGAGGCCTTCAACGGCAGGTTCCGGGCGGAATGCCTAAACAGCCACTGGTTCATGAGCCTTGAAGACGCGACCGAAAAATTGGAGGCTTGGCGTAGAGACTACAACGAGGAACGACCGCACAGCGCCATCGGGCACAAGGTCCCGGCGGAGCTGATGAAATCAGCGCACGACACCAGCCCGTGCACCTGATCGAAGGGCGGAAACTCTGACAACGGCCGAGGGCGCGTTGGGTAGCACATCAGAAGGGCGGAAACTCTGACAACGGCCGAGGGCGCGTTGGGTAGCACATCAAACCTGAACAGAGCTAACTCAAAAACGCGGACCCACAGGGGAGCAGGTCACGCTCAGGATCGAGCGTGCCACGAACAACGCCCACCGGCGAGGGTCTATGTGATCATCCGGGACTGAACACCTAGCAAGCCCACAAAGCAATTGCTGTATTGAGACGGTCAACGCAACCAAAAAAAGATCACTTCAAGCCGTAGACTCGCCGCGCAGTTTCTTGCGCGATGAACTTTGCTTCAGCATCGCTCAACGCTTCAAGGATTTGGCGTGTAACATGAAGCCAATCGTGAATTCCGTTCGCCATATCGACGACAGGCCAATCGCTTCCCCAGACCATTCGTTCAGGTTCAAACGTCTCAAGAACATGATCAACGTAAGGCCGGATTGCCTCCAAGGTCGCATTGTCCGGCGCGCAATAGGCGAGAATGCCGGATAATTTGCAGGTCACATTCGGTCTCTCGGAAAGACGCCGGATGTCTTCTCGCCATGGGTTAAGTCCGCCGCCCGCTATGTCTGGAACACCGCAGTGGTCGAGGATCAAGGATGTATCCGGGCACGCATCGGCCAGTTCCGCGGCCAGCGGTAACTGGCGCGCCAGAAAGCACATGTCGAAGGTCATACCCTTCGCACCGATCTTGCGAACGTTCGCGCGGAACGTCTCACTTTGCGACATGTCGTCCTCGACCACGTGCAGGATACGTCGAAAGCCAACCGCTCCCTGTCCTTTTGCGTCTTCGATCCAGGCGTCAAAGCCTTCGTCAGTCTCAGGCCGGCACGTCGCAATCAGTCCGACAATTCCGCTGTCGCCGCTCTTTGCAAGATCGGACACCAGCTTGGTCTCGGTGGCCATGTCGGGATCGTCGACGGCCGTTTCCATGAAGAGCGTCGCTTCAATACCTAGCCCCTCGGTCAGCGCCTGATAATCCGCGAGCGTGAACGCCTTGTCGGCCAGAACGGGGATGCCCTCGGTCCAGCTGTAACCGGCCGCGTCCGGATAAACGAGGTGCTGGTGCGTGTCGATCAGTCCAATCATGGTCATCCTCCTTCGGGGTCGTCGACAACGTCCTGTCTTTGCGCGCCGAGCCCCTCGATCCCAAGCTCGACAACATCGCCCGCGCGCAAATAGCGCGGTGGAGTTTGCCCCATTCCCACCCCGGGCGGCGTGCCGGTCGAGATCACATCGCCCGGATGGAGGGTCATGAAGCGGCTGATGTAGCTGACCAGATGCGCAACGCCGTAGACCATGGTCCGGGTCGATCCGTTCTGCATGGTCTCACCGTTCACGGTCAGCCACATGTCGAGGTTCTGCGGGTCCTCGATCTCGTCACGAGTTACAAGCCAGGGCCCGATCTGGCCGTAATTGTCGGCGCTTTTGCCCTTGGTCCACTGGCCCGAATGCTCAAGCTGCAACGTGCGCTCTGAAACATCGTTGGTGACGGCGTAACCTGCCACATGGTTCAGCGCATCCGTTTCCGAAACATACTTGGCCCGGGTTCCGATGACGGCGGCCAACTCCACTTCCCAATCGGTTTTTTCCGATCCGCGGGGCACGATGATGGGATCGTTGGGCCCGCAAATTGCGCTGGTCGCCTTCATGAAAAGGATGGGCTCCGGCGGAACCTCCATACCCGACTCTACAGCATGGTCGGAATAGTTCAGGCCGATACAGATGAATTTGCCGGTGCCCGAAACGCAGGGGCCAAGCCGTGTCTTCGCGTCGACCTCTGGTAGAGACGAAACGTCAGCATTCCGAAGGACAGCTAGCCCATCATCCGAAAGCGTATGGGCCGCAATATCAGGTACCAGGCTGGACGCATCACGAAGGATGCCGTCGGCGTCGACAATGCCGGGTTTCTCGGATCCCGCATCTCCAAATCGGATAAGTTTCATCAGGCTGCTTCCTCAGGTGTTGGACCAGCCGCCGTCGATCACGTGGGCGACACCGGTGGTGTAGGCGCTTTCGTCCGAGGCCAGATAGATAGCGAGCGCGGCGATTTCTTCTGCCTTGCCAATGCGACCGATCGGCTGTCGGGCGATGAAGGCCTTGCGGGCTGCTTCATAGTCGCCGGTCGCCTTGAGACGCTCTTCAAGCGAGGGCGACTCGACCGTCCCCGGACAGATCGCGTTGCAGCGGATGCCCTGGCCAATGAAATCTGCGGCGACAGATTTGGTCATCCCGATCACGGCAGCCTTGGTCGCACCGTAGACGAACCGGTTTGGCGCGGCGATGATGGAGGATGCGGCGGATGAGACGTTGATGATCGACCCGCCGCCAGCACTCAACATCCCCGGCAGGAATGCCCGGATCATCCGGTAAGCGGCTTTGACGTTCAGATCGAAGGAGAAATCCCACTCCTTCTCGTCGCACTCAAGGATCGTCCCGTTCGCGACGAAGCCCGCGCAATTAAAGAGCACATCAATGTCGGGATACGCCGCAGCAGTTTCACTGATTGCGTCTGCCTTCAAGACATCGAGCTGGCGCGTTTCGACGCCTTCGAGCTCGGCCAGCGCTGCCGCATCGATATCGGTCGCGATCACGCGCGCACCCTCGGCCACAAAGGCATGCGCCGTTGCGCGCCCGATCCCCTGTCCTGATGCTGTCAAAAGGCAGGTTTTTCCGCTCAGTCGTCCCATAGGTCCTCCGCTCAAATGGGCAAACAAGCCGGACCAATCGGCTCAAAGCTTTTGTAGGTCAGGATGAACTCGGTGTGACCGAGATCTTCCGATTTGGTCGGCTCACCAGAGGCCACACGCTTTACAAGATCAAGGATCTCGGACCCCACATCATCGACCTCAGCGCCTTCTGCGATAATCCGCCCTGCGTTGATATCCATGTCCTCGGACAGGCGTTCGTACATATGCGGGTTGGCCGCGATCTTGATGACCGGGGCAATGGCGGAGCCCACCACCGAACCACGACCCGTGACAAAGAGCGTCATAAGCGCACCTGAGGCCATCATCTCGACGATCTCGGCATTGTCCGAGATGTTGGGAAAACCGAAACGTACCTCGCCATCCGGTACAACGTCCATGAGATAAAGACCGCCCTTCGGCGGGATGTCTCCCGGCTTGATCAAGCCCGTAATCTGGGACTGGCCAGATTTTGCGTAGGCACCGAGGGACTTTTCTTCGATTGTCGTAAGCCCGCCCTCGGCATTCCCGGCCGCAAAACTGCCGAAACCAAGGGTCGCATAATAGGCCGCAGCCTTGTCGACGCTGGCCCGGATTTCAGCGCCGAGTTCTGGGGTCGCCGCGCGAGCGGCCATCACGTGTTCACAGCCAATCAGCTCGCCCGTTTCCTCAAAAATGCATGTCGCGCCGGACTCGACCAGCATGTCGAAGGTGCGTCCGACGGCGGGGTTGCCGGTGATCCCGCTCGTACCGTCCGACCCACCGCAGACAGTGCCTACGACGAGATCTGAAATTTCTAGCGGTACCGTCTGCGTATTCACCAGCTCTGACGCCATTTTCGATACCACGGCTCTGCCCTTCTCAATCGTGGAGCGCGTGCCGCCATCGCGTTGAATGATCAGAGTTTCAACGGAACGACCGTTTTCACGGATCACCTCTTCAAGCTGGTGACGATTGAAGCTCTCACACCCAAGCGAAACCAGCACCACCGCCCCGACATTCGGATGCGTGCAAAGGCGCTCCATCATCGTTTGCGCGTAAGGGTTCGGAAAGCAGCCGGGAAAACCAATCACATGCGCTGTTTCGCGGTGCGGTGCGACGATTTCGCGGGCGACGTGGTGGGCGCATTCGACGAGATAGGCGACCGCGACAACGTTACGGATGCCTTTTCGCCCATCTTTGCGCGGATACCCTTTCACTTTGGCACCTCCTCAGATGCAGCAAGTGCATAAGTTGGCGTGTAGTCACTTTTGACGTTGTGAAGATGCACATGTTCGCCGGGCGCAATGTCCGTGAGCGCCGACCCGATGGTTGCACCGTACTTTATGATCTTTTCGCCTCGTGCAATCGCCTTGCGTGCCAACTTGTGGCCCAACCCGATCCGTTCCTGAACACGCGCTGTACCAGTTTCGAGCGTCACCACATCCCCTGCATCCAGTGCCGAGCGGACGACAACCACGTTGTCATGGCGGGAAAGAAGGAGAAGTCGGGGATCAATTGCGGGCATCAGAATTTCCCGTACTGAAGGTAGGCATCCTGCGGATCGACGCCTGAGAGGATGGCAGTGCGCACCTTGTTTTCGGTCACCATGGCCTCGCTCGCGGCCTCGATGATTTCATCAAGGATCGCCACGGGCACGCGGACCATGCCGTCGCGATCTCCATGCAGCCAGTCGCCCGGCTCGATCCGCACTTCGCCGATGGTGATTGGGGCGTCGGTCGTACTGGGCCGCCACATGCCGACGACGTCGCGTGGGGTATGATGCGTGCGCCAGCAGGGGAACCCGAGTTCGAGAATGAAATTTGCGTCGCGAAGTGCGCCATCGAGAACGCAACCGAGGACACCCTTGGCATGGAGCGTCTCGGCAGAAAGCTCGCCCATCTGAGCAATGAGATGGTTATTCGGTTGTGCGCACCAGATGTGCCCCGATGCGGCCTTGGAGAGGAGCCCGGTCCAGTCGAGCAGTGTCTGGTGCGGATCCGCCGCCTCATCGATGGCTCCTTCAACGGTCCAGGCCGGGCCGCAAAGCGTCATCTCCGGCTGAAGCGGTGTGATCCGGGGCGGCAGAGTGAAATCGCGAAGACCCCGCGCCCGCATGACGTCGTGAACGACGCCGGTGTAGCACTTGGAGAATTGTTCGATGCGAGGATCAATCATGGTGGAAGACTTCTTCCATCATCGACCACCATTCGCCCTCTTTGCGGCTCTCAAGGGGGACCTGCATTGGCATACAGACGTCCCACCATTCCTGCGTTTTCGGATCAGCAGCCATCTTGGCCGCGTCCGCCGCGAAGTCGGTGCCGGTGTATTCCCAGTACCCGAACAGCAGGTTCTCGGCTTCGTTATAGAAGATCGAGTAATTGATGATGTTGCAGTCTGAGATCTTGGCCAGAATTTCAGGCCAGGTTTCAGCGTGGAGGCGCTTGTATTCAGCGGCTTTCTCAGGCTTCAACCCGATGACCATGCCCATGCGTTGCATGACGCACCTCCTTTTCCGTGATTGTGAATCCTGTGTCCGCGACGATGCGGCGGTTGATCTCGCCCCAGTCCCAGTCGATCCCGATGCCGGGTTTTGAAGGTGGGTGCGCCATGCCGTCCCTGATATCCAGCCGCGACGTGGTGATCGCGTCGAGCTGCGGGATGTATTCCAGCATCGGCGCATTGGGCACGGCGCAGACGAGGCTGACGTGAAGCTCCATCAGGAAATGCGGGCAAATCGGCACCCCAAATCCTTCCGCCAAATGGGCAGACTTGAGCCAGGGGGTGATGCCGCCGATCCGCGCAACGTCGCTTTGAATGATGCTGGCCGCACCTTGCTGGAGATAGTCTTTGAATGGCGAAACCGCGTAGATGCTTTCTCCCACCGCGATTGGCACGCGAGAGTGGTGCGCAAGCTCGACATGGGCACCGATATTGTCCGCTGGGAGCGGTTCTTCGAACCAATGCACGCCGTAGTCGTCCAGCATGTCGGCCCTTCGCAGCGCTTCGGCGAGGTCAAAGGCTTGATTGGCATCAACCATGACGTGGAAGTCTTCTCCAACCGCGGCGCGGACAGCTTCTAGCCGCGCCCGGTCCTCGGCGATTGAGGGCTTCCCTATCTTGATCTTGGCCCCGGCAAAGCCTTTCGCCTTCATTGCTGCCGCATCGGAGGCGAGAGCCTCTGGTGACAAATGCAGCCACCCGCCCTCGGTGGTGTAGAGCGGAACGGATCGCTTCGATCCGCCTGCGAGTTGCCACAGCGGAAGGCCCGCACGTTTGCACCGAAGGTCCCAAAGGGCCGTGTCGATGGCCGCCAGTGCCAGCGAGGTGATTGCGCCAACGGCCGTCGCATGGGTCGCAAAAAGAAGATCGCGCCAGATACCGTCGATCTCTTCGGCCTCTTGGCCAAGCAGACGCGGCGCGAGTGTTCGTTGCAGCAGGCTGATGATCGCGTGCCCGCCAGTGCCGATCGTGTAAGCATATCCGTTGCCCTCAGCACCCTCGACGTCCGTGATCCGAACAATCGGCGTTTCCTGGCTTTCAAAGGACTGAATCGCATCGACCCGCTTCACCGCGGGCGGCAGGTCGACCATCATGATCTCGACTTTGGCGATTTTGGCCATCAGTGCCTCCTGACCGACTGACCCGAGGCCGCGTCGAAGATATGCGCCTTGTCGAGTGAGAGGCGGAACGTCAGCGTCTCGCCCGGTGTTACGTCGCGGGGGTCGAACATCTTTCCCTGGACCTCCTGGCCCACAAAGGTCGTGTAGAGCAACGTCTCCGTGCCAAGCAGCTCGGCCAGGTCGACCGTCAGATCGATGTCCGTGGTCTCCCGCGCTTCGTGGATTCCGTGACCGATGGGGGTCAGATCATCCGGGCGGATCCCGAAGATGACCTCCTGACCATCCGACACACTGCCGGCCAGCCGGGACGGAACCGGGATCTTCGTCGCATCCCGGAACTCAACCTGACCAGAGGTGATCGTGGCCGGGATGAGGTTCATCGGCGGCGAACCGATGAAGCTCGCAACAAAGGTGTTCACCGGGTGATTGAACACCTCCATCGGCGTGCCGACCTGTTCGATATAGCCGTCTTTCATGACCACGATCCGGTCAGCGAGCGTCATCGCCTCGACCTGATCGTGGGTCACGTATACAACCGTCGTTCTGACCTTGTTGTGGAGCTTTTTGATCTCGGTCCGCATCTGCACGCGCAGCTTGGCATCGAGGTTCGAGAGCGGCTCATCGAAGAGGAAGGCCTCGGGATGACGGACGATGGCGCGGCCCATGGCAACACGCTGGCGCTGACCGCCCGAAAGTTCTGCCGGAATGCGTTCAAGAAGCTCCGACAAGCCAAGAATGTCGGCCGCCTCCTGAACGCGTTGTTCAACAGCTTCCTTGCTTTGGCCCGCGATTTTCAGGCCGAAACCCAAGTTCTCGCGCACGTTCATATGCGGGTAGAGCGCGTAGTTCTGGAACACCATCGAGACGTTGCGCTTGCGCGGTGGCAGGTCGTTCACCACCCGGTCGCCTATCGAAATGTCACCGTCCGAAATGTCTTCGAGCCCCGCGATCATGCGCAACGTCGTGGACTTCCCGCAGCCCGAGGGTCCAACGAGGACAACGAACTCGTTGTGGTCTATCTCCAGATTGATGCCGTGCACGACCTCAAGGCGGCCATAGTTCTTGACGACATTTTGTAATGATATGCCCGCCATGGGTTAGCCTTTCACTCCGCCGAAGGTCAGCCCGGCAATTAGATGTTTCTGGACGAGGAACGTCAGGATCAACGCCGGCACGATGATGATCACGGCCATCGCGCACATGCCGGCCCAGTCGATGGTGAACTGGGCGGTGAAATCCATCAGCCCCACCGGAAGGGTTTTGCTGTCGGTTGAGCGGGTGAGCTGGCTGGCCAGCGCAAACTCGTTCCAGCTTGTCAGGAACGCAAAGACACCTGCGGCGGCGATGCCGGAGCGGGCCAGAGGAAACTCGATCTTCCAGAAGGCCTGCCAGCGCGTGCAACCGTCGACCTGAGCGGCCTCGGAGAGCGACATCGGGATCTGCCGGAAGAACCCGTCGATCAGCCAGATGGTGAAGGGCACGTTCAGAGAGACATAGACGATGATCAGGCCCATCTGCGTGTCAATCAGCCCCAGCCGCGACCAGAGCATGAAGACGGGAAGTGAAAGCGCGATGCCCGGAACAGCCCGGAACAACATCAGGCCCAAAAACCAGGCGTTCTTGAACCGGAAGCGGAAGCGGGCAAAGGCGTAGCCACCGGCCATCCCGATGATCAGCGCAATCACGGTCGATGTCAGCGCGATGACCATCGAATTCCAGAAATAGGACAGGACCGGAATAGCGACCTGTTCCGCGCCAAATCCAAAGATCTTGCCGAAGTTGTTCAGTGTCAAATCCTCAGGCACCCAGATCGGCGGCTTGGCGAGGATTTCGCGGTTTGGACGGAAGGCGGAAAGCACGACCCAAAGCCCTGGCACGCACATGATGACCATCAGGACAAACGTCGTCACCCAAAGCCCGGCTGCGCGAAGGCGCTTTTTCATTTCGCGGTTCATTCGGCGCCCCCCATGTATCGGCGGGCAGCGACGAGTTTGGTGAAGAAATAATAGGTGAAGGCGATCGACAGGATCGTCGAGATATAGGCCATCGCATTGGCCTGACCCATTCGGGCGTTCTCATAGCCGACCCGGGCAATCATCGTCCACAGGAGCTCGGTTCGTCCGGCGGGACCACCATCGGTCATGACGGCCACAATGTCGTAGGCACGTGCCACGTCGAGCGAGCGAATGGTCATTGCGATGAAGGCAAAAGGCATGATGAAGGGCAGCGTGATGTGCCGAAATGTTTGCCACGCGTTACATCCGTCCACCTTCGCGGCCTCCAGCGGATCGCGGGGCATCGCGAAAAGGCCTGCAAGCAGCAGGATCGCGAAGACTGAGGTGCTCATCCAGACTTCCGCAAAGATAATCGAGAACATCGCCAGCTTGCCGTCGACCAACCAGGGGATGGCTTGATCGGTAATCCCGAGGGATTGGAGCGCGTTGTTCAGGATGCCAATGTTATCGTTGAAGATGAACTTGAACTGAAAGCCCACGAGGATGGGTGAGAACATCATCGGGAACATCATGATTGTCCGGAGCGTCCGCTGGCCCCAGGTAATCTTGTTGATCAGGAGCGCGATACCAAGGCCGAGGATAAACTCGACGTTCAACGCGATGGCCAGAAACAGGATCGTCCGAAGGAACGCCGCCCAGAAGTCATCGTTGCCAAAGAGCCGAACGTAGTTCCGGAAGCCGACAAATATCTCGATACTCTCGGGCCGCGTCAGCCGGTAAGGCGTCAGCGACGTGTAGAATGAGAACACGAGCGGGATTGCCACCACGAAAAGCATCGTCAGGATCGCTGGCGAAAGAAGCAGCAGGGGCGTCAGAGTGCCCTGATGTCTGCGGATGAAGCGGTTCACGGGAGGCCTTCGTCGGATCAAGGCGCGCGGCCCGGCATGCGGGCCGCGCGAGTTTGACTCTTAGCGGTAGCCCGCGTCTTCCATCACAAGCAGAGCTTCTTCGGCGGCTTCATTGAGCGCCTCTGCAGGGCTCATGTCGCCAACCATTGCTGCTTGCAGCTTCGGCCAAAGAACGTTCGACACCTCGATCCACTCAGGGATCAGCGGCGGCGTGAAGGCGTCCTCGGCCATCGAGGCCTGGTAGGTCTCGAACACCGTCACTAGGAAATCGTTGCCGTCCGAAGCGAACTCGGCCTTGGCATCATCCCAAACCTGGGTACGCGTCGGCAGAAGGCCTTTGCGCGCTTCGACCATCTGACGATCATAGTCGGTCAGGAAGGTCACGAAGGATGCAGCAGCAGCCTTGTTGTCGCAGGTCTCGGTTACCGAGAACGTATGCGATCCCGACCATCCTGTGCGGATCCCTGCGCTACCTTTTGGCGCCCGGATCAGACCGATGTCGCCGGCCACTTTTGAGTTCTCTGGATCATTAAAGAACGCAGACCAGCCGCCCCAATCGAGGTTCATGGCAACCGTGCCTGAGGCAAAACCGAGCCCTGTGTCATCCCAGAGGTAGTTCGGCACGCCGACGGGGACCGCGCCGGCCTCGTAGAGATCGACAAAGAAGCTCAGCGCACGCACACCGGCATCAGAGTTGAAGGTCGGCTCCCAGTCGTCTGAGAAGAGCTGGCCGCCTTCAGCCACAAGCATCTCGTAGAAGCGGCCGGTGATCGCCTCGTCCTTTCCAACGAATTGCGTGCCGAAGAAGTCCGGAGGATCGGCAAAGAACATCGCCTGATCTTTCACCTGATCCCAGGTCTCGGGCGGGGCAAGGTCGTAGCCGTACTCGTCCCTGAAGGCTGCCTGATTGTCCGCGTCCTCAAAGATCGACTTGATGTAGAAGAGGTTCGAGACGTCCGAATGGCGTGGAAGCTGAACGAGGCGTCCGTCAACGGTGCCGTGCTCCAGCACCAAGGGCACGAAGCCGGCCAGCGCGTCTTCGCTGACGATTTCGCGAAGGTCGGTGTAGATCGAGCCGTACTGGGGCGCAAAGCTCGTGTGGTTCGAACCGACGCACCAATCGAGCGTGCTGGCCGCGATGTCTTGCTTGATCTCGCGATCAAGCTCAAAGTGGTTCTTGCGCGACAAGATCTCGACGCTGGCGCCGGTCATTTCTTCCCACTTTTCGATCTCTGCGTAGAGCGGCTCATACTGCGCCCCGCCGATCAATTTCACGCGGAGCGTATAGCCGTCATAATTTCCGTAGTCCTGCGCCACAGCCGGGACCGCCATCAGCGGCACCAAGGCTGTTGCGACCATGGCCTTCATCGTCAATCTAGGCATTGTTTCCTCCCTGTTGGTGTGCCTAAGCCCCGATCGCTTATGCAATCGGTTCCTTGAGGGTGCTTTCCGCCGGCATCTGATCGGAAAGCAATTCTGCGAGAATACGGTCGCGGTCCGCGCCAAGTTCAGGGGCGGCGCGGTCGCTCTTGAGGGTTTGTCCGTCGATCCTGAGAGGGCCGCGGAGTGCGTTCAGTTCGACGGCTCCATTGCGGTGGATGATCTGGTGGAAATCGAGAACCTTGAAGGCTTCGGAGGCCAGCATCTCTGGCCAGTTGAGGACTTCAGAGCACCAGATGTCCGCCGGCTGAAGAACGGCCAGCCAATCGGCTGTACTCCGCGTCCGGATCGCGTCCGCCATGATCGCCTTGATCTCATCGCGGTGGGTCATCATCGCAGCCGTGTCACCATACCAGCGCGACAGCCCTTCGATGTTCATCAGGTCTGCCAGCGTCTCCAGCGATGGCGTCATCGCGACGGCGAGGTATCCATCCGCGGTTTTGTAGACACCGTACGGAGCGCCGAGATACGCATGGGCGCCGTTCACGGCGCTCCGCTCAGGAACCCGCCGCCCGTCGTTCAGATGCGTCGTCAGAACTTCAAACTGGAAGTCGATCATCGCTTCAAAGAGTGAGGTCTGAACGTGGGCGCCCCGCCCGTGCATTCCGCGTCCGACAAGGGCCGCCAGAACGCCTTGGACCAGTGCGTTACCTGCCAGCATGTCTGCGGCCGCAAGGCCCATCGGAACTGGCGGATCATCGCGACTGCCGGTGAGCCACAAGAGGCCAGAGCGGGCTTGCGCCAGAAGATCTTGCCCCGGAAGGTCCTTCCACGGGCCCTCCTCGCCAAAGCCGGAAATCGACCCGTAGACGATCCCCGGATTGATTTCGCGCACCGTCTCGTAGCCGAACCCCTGACGCTCGATCACACCTGGGCGGAAGTTCTGGATCATCACGTCGGCCCGCTTGATCAGGGCCCGCAGCATTTCGCGGTCGTCTTCGTTGCGAAGATCAGCCGTCAGGCTTTCCTTGTTCCGGTTGATTGCGTGGAAGAGCGAATTGTCGCCGTCGATATCTGTATCCGACAGGTAAAGATGGCGGCAGAGGTCGCCAGATCCGGGCCGTTCGACCTTGATCACCCGAGCTCCAAGATCAGCGAGCTTGAGCGATGCAAGCGGACCCGAAAGAAACTGGCTGAAGTCGACGACCAGCAGCCCGTCGAGCGGGCGAGCGTCCTGCGCCATCACCTTCACGACCGGCTCTCCTCATAGGCGGCCTGAAGCGCGTCGAGCGTCGCCTCAGTGCCCGCTTCACCCCGCAGGAATGCGTGGACGATGTCGCCGCCCTTGTCCTGGAGGCCCATGTAGCCGTCATAGCGCGGCCGCAGCCACGAGGTCTCAAGGGTCTCGCGTGTGTTGCGAAAGAAGTTGCGGCTCTCCGCGTTGCAATGATCGCTCTCCCAGGCCACGGCATTGCCGGGCTGCCCGCCCGCATCGAAAAACAGGCCCGACTGGCACTCGGCCCCGGCGATCCAAAAAGCGTAATCAGCGGCGAGATCGCGATGCGGGGAGGTTGCAGAAACCGCGATCCCTGTACCGCCGATTACGGTGCCGCGCGGCCCATTGTTGCCGATGCCGGGAGCATCGGTGAAGGTCAGGGGGAAACGGCAGTATCCGGCGCGACTGTAGTTGGTGTAGCCGTAGCCAAAGGGCGAATAGCTTGGTCCGTCCGCGGTGCGTCCCATCCATTCGTAGATGCCGATGGGGTCGAGAGTGAGGCATCTTGGATCGACGAGCGCAGCAATCTCGCCCAGCATACCCAGAACGTCTCGACCGGCTTCGCGGTCGATGACGTCGGCGCCTTCGGCGACCTTCGCGTCTATGTTGCGGGCCAGTCCCATGAAGGTCATCAACGCGTTGATCGGGATAAGGGCGAAGCCAACCTCGCCCTTCTTGGCGAGCGCAACAACCTTACTCCATTCCTTGGGCGGTGTGTCGAGCCGGTCCGGACGGTAGGCCGCCACCGGGGTGGCGGCATCAATCGCGAGCGCCCATTGGTGGCCGTCGAATTCGTAAGACGGGTGCGAGGCGCCGACGGATTGCTCATTCAGTGCGTCCAGCTCATCGGCATGGGTTGAGGTATCGAGCGCGTAAAGCAACCCAGACCGGGATACTTCGCCCACATGTGGGTGATCGATCACCATCAGGTCGTAGGCGTCGGCCATTTCCTGGATCGGTCGATCCGCAAAAGCCTGAAGAGAGCGCTTCTCCCAGGTGATCGACACGCCGGGATGGGTATTGGCAAAAGCCGTTGAGGTCGCGACCATCGGATCGAACCCGCGGGAGTGATCCCAGGTCATGCCGCGCAGCTCAACCACGCGCCTTCGCCTCCAGCGCCGCGTCGGCCTCTTCCTTGAATGCGTCCGGGTCGCGGTAGAGTGCCGTCATCAGGTGCTCGCAGTAAAGAACCTGCTCCCCCTCGCCCTTGAAGACCGAGTAGCTGACCCGGACCTTGCCGATCTTACGGTCCTTGACCTCTTTCGAGAGGTTTTCGCGGATCGTGTAGATCGTGTCGCCAATGAAGACCGGCTTGATGAAGCGCAACCGGTCGTAGCCGTAGGAGAACGAGTTCAGACAATTTGTGGCAGCGAGACCCAGCCCATAGGAAAAGACCATCGCTCCCGCCACGAGGCGCTTTCCGAAGACGCCCTCCTCAACCGCAAAGCGTTCATCTGACACATAAGGGTGGTGGTCCATAACGAGGGAGTTGAAGAGCATCGACTCGCCTTCGGAGATGGTTCGGCGGATCGAGCGGATTTTGTCGCCGACTTCGAAATCTTCGAAATACCAGTCCTCGGAATTCCAGACCGGAACCTTTGCGTGAGCCTCTGGGACGCCGGGAACGCCGCGCGCATGCACACCGATTTCGGCCATTGGTTTCTCCCTCCTTCCGATCTTTGCCGGAATACCGAAAGCATGCCAACACTCTTTTCATATGTCAAATTATTTTGTATATTTGAAATATTAGTGATCCGATGGGGCGGAAAAATGGAAAAAGAACAGTACTTTGAGGACTACGTTCTCAACGAGGCTCGGGTAACGCTCGGGCGCACGATCACCGAAACAGACATCGTTTTTCATGCTGGGCATTCGGGAGATTTCTTTCCCCACCACGTCGACAAGGAATGGTGCAAAACGCAGCCCTTCGGCGCTCCGATCGCACATGGGACGATGACATTTGCCATCGGCATTGGTCTGACCGCGACGCAGATCAACCCTCGGGCCTTCACCTATGGATATGAACGGCTTAGGTTCCCCAACCCTGTCTATGCCGGCGACACAATCACGACGACCGTTACCATCGGTGCGCTGGAAGAGGATCCAAAGCGACCGGCCTATGGGAGGGTCATAGAAGTCTGCGAAACCAAGAACCATGACGGAAAAACCGTGATGTATTGCGAGCATATACTGCTTGCCGAACGGAGGAACGCCTAGGATGCCACTTGATCTCAAGCAAAGCTGGGCGGCGCCGGCCAACCCCAAACCAATCGTGATCATTGGCGCAGGCGGCATTGTCCGGGACGCGCATATACCGGCTTACGCCAAAGCCAGCCTTCCCGTGGGCGGGGTAACGGATGTTGATGTCGACCGTGCCAATGCTCTCGCAAAAGACTACTGCATTCCAAGTGTTTACCCGAGCGTCGAAGAGGCCGCCGCCACCGGTGGCACAGACGTCGTCTATGACATCGCTACTCCGCCGCATGTGATCACCGATATCCTCCCCGACCTGCCCGACGTTGCGGCGGTGCTCATCCAGAAACCAATGGGCGCAAATCAGGAGCAGGCCCGCGCGATACGCCAGATCTGCCGCGACAAACGGCTTAAGGCAGCCATCAATTTCCAACTCCGGTTTTCGCCGATGATGATGGCCGTGCAAGAGGCAATGAAATTAGGGATCCTCGGTGATCTGTTGGAGATCGAGGTTCATCTGAACATCTTCACGCCATGGACATTGTTCCCCTTTCTGATCCCGATGGAGCGCGTGGAGATCGCGGTCCACTCGATCCACTACCTCGACACGATCCGGGCCGTGGCAGGAAACCCGCGAGGCGTCTTCGCCCGCTCGATGCACGATCCGCGCGCGAATGACTTCAAACAGACCCGCACGTCGGTGATCCTCGACTACGGCGATAAGCTGCGCGGCTTGATAAGCATCAATCACAATCACCAGAACGGTCGAAAGTTTCAGTCTGCATGGTTCCGCTTTGAGGGCACCGAAGGGACGATGATGGTCAAGCTCGGGGTCTGCTACGACTACCCGAATGGCGAGGCCGACGAGCTTTGGTACTGCCCGAACGACGGTGACTGGGAGCAAATCCCCCTAGACGGCAGCTGGTTCATCGACGCGTTCATCGGCCCAATGCGAAATGTCCAGAGGTTTGATGCCGGTGACGACGATCACCTGCACTCCGGGATCGAAGATGCGTATCAGACGATGGCGCTTGTGGAAGCCTGCTTTCAGGGGATGAAGCGACCCTCAGAGCCGCTCATTTTGGATTAGTATCCTCGAACCTTGGCACATTCGGACCGCCCAAGGCCGAACTGATCGCGTTGGCCGCATCGATCAGTTCCGCCGCACAGGTCTGGAATGAGATCGGATCGTCGTAGCGTTCGAGATGTGGCACCGTCAGTCCCGCGACCGCGTTGCCGGTATGATCGATCACAGGCGCCGCAATATTGACGATCCCGCGGGCGGTGAAGCTGTCGGTGATTTCGTGCCCACGCGCACGGATTTCACCGAATTCTTCCCGCAAACGTCCCTCGTTCATGCCATCAGGCAAGGCAATCTTCACAAAGAACTCTTTCAGCGTTTCTTCCTCGGAGAAGGCGAGAATGACGCGCCCAGTAGATGCACGCCAGAAATTGACGCGCGCGCCCAGCCGAACGCCCATGCGCATGTTTCCGGGTGGATCGACTTGACCGATGATCAATATGGCATCGTCACTCGCGATACCCAAATGCGCAGACTGGTTTATCGAATGGGTCAAGCGCCGCATGATGGGACCAGCAACTGCTGTGAGACGATTGATCAAAGGCGTGTTGTTGGCGACTTCAAACAACTTTGTCGTAAGGCCATATCGGTCGGTATCACCGTCCTGCACGACGTATCCGCGCTCAGTGAGCACAACCAGCATTCGAAAGATCTCACCAACAGATCGCCCCATCCGACGCGCGATCTCAGACTGTGAAAGACCGCGCTCTTCCGTTGACAATAGCTCGATGATGTCGAGTCCTTTCTCGAGCGCTGGCGCTGAATAGCGGCGCTGTTCCATAGATGAGACGGTCGTGGATATCTTTGCCATAGAAGCATTGTGTCAGTGTGTGCTTGAGTATGCAATTCGAGCTTGACCAGCGGCAGTCTCGACATTCACCAGCGTCCTCTCAGGCTCAAAAGTAGCCGACCGCGGCGATTTGCTCGAACGACCGCATTGGACCGATTGTGTTGAAGAAGTCGGCTTGAGGACCGCGATCAGATCGCGGTTTCTTGCGCTTTGGCCTGGCGGTCGGGCCAGAGCAGGCGGCACGAAAACGGGACAGGTCCACTGCCTGCCGCAACGTGATCGGGTAGCTGGCCAACATGTTTCTCTAGGCAAACAAGGTTTCCGCGATTGTCATTTTTTGACCATGAAGCCCGAAGCTAGCGTTGAAGCGCAATCGCGCCCAGCGTTTGGTCGACGAGGTCATCGAAACCTAGCCTTTGGGGTCTGCGCATATACGTCACGATGTCGTCGGCAAGGAGCAGATCGGTCCAGCGCGAGGCGATGGCCGCTCGCCCCTGGCGAAGTCCCAAAACACAAAGCATCTGCGCGGCGTTGCAATCAACGTCGTGGCCGATGCCGCAAAGAATACTCAGCGTGCGATCGAAGTCATCATCGCCAAACCATAGCGCGACAATCTGCGCCGCGGCGTTTGGATAGGCATGGATCCAGTTGTACTCCGCATAGCGCGTGTCGCAGACGGACCAGGCGGTTTGCCAATCGTCGCCTTCCCTACAGGCCACGAGGGTCTCGCGGAGGACTTGGCCGTATTCGGTGGTCTCGGGGATCAGCGAAACCACGCGTTCAACCAGCCCACGCAGGTCGCCGGGCGCAAAGGCCAACGCAGACAAAACGGCATTGAAGACTTCGCCAAGGATTCCATTGCCCGCATGGCTGATCTCTGCGTCGAGCCAGGCCAGCCGCGCCGCCTCGCGCGCGCGTCCCGGCACGACCATGCCGCAGATCGCACCGCGCATCTGGGCGCCAATCCATTCGTCGAACGGATTGTCGAGCTGCCCTGACAATGGCGGCATAACTCCCCGCCGCAGATTGGCCAGAGCAACCCCTTCCGCCGACCAGCCAAGGGGGATCATACCGACCCAGTTCTCCGCGATGGCTGCTGACGTAATGGCGGGGCCTTGGGCCAGATAGGCCTCAAGGAATGCAAGCTCGAAAGTGATGTCGTCATTGTAGGTGTTGGGCGGGCGGAGATAGTTGGTCACCGCGCCAAAACTGGCGGCAATATTCTCAGCGGTGTGCCCTTCGAGGGCCGTGCCGGCGGCGGCGCCAACAAGCTGCCCGAGCCAGCCTGCCGCGACCCGGTCCGACAGAATCTCGTCTTGCACAGGCAGGTCGTCGGGCCAGACGACGGCTCCGTCGAACTCCTCCCAGGTGCCGAAACGCACAGTCTTCTGCGACGGATGCGCCGGGTCGGGGCGGGCGGCTCGCATCAAGGCGCGGAGCCGCATATCGGCCCTCAAGAGGGTTTCGATGTCCCCCGCTTCGGTCGCGGCGAGACCGCATGCGAGATCGGGGGCGTAATCGCCGAGAACATATCCCTTGTTCTCCAGCGATTGCAGCGCACCGGCCATCAGGCATTCCGGGGCGCCGGAGCCGGGCGCGTTCGAGGCCCAGAACTGCATCACCTCGGTATCTTGCTGGCTGAGGGTGTCTTTGGCGTCCCAGGTCTGCTCGTCCTCGTCCCGAAGCGCGGGCAAGGTCTCGCGCAACAGACGGCGGGTGTGATCGGACGCCTTCACGAGCGCGCCGTCCCGGCCTGAGGCGCTGGTCTTGGGACCGCCGTTCCGCTACCTGTAACCCGGCACGAAAGGACGCCAGCCGAATGCGAAAACCGGCCACAATCAGGGATGTCGCGCAAGCGGCAGGGGTGTCCCCCGCAACGGTGTCTTACGTGATGAACGACCTCGACAAGGTCTCGCCCGAGATCGACCGCCGGGTCCGAAAAGCCGCCTACGAGCTTGGCTATGCGCGCAACCGGGCTGCGGTGACTTTGAAAACGGGGCGGCACAATGTGATCGGGTGCATTCTGCCAACGCTGGCAAGCCCGATCTTTCCCGAAATCGCCGAAGCCGTGCAAAGCCATGCCGAGACGCTGGGGTTTGCGACCCTTCTGATCAATTCGGGCGACACAGTCGAACGGGAAGCCGACGCGCTGCGCAGGCTCGCCGCCCACGGCGTCGATGGCGCGGTGGCCCTGCTGCACCCGGGGTTCGACGCCAGCGGGCCACCGGAGTTTCCGCTGGTCACCATCGATAGCTTTCTGCCAGGGTACGATTGCGTGCAGGCCGACCATGACGGCGGCGGCCGGTTGATCGCCGAGTATGCCCGCCAGCGCGGTCATCGCCGGGTCGGGCTCTTGTCTGGCGCCGCCGACATCGCGTCGAGCGCGGCCCGGCGGCGCGGCTTTCTGGAGGCGGCGGCGGGCGAAATCGAGGTCGTCTGGGAAGAAACCGTGCCCCTGACCGCGACGCTCACCCCTAGGGCCGCCGAACGGATGGTCGGGCGCGGCGTCTCGCTGGTGGTCTGCGTCAATGACCTGGTGGCCATCGGGGCGCTGTCGGTGCTGCGCGACCTCGGCATCGACGTTCCCGGCGAGGTCTCGGTGATCGGCTTTGACGATATCGGCATGAGCGCCTGGCCCCTGATCGGCCTGACGACCGTGCGCCAGTCGACGCACGACCTGGGGCGCCGCGCGGTCGAGCGGCTCGTGCGCCGCATCGATGGCGACAAGGATGCGCCGGACCGTCTGGTACTTCCGGTCGACCTGGTGGAACGGGCCACGACAGAAGCTCATGCGCCCTCTCCCGGGCCCGAGGCCCCGAGCTTGTCGCGCAACGCGGCCAAAAAGGGGATGTCGCGGAACTGATCGGGCGCGACCTTGTCCCAGTCCACCCCGGGGGGCGGGCGATCTGGCGGCGCGATACGGATCACTTCGCGTTCGGTCGCGACCATGGTCAGGGGGCTGTCATGGGACATCATCGGCACACGCTCCGCCGCCACCAGCTGCGACGAGTGAACCAGCGTTGCCATCGGCGTGTCGGGCCGCACGAGGTTCAGTTCGCGGAAGATTCCGGTTTCGAGATCGGCAAAGCCGGCCCCCTTCCCGGTCCGCCCGCCGGCGCGGGACACCGCCACTGACCCCACAATACAGAAGTCGAGCGGCGGGATCGCGTCGAAATCCAACGGCTCTCCGTGGCGCATATAGCCTTCGGAGGTGGCGGCAAGCTCGAAGCTCACTCCGGCCTCGGCCAGTCGCGCGGGGTCAAGTTTCAGATAGGGCAGATCCTGTTCCAATGCGGGCACCGGCACGTAAAGGACCTTACCGGCATAAAGCGCGCGCAGCCGGATCGGGATCTGCGGCGGGTCGGGGTTGCACTTCACCGTTGTTGCGGCGAGCCATTCGGGGGTGCGTGACAGGTGAAATGCGGCCGTATCTGCCCCGGCGAAATTGGGGATCCTGCCCTTTGCGGGGCCGATGGCGAGTTCCGTCTCCTCCAGCATCGACCAGATCTCTTCGCGAAGCTTCTGTTTGTCGGGACTGCGCTTGGCCCAGGTCTCTGCACTGCTCGACATGGTCATGCTCCTTTTGGGGGAAGGGCGCTCTTGGCGCCGGTCTCACGATCGAAGAGCCCGGTCACCGCATCGGGCAATATGCCGACCGGTTGCCCCGGCTCGGGAGGCGCGTGGCCGATCCGAACGCAGACCGTCGGCGTTTCGGGTGCCGCACCGACAACCTCGACATGGGCCAGGCGCTCGCCGCCGAGGTACTCCACCGCCCTCAGCTGGCCGACAATCGCGCCCGTCGTGTCCGTGGGCACAATCCGCAACGCCTCGGGGCGGAGCGCGAGCAATACGGCGCGGTCGAGCCCCGCAAGACAGGCCGCCGCAACTCCTTCCGGCCGCCATTCCGCGCCCCCGAGGCTTACAACACCCGGAGCGCGGTGCGGCGCCAAGGGCATAAGATTGGCCGGCGGTGCACCCAAAAATCCCGCGACAAAGGCCGTGGCCGGCTGATCGTAGAGCCGCTCGGGCGTGTCGATCTGTACAATCTTGCCCGCCTCCATCAGCGCCACCCGGTCGGCCAGAGCGAGCGCTTCGACCTGATCGTGGGTGACCATGATCGTCGTCAGGCCGGTGCGCGAATGGAGCTCCCGCAACTCCCCACGGACCGATTGGCGCAGCACCGCATCGAGGTTCGACAGGGGCTCGTCGAGCAGCAACAGCCGGGGTTTGATGGCGATGGCCCGGGCGATGGCGATCCGCTGTTGCTGGCCGCCCGACAGCTCCGATGGATGGCGGGTTCCGTATTCGCCCATCGAGACGATTTCCAGCGCCTCGTCGATGCGTCGGGCGGCCTCGGCCCCGGCAATGCCACGCATCTCAAGCCCGAACCCGACATTGGTCCGGGCATCCATATGGGGAAAGAGCGCATAGTTCTGGAAGACCAGGCCGATGTCGCGCTCCCAGGCTGGGCGGGCGGTCATGTCGTCGCCTCCAAGTACGAGCGTTCCGCGATCCGGCGTCAACAGCCCCGCGACAATGCGCAAAAGCGTGGTTTTGCCCGAGCCCGATGGGCCTAGAAGCGTCATGAACTCGCCGCGTGCGATGTCGAGCCCGACCCCGCTCAGGGCGACCGCGCTATCATAGGTCTTGGTCACATCCCGCAATTTGAGATAGGGCGTCATGCGCGCAGCGTCCGGCGGTTGAAAAGCTCGGTCAGGCCGACAACAATCAGAATCGAGACGATGATCATCGTCCCGATCGCCATCGTCGTCGGGTCGATCCCCTGGCCGCGAAGCTGTGAGTAGAGCCTCACGGGAAAGGTGATCCAGCTTGACCCGGCGATGAACGTCGACACGATGACGTCGTTGAACGAAATGAAGAATGAAAGCGCCGCCGAGGTGGCGAGCCCTGGCAAGGCCAGCGGTAGAGTGATGCGGGCAAAGGCCCGCCAGGGCCGGGCCCCGAGGGACCTTGCAGCCAGTTCCAGGCCCGGATCGATGGAGGCGAAGGTCGCAAGCATCACCCGCACCGAGAACGGCAGCGTGAAGGTGGCATGGGCCAAAACGAGCCCCCAGAGCGTGCCGCCGATGCCGAGCCAGGCATAGATCTGCAAAAGTGCGATGGCCCAGATCACCAGTGGCAGGGTCAGGGGTGCCACGAGGATCATCTCAAGCGTCGCCCGGGACCGCGCAGCCCCCCTAAGAAGCCCCAAGGCGGCGGCGGACCCGAAGGTCACCGAAATGCCCGTGGCGATGAGCCCGACGACGGCGCTGTTGAGCAGCGAGCTGCGGTACTCCACGCTGGCAAAGGCGGCATGATACCAGCGCAGCGAGAAGTCGCGGGGCGGAAAGCGGAAAAAGCGCCCATCGTCGAAGCTCGAAAACATCAGCACCAAAAGTGGGGCGATGGTGAACAGCACCACCAGGGCAGTAAAGGCGGGCAATGCGAAGCGGCTCACAGGCGCTGCCCAAGGCTGCGGCGGAGGACCGCGACGCTCACGCCGAGCGCCCCGATGAGCATCAACATCACCATCGCCAGCGATGCCGCGAAAGGCCAGTCGAGCACGAGGCTCGCCTGCTGCCAGGTCATCGCCGCAAAGGTCGCGATCTTGCCCTGGCCAAGAATTTGCGGGGTCACAAAGGATGTCAGCGCGGCGCAAAATACGAGCACCGAACCAGCCAGCGCCCCGCGCGCGGCAAGCGGCACAACGACCCGGCGCCAGACTTGGGCGGGCCGCGCCCCAAGCGACATCGCCGCGTCTTCAAGGCTGCGCGGCACTTGATCAAGGACCGCCACCAAGGGCAGGACCATCAGCGGCAAGAACGCCTGGACGAGCCCGATGAGAATACCGAACTGGGTGCCCAGAAGCGGGATCGCGCGGTCGATCACGCCAAGCGAGCGGAGACTGCCGTTGATGATGCCCAAGGGCGACAGAAGGTTGACAAGGCCCAAGGTCGGCAGGAGCGCGCCGCAGACGATCGGCAGAAGCATCAGCGCGGTCACAAGCCGCCGCAACCGCCGCGCCCGGCGAACGATCCAGTAGGCGACCGGAAACCCGAGGATCAGCGAAATCAGTACCGTTGCGACGCTGAGCCACAATGTGCGCATCAGACCGCGCAGATAGAAACCGTCGGAAAAAATTCGCTGATAGTTCCCCAGCGTCGGCGAGGGATCGACGAGCAGCGTGCCTTCGGGCTGCGACCAGAAGCTCATCGCGAAAAGAAGCAGAAATGGAGCGAGAAATACGCTGGCCACGAGGACGACCCCCGGGACCAGCAACCAACTTGTCTGAGCGCGTTCAATCACCGCCCGCGCCGACGTTCCCGTGGTGGCAAAACCGTCATTGTCCCATGATCTCACGGTTCCAACGCTCGGTCCATTCGGCTCGCTGGGCAATCAGAAAGGGCCAATCAAGCTGCAGGAGCGTCTCAACTTCTTCAGGCGTATTGATCGTATCTGCCGCGGCCTGTTCGCTGATGACGGCCTTCGAGTTTGTCGGCCCGAAGAGGATTTCCTCGGCATAGGCCTGCTGCGTTGCTGGGCTGAGGGCGAGCTCGATAAACATCGCGGCCAATTCCGGGTTGGGCGAATTGGCCACCTGGCAAACCATGTCGCGCACCAGGACGGGACCGGGATCGGTTGGGAACGAGAAACCAATATTGTCCCATTCCTTGAGCGCTGCGAGCACGTAGCCCGAGATCATCGGGGCCATCGCCACTTCTCCGGCATCCATCAGGGCGAAGACCTCGTCGAGAGAGGTATAGGTCAGAGCGGGCGGTCCGAGTTCAGCGACCTTGGCAAAGGCCGCATCGGGGTCTTTCTCGTCGGTCCCTTCAAGCCGCGCAGCCACGCCGAGAAGTCCGTCACCCTCAGAGCTTGGGTACGGCGCCATGGCGATCATGCCTGTGAATTCCGGGGCCCACATATCCGCCCATTCGACCGGCGCCTCTACAAGGTCCTTGTTATAGGCGATGCCAAGGCCGACGAGCGACATGGCATAGCAGCCGTTATTCATGCCCGGCCAGATATCGGCGTAGATGTCGGAGGTCTCATCGGGCGCAACCACCAGCCCGTCGGCCAGCGCCTGGGGTGCCTCGTAGATGTTCTGGAAGGTCACATCCATCGTGGGGTTGGAGCGTTCGGCATACATCTTGGCCATCCGGTCGCCCGACCCGCCGAGGAGGAACTCCACGGTAGCGCCGGTCATTTCCTCCAAGGGACCCGCGGCATGTTCGCGCAAGAGCCGCTCGATGTCGCCACCCCAAGTGCCGACCACCAGGGTCTGTCCGCTGAAGTCCTGCGCCGATGCGGCGGCACCAAATGCCACGGCGCAAACCATCGCGCTCATTGAATATCTTGACGTTTTCATCTTCGCTTTCCCCGTCCTTTCGGTGGCTCGAATGCCGATACACGGCCAACAATTCCAATGGTGCGCGAAGCCATTTGCGGGACGAAGGAGAAAGACCACGATATCGGTTTGCGGACGCGCGCCCTCCTAAAACTCACGCCGCATTTTGGGTTTTGCCCAAAAGTTTGGCTCAGTTTAAACGTTTATATTGGAATTCTATCGCTGCTCTGAACCAAGTCCCCGACGCCGCCTATGCTCACGACCATGAGCCGAGAGGCTTTCGTCGCAGATTGTCTGACGTCAGACAGCTTTGGAACCTTTCGGTTGGCTACCGGCGCCGGCCGCAGTTGGTCGAAAGTCGCAGCTTGGTGTGGCCCCAGTCTGAATGGAACCAACAGCAGTTTGGCCTGTTCGCTCACCGCGCGCGATGTGCGAGGCGCCAAAACGCATGAATTGCACGCAGCATAGACAAAACTGGCTCGGGTCTCGCGGCGTCGAAGTCAATCACTGAATTTGTGTCAAGTCAGCTACACAGTACAAATGTAAATACCAATTGACACACGTTTCAGTTGAGTACATCGATTTATCATCACTTGAACCTTATTGGCGAAGACCTATCGAGCAGAGACGACAACGAAGCAGAAGGCGCGAACAACCACCCACGCACATATTGGCCAAGAAACAATTCGGGCTCCCGCCTTACTTCGAGCGGAGCTTTCGCAACCCCTCTGCGAGTTGGCCGATCCTCATTTCCGATTGCTCTCATGACATTCGACGGAGCATACGATGCGCGGGCAATAGATTTCTCAGAAATCCATTTCCGACCCAATCTATAGCGTAGAAACCGCGTCGATTTCGACGATAGGAAAACGTGTGTTCGACAATGCGAGGCCAACCGTGGCAAAGGACGAACTAGGCATTGGGAGACGGGTCCGGTCTATTCTCGTGATTGAGGATGACCGCGCCACAAGCCGTATGGTCAACGACGGGCTGACGGCGCGCGGCTACAACGTCTATACCGCTGAAAACACGACGCTCGGCGAAATTCTTCTTCTCCAAATACAGCCCGATATCGTTCTCCTCGATGTCCAGCTTCCCGGGGAGTCGGGGCTGGTCTTTGCGCGCAGAATTCGCGCGGAACACCCCACGCCGGTTATCATGCTGACCGCCATGGCGGAGGTGCACTCTCGGGTTTCCGGCCTCGAAGCCGGTGCTGACGACTATCTGCCAAAACCCTTCGAATTCAGCGAGCTTGTGGCCCGAATTGAGGCGGTTCTTCGTCGTGCCACCGAGCCATCGCAAAACCGATTGTCGACCGAAATGGTATTCGACGGTTGGGTTCTAGACCTACTAAAGCGCACGCTGATTTCGGCGAGCGGGGTGAACGTAAGCCTGACTAGCGCAGAGTTCGATGTGATATCGACGCTCTGTCTCAACGCCGGCACCGTTCTGTCGCGCGGGCGCTTGTCGCAAATAGCCCTTGGCCGGGAAGCCGGTCCGCTCGACAGAAGTATCGACACGCTGGTCAGCCGCATTCGCCGCAAGATCGAGGGTGAGGCGTGCTCCCCGGCAATCATCCGGACTGTGCGAAACGGCGGTTACGTTTTGATGTGCTACCCAACGCGCCCTCGGCCGTTGTCAGAGTTTCCGCCCTTCTGATGTGCTACCCAACGCGCCCTCGGCCGTTGTCAGAGTTTCCGCCCTTCGATCAGGTGCACGGGCT
>JASJAR010000043.1 GCA_030066905.1 Paracoccaceae bacterium | reverse complement strand
TCGATTCCATCGAGATCGTCCCCGACGACGGCTCCGGCCCGGCCCCCGCCACCCTCGATGTCGGCCTCAACGAGGCCGAAGCGCTCGACCTCACGAACTATGCGGTCGAGGACAACGGCAATGCCTCCGGCGGGCAGGTCGTGCGCGGCACCGGTGGGGTCACCAACACGGTGTCGGGCAGCTTTGCGGGCGCGACCGGGGCCTATTGGCTCGATGTGACATGGATCAACGAGAACGACGGGGAGGCCAGTTTCGAAGTTCTGGTGAACGGCGAGACGGTTGCCTCATGGGGCGGCGGCGGCGGCGAGTTCATCTTCGAAACCCCGCGGATCGCGGTGGATCTCGAAACCGGCGATACGATCGAAGTGGTCGGGGTTCCCGACAACGGCGAGTTCGCCCGCCTCGATAAGATCGAGATCGTCGAGCGCACCGAGCCTGCCGGCTTCAACGACGACGATTTCGACTTCTTCGCCTTCGCCGGCCAGTCGAACGCGGAGCTTCATTTCACCCGCCTCAACGGCGACCTGTCCGAGGGTCCCCTGAGCTTCCAGGTCTTCGAAACCGAGGTCGAGACCCTGACCGGCGCCGAGACCACCGCCATCGAGGCCGGCCGCGGCGGTTCGGGGTCGAACGAATTCTCCGATCCCGAGAAATACTGGTGGAATCTGACCAATGACGAACCGGGGCCGGAACTGCTCGATTCCGTCGCCGTGATCCAGGCCGCGATCCCCGAGGGCAAGGACCTCGACGGGATCATCTGGTCCCAGGGCGAGGACGATGCCTCGGCCCGCTATTCCCTGGCCACCACCCAGGCCGAGAAGGACCAGATCATCGCCGATTACATCGAGGCCACGGTCAAGACGTTCGAATATTACTGGAGCGTGTTCGGCGACGTACCGATCTTCATCCAGGAGCTTGGCGCCTTCGAGGTCGAGAACGGCAGTTTCGTCGATAACGGTTCGAGCGAGGCCGCCGACGCCCTGCGCGCGGCCCAGCAGCAGATCGTCGCCGATTACCCGCTGGTCCATCTCGGCGCCACGACCACGCAATACGAGACCTACGACACCGTCCATTACTCGGTCAGCGACAAGGGCGCGATCGCCGACGATCTGGCAAACAGCGTCGTCGACACCATCTCCGACGAGTTCGTCTTCGTCTGACCCTGCGGCAGGCGCCCGGGAGGCGCCTCTCAGGACCCGTCCGACAGGGCCGCCCGCACCGGGGCGCAGGCCGCCGTGTCGACGGTACGATCCGTGTCCCAGCGGATCACCTCGATCCCGCTCCGCGGCGGCATCTCCACCTGCGACAGCCGGGTCGCCGGCAGGCTCTCGAGCCCGGCGAGGATCGCGGCATTGACCGGGCGCATCTCCACCGGGGCGACGAATATCCCGCTCCGGCTGCAACCGACCACCGCGGCGAGCGCCTCGGCCGAGCCGATCATGGGGGCACCGGTCCGGGGGTCGGGGTCGAACTCGACCGCGCCGTGGACTTCCGAGAGCCGCGAGGCGTCGGCGATGACATCGACCCGGCCGATATGCCACAGAACGTAAGGCTCGCGCGGGGTGGCCACGACCTCGACCTCGTCGAGCAGCGGGCGGATGTCGGGGGCCGCGAGCGCCCAGTCGGCGGCATCGGCGAGGCGGAACTGGCCCAGCATGCGCTTTGCTGCCTCGGGGAGCGCGGCGGCCGATTGCAGGGCGAAGAGCGCCGCGACCGCTCCGAGGGCGAGGCCCAGCGGGGCGACGGCGAGGCGGGCATGGACCGCGGCGGCGGCGTCGGTTCCGGTCTCCCGCAAAAGCCGCACCGCCTGGTGCGCCACCGCCCCGGCGGCCATGCCCCAGATCGCGAAGAGGAACGGCAGCAGGTGGTAGACGTAGCGCGGCACCTTCATGCCCGCGAAGGAATGGATCGCCAGGGCGATACCGAAGAGCGTCAGGCAGAACAGCGCCTCTCGGGGTTGGCGCGCCAGGGCCACCAGGGCGGCGACCGGCGTGAGGAGCCACAGGAGGCCGTAATCGTCGAGCAGCATGTCGTTGTAGAAACGCTCGTTGTTGCGATGCTCGGCGACCCAGTCCGGCGCGAAGCGGAAATCGCGCCAGATCTCGGCGAGAACGCCGCCGGCCCAGAGGCCGGCCAGACCGGCAAGCCCGAGGGCGGCGAGGCCTGCGATCATCCAGAGCCCCCGGGGACGTGTCCAGAGGGCCGGGACGATCACGAAAAGGCCGAGCCAGACCGACAGGCCGCAGAGCCCGACGAGGATCACCGGGGTGAACTCGGCCGCCAGCCAGAACGCCGCCGCCGCGACGGCGAGAAGCACGACCCGTGCCGCGACCGACAAAGGCCGCTCGACGGCGACAAAGACCGCGATGGCGCCGGCGACGAAGAGAAAACCCGCCAGGGCGTAAAACCGCACCGATTGCGACACCACGATCCCCTCGGGCCAGAAGATCGCCGCCGCCGCGGCCAGGCCCGCCGCCACCGGGCCGGCAAAGGACCGCACCCAGAGATAGAGCACCAGGATCAGCCCCGCGCCCAGAAGCGTCGAGGAGAACCGCACCAGCGCCACCGACCCGTCGCCGAGGCCAAGAAGCCCCGCGGTGATCAGCGAATAGAGCGGGGCGCGCCGGTAGGTGCCCTCGGCGATGCGGAACTCGCCGGTCTCGAGCCAGGAGAGCCCCGCCATCAGGTGGTAGAGCTCGTCGAAGAACGGCGGCCGGTCGAGCCCGCCGACCCGGCTCAGCACCGCCAGCGCGAAGACCACAAGGGCGGTGAGGAGCGCTGCGGGGGCGAGGACGCGATTTCGGTCCCCGGTGCTCTGAAGCGCCATGGGGTCAGCCCTCCGTCCCGTCCGGCGCCGGCTTGCCCGCCGTCAGCACCTCCTTGACCTCGTAGGTCTTCGCCCGCCGGTTCGATGTATAGACGATGATCTCGCCGATGAGGCCGATGGCGATGATCTGGACGCCGAGCACGATGAAGAGCACCCCGAAGGTGAGAAGCGGCCGGTCGACGAGCGAGGTGAGCTGCAGCGCCCGGGCGATCACGAGATAGGTGGTGATCGCGCCGCCGATCAGCACCAGGGGCGCGCCGATGGCGCTGAAGAAGCGCAACGGGCGGTGCAGGAACTTCAGCACTACATAAAGCATCAGAAGGTCCACCATGGCCCGGAAATGCCCCGTCAGGCTGATCGGGCGATGATAGCCCGTGGCCTGGCCTTGCGACGGCAGCACGGTTTCGACCACGTCGAAGCCGCGCCAGTCGGCCACGGCGGGGATGAAATGCTGGCGCACGCCGAGGACGGCGGTTTCGTCGAACACCTCCCGGTGGCCGAGCCGGATCCGGCAGAAAAGATCGCTGAACCGGGCGCCGAAGAGCTTGCCCACCGACCAGTGAAAGAGCCGCCGGCGCCAGGAGGAGGCCTCGGCCTGTTCGGGCGTGAGTGTCGAGCCGGTCACGAAATCGTGGCCGTCGAGGCCCGCGAAGAGGGCCGAGAGCGTCTCGGATGTGGGCGCGCGCCAGCCCGGCAGGGTCAGGATCAGTTCGCCCCGGGCCCGGCCGAGAGCGAGTTTCAGCGCCTCCTCCTCGCCGGGAGCGACGCTCGTCTCGAGCGCGACGAGCGGGACGTCCTCGCCGACCGCGGCCCGTGCGCCGGCGACCCGGTCGCGGGTGCCGGTGCCGCCGACGAGGATGATCTCGGCGGGCTCGGCCACGCGCTCGAGGGCCGAGACGATGCCCTTCACGAAGGCGGCGGCATCGGTGCAGATGTCGAAGGTCGGCACGACGACCGACAGGCGCGGCCCGGGATCGGTCTCGGTCCGGGCCATGTCGGACTGGGAAGAGGCAACTCTGAGCACTTTTGAAATTCCTCGTGAAATTCCGTGTCTGAAAAGGGGCCGGTCAGGCGGCCCCGTCGCGGCGCATCCCGGCCCGCCGCATCAGCCGTGGGCCGAGGTCGATATTGTCCTGGGCGAGCACCGCAATCAGCCCCGCCGCGATCAGAAAGAGCGACAGCGACACCAGAAGGATCGTCACCGTCGAAAAGACCATGCCGCCGCCGCCGGTACTCCAGGAGAAGAGGCCGACCCCGAGCGCGGCCAGAAGCGCCACGGTGCTCACGCCGACGAAGGCGGTGAGCGGGCGGGCGGTGAAAGTCAGAAGAAGCCGCACGGTGAGCAGGTCGAAGAGCACTTTGTATATACGCCAGAGCCCGTATTTCGATTCCCCGAACTGGCGGGCATGGTGGCGCACCCCGACCTCGGCGACGCTGACCCCCACCGTCATCGACATCGACGGGATGAACCGGTGAAGGTCGGAGTAAAGCGGCACCCGCTTGATGACATCGGCCCGGTAGACCTTCAGCGAACAGCCGTTGTCGCGGATCGGCAGGCCCGTGACCTTGCCAATGAGCCAGTTGGCGATCTTCGAGGGCAGTTTGCGCGACAGCCACTTGTCCTGGCGGTTGATCCGGTAGCCGACGGTGAGGTCGTAGCCCTCGTCGAGCTTGGCGACCATCATCGGGATGTCGGCGGGATCGTTCTGGAGATCGGAATCCATCGTCACCACGACCCGCCCGCGGGCCGCATCGATACCGGCGGTCATCGCCGGGGTCTGGCCGTAATTGCGCCGAAGCTTGATCCCCACCACCCTGGGGTCGCGCGCCGCAAGCGCCTCGATCACCGCCCAGGTGCCGTCGGTCGAGCCGTCATCGACGAAAATCGTCTCGAAATCGGGGAAATCGGCGTCGAGCGCGGCAAGGATCCCGTCGAAGAGAAGCGCGAGGCTTTCCTCTTCGTTATGGGCCGCGAGGACCACCGAGAGATCGGGCGTGTCGCCGGAGGACGCAACCACGGGGAAAAGCCCCTTTTGCCTTGCACAGAGTCGCAGTTTCAGCCGGCGCGACGATAGCTTGGCGCCCAGCCCCGACGCAATGGTGGCCCCCCTGTGCGTCGCCTGCGGTCCCCGGGGGCGAGACGGTGGGCGTCAAGGCCGGGGATTGTCGCGGCGCAGGGCCCCAGAACCGGGCCCCAGAACCGGACCGCGCACCGGACCTCGAACCGGGCCTCAGACGGCGGCCAGAACGATCGCCCCCGCGGTCAGGATCGTCGCCTGGCTGATCCGGTCGCTGCCGGCAAAGACGATCGGGTCGTCGGTCATCAGCCCCCGGTGGGCCTTCATCACCATCCTCAGCGCCCAGTAGAGCAGGATGGGGCAGACGAGCCAGAGCAGATCGGGCCGGTCGTAGAGCCGCTGGACGTCTTCGGACGAGATGTAGAGAGCGAGAACCAGCACCGCGGCATGGACCGCCGCCAGGGCGATGCCCCTCAGGACAGGCAGGTCCTCGGCCTCGTAGGCCCGGCCCGCCGAGCCCCGGCCCGAGCTGATCTGGTCGGTCAGTTCCCCCTGCCGCTTGACGGCGGCCAGGGCGAGAAAGAGGAACATCGAAAACCCGAGCATCCAGGGCGAGAGCATCACCGCCGCCGCCGCCGCGCCGGCCACGATGCGCACGGTGTAAAGCCCCGCCAATGTGATTACATCGATGACGAGCTTGCGTTTGAGCCACATCGAATAGGCGAAGGTGGCCACGAAATAGGCCGCCAGGGCGGCCAGAAAGCCCGGACTGGCAAAGAGCGCGCCGATCAGGAGTGCGGCCGCGATCAGCGCCGGGGCCGCCCAGAGCCCCACCGTCAGCGGCAGGGCCCCGGAGGCGAAAGGCCGGTTGCGTTTCCTCGGATGGGCCCGGTCGCTGTCGAGATCGACGAGATCGTTGATCAGATAGACCGCCGAGGCGGTGAGCGAGAAGGCGACAAACGCCGCGAAGGCCGCCGGCAGGGCCCCGGGCGCATGGGCGGCCAGCGCGGGCAGGAGCACCAGGAGGTTCTTCGACCATTGATGGGGCCTCAGCGCGCGGAGAAGCACCTGCGCGCGCGCCGGGGCGGCGGCGATATGGCGGACCTCGCCCGGGGCCCCTGCCCTGGCGGCCGCGCGCTGGAGCCGCGCGTCGGCAGCAACCGTGATCACATTTTGCGCCTCGGCCCAGACCGCAAGGTCGGCCGGGCTGTCGCCGGCATAGTCGAACCCCCCTGCCCCGTAGCGTGCAACGAGAGCCCGGGCCTTTTCGGCGCCTTTGAGATTGACCCCGTCCTCGCTGGCGAGCACCGCGTCGAACAGACCCTGTTCCGCCGCCAGAGCCTCCGCCTGGCGGCGGTCGGCGGCGGTGGCGAGCACCACCGGGCGGCCCTCGGCGCGGGCGGCCTCGATGAGATCGACGACCTCCGGCCGGACCGGCAGGGCCTGGGCGATATGGCGGTCGGCCACCTCGGCCTTCAGCCCCGCCCGGCCCCGCCCGAGCCAGCCCGGCAGCCGCAGAAGGATCGACGGGTCGTGCAGGACGAGGCCGATCACCGCCTCAAGGAGGCTGTCGGTGGCCAGATACGTGCCGTCGAGGTCGACGACGAGGGGCCGTGCCCCGGCCGCCCGGGAATGAAGTTCGCTGTCGCCGTCCATCAAAAGCGCCGCGCTGTCCTGCTGCGGCGCACCTTAGGCGAGGAGAACGGCAAGATGAAGGCGGGCCCTGCGGCTTGCGGCGGGGGCGCTGCCTTGTCTATCCAAGAGCCGAAAGGCACCATCTCCCGGGGGGATCAGCCATGGCCGAGACCGCAAGTGGCGCGGCAGCCGAGCGGGTCGCCGTCGTGATCCCCGCCTATAACGCCGAACGCACCATCGAACGCGCGGTCCGGTCGGTCGCCGGTCAGGCCGCGGCGGTGATCGTGGCCGAAGACGGCTCCACCGACGGCACCTGGGGGGTGCTGGAACGGCTCGCGGGCGAGATCGACCGGCTCGAGATCCGCCGCAACCCGCAGAACATGGGCAAGCCCCGGACGCTGAACCGGACGCTTGCCGTCATCGCCCAGCCCTGGTTCGCCATTCTCGACGCCGACGACGCGATGGCGCCGGGGCGGCTCGACCGGCTTCTGGAGGTCGCCGAGGCCGAGGGGCTCGACGCGATCTC